>JBCCMK010000038.1:0-29783 GCA_039026395.1 Pseudomonadota bacterium | reverse complement strand
TTCGAAGCTTACGTATTGCGCTCGGGCCTCCGCGGGGCGCCCTGACCGGGCGACGGCCATTCGGCCTTGCCCCACCTTCGGCTCGGAGGTTGGGCACCAACCTGACGTTGCGTCTGCTCCAACCTTAGTTCGAGATCGCGCATTTCCTAGCCGAGGTCGCTCAAGCGACCGACGGCGTTGGTCGGCAGGCAATTGCGGAGCTAATGCCGAGAGACCCTTTCGAGCGATCAGCGAGAAAGAAAGGCTATATGCGCGAACCAAAAAGAGACAGCGCGTGAGCGAGAACCTAAACCACGCCCCCGCAGCCTGCCCTAATATCTGAAGTTCACGAAGTTGAGCAGATCCTTGCCGCCATAATTTGGATAGGCGGCAGACAATGCATTAATCGCGGTCTCGGCATCGGCACTGGCGGCGAATGTCTGTTGCTGGAAACTGAGATAGGCGATCGCGTCGTCGATGGCGCCCGGCGAGGCCGGCAAACCGTGTCCGGCGCCAATGACCTTTAAGCCATCCGTCGCCGCGATTGACCGCAAGGCGGTGATCCAATTTTCGGCATTGCCGAGCGGAAACGCATGGGCGCTCGCATAGAGCAGATCCTGCGCAATGACGAGCCCTGCATCGGGAAACGCGAACGTCAGCGTGACCGCCGCTTCGGCATCATTCACCTCCGTGATGATGACATTCACGCCGTCCCACTCGGCCGCGCCCGCACTCAGCGTGCCAGCCGGAAGATAGAGATCGGTCGTGTCGCTGAGCTGTTCTTTGCGGTTGCGATACATGTCTTGGTTCTTGTCCACGTCGGCGCGCACGGCTGCGGAGGTGACAAACGAAGTATCGGCAAATTGCGCGGCGCCGAGGAGGTGGTCGGGGTGCGAGTGGGAGAGGTATACGCCGGCAATCGGCTTGCCGAGGCTGTCGGCGTAGGCGCGCGCTTCTACGGCGAAGCTCTGGATGAACTGCGCGTCGATCACGTGGAGCGTATTGGCCGTCTCCACAATGTGCGTGTTGACCATCGCGGATGCTTCGGGGGCCGTGTAGCTATGCAGCGTGATGGCACCGAGTTTGTGGATGGTGACGGTGCCGTTGAGCGGCGTCGCGGCATGATTATCGGCGTGCGCAATCCGCCCCGTCGTGGCGAACGCCCCGGTGATTGCTCCAGCTGAGGCCGCGAGCTTGATCATGTTGCGGCGGGTGGGTGTCCATTCGGTCATCGCGAGATCCTATGCTTGATTGATGCGGACACCCTAAGGCGCAGGTTTGCGGGACTTAACAGGGTCTCAGAAATCCATAATATTCATCAGATGAATATCAGTACGATCGATCTCAATCTCCTCCGGGTTTTTCATGTGCTGACTGAAGAGCGGAGTGTCACAAAGACGGCGGAACGGCTTGGGCTGAGCCAACCCGCTGTGAGCAATGCTCTGAAACGCCTGCGCTCACTACTGCACGATGAACTCTTCGTTCGGGGTCAGGGGGGCATGGTGCCGACGCCGAAGGCCGACCGCTTGATTGAACCAATAGGTGACGCGCTCCGCTCTATGGAGACGGCGCTTCTTGGCGGTGAGCAGATAGACCCAACCCGTATTGTCGAACCGATTTCAATAACCTGCGCGGACGAAGAAATTGTTCTTCACGGCGCTGATATTTTGAGATCCCTCGACGCTTGTGGTTGCCCCGCCCCCATTCAGTTCCTGCCTCTCAACACGGAGTACGGAGCGGCTCAACTCTGGCGAAATCGGCTTTCTTTGACGGTTACAACGATCCTGTTTGCTCCTGAAGGCCTGAAACAGAGAAAGGTCTATGATGAGCATCTCGTATGTTTGGTTCGAGCTGATCATCCAGCAGCAAAGAATTGGGATCTCGACGCCTACCTCGAAGCTGAGCATCTTTTGATTGCTCCGCTTGGTGGCTCGCCGCAGGGCTATCTAGATGATTGGCTACGGAGTGAAGGCCTATCCCGAAGAATTCGATTTGTGAGCCATAGCTTTGGTGCGGCGCTCAATCTTGTTCACGAAACGGGGCTCATCGCGACAATCCCCAGCCGCCTTGCCGAACGAAGCGAAGACCCGTGCCTGGTGTCCTTACCGCTTCCGGTGTCTGCGCCGCCGTTCAGCCTACATATTTTCTGGTCAGAGCGTTACGACAACGACCCCGTCAATAAATGGCTCAGGAACAGGGTCTATTCGGCAATGTGTGGAGTGACACAGCCGCTTTCAGCCGAGGTGACTGGGAAGATATAAGTGGGCTAGCGCAAACGAAGCTGGGGCTGGTCCACTTTTCCCCGCCCCTTTTTTCTCCCCTAACATCCCCACCAACTCATGTGAATCCGAGGGGGAATTCCGGACGCTTTCTGCTGTCCCATAATCCTATCTGCCTCGCTCACCGCTCGGCAGCGTTATGGGCTTGTATAATACCTGATACCTCGATGGGCTTTTCCTCTTGCCTGTTATCGTAGGAGATTGATTAAGACCCTGAGGTTTGGCGTGGACGAAGATTGATTACCTACCGCGCTCCCAAGCTTAGTGGCAGAAAGGCAATATTCGCGCTCTATAAAGGAGCTATGAGCTTTCGTCCGCCCCGCGCCCAATCTGATCCGTTTGAAAGCGTGCTCGACCACGAAATGCGGTCTGAGGCCGCATCCACCCACGGGCGGATGTTGGAGAAGTTCAACAAAGCGCTGACAAAACTAGCAGCCACACCGCGCGATGATCTGAACTATTCAGCACGGGTTGAGGCCGCGGGAGAGGCACTCTGGTATCTCGTCATCCAGCGAGACATTATGGGGTTTCGAAACACCAACGCTCTTCTGGATGAGATGGAAGTGCCGCTCGCCGTTCGATTGGCCATGGGTGTGCGAAAAAAGAAAATCCCCATCGATTAGGACCGATGGAGATCCTCTCCGTCAAAAGTGGATGCGGTTACTGGATTACCGGCAAAGCTTCCGCACGCCAGAATAGCTCAAGAACGTGCCGGATGCGGCATCGAACGACCGGTATTTCGCGGCACAATACCGATACCAAGCACCAGTATAGGGCTTTGGACGGCCGTTATACGCGCGGTGTGCCCGGGTGGCCCTATGCGCTCGGCGCGGTTGGTGCGAATTGGCGATCGCAGCACCAACGGCAAGGCCGATTATTCCCGCTGCAACTGCTGCACCAACGTCATTGCCTCTGCGATAACGGCGACCGTGATAACGACGATGTCCGTGGTAGCCACGATAATAACGATTGCGTTTGCCGACCTCGACGATATTGGCGTTTGCCGCCTCAGTGATCGCCGTCGGCGCCTTTGCCCCACTAAAGGCCCCAGCCGAAGCCTGACTTGGCATGGATACGGCTGTGACAGCGATGGACACAGCGATCGCGACTGGTTTTGCGATGGTTTTGATGCGATGTCTTAGGAACATTGGATTGACCCCATCTCCTTTTTCGATGGGGCCGATCGTAGTCGTAGTGCCTGAACTGAAACTGAACGGCGAGGTCGGCAACTATGCCGACTGAATATTGACTGCCTTTGGGCCTTTGCCACGCTTATCGGCTTCGGTCTCAAACGACACCTTTTGGCCTTCGTTCAGCGTTGACATGCCCGACCGTTCAACTGCGGAAATGTGCACAAAGATATCCTTTGAGCCATCATCCGGAGTAATAAAGCCGTAGCCTTTGGTTGCGTTGAAGAATTTTACTGTGCCTGTCTGGCTCATGGTCTGCTCCATTCCATATTCGTTGGCCGACAAAATGCGACCGCATCGGGAAACTTCCGTTTGGCAAGGTGTGGGAGCAGTTCTTCGTCGCGACCCATCATCACGGGGTCCGCATTCGCTGCGCGGGAAATATCCGACCCGCGCTCCGTGCCGCAGTCCAGTCCTGCCTAAGGTAACTTTACCCAGGACACGTAGAGAGTGCGCCAGGATGAACAAACACGCAAGGAAAAAGGGATGACAGTTGAATGTAAGTCTGCGTGTTACTCCGAAAATCGTTAGTTTTTTAGGACGACACACCCTCGACCGCGGGCACGAACAGCCCGACACAGGGTCTCCGCGCCAGCTCGCGTATCAGCAGTGAAGCGCGCCGAGAAAAGCGTGCGACGTCCCCGTGAGCGGTTTCGCATTGGCACAAGGAGGGGTTTGCGCGATGAGAGCTCGCCGCCGGCTGCAGACGCTACTCGGCGAAACTTTGTGATCGACTTTGAGCGTGAAAAGTCAGCTGCGACCGCAGCGCCCCACGGTTTCCACTCGGCAAGAGGTGTCGCGACGCGGAAACTCCCCGTGCCTGAACCAAGTGCCGCGACAATTGTCGGGCAATCGGGAGACTCTTCTTCTGCACCCACGCCCTCCTTTGCTGCCGCATCGGAAATACGCCCAGCCGCCGCCCATTCTTCGGCGGCGCGACCGGTAATCTGCGATACGAAGTTCTGCGTCTCAAACGGCAGGCCAGAATCTCCGGCGAGCCAACGTGAAACGCGCCCTGGCCCGGCATTGTAGCTCGCGGCAGCAAGACCCCAATTCCCGAATTGATTCCTGAGGTCGCTGAGAAAATGTGCGGATGCGGGAAGCGCTTGCTCTGGGTCGAAAGGGTCTTTGAGCCCCCGCAACGCCGCAGTGCCTGGCATAAATTGAGCAATTCCTTGTGCACCTTTTGGCGAGACGGCATCCGGATTAAACCGGCTTTCGGTCCATACGAGACGAACGAAAAACTCGAGAGGTAATCCGTGCTCAGAGGCCGATCCAACGAGCAAAGCGCAGAGCTTATCGATTCGTGTTTTCTCGTCGGCTTCCGTTTCTCGTGCATTCACGGCGAAGGTGGACATCACCAAAACGCAGAATGCTGCCAACGCGGCTCGTTTAAAACTGCGCATCCAATATCATACCAAGAAAGGATTGGTTCTTCGTTCAGCGCCGAACGTGGAGCCTGGACCGTGACCGCACACAAATTTGATGTCATCCCCGAGCGGCAAGAGCTTTGTTTTGATCGAACTGATCAAATCCGCATGGTTGCCACCTGGAAGATCTGTACGGCCAATGCTACCCTGAAAAAGCACGTCTCCCACGATTGCCACCCGTTCATCCGGCTGAACAAACACGACAGATCCGGGGCTGTGCCCCGGGCAATGGTAGATGTCGAAGGATCGCCCTGCCATCTCTAATGTCTCGCCCTCATCCAACCATTGATCCGGCGTGACATTGCGCACTTCGCCCGGCGGCACGCCAAACATTTGCGCTTGGACTTCTAGGCCTTGAAGCAAGGACAGATCGTCGCGATGCGGGCCAATGATATCCACGCCCAGCTTGGCTTTGAGATCTTCTGCCCCGCCCGCATGGTCGATATGGCCGTGGGTGAGCACGATTGCGGTGGGTCTTATGCGTGTTTCAGCAATGGCTTTTTCGATCCGGTCGAGTTCACCACCAGGATCGATCACGACGCCTTCAAGCGTGTCTCCATCGAAGAGCAGTGAGCAGTTCTGTTGAAACGGCGTCACTGTGACGATTGCCAAATTGAGTTTGCCCATGCCACCCTCCCACTACAGTGAAGTCGTGGTAGCCATTTTCGCGAGGCGAATAAACCCGCCTTGGCATCGGCGAAGTAGGAGTGACCACAAGCGAGCAGTTATTCTAACCGGAGGTATGCGAATGCGGTTTTCTCGCCAGATGTTTCCCTTACCCCATGCTGAACGCGCTCCCCGTGCGTTATCCACTGTGATTGGCTTACTCGCCCTGATCTCGGTGGCGCTACCCACTATCGCAGTCGCCGATCAAACAATCCGTGCTCCGATCATGACGGTGCAGCAAAGCCATACCTCTTCGTGCACGTGCCGGTTCGAAGGGCGCGATTATTCCGTGGGTGAAATGGCCTGCATTCGAGGAAAATCAGCAATGTGCGATCGCGTCCTAAACAATACATCCTGGACGTTTTCCAGTGAAGCGTGTCCCGCAATGTCATTGCTGGATGAGAACCACACCGTCCTTGCAAGTGTGAGACGCCTCGACAACCAATGAAAATCGTTGGAGCGCTTGCGGCCTTTTTCTTAGCGGTCTGCGCGGCCACCACGAGCCACGCGCAGTCGCAAGGGCGTGCAGGCGATTTTGACTACTATGTGCTTGCACTTTCCTGGTCACCGACCTTTTGCGCCGACGAAGCCAATCCCGATAGTCGACGTCAATGTCGGTTGGACCGTCGGTTCATCGTTCATGGTCTTTGGCCGCAATATGAACGTGGCTGGCCAGAACGGTGCCCATCCTCCTACCCGTCCCGATTACCTTCGGTGCTTCTCGATCGCTATGGCGATATAACGCCGGACCGTGGTCTCCTCGCGCATCAATGGCGGAAACACGGCACGTGTTCCGGTCTGGATCCCCAGAGCTATTTCGAAGCGGCCCGGGCCATGCGTTCCCAGATTGATGTTCCCGAAAAGCTTGCTTCCATCCGTCAACAATTCTCAGTCACACGAGACGATCTGCGCGCAATGATGGTCGCAGCCAACCCGACCCTCCCGCGAGACGCAATTGCGATCACATGCGACAATCGCCGTCTCGACGAGGTACGGATCTGCTTCTCGAGAGACGGTATGCCCAGAAAATGCGGTGCAGATGTGCTTCAAAGAATGTGCGGGCGCAGTCCGATGATTGTTCTCCGGCCCTGAGCGGGCTAGAAAAGAGAAAGCTACAAGTCGGGGACACCGCTCATGATCAAGGGCCTTGCCATAACTCTGCTGTTCGCCGTTCTTTCCGTTGGATCGGCTAACGCGGCTGATTTTTCAAAGTCAGGTCACCACGGCAAAAAAGAACGCTTCAACCTCTGGCCCGAGCGCCAGTGCGATTCGCCAAAAATCCTGAATCTCATCTCGAAGCGATTTGAAAAGTCCCAGCGAAAGACGTTTCATCGGGAGCTCGCTATCGTCTCCCTCGAGAATCCACAAACGACGGCAGAGCGGCATCGCGATCCGAAGTTCCACGACCGCAAATTCTGCAAAGCCCAGGCGACACTTTCAAACGGGTCGCGTCACCACGTCTTTTATCTCTTGAGCCATGATGGATACCCGCCACTTTCCAATGGCCTCGTCTTCTGCATCCCGGCATACGACTATTTCCGCGCCTACGCGCCGGACTGCCAGCAAGTTCGACCGCGTTAAACACTGGAAATTGGCAGTGGGAGGGATGCTCAAGCGAGGGCATCCCTTTTAATCGTCCCATTTATTCCTATGTCCGACTGCACGTCCTGACGCAGCGCGTTTACACAGCGTCCGGCAGGAGACATGGCATCCTTCGCCCTGGCACGAAACAACGAGACCGAATAGCCCCATGGACTACCTCTTTGTTCTGGTCGGGCTAGGCCTCCTCGTCGTCACAGGTGATCTTCTGGTACGCGGGGCCGTCGCGCTTTCGGAGAAACTCGGGATTCCCCCGCTGATCATTGGGTTGACCGTCGTCGCCTTTGGAACGTCGGCACCTGAACTCCTGATTTCGCTGAAGGCCGCGTTTGACGAAGTGAGCGGAATTGCGATTGGCAATGTCGTGGGTTCGAACGTCGCGAATGTTTTGCTCGTACTGGGGCTTCCAGCGATCATCACGGCGACCGACGCAAACCAACCATTCATCGTCCGTAACACGCTCTTCATGCTTGGCTCATCGGTGATCTTCATCGCGCTCTGCTTCAACGGACCATTGTCCGTTACCCACGGCGTCGTGTTGATCACCCTTTTAGCGGTCTTCCTCATCGAATCGGCACGCCGCGCTATGCGCGCAAAGAATGGCGGTCCAACGGTCTCCGAAATCGAGACCATCGACGGCGTTGAAGGCGTACCGCATAGCAACGGCCTCATCTTCATTTTCCTTGCGGCAGGGATCATTGGCTTACCGTTCGGCGCGCATTTCACGGTTGAGGGCGCATCTGGAATTGCACGCGAATGGGGCGTGTCGGATGCCATTATCGGACTTACAATCGTTGCAATTGGCACGTCGCTCCCGGAGCTTGCTGCGACAATCACCGCTGCTGTTCGAAAAGAAGCTGGACTCGCAATCGGCAATGTAATCGGGTCGAACATGTTCAACCTGCTCGCGATCATGGGCATTACATCGCTTCTGATCCCGGTACCGATCCCAGAGGAATTTCTGCGCGTGGACCTCTGGATCATGCTCGCCTCATCGGCACTGCTCGTCCCCTACGTGCTACGTCGTGGTCAGATTGGTCGTGTCTCAGGCATTGTCTTCGTGACACTCTACGTCGGCTATATCGTCATTCTCCTCCAGCCCGGACTGGTCGGGCTAGCCATGGCGCGCTAGGTCCAGCGTTCCAGCACGGGGGCATCATGGCAAAACCAGTCGCGCTTATAACCGGCGCCGGGCAGCGCATTGGGTCGGCAATCGCGCACGCACTGGCACAAGACGGCTATGCGGTCGGCGTTCATTATCGGTCGTCATCGACCGGGGCGGGTGCGCTGGTTGAATCTATCATCGAAAACGGCGGCGATGCGGCAACGCTGCAAGCGGACCTGACCGACCGAGATGCCGTCCGCGCATTGGTGCCGGCTTGCGAAGTGGCGCTTGGTCCAGTGACATGCCTTGTGAACAATGCCTCGGTTTTTGAGAAAGACAGCATCGAAGACATGGATGACGCGCTTTGGGACGCGCACATGCAGATGCACGTCCACACGCCCATCACCTTGATCGGCCAAATGGCGAAGCGTCTCCCGCGCGGCCGACAGGCGGTCGCCATCAACATAATCGACCAGCGAGTTTGGCGCCTTACGCCGGAATTCCTGTCTTACACGTTGTCGAAATCCACGCTTTGGACCGCAACGCGAACGCTTGCTCAGGCGCTTGCCCCAAGTGTCCGCGTTTGCGGTATTGGCCCCGGCCCTACGCTGGCCAACACCCGGCAGGCACCTGAAGACTTCCAGGCCCAGATCGATAATGTGATCTTAAAGCGTGGGCCGGACCTCTCCGAAATCACGAATGCTGTGCGTTTCATTCTAGAGACACCCTCGCTCACGGGTCAGATGATCGCCCTCGACGGCGGCCAGCACCTCGCATGGGAAACGCCAGACGTCATCCACGCAAACGAGTGAGCGCGTGTAAGGAACGCTTGAAGCGTAGCGACGAAGACGTACCTTATGGGCATGAGCGATACCGCCGAAATAACAGCTGACGCTGAGGCAAAACCGAAACGCGGCGTGGACGTGATCGCGGCTATGGTCAAGCAATTGCCCGCAAAGCCCGGCGTCTATCGCATGTTTGGCGAGGATGGCTCGGTTCTCTATGTCGGCAAGGCGAAGAACCTCAAGAACCGGGTGACAAGCTACACCCGACTTGGCGGCCACACGAATCGTATCGCGCGCATGATCGCGTCGACCCATTCAATGGAATTCGTCACGACGCAGACCGAGACCGAGGCACTGCTGCTTGAGGCAAACCTGATCAAGAGGATGAAGCCACGCTTCAACGTGGTTCTCCGGGACGATAAATCATTTCCCTATATCCTTATCGCCGAGGACCATGAGGCGCCACAAATCCTGAAGCATCGCGGCGCGCGGCGACGGAAGGGCACATATTTCGGGCCGTTTGCGTCCGCCGGGTCAGTGAACCGCACAATCAATGCTTTCCAGCGTGCGTTTCTGCTGCGGTCATGCACCGATTCGGTCTATGAAAGCCGCACGCGCCCGTGTCTTCTCTACCAGATCAAACGATGTGCCGGTCCTTGCACTGGAGAGATTGAGCCTCCTGATT
Source organism: Pseudomonadota bacterium (assembly GCA_039026395.1). GTDB lineage: Bacteria > Pseudomonadota > Alphaproteobacteria > Rhizobiales > JAKSCL01 > JBCCMK01. The sequence continues at coordinate 20,065 of JBCCMK010000038.1, read as the reverse complement.
ATCGCGAACTCGTTGATGAGGCGGTATCGTTCCTCTCTGGCGAAAGCCAAACGGTGCGAAAGCGTCTTTCCGATGCCATGCAAGAAGCAGCAGAGAGGCTCGATTTCGAGAGTGCTGCCCGCTATCGCGACAGGCTCAGTGCACTTTCCCACACGCAGTCGCACCAGGGCATCAACCCGAAGACCGTAGACGAAGCGGACGTCTTCGCCTGCCATCTCGACGGTGGTCAGGCGTGCGTGCAAGTCTTCTTCTTTCGGACCGGGCAGAACTGGGGTAACCGCGCCTACTTTCCGCGCACGGATAAATCGATCTCACCTGAAGAGGTGCTCGAAGCCTTTATCGGGCAGTTCTACGACGACCGACCTCCCGCGCGTTTGATCCTCGTGTCACATTCTATGCCGAACGAGGCGCTCCTTACCGAGGCGCTTGCTCAGCGCGCCGAACGCAAGCTCGAACTGCGCAATCCCGTGCGCGGTGAAAAACGCGAGCTTGTTGAACACGCCATGACCAACGCCCGAGAGGCGCTGGGTCGAAAGCTCGCCGATACGGCCTCACAAGACCGTCTTCTACGCGGTGTCGCCGAGGCCTTCGACCTGGCTGAGCCACCGCGACGGATTGACGTTTTCGACAATAGCCATGTTCAGGGCACCAATGCCGTTGGTGGGATGATCGTTGCTGGCATGCAGGGGTTCGAAAAGGGGCAGTATCGCAAATTCAACATCAAGGACGAGACGCTGACGCCTGGGGACGATTACGGCATGATGCGAGAAGTGCTCACGCGACGCTTCACGCGCCTTTTGAAGGAACACCCGCGCGATGAGATCGCCGAAAACCCCGATGAGTTTCCGGCCTGGCCTGACCTGATCTTGATCGATGGCGGGCAAGGTCAGCTAAGTGCCGTGCGAGGCGTGATGGCGGAATTGGGCGTTAGCGATGTGCCGACCGTGGGGGTTGCAAAAGGACCGGATCGCGATGCCGGTCGGGAGGTCTTTTATCGCGAGGGGTGCCCGCCACTCACGCTGCCGGATCGTGACCCAGTGCTTTACTACGTTCAGCGCTTGCGCGACGAGGCCCACCGTTTCGCGATAGGCGCGCACCGAGCAAAACGATCGAAATCAGCAGTCGCCAACCCGCTCGACGAAATTGCAGGAATTGGCCCAAGCCGCAAAAAAGCGCTGCTTCACCATTTCGGATCTGCGAAGGGCGTTGCCCGCGCGAACCTCTCGGATCTTCTGGCGGTTGAAGGCATCAACGCCGCCACGGCACGCATCATTTTTGACCATTTCCACGACACCGGCGAAGTCGCCGACCGGAAAACGCGTTGACGCCCCGCACCACCCGTGATGACCATGCCTGACATGATGGCAAGATGGACCGCCTCTCAATGAGCGTCACTGATCAAAGCGTTGCGAGCATTCCCAACCTTTTGACCTATGCGCGGATCGTAGCGGTGCCGGTTGTTGCTTGGCTCATCCTTGAAGAGACAGAGACGATGAGTTGGATCGCACTTGCGATCTTTATCGCGGCTGGCGTGACGGACTTTCTAGACGGATATCTTGCCCGCACCATGGGACAGCACTCGGCACTCGGTCAGATGCTTGATCCGATCGCCGACAAACTCTTGGTCGCGGTATGCCTCTTCGCCCTCGTCGCCGTCGATCGCATCTCTGGCCTGACGGTCATCCCGGCGCTTGTCATCCTGTCCCGTGAGATTCTCGTTTCTGGCCTGCGGGAGTTTCTCGCCACCCTTCAAGTCAGCGTGCCAGTGACCTGGATCGCGAAGTGGAAAACCACCCTCCAACTCGTCGCCATTGGGTTCCTAATTGCTGGGGACGCCGGGGATACGATCCTGCCGATCACCACTGATATCGGGATTTTTGGCCTCTGGATCTCCGGTCTGGTGACGCTCTACACGGGCTATGAGTATTTCCGCGGCGGGCTGAGGCACCTGGTGGGGTAATGTCAGAAGTCACCGTGAAATATTTCGCCTGGTTGCGCGAACGGGTCGGCGTCCCGGAAGAGCAAATCACGCTCCCACGCGCAGATATGACGATTGCTGATCTGATCGCCCATTTAAGCGAGCGCGGCGAGAACTATGCCTACGCTTTTGCGGATCAGACAATTGTCCGCGCCGCCATTGATCAAATGCACGCGGACCATGCCGACCCCATAGAAGATGCTCGCGAGATCGCGCTTTTTCCGCCGATGACGGGCGGCTGATGTTAGCTGAGACTTCAGAGAGCACCGCAGTCAAAATCTCCGTACAGACTGAAGACTTCGATATCGGCATCGAAACGGATCGTATTCGATCAGTCGCCAGCGATATTGGAGGAATTGCAAGCTTCGTCGGCGTGTGCCGGTCCGAGGACGGAACGCTATCAGCGCTCGAACTCGAGCACTATCCTGGCATGGCCGAGGGGCAAATCGCGACAATTGTCAATCAGGCCTTCGAGCGATGGGACCTTAAAGCTGCGACCGTGATACACCGGTACGGGATCATCCCGGTTGGCGAGAATATCGTCCTGATCATAACCGCGTCGACGCATCGTAAAGCAGCTTTGGAGGCGGCCGATTTCCTAATGGACTATCTCAAGACTAAAGCGCCCTTCTGGAAAAAAGAGCGCTTTGTCGACGGAAGCACCGGCGAGTGGGTTGCGGCAGCGACTAGGGATGATGAAGCCGCTGCGCGCTGGGATAGTGGCCCCTAAGTTACTCAGCTGCCTCGGATAGTGGCTTCGGTTGGACCGCTTCCATATAATCTTCCATAAGAGTCTGAGTGATCTCGCCGACCTTGAAATCAAATTCGCCAATCTCAGACACCGGTGTTACTTCCGCCGCTGTCCCCGTGATGAAGCACTGATCGAACCCGGCGAGCTCGGCAGGCATGATGGTCCGTTCGACGACCTCATATCCACGAGCCTTTGCCAGATCAATTACCGTCCGACGGGTGATACCATCAAGAAAGCAATCCGGTGTGGGTGTGTGGAGTGTATCGCCTTCAACAAAGAAGACGTTCGCACCGGTCGCTTCAGCCACGCGTCCACGCCAATCGAGCATCAGCGCATCGGCATAGCCACGCCGCTCTGCACGGTGTTTCGAAAGCGTGCAGATCATGTAAAGGCCAGCCGCCTTTGATTTAGAGGGTGCGGTCATTGGGTCTGGACGACGGTATTCCGCCATGTCGAGACGAATGCCTTTCAAACGTTGTTCCGGATCAAAATAGGATGGCCACTCCCAAACAGCGATTGCCACATTTATCCGATTGTCCTGAGCCGACACGCCCATCATCTCGCTGCCGCGCCACGCGACTGGCCGAACGTACGCGTCCTTGAAACCTTGGTTTGCCAAGACTTGCCGACAAGCATCATCGATGTCTTGAACGGAATACGGAATTTCAAAGTCGAGAAGCTTTGCAGATTCATGCAGACGTTCGGTATGTTCCGTCAGCTTGAAGATTTCACCGCCATAGGCACGTTCGCCTTCAAAGACGCAGCTCCCATAGTGGAGACCATGGGATAAAACATGCAGGTTTGCATCGCCCCAAGGCACCATGTCCCCATTAAACCAAATTGCGCCTTCGCGCTGGTCAAACGGTATCATTGCCATCACATCCTCCCATGCGCCTTTAGACGCGTTTTCGGCTCTTGAGCTGCAATGCTCAAAAGCCTTTGAAACAACAAAGAAACGGAAACACTGCCTTGATTGAACAATATTGTCGCCGTGATGCCTTAGGATGTAACAATCTTAGCTATATATGTCAATATGGCTGACATAATTTCTGACCACGATTTCTCGGGAGATTCGCCGAAACAGAGCGAACCTTATGAACTCGTTGAACTTTTATTTTTCGCCTACCGTGACTTCACCAGCGATCCCGACGCTTTGCTCGCAGCCGACGGATTTGGCCGCGCCCACCATCGCGTTATCCATTTCGTAGCGCGGAATCCTGGCCTACGGGTCGCCGACTTGCTCGACATCCTCAAGATCACCAAGCAGTCTCTTGCGCGTGTCCTGCGCCAACTCGTCGATGAAGGCTTTATCGAGCAGAGAAAGGGCGACACGGATCGCCGAGAGCGCAGACTCTTCGTGACCGAAAAAGGGAAGAGACTGTCTGTTGCGCTTTCCGAACCCCAGATTGAGCGGATTACAGCGGCACTGGACGGGGTATCGCCTGATGCATTCGACACCATCTGCAAATTTCTGCTACTCATGGTCAATGAGGAAGAGCGTCAGCGCGTTGCAACTCTTGTTCGCGGCAAGTAGCCCTTCTCGGTTTCGTATCTGAGTTCGCGACGGATGCGTGTCGCACAAAAAGGGGTCATCTCTCGAAATGACCGAACACATCACCTTGATAGAGGACGACGCGCCTCACATTCTTATTGTCGACGACGATCGGCGCATTCGGTCACTGCTTTCGAAGTTCTTATCGGACCATGGTTTTCGCGTCTCGACGGCGGAGACCGCCGCAGCCGCCCGCGACCACCGAAAGGCGCTTGTCTTTGACTTGATTGTTTTGGACGTCATGATGCCGGGGGAAAATGGTGTCGAATTCGCCAAGAGCCTGCGAACTGACAATGACACCATCCCAATCCTGATGTTGACGGCACGATCTGAATCCGAACACCGGATTACAGGCCTCGAAGCGGGCGCAGACGATTATCTGCCAAAACCTTTTGAACCGCGCGAACTCCTTCTGCGCATCAATAACATCCTTCGACGAGCGGTCGCGCAGGATGCTGGACCTGTCGTGCCGGATGCGATCCGAATAGGGCCGCTGGTCTTTCACCGAGCGCGCGGTGAGCTTCAACGCGATGGCGAGACTATCCGCCTGACCGAACGGGAGCGGGAGCTCCTTAAAATCTTCTCAGATGATCCAGGCGGAACCGTCTCGCGCCATGAACTAGTCGATGATGGCTCAGCGGGAAGTGAACGCGCTGTCGACGTGCAAATCAACCGGTTACGGCGAAAAATTGAGAACGACCCCGCAAACCCGACCCATCTCCAAACCGTGCGCGGCGTAGGGTACAAGCTCGTCGTCGATCCATGGTGATGAACTCGGACACTGCGACTGAGGCCGGTGCGCGCGCCGGCCGAGAGACCAACCTTGCTGGACAGAGTGGGGTCCTCCGGATGTTGAGAAGTTTCTCAGGCATTCGGCATTACCTCGGTCAAGCTTTGGCGAACCTGATGCCGAAAGGGCTCTATGCCCGCGTTCTGCTCATCATCGTCGTGCCGATCGTCATCCTTCAGTCCGTCATCGCTTTCGTCTTCATGGAACGGCATTGGGAGACGGTCACGCAGCGCCTCTCGGCGGCTGTGACCCGCGACATTGCGACTTTGATCGAACTCTATGACGCGTACCCAAGCGATCAGGATTTTGAAGTCCTGAGACGCATCGCGTTCGAAGAGCTGAATTTGAATGTCGCGCTTTTGCCTCCGGACCCGCTTCCATCTCCCGCCAATCGACCGTTTTTCTCGATTCTTGACGAGGCGCTCTCGGCTGAAATTCGAAACCGTATCGATCGCCCTTTTTGGATCGATACGGTCGGGCGCTCAAACATCGTCGAAATCCGCGTCGAACTCGATGATGCGGTGCTGCGTGTTTTCGCCCGAAGGGGGCAGGCATACGCGTCTAACTCTCACATCTTCATTGTTTGGATGGTGGGCACATCGCTTGTTCTCCTCTTGGTCGCGGTCTCCTTCATGCGCAATCAGATACGTCCAATTTTGCAGCTGGCGGATGCGGCTGAAGGGTTCGGCAAGGGGCATCCGGTTCCTGAGGGCTTTCGCCCGCGTGGTGCCCGGGAAGTTCGTCGCGCGTCCCGCGCTTTTGTAGAGATGCGTTCCCGTATTGAACGTCAAATGGAACAAAGAACGGCGATGCTAGCCGGTGTCAGCCATGACCTTCGGACAATTCTGACACGCTTCAAGCTTCAGCTTGCGCTTCTCGGCGGAAAAAACGACACAGAAGAGCTGGAAGCAGATATCACCGAGATGCAAAACATGCTGCAGGCATACCTCGATTTTGCCCGCGGCGATGCCGAAGAAGAGATCGTCCACGTCAATCTTGCGGAATTGTTTGATCAGCTGGCCGTCGATGGCGAGCGTAGCGGTCGGAACGCGCAATATTCACTCGAAGGCGACAAACACGCGACGTTACGACCGAACGCCATAAAGCGGTGCCTTACAAACCTCATCAACAACGCCCACAGGCATGGCGACACTGTCCAAGTTCACGCCGAACATCGGGGCACTTGGCTTATCGTGACGGTTGATGATGACGGTCCAGGCATCCCGCCAGAAAGTCGTGAGGAGGTCTTCCGGCCGTTCTTCAGGCTGGACGACGCCCGAAATCAGGATGAAGCGGGAACCGGTCTTGGTCTCGCAATTGCCCGGGACATCGCGCGCAGCCACGGTGGCGACATTACACTTTCTGACAGCGCAATGGGCGGCCTCCGCGCTCGGCTTTCCCTACCCGTTTAGACCTGTAAGCTCGTCGTGCGTTCTCTATTGTAGCCTGCCGCCATTGGGCACCAGCTTGTCAGGACGGATCAAAACAACTTCGCCATCCGCGTCGAGAAACCCGAGTGTCAAAACCTCAGACATGAAGGGACCGATCTGACGCGGGGGGAAATTCACGACCGCCGCAACCTGCGAACCAATCAAGGTCTCCGGCGTGTAATGAGTTGTGATCTGGGCTGACGTCTTTTTGGTTCCAACCTCGTCGCCGAAATCAATCCATAGCTTGAAGGCTGGCTTTCTCGCCTCGGGGAATGGCTGCGCGTCCACGACAGTCCCAACGCGAATGTCAACTTCGAGAAACTGGTCGAACGTGATGGTATCAGTCACAATAATCAGTGCATCTCGTTGCGCGCAGGCGGATCACCGCCGTCATCAAAGGGCTGGTCTGCGGTGGGGTAGTCAAAACGGCGCCTCCGACGGCGAAGGAAGCTTAGAGGTCTTAGAGCGGATTGTAGATTGTTCAGCATGCTCGTCGACCGGTCTGCATCCCGCAAACGACGATCGAGTTCAGCCATGGTCCGCGCCATTCCGGGATCGTCATCCTTGAGCCAAACACGAAACGCCCGGGCAAATACGAAAACAAGGCCCTGCGCCCGTGCGAGACCTGCCGGTCCCTTCGGTTCAAGTCCGACGCCTGTCATCATCCAGCCCATCGAGACGATCGTGATCTGGTTCCAAGCCGCAAGTGCTAACGGGTTCGATCGTGTCTCCGAGAACATTTCCCCCAGCGCTTCTTTTTGATCGGCAAGCGCGTCAAAGCGCATCATGAGGACATCGAAAACACGCTCGCGTGGCGTGTCTTCCATTAAGTCCTCTGGAATCATATCGAGCACTTGTCGATCAACACGGCGAGCGTACGCGGCGAGAATATCGTAAGGCGTCGTGAATTCATCGCGTACATCAGACAGTTTCAAACCGGCTTCTTTGGCAACTTCCGCCATCGCCACGTCGTCCATTCCCTTAGCGGCGACGACGTTGAAAAAAGCGTCGATGATGAGATCGCGATTAGTAGCTTTCGGCGTCTTGGTTGTTTTCGCTGGCATGAAATACTCGCGTGTCAGTTCATGACCCATGTTTTATCGCGCTGTGCACCGGCGACAAGCGCGGCATTCGAGCGCCCGAGAAGCGAACTTTACTGGGCGAGTTCGCGAGATCGACGAGCCGCCGCTGAGACAGTAGCCCTCATGAGAGGTCCGAGCCCATTATCTGCCATGAGAACATCAAGTGCAGCAGCTGTCGTCCCATTCGGTGACGTCACATTGATCCGAAGCTCAGATGGGTTGTCGTCCGATGCCTTAATCAATGCGCCCGCACCTGAAACCGTTGCCTCGGCGAGCTTAGCCGCGAGGTCGTCGGGCAGTCCGGCGTCGCGTCCTGCAGCAGCCAGGCACTCGGCAAGATAAAATACGTAGGCAGGCCCTGAACCTGAAACAGCCGTCACCGCGTCCATCAACGCCTCGTCATCGATCCAGGCAGTTTCGCCGACGCTCGACATCAGACTATCCGCAATCGCTTTTTCTTGCTCGCTGACCACGCCATTCGCGCACCCCACCAGCATACCTTCGCCGATCGCCGATGGCGTGTTCGGCATGACCCGTACGATCGGTGCATGCTCGCCCAGAACGGTCTCGAAATTGCCAATCGTCCAGCCTGCTGCGACCGAGACCACCAATGACTCAGCATCAAAGGAAAAGTTTTTCTGCGTATGTTCGAGGACTGCACCCATGATCTGCGGCTTTACCGCAAGCACGATTACCTTGGCGGTGCGAACTGGCAAGGTAGGGTTGACGGAGACGCCGAGGTCTTTCCACTCGCTTGCATGATCATCAGCAAGGCCGGGGTCCAATACAGTCACCGCCGACGGTGCTAATCCATTAGCAATCCAACCTTGGAGCATGGCGCCGCCCATTTTTCCTGCTCCGACGAGGCAAAGCGACGGCACATCCGCCAGACAGCGATCGTCCAACTAGGCTGTTCCTTTGGTTTCGAAAAGGACAGAGCGGAGGGCATCTTCCGGAGATTTCCCAGCCCAGGCGAGAAACTGGAACGCCTGATAATAAGTCTCGCAGGCTTGAACGGCGGTCTGCACGATACCTTCACACTGGCCCGAATTAACGATCGCGCCGTTTGTCAGGAGAACACCGTGGCGAAAGATGACGGCACCTTCATTCTCCCAATAGTCAAAGTGGCCCATCCAGAGCTGCTCATTGATCAGGGACAGAAGCCTAGAGAGTTTCTCGCGACCTGCGTCGGGCACTTTGAAATCAAAGGCGCACGCCACGTGCAGCGCCTCCATATCGTCACGCCACGTGAAAGAAACGTGGTAGTCACTCCACGCACCGGCCACTGATATCGCGATTTCATCGTCGCAGGAGCGATCGAACGCCCAATCGCGTTCATCAGCCACGTGTTCGACAACGTCCACGGGGTTTGCGACACGCTCATCCAATTCAAGAGCAAGAAGGGACATTCCAAAGCCTCGGCAATTAACGACGTTGTTCCCCGACCACGGAAACGTGGCCTACTCTCAACCCGCTCTGTCGCAGTGTTTATCAAGCACGATGACGTGCGCTGACTCGCGACAGTGAAACAATGATCCACCAGCGCTAAGTTGTTCACAAAGCGAAACGAATCACTGCTCAAGCCACTATAGCGTGGCCGATTCCTGCGTTCGTTAAGGCCTGGAATAAAGCTGTAAGGAAAGCGTTAACACACTCAAACCGTGCACAGCGCGAAAGCGCTAGAGCCGCAGTTTTCCGCGGCTCTTGAATCCCAAATCGGGTCTATCCACAACGCTAAAAACGCTGTGGAAAATGATCCCTACGTCTTTTTCGACCGCGTTTTTGGAGCCGCGAGTTGGGCTTCCAGCGCTTCCACGCGGGCGGCAAGCGCCTCGCTTTCTTCCCGCGCTTTAACTGCAATCGCCTTCATGGCTTCGAACTCATCACGATTGACGACGTCGAGGTCTTGCAGGATGCGCTCGGCCTGGGCACGCATGACATTTTCCGCTTCGCGCCGAACGCCCTGTGCTACGCCAGCAGCGTCGGTCATGACTTTTGCCATCTCGTCGAACAGCCTGCCCGAAGTCTGGGTCATGATTGAACTCCCTCATTCATGTCTGCCAGTTGTTATGGGGATCATTCCGATCGGCAGCAAGTCAGGTACCCCAGGAAAGGCCGACAACACTGACCACTTTACGGCACTATCGCATATGTATCCCGATCACGCTAAAAGCCGGAAACGCTAAACGCAAAAGCTATTCACTATGATCCCAGCGATTGCCTTTCCTGTCCTCGACCCTGTCGCGATCGCCCTTGGACCAATTGAAGTCCGCTGGTATGCGCTCGCCTATATCGCTGGCATTCTACTCGGATGGCGATATGTCGGAGCGCTCGCATCCAACGCGGCCCTTTGGGGCGGAAAGTCTCCGTTTACCCGTGACGATGTGGATGACTTCGTCGTGTGGGCGACGATAGGCATTATTGTCGGTGGGCGGATTGGCTACGTCATTTTCTATAACCTTCCATACTACGCTCAAAATCTCGCTGAAATTCCGATGGTGTGGCGCGGCGGCATGTCATTCCACGGCGGCTTTCTCGGCGTTTTGTGTGTCATTGTCGCTTTTGCCTGGAAGCGGAAGTTCTCTCCGGTATCGCTCGGAGATGCTGTCTGCGCTGCCGCGCCGATCGGACTTCTATTTGGGCGGATCGCAAACTTCGTGAATGCCGAACTTGTCGGACGAGCAACAGATGTTCCTTGGGCTGTAATCTTCCCCGGAACGGACGGAGAGCCCCGTCACCCGAGCCAGATTTACGAGGCCCTCCTAGAGGGTCTTTTGCTTTTCATCATCATTCGTATAGCCACGCATCAGTTCAAGGCACTGGAGAAACCCGGCCTCGTCAGCGGCATATTCCTGGCCGGGTACGGCGCTGGCCGCGGTTTTGTGGAGTTTTTTCGTGAACCCGACGGACATATCGGTTTTCTCGCGGGCGGTTTAACGATGGGGATGATCCTTTCTATCCCCATGATCCTAGTCGGACTTGGCGTGATTTTCTGGTCCCGCAATCAAAACCGCAACACGGCTGCTCAAGGATGACGCCTATGCAACTCAATCCGTTGACCAGCGCAAACCTTGATCACCCGTCGTTCGAGCACGGGTTTTTTACGCGGGAAGGCGGAGTGTCGACTGGGATCTACAAGGGTCTCAATTGCGGATTGGGATCAAACGACGCCCCCGACGCGGTTGAGCAAAACCGCCAGCTCGTAAGAGAGGCCCTTGGCGCATCTGCAATCCTCACTGTGCATCAAGTCCACTCGCCCGATGTGGTCACAGTTGATGCGCCCTTTCCAGGAGCGCCGCCAAAGGCTGACGCGATGGTGACGCGAACGAAAGGGATCGCGCTCGGCGCGCTCGCAGCAGATTGTGCGCCGGTGCTTTTCGCCGACGCAGACGCGGGCGTCATCGGTGCCGCCCATGCCGGTTGGCGGGGCGCGCTTTCCGGCGTGACCGATCAAGTGATAGCGGCAATGGAGGCGCTGGGTACCGCGCGGTCCTCCATCAAAGCGTCGATCGGACCTGCTATATCGGTTCGGAACTATGAGGTTGGACCCGATTTCGTTGCGACCCTTCTCGACGTCGCCCCGGGGAACTCGATCTACTTCCAACCGGCTGAACGCGAAGGCCACGTCATGTTTGACCTTCCCAGATATGTCTCGGATCGCCTGAAATCAGCCGGGGTTGAACATGTTGAAAACCTCGACGCCTGCACTTACGCCGATCCCGACCGCTTCTTCTCCTACCGCCGGAGTTGTCACCGAAACGAACCAGATTACGGGCGGCTGGTCTCAGCAATTGCCTTGAAGGACGACTGACATGGCTCTCCATTTCGAACCGAGTGAATTTTCCGACCGAATGCAGCGAACACTGACAGCGATGGCAAAAGCCAAACTCGACGGTCTTCTGATATTCTCACAGGAGAGCATGTATTGGCTCACAGGCTACGACACGTTCGGGTTCTGCTTTTTCCAGTGCCTCGTTCTGCGCAGCGATGGCCAGATGGCGCTCCTCACGCGCACGGCTGATCTGAGGCAAGCGCAGCTTACATCGATCTTGAAGGACATTCGCGTCTGGACCGATGGCGCGGATGCACAACCAGCCTTAGAGCTTGCAGACCTGGTTCAAGATCTGGGACTGATGAACAAAACGCTTGGGATTGAAACGGCAACCCAAGGTTTAACCTACGCCAATGGCAGAACCGTCCATGAGGCGCTTGACGGAAATGCGACGCTTGTCGACGCGCCAGAACTGATCGGCACGTTGCGCCGAGTGAAAAGCGACGCCGAGATCGCTTATGTGCGCAAAGCTGCTGAACTCTGCGATGGGTCATGGGAGGCAGCACTCGCGACTATAAAACCCGGCGCATATGAAGGCGATGTTCTGGCCGCGATGCACAGCGCAATCTTCGAAGGCGGCGGGGACTACCCTGGAAATGAATTCATCATCGGATCCGGCGATCATGCCCTTCTATGCCGCTATCAATCGGGTCGGCGAACGCTCGGCAATCCCGACCAGATTACGCTCGAATGGGCGGGGACGTATCGCCACTACCATGTCGCGGGGATGCGTACGGTCTGCGTTGGTGCAGCGAGTGATCGACACAGATCAATGCACCAGGCTGCCCACGACGCGCTGCTCGCATGCGAAGAAGAGATGGTGCCAGGAAGAACCTTTGGTGATGTCTTTGCCGCCCATGCGGAGACTTTTGCCAAAGCCGGACTAACTGACCATCGCCTTGCCGCTTGCGGCTATTCTTTGGGCGCACGATTTACGCCGTGCTGGATGGATTGGCCGATGTTCTACGAAAACAATCCAGCCGTCATTGAGCCCAATATGGTGCTCTTTGCGCACATGATCCTCGCCGATTCCGATACGGGGACAGCGATGACGCTTGGCCGGACATCGTTAACCACGGCGACAGGATCAGTGCCGCTTTCAGAAGCTGCTCTGGAAATCGTGGTTAAGGATCAGTAAACTTTAAGCCAGTCGGAGAGACTTCAGGGGCGAAGCAGCCGAATGGTCCACGGACATCTGAAAGCGTTTTTTCTGAGTGCGCTAGCATTCCTCATCGTGGCGTGCGACCCAGGCGGACCTGGTCTTGGCGGGTCGTTTGGGGGGCGCCCAGCTGAAGACGGTTCACTGCGGGTAACCGCTCTTATTGGGCCACCCGAAAGCGTGCAAAGTCGTATCCTCGGGGCAATTGCCAATCAGTCGGCCGCAGAAGACATGCCGATTTCAATTGGAACCGATAGCCCAGCGGAATTTTCAATCACAGGGTATTTGACAGCGACCACCGTCGGACGTCGAACACAATTGGCGTATGTCTGGGACGTTTTCGATCAAACAAATGATAGAGTGCACCGTGTTTCCGGCGAGCTGACGGTCGAACGAGCTTCCAACGTTCCGTGGGATTCCTTAGACACCGACGCGGATAACCGGGTCGCGAGTGCCGCAGTAAACGGGATTAAAGCCTGGGCTGATGAGCGCCAAACATCCGGTCCGTCACCCGCTCCCCGCGCCACTGATGCTCAGACGCAATCCTCGACTGGTGCGATTGCAATTCCCCAAAATCGCGCTGAGGCAACCGAGGCGTCGAAGGCAGGCGCAGCGGAGGCTTCGTCGCCGCTAGCGGACACAGAAACAGCCGAAGCCCCTGTGCAGTCACAGACCAACCTGTTTACGCGGCTCATCGATACATCACAGCGCGGGAGTGCAGCGTCAGACGCAAACACCCAGAGACAATCCTCGCGCCGCGGTGTGCCGCTTGTTCTCACTGGCGTTGAGGGCGCGCCGGGAACCAGCGCGCCGGACTTCGTGAACGCGATTGTCCAAGCGATGGGCCCTTACCAGGTGTCAGTGGAAACCACGCCGGTTGCGCGTAAAGCGCATCGTCTTAAAGCCGACATTTCCGTTTCACCGCCGGAACGCGGATCTCGATTGGCAGCAATTATTTGGACCGTCGAAGACGACCGTGGCACGCCCGTTGGAACGGTTCGTCAGGTCAACAAAGTGCCACAAAACACCGGGAAATCCGGCTGGAAAAGGTACGCAAACGAGGCCGCTGAGCGTGCGGCGTACGGACTTGCCGAACTGATGATCGAGAATCCAATTTAAAGCGCTTTTGGCCCGTCGTCCTCCGTTTACAAATGCGGGACCCGGTTGCTAGAACGACATCAGACACCTTTTCGCTCTCTCCCCGGTGACTTCCATGAAACTTGTGTGTGGAAACTCCAACCGGTCGCTCGCTGAAGCGATCGGCGCCTACCTCAACACCCCCCTCACCCAATGCGTGGTGAGGCGCTTCGCCGACATGGAGGTGTTCGTCGAGGTGCGCGAAAACGTTCGGGGCGAAGACGTTTTCATTGTCCAGTCGACATCGTTTCCAGCGAACGACAATCTCATGGAATTGCTCATTATCAGCGACGCGTTGAGGCGCTCTTCGGCGAGACGGATCACCGCCGTAATCCCCTATTTTGGCTATGCGCGGCAAGATCGAAGGTCCTCCGGCCGGACACCGATTTCCGCTAAATTAGTGGCAAACCTGATAACGCATGCCGGCACGGATCGCGTGCTGACAATGGATCTTCACGCAGGGCAGATCCAAGGGTTCTTCGACATTCCAACCGACAATCTCTTTGCCGCGCCGGTCATGACGCGAGACATCATGGATCGTTACGACACCAAAAACGTTATGGTCGTTTCGCCCGATGTCGGCGGCGTTGTGAGAGCCCGCGCGCTTGCCAAACGGATCGACGCACCACTTGCGATCGTTGACAAACGTCGAGAGCGCCCCGGCGAGTCAGAAGTCATGAATATCATCGGCGATGTCGACGGCTTCGATTGCATCTTGGTGGATGACATTGTCGACTCCGGTGGCACCCTGTGTAATGCCGCCGACGCGCTGATTGCGAAAGGCGCGACCTCGGTGACGGCGTACATCACACACGGTGTACTATCCGGCGGCGCGGTCGCGCGGATCTCAGCCTCAAGTTTGAAAGAACTTGTGATTACGGATTCCATCCAAGCGACGGAGGCAGTCCGGGTTGCCCAGAACATTCGTGTCATATCGATTGCACCGTTGATCGGTGAGGCTATTGGACGAACCAGCCAAGAAGAGTCGGTCTCGACACTCTTCGATTAATGATCGATGAGCAGTTTCAAGCGACCGGGAATTGCAAAGCACTGAAAACGAAGCTATACGCTGCCTTTCTGCCGAGCGCACCCTTGGAGGCACGGCAGAAATTTTGCACCGACTTCGGTATCAGGAGACAGACATGAGCGACACGCTTGAATTGCAAGCGACGGCGCGCGCGCGAGTTGGCAAGGGGGCCTCTCGGCAAGCACGGCGCGACGGGATGGTGCCTGCCATCATCTACGGCAACAAAAAAGACCCCCAACCGATCCAGCTGGAACGCCGCATTCTGGTGAAGCAGCTTGGCACCGGTCAGTTCCTCAACACGATTTACATGCTGGATGTGGACGGCTCAAAGACGCGGGTCATCCCGCGCGGCGTCGAAACCCACCCGGTCAAAGACCACCCAATCCACGTCGATTTTCTCCGCGTGAGCGCATCGACGGAAGTGACCGTGGAAATCCCCGTGTCCTTCATCAATGAAGAAGCGAGCCCCGGTATCAAGCGCGGCGGTGTCTTGAACGTCGTTCGGTACGCCGTTGAGGTAAACTGCCCGGCCGACGCGATCCCGGAAGAGCTTGTTGCGGATCTCACCGGATTTGACGTCGGTGACGCGCTTCACATCTCGGCAATTTCGCTTCCAGACAATGTCGTTCCAACCATCACCGATCGTGACTTTACCGTCGCGACGATCGCGGCACCGGCAGGGCTCCGGTCTGAAGAGGGTGAAGAAGGTGGCGACGAGGCAGCTGAAGCCGAAACCGCCGAAGAGTAACTTATCACGCGGGGCAACACATGCTGCTCCTCGTTGGTCTCGGAAACCCCGGAGACAAGTACGCGAAGCACCGACACAATGTCGGGTTCATGGCGGTCGACGGTATAGCCGACCGCCACCACTTTGCGCCTGAGCGCAAAAAGTTTCAGGGTCTCATTCGCGGTGGCGATATCGGCACGCGGAAGTGCTTGGTGTTAAAGCCACAGACTTTCATGAATGATTCCGGGCGGTCTGTCGGCGAAGCGATGCGATATCACAAGCTTTCGCTTGATGAAGTCATTGTCTTCTACGACGAGCTTGACCTACCGCCGGGCAAGATGCGGATGAAGATCGGCGGCGGTGCTGCGGGCCACAATGGCATCCGGTCCATCACGCGCCACATCGGCGCTGACTTTCGGCGCTGTCGAATTGGCATTGGTCATCCGGGCGATAAGTCGAGGGTGCATAAACACGTGCTGTCGGACTTCGCAAAGTCCGAAAATCCCTGGCTTGGCCCGATGCTGGCGGCGATCGCCGAGAATGCCGATGCACTTGCAGACGGTGACTCACAATTCATGAACCGGGTACATCTCGCACTCGGCGCAACTCAAAAAACGGGGGCCTGAAGGATGGGCTTCAAATGCGGCATCGTCGGGCTGCCAAATGTTGGAAAGTCGACGCTTTTTAACGCTTTGACGCAAACTGCTGCCGCCCAGGCGGCAAACTTTCCGTTCTGCACCATCGAACCAAATGTCGGCGACGTCGCTGTCCCGGATGCTCGGTTGGATACGCTGTCGGAGATCGCAAAGTCTGCGCAAACGATCCCGACACGGCTGACTTTCGTCGATATTGCCGGTCTCGTCGCCGGGGCAGCTTCGGGCGAGGGTCTAGGCAACAAATTCCTCGCTCACATCCGCGAGGTCGACGCAATCGCTTATGTGCTTCGATGCTTCGAAGACGACGACATCACTCATGTGGCAGGCAAGATCGACCCAATCGCCGATGCAGAAGTCGTCGAGACAGAACTCATGCTCGCCGATCTTGAGAGCCTTGAGAAACGCATTCCGGCACTCGAGAAGAAAATTCGCGGCAACGACAAGGACGCTAAAGAGACGCTCTCCCTCGTCGAGCGCGTGCTGCCTCTCCTGCGAGACGGAAAACCGGCCCGCCTCACGGAACGGGCACCCAATGAGGAGTCGGCGTTTCGCGCGCTCCAACTGTTGACGTCAAAGCCCATCCTATACGTTTGCAATGTCGATGAAAGCGACGCCGCGACCGGGAACGCATTAACGGAAGCCGTTAAAGGACGGGCAGATGCTGAGGGTGCGGAGGTCGTGATCATTTCCGCAAAAATCGAGGCGGAATTTGCCGGTCTTGAGGATGACGAACGGTCCGAGTTTTTATCGGACATGGGACTAGAGGAGCCGGGTCTGAACCGGCTTATCCGTTCAGGCTACGAGCTGTTGCACTTGATCACGTATTTTACGGCAGGACCAAAGGAAGCGCGGGCCTGGACAATCCCGCAGGGGACGAAAGCTCCGCAAGCGGCAGGGGTCATACACACTGACTTCGAACGCGGTTTCATCCGCGCGCAAACCATCACCTATGACGACTATGTCGCAAACAATGGCGAGGTTGGCGCGCGCGACGCGGGCAAGGCCAGGGACGAAGGCAAAGACTACGTCGTCAATGATGGCGACGTTATGCTCTTCAAGTTCAATGTGTAGTTGAGGCTTCGCTTGACCGGCAGGTTTTCAGGCCGAAGGGCAAGTAAGCCGGGCAGAACTTGAAGAGCCCCGTCACCAGCGGAACGACACCAATCCATCCCCACGGGGTTTGTGGCCCGATAAAGACAAGCGACAGCAATACGAGACCGAGCGCGATCCGAATGATACGATCCGTGGAACCGACATTGATGGCGAACATGAAACCGCTCCTTGGTACGGGGACGAGTGCGAAATCGAAGAAGTCACTGACAGTTGAGATCAGTAGACGCAGTGCCGTCGTCCTGCATTGATCGGCGTCAACGGAGCATTATGGACGAAAAGCGCCTGACATTTGAGGATTTCCCTGTTGGGGCGACGATGTCCTTTGGGGATCATGTCGTGACCGAAGACGACGCCTTCGCGTTCGCAACACTGTTTGATCCGCAAGCGATCCACCTCGACAAAGACGCCGCCAATGCGGGTCCGCTCGACGGCCTGTCCATCTCCGGCTGGCACACGTGTAGCATCCTCATGCGGATGATGTGCGACAGCTTCCTCCTGCGCTCCACGTCGCTCGGATCGCCGGGCATTGAAACCCTGTCCTGGAAAGTGCCGGTGAGGCCGGGGGATCGGCTTCATGCGAGATGGACCTGCGTCAGTGCCCGGACTTCAGAGAAACGAACGGACCTGGGCATCTGTGTCTTTGATTATGAGGTCTTCAACGACAACGACGATGTTGTGCTCACGGCTCGGGTCACGCACTTTTTCGGTCGCGAGCTAGAGCCTTCATGATGACCGAACTTGAGAGGTACCTCGCCGGAGAGGCTGTGAATGTTGGCGAGACGGAGTTGACCGCGGAGGCAATTATCGCGTTTGCATCCGACTTCGACCCCCAGCGCTTCCACTTGTCGGAATCAGCGGCGCGGGACACCCATTTTGGCGGACTTTGCGCATCGGGCTGGCATACATGCAGCATCTGGATGCGAGCGATGGTCGATTGGACCAAAAACCATGCGCCTGGCGCATACTGCGTGAGCCCGGGCCTCAAAAACCTCGCTTGGCCGAAGCCAGCATTTGCTGGTCAAACTCTAACTGCATTCTCACGGGTTAAGACTTGGCGCGAAAACGAAAAGCGCGACCGATCACAAATCCTCAAAACAGAAAACTGGGTCGAAGATGATGAAGGCGATCGGGTTATGTCCTTTGAGGCAACCCTGCTTTTCGGTCCATAGATCTTCATTCTCCCTCAAACGCCATTAGCGTATGGAGCGGGATTCCAGACGCGCGAAGCCGATCCGCGCCACCAATATCAGGGAGGTCAACCACGAAGGCTGCCGCAAACAGGTCCGCATTTGACCTCTTGATCAGGTTGGCGGCGGCGAGTGCGGTGCCACCAGTGGCGATCAAATCGTCGACGAGAAGCACGCGATCCCCCTCGCCGATCGCGTCTTCATGAATTTCAACGGTGTCGACACCGTATTCGAGAGTGTATTCCTCTCCGATCGTTCGATAAGGCAGCTTTCCCTTTTTGCGGATAGGAACAAAGCCGCAGCCGAGTGCCATCGAAACCCCTCCGCCCAGAATGAAGCCCCGCGCCTCGATGCCGACAACATAATCGATGGGTTCTCCAATAAAGGGCCAAATCAATTCGTCAATCGCCGCTCGAAAACCGCGTGCGTCTGATATCAGCGTCGTGATATCGCGAAACATGATGCCGGGCTTTGGATAGTCAGGGATCGTGCGTATGAGGGATTTGAGATCAAATCCGTTGCGTGTCTTCATCGTGACCGTCATTGCCCTAACACCCTGCCTGCAACCGCATCGAGTTTCGCCATCAATGCCTTGTCGCGGGCTTCCAGCGGCGTGATCACCGCGAAATCAAGTGAGCGATCAGAGCCGATCGGACACATTTCATGCTCACGAGGAAAGTCAGCAGCAACGCGGGCGACGAGGCGTTGCGCGTTTTCACGGTTTTCATCCAGCACCTTTAGGATTGATGTCACGTCAACAGTGCCATGGTCAGGATGCCAGGAATCGTAGTCGGTCACCATGGCCGCTGTCGCGTAACAAATCTCCGCTTCGCGGGCGAGTTTAGCCTCAGGCATATTGGTCATGCCTATGACTGCGCAGCCCCATTGCCGATACAGATGGGATTCGGCCATCGTTGAAAACTGAGGGCCTTCCATAATGAGAAAGGTTCCGCCCTTATGTGCTGCAATCCCTTCGCT
Organism: Pseudomonadota bacterium; assembly: GCA_039026395.1. GTDB lineage: Bacteria > Pseudomonadota > Alphaproteobacteria > Rhizobiales > JAKSCL01 > JBCCMK01. The sequence continues at coordinate 666 of JBCCMK010000038.1, read as the reverse complement.
AAGGGCTGCCTGATGCAGCCGACTTTGGAGTAGCGGCGAAATCGGCTCCGCGCAAGAGACGTGCACAACGCAGCCGGGACCGAAAAAGCTCTTCTCACGGGCAAAAGTGCGATCGATAAATTGATCGATCATCACGAAATTGCCGGGCGCAAGTTCCTCGCGAAACGATCCGCAGGCGGACAGCGATATCAGATCGGTCACGCCCGAACGCTTCATTGCATCAATGTTTGCGCGGTAATTGATATCCGTCGGAGGAATGCGATGGCCGCGACCGTGCCGCGGCAGGAAAACCATGGGTAAGCCTTGATAGTCAGCGAAGCACAGATCGTCTGACGGGTCACCCCACGGCGTCTCGACCGCGCGCCATTCTTTGTTTTCCAATCCTGGCAGGTCGTAGATGCCAGATCCCCCCATGACACCGAGAACAGCTTTCACGTGTCTTGCCTCCTCTTCGAAACCACGAAGCATTAACAAAAAAAGGGCTCCCGATGGGAGCCCTTTTCTCGTGCAGTGTGCGCAAAACTAATGGTCGATCTTCGCCCAAAGCTTGCGCTTCGTCAGGTATAGGAGACCGGTCAGGAAGATCAGGTAGAGCATAACGTTAAAGCCAATGCGCTTCCTTTCCTCTAACTTCGGCTCCGCCGCCCACATTAGGTAGGCGGCAAC
>JBCCMK010000037.1:0-29986 GCA_039026395.1 Pseudomonadota bacterium | reverse complement strand
TCTCGCCATCAAAAGCCGCTAGGCTTCGCGATCTGCTTGAGCCCTATTTTGGCGTCCAAACCGAACATCTGACGATCCGCATGGAGGAAACCGCCGAAAGGTTCCGGGCCCGATATCCGGACTTCGCTAAAGAGGTTCGGGCTTTGCCTCATGATGCCGTTTTGATTACCTACGCTGATCAGCTGCGTGCACCAGGTGAGAAACCGCTTTCGGTCTTTTCAAGTTGGGCGAGCCGTCATCTCGATGGTCTCCTCGGCCACATTCACTTTCTGCCCTTTTTTCCATCCTCTTCCGATGAGGGCTTCGCAGTCATGGATTACCGCCGAATAGACCCGAATTTTGGGGACTGGCGGCACGTAAAGGAGCTTTCAAGCTCGTTCCGTTTGATGATTGATGCCGTCGTCAACCACGCCTCTGCCCAAGGTGACTGGTTTCACGCGTTCCTCGCGCAAGACCCGCCTTACCTCGGATATTTTCGTGAGATCTCACCAAACGACGACCTCTCGCATGTGGTGCGACCACGCACGACACCGCTTGAAAAATTGGTCGAAACCTCTCGCGGTACGAAAACCGTTTGGACGACGTTCTCATCCGATCAGATCGACCTCGACTTCTCAAATCCGGATGTCGTCGTAGAGATATTCGATATTTTGCTCGACTATACCGGTCACGGGGCGCGGATGATCCGCCTCGATGCGATCGGGTTCATTTGGAAAGAGTCAGGGACAACCTGCATCCATCTCGACGGCGCACACGCAATCATTCAAGCCTATCGCTTGCTATTCGACGTTGTGGCGCCGTCAGTCCTATTGGTGACGGAAACGAATGTCCCTCACGCCGAGAATATCTCCTATTTCGGCGATGGGCGGAGCGAAGCACAGCTCGTCTATAACTTCCCACTTCCCCCGCTCCTCCTCGATGCTGTCTACCGCGGCGATGCCAGCCGGCTTGCCGAATGGGCCGACACACTGGAACCGCCGGGCGATGGATGCTGCTTTTTCAACATAACCGCGACCCATGACGGGATCGGCGTGCGGGGTGCACAGGATGTTCTAGATGCCGACGAGATAAACCGGCTTGCAGAGGCGACACTGCAGCGACGGGGCCTAGTCTCCTATCGCCATACCGAGCAGGGCACGATGTCGCCCTATGAACTCAACATCACATTCTTTGATGCCGTCCGCGGGCCTCAAGACGACCCAGACGATGCGGTCGTGATCCGCCGATATTTGACTGTCCAGAGCGTCGCCCTTTCGCTCGCGGGCGTTCCAGGAATTTATTTCCACAACCTTCTGGGCAGCCTCTCTGATCACGACGGGCTCGCCGGGAAAGACGTGACGCAAACCGAGTTCAAACGCGTGCTTAATCGCAAACGGCTCGAAGTGAGTGACTTTGAAGCCCGCCTCGCCGATCCAGAATCCCGCGACGCGCGGGTTTTTGCAGGGTATGCGCGGCGACTAAAAGCGTGGCGAGCAAACCCAGCTTTTGCGCCAACGGCACCACAGCGGATTTTGCGTCTAGATGAGAGGGTCCTTGCCGTTCTGCGCGGCGATCGCGTTTTCTGCCTTCATAATTTTTCGAATGACGCTGTGCCGATCTCTCTTCCGACGCGGGCTCGTCTGACAAACCTTTTGGACGGCACCTTCGTTGATGGCGGGGCAGTTCAGTTGCCACCATGGGGCATGGCATGGCTCGCGAGCTAACTGGCTCTTGAAGAAATATTGGACAACCTAAAGGCGATCCCGCAACGCGTACCAGGTCATCGCCGCTGCTAGGAGCGGTGCACGAAGGGCTGTGCCGCCTGGAAACTTTGGCGCAGGTAGCGTCGCATAATGATCGAAGCGTGCCGGATCTCCAGCGATCGCATCCGCAACGATTTTTCCGGCAAACGGTGCGAGCGCGACCCCCTGCCCCGAAAATCCGCACGCTGCATACACACCGTTACGGATTTTTCTGATCAGCGGCATGCGTTTTCGCGTGATCGCGAGTGTCCCGCCCCAAGCGTAATCCATCTGCACATTTTTGAGCTGCGGATAGACCTTTGTAAGATGCGGAAGAACGAATGCGGCGATGTCGTTCGGGAAAGCGGACGAGTAACTCTCGCCGCCGCCAAATGAGAGCCTGCCGTCCGGCGTAGGCCGCCAATAGTAGACGACGAAACGACTATCACCGAAGGCCTCGCCACCTGGAATAAGACCACCCGCGGTTTGGTCGTCACCGAGCGGCTCGGTGACAGCGATATAGTTGTTGATCGGCATGACCCGGTCGGCGATTTCTGGCTCAAGTCCCCCGATATAGCCGTTTCCAGCGAGGATTATGGTCTCTGCGTGGACGGTACTCGTGTCAGTCGCCAGTCGCTTACCCTCAATGCTCGTGACCCTCGCGCCTTCGAAAATTCTCGCTCCGGCTTCGGCCGCAGCGCGGGCAAGGCCGAATGCGTATTTCGCAGGATTGAGGTGACCCGCTGAGGCATCCCTTGCGGAACCGAAGTAGCCGGTCGCGCCGCTTGCTTCGGCGAACGCTTCGGCGGAGATCCATTCAAGATCGGTGTACCCGATCTCCTCGCGCATGAAGCGAACATACTCCTTATGGCTGTCGACCCACCGGGCCTTGTGAACCGGTTGGAAGAGCCCGGCCTTCCAGTCGCAATCGATGCCGTAGTTTGAGCAAGTCGCATGGAAAAAGGCCTTGGCGTCCTCCCCGATTTGCCAGAGGGCGAGCGCCTGTTCGCGCCCCACCCAGTCGATCAGCCAGTCAACATCTTGACGCTGGCCCGAATGGAGCTGACCGCCATTTCGACCGGACGCGCCCCACCCGACGCGCTCAGCTTCTAAAAGGACCGTGTCGATCCCGTGCTCTGCGAGATGAAGCGCCGTCGACAGACCCGCAAACCCGCCACCGACAATGCAAACATCCGCTTTCAGGCTGCCATCAAGCGATTGGAACTCAGGTGGTGGTCCGGCCGCCGCGATATGGTGCGAAGGGGCATGCGGCTGTGGCACGCCTAAAGCCAACCGTCTGCCTTTAATTTGGCGTGCGTGTCGTTGAGCGTTTTCTCGGCGCGTTTTGCAAGTTCATCGATTTCGTCGGTCGTGATCACAAGCGGTGGTGCAATGATCATGGAATCACGGACAGCCCGCATCACAAGACGGTTCTCAAACGAAATGTCTCGACAGATCGTCCCGACGGTTCCCTCGTTAGGGAAACGCCGACGCTCGGGCTTGGCTGGGACCAATTCCAACGCACCCAGCAACCCTTTAGTGCGCGCCTGACCAACCAGTGGGTGCTCACCGAGCTCCGCCCAACGCTTCGCCAAATGAGGCGCTGCAACGTCCCGGACATGATCGACAACCGCTTCGCGCTCTAAGATGGCGATATTTTCGAGCGCTGCCGCACACGCTGCCGGATGACCAGAATAAGTGTATCCGTGGAAAAACTCTCCGGCATGCTCGATCACGGGCTCTGCGACGCGGTCTGAAATCATGACACCGCCGATCGGGAGGTAACCCGAAGACAAGCCCTTCGCCATAGCCATGAGATCCGGTTTGAAACTGTAATGGTCTGAACCAAACCAGTGCCCGGTTCGACCGAACCCACAGATTACTTCGTCTGCAACGAGGAGAATGTCGCGCTCCCGGCAGATGCGTTCGATCTCTGGCCAGTAGTTATCCGGCGGTATGATCACGCCACCCGCACCCTGGATGGGTTCACCGATAAAGGCTGCGATTTTGTCCGCACCGATCGTGTCGATCGCATCCTCGAGAGCTCGCGCACAGGCGAGGCCGAATTCGACCTCGTTCATGTCGCCACCTTCGTCAAACCAATAGGGTTGGCGAATGTGATGGATATCAGGGATCGGCAGAGAGCCCTGCTCGTGCATGGCGGACATGCCGCCGAGCGAAGCGCCGCCAACGGTTGACCCGTGATAGGCGTTCCGCCTGGCGATAATTACAGACTTCTCAGGCTTGCCCTGCGCGGCCCAGAAGGTCCGCACCAAGCGGATGATCGTGTCGTTCGCTTCTGACCCAGACGAGCAGTAGAAGACGCGATTGAATTGCGGCTGCGTGATCTCGGCTAGCTTTTCGCCTAGCTCCAATGCGGGCACGTGCGTCGACTTGAAGAATGTATTGTAGAACGGGAGTTCTTGCATCTGGCGGTATGCGGCTTCCGCGATTTCGCGCCGCCCGTAACCAACATTCACGCACCAGAGCCCCGACATCCCATCGAGGATGCGATTACCGTCGGAATCTGTGAGCCAAATTCCCTCAGCCGATCGAATGACGCGGGAGCCCTCTGCGCTCAGCTCCTTTGTATCAGTGAAGGGGTGCCAATGGTGCGCTGCGTCCGCTGCCTGCAGCTCCTCAGTCGTTCGATAATTCCGCTGAAGCATCTCAGTTTGCTCGCTTCAAAGTGGTCATGATTGCGCCGGCACCGATTAAAGCCGTCCCGCCGATGCGATTTGCGATCTTAAGAAACGAAGGCTTCTTCAGCACATCCCGTGCGGAACCAGCAGCCAACGCATAGGCTGTGTCAGAGATGCCGGCAATGCCAATAAACGTGACGCTCATGATGATCGCTTGCGGCCAAAGAGGTGCGCCGGCATCGATGAATTGCGGCAAGAACGCCATGTGGAATGCTACGAGTTTTGGGTTGAGCGCCGTCACCGCGAAGGCGTGGAAGAAAATGCGCCCGTAGCCTTTGTCACCGTAGCGGGGATCGGCTTCCATGCCTGCCTCCGGCACCGGCGCGCGCCACATCGAAATCCCAAGCCAGATGAGGTAGGCAGCGCCCGCCCATTTGAGGATGGTGAAAAGCAATGACGATGTCGCGAGAACGGCGCCGAGGCCAGATACAGCCAGGAACATCGATAGGCCTGCACCCAGCATGACTCCTGGCATGGTGACCAGCGCGATTTTCCGCCCGCGCGCCAACCCATATCCGATCAACATCAACACCGTCGGACCAGGCACAATGATCATGGCAAATGACGCCACGACGAAGGCAATCCATGTCTCAAATGCCATTGCTCGCCTCTGCGCCTTTGGGGTTTCCGCGTTCGTAGCGTTGAAGCCGCGTTTCTAGCGTTCCGCTATGAAGTTCGAAGAGGTAGTCGTCGTGATCATAGAAGTAGACTGACTGTCCCTCCCCCGGAACGCGGGACCGCCCAGGGAGCAGTGTCAGCCCGGCTGCCTTCACGCGCTCCTCATATTTGCCGATTTGATCCGCATCCACTTTAAACGCCACGTGGCTATATCCCCGATGGCGAACAGGTTCGCCTTCCATGATCGCTACCCAGACGCCCCCAATCAGGAAGAAGCGCTCGCGGGAGATCGAAAATGTATCATCGCCGGAATCGTAGACACGTTTTGCATCAAAAACCGTCCGAAAAACCTCTTCCGTCCGATCAAGATCAGAAACCACCAGAGTGATGTGACTGAGCCCTTCGATCATTGGTTTAGACATTAAGGAGTAGGAATTCGCGTTCCCACGATGAAATGACTTCCATGAAGGTTTCAAACTCGCCGTGCTTCACGGCGCAATAGGTGGCGACGAACTCGTGACCAAGAAGGTCGGCAAGCGGCGCGCAATCCTCTAGAAGCGCGACCGCGTCCAGGAGCCCCCTCGGGAGGTCAATATCACCTTCATTTGCCGCTGTTGCGACCGCGGGCTTTGGTTCTAATTTTTGGCGGATGCCCAGAAGACCGCAAGCGAGCGAGGTGGCTATGGCGAGGTATGGGTTCACGTCGGAAGATGGGAGGCGGTTCTCTACGCGGCGCGCTTCCGGCCCGGAAATCGGAATTCGGAGCCCCGTCGTGCGATTGTCATAACCCCAATGGACGTTGACCGGCGCTGATATGTTGCGCGTAAGGCGACGATAGGAATTCACATAAGGCGCAAGTAGGCTCATCGACTTTGGAAGATATGCTTGTTGCCCCGCGATAAAGTTCAAGAAGCGTTGCGATTCCGAGCCGTCTGGGTTGGAAAAGACGTTTCTTGATGTTTCCGCCTCAATGACCGACTGGTGGATATGCATTGCCGACCCAGGCTGACCCGCGATGGGCTTCGCCATAAAGGTCGCATACATATCGTGCTTGAGTGCTGCCTCGCGGAGCGTGCGCTTAAAGAGAAACACTTCGTCGGCGAGCCGCATCGGCTCCCCGTGGCGAAGGTTGATCTCAAGCTGTGCAGCGCCCTCCTCGTGGATGAGCGTATCGATCTCTAGGCCTTGCGCCTCTGAAAAATCGTAGATGTCATCGATGAGTTCATCGAATTCATTAACGCCCGCGATCGAATAAGACTGCCCGCCCGAAATCGCGCGACCGGACCGGCCAACCGGCGGCTCTAGAGGATAGTCCGGGTCAGGGTTGGGCTTGACGAGATAGAACTCGATCTCGGGTGCAATCACCGCTTCGAGGCCATCGGCCGCATAGGCGTCCAGCACGCGTTTCAAAACATTTCTAGGCGAGAGGCCAACAGGCTCGCCATCGACGTCGACGAGATCGCAAATCACCTGCGCGGTCGGATCCGATTCCCACGGGACCGCTGCAAGCGTCGCGAGGTCAGGCTGAAGTTTGAAGTCGCCGTCATGCGGCTGATATTGAAAGTGCTCGGTCTCTTCCGGGTAGTCGCCCGAAATCGTCTGCATGAAGATGGAGCCTGGAAGTGCCAACCTCGCGTTCGACAGAAACTTTCGGGTCGGCATCATCTTGCCACGGGGCACGCCCGCGAGATCAGGCGTGATGCACTCAATATCCTCGATCCGACGGTCTGCAAGCCAACGTTCCGCCTCCTCAATCGATGACACGCCGCGCGGTGCAAGAGGCGCTTCGTCAGCGTGGGACATCGTTGATCGGTCGGCCATGGGCGGGATGGAGTTCATGATCCCAATCGTTACGCCCGTCATCACAGACGTTCAAGCATTACAAAAGTCTTCGGCGCGTTTGACACGTTACGACCGCCCATGCGTTATCGCGGCAATCCCCCCGCTTACGCAAAAAGCGCGAAATCATGACTGACCCCAGTGAGTTCATCGCCCGCCATCCAAACCTTGAGCGGTTTGAGGTCATCCTCATCGACATCAATGGGATCCCACGCGGTAAATGGCTGCCTGCAAGCGGAATCGAGAAAGCATTCAAATCCGGCGTCAACTTTCCCTACTCCGTCTACGGAAATGACGTTTGGGGGCGAGAGGCGCCGGAGACAGGTCTTCACATTTCGACCGGCGATCGCGACGGCGTCGAGCGCCCTATCCCTTCGACGCTCTCATTGGTCCCGGGCACGGACGGACGCGCCGCGCAGGCGCTTTTCTCCATGGAGCGGCCAGACGGCTCACCGTTCATGGCCGATCCTAGGCAGGTATTGAAATCAATCGTCGGAGGGTTCACGGGGAAGGGTATCAAACCAGTCGTCGCGTTCGAGCTTGAGTTTTATTTGTTCGAAATTGCAGAGCCCTCCGCGCCCCCAAAACCCGTCTTCTCGACCTATGAAGAGCCGGTTCGACAAAACATGTACGATCTCGGTGACCTTGATCGTTTGGCGCCCTTTCTTGATGATTTGAGGCGCGGTGGCGATGAACTCGAACTACCGCTTGATGCATCCGTCTCAGAGGCCTCGCCCGGTCAGTTTGAGGTCAATCTCAGCCATCGTGCTGACCCCCTTCGTGCGGCAGATGATGCAGTCCTTTTGAAGCGCATGATTGTCGGGCTTGCCAGGAAACATGGCTACATCGCCTCATTTATGGCGAAACCGGTGGCTGACTGGCCCGGAAACGGGATGCACATCCACGCCTCTATGATGGGAAAAGACGGCAACATATTCGCGAACGAAGATGGCGAGACAAGGCTCGGCCATGCGATCCAAGGCTTGCTCGCGACAATGCCGGACGCCCTTTTGCTCTTCATTTCATCATTCAATGGATTTCGACGCCTTCAACCCGGGTCCTACGCACCCACCGGCATATGTTGGGGCCACGACAATCGTTCCGTCGCCATCCGCGTCCCGGCATCAAAACCAGAAGCACGCCGGATTGAACACCGGATCGCAGGAGCGGATGCAAACCCGTATCTCGTGCTGGCCGCTATCCTTGCAGGGGTAGAAAAGGGCCTGAACGAAGCAATTACGCCGCCACCGCCGGTGGATGGCAGCGCCTACGACCAGGCAACCACCCCGCTCACATCACGGTTCAATGAGGCCATTGAGGCGTTCGCAAACTCCAGGTGGGCGAAGGCAGCCTTCGGCGAATTGCTGCATCGCGTTATCACCGAGGTGAAACGACAAGAAGATCGAGCCTTTCAAACGGCTATTACGCCGCTTGAACGCGAGACGTTTCTCTGATCCCTGCCTCGGGATGAGGCATGGCGCGGAATTACGCAGCCACCCTTAGGTTTTCTGTTGCAAACGGCCCAATCCACCGCTTTTATCAAGGTATGCGCCGGCGCAAGACCGGCAGTACCGCTCCAGAAGGAAGGAACGAAAAAACAATGGCGATCAAACGTTTCGCTCTGGCCCTCATGGCCTCTACTGCCCTTGTGGCAGGTGCAGCGACCGCGCAAGAGCGCGTCGTCAATGTCTACAATTGGTCAGACTATATCGACGAAGAAATCCTGAGTGAGTTCACCGAAGCGACTGGCATCAAGGTCGTCTACGATGTGTTCGATTCCAACGAGGTGCTCGAAACAAAGCTCCTTGCGGGTTCGACAGGGTATGACGTGGTCGTCCCGTCGGGAACGTTCCTGTCGCGTCAAATTCAAGCGGGCGTCTTTAGCGAACTCGATAAGGCGCAACTCCCGAACATCGGAAATATGTGGGATGCGGTTGCATCGCGCACCGAAAAATATGACCCAGGCAACGCCTTCTCCATCAACTACATGTGGGGCACGACCGGCATTGGCTACAATGTCGAAAAGGTCACCGAACTTCTCGGTGAAGACGCGCCAGTTGATAGTTGGGACCTCGTCTTTGACCCGGCTAACATGGAAAAACTCGCGGGATGCGGCGTACACATCCTCGACGCGCCAGCTGAAATCATCCCAGCGGCACTGAACTATATCGGCGAAGATCCGGACTCAAAGGATCAAGACGTCTTGGCAAAAGCCGAAGACGTGCTGATGCCCATTCGTCCGTTCGTTCAGAAATTCCATTCGTCAGAATATATCAATGCGCTTGCCAATGGCGACATTTGCGTCGCAGTCGGCTGGTCGGGCGATGTGCTTCAAGCCCGCGATCGTGCAGCAGAGGCCGATAACGGCGTGACGGTGGAGTACGCGATCCCGAAGGAAGGCGCGCTCATGTGGTTTGACCAGATGGCGATCCCAGCAGACGCGAAAAACATAGAGGAAGCCCACGTCTTCCTGAATTACATCATGGACCCGCAGGTCATGGCGAAGGCGTCAAACTACGTCTACTACGCCAACGGGAATTCAGCCTCGAAAGAGTTCCTGAATGAAGATGTGATCGGCGACCCGGCAATTTATCCGTCGGATGAGGCAACGGAGGGTCTCTACACAACCACGGCCTGGGGACCGCGCGATCAGCGCTTCGTTACCCGGCTCTGGACCAAAGTAAAGTCCGGCAGCTAACGGAATGAAGGGCGGGCCATGGCTCGCCCTTTTCTTTTCAATAGCAATTTGACCCTTTCGTTTTGACAGCCCCCGCAACACCAGACACCGCTTCAAAATCGGTCGGCCCGATACGCCGCCAATTCGCGCCTTGGAATGATGAGACCGCCGTCCCATTCATTCAATTTCAGTCGATCATTAAACGGTTCGGCGAGTTTACTGCCGTCAACAACGTCTCATTGAATGTCTTCCAGAAGGAGTTTTTCTCGCTCCTCGGTCCGTCAGGCTGCGGAAAGACGACGTTGTTGCGCATGCTTGCAGGCTTTGAGACGCCCACCGAGGGGCGCATCATGCTTGACGGACAGGATGTATCGCGGGTCCCGCCTCATCGCCGACCAGTCAATATGATGTTTCAGTCCTACGCGCTCTTTCCGCACATGACGGTGGAAAAGAACATCGCGTTCGGACTTGAGCAGGACAAACTGCCGAAGGGCGAAATCGCTGACCGCGTTGCAGAAATGCTCCGGCTCGTAAAACTTGAGCCGTTCGCAAAGCGAAAGCCCCAACAGCTCTCAGGCGGTCAACGTCAAAGGGTGGCGCTTGCCCGCTCGATTGCCAAGCGGCCAAAGGTTTTGCTCTTGGATGAACCACTTGGTGCGCTTGATAAGAAGCTGCGCGAGTCGACACAGTTCGAACTCATGGACATCCAGGAAAAGCTCGGGCTGACCTTCATGATCGTGACCCATGATCAGGAAGAGGCAATGACGGTTTCCGACCGTATCGCGGTCATGGACCACGGCGAACTCATCCAAGTCGCGCCGCCTTCGGAGATCTATGAATATCCGAACTCGCGCTACGTCGCGGATTTCATCGGTGACATCAACCTCATAGAGGCCAAGGTCACAGGCACGGCAGATCCGTTCGCGCTCGAGAACGCCGATTTCGGTTCCATGTCCGCCGAGAGACCCCGCTTTGGATCTCTTGATGTTGGCGAAGTCGGGCACGTTGCTGTGCGACCAGAGAAAGTGCGCATCGGTTTCGAGCGCCCCGCAGACGCCGCCAATGCCGCCGAGGGGGAGGTCTGGGACATCGGCTATTTCGGGGATGTCTCGACCTATCACGTCAAGCTCGCTTCCGGACAGATCGTGAAGGCGCTTCAGGCGAACGCCACACGGCTAATAGAGCGGCCGATCACCTGGGAAGACCGGGTTTGGGTGTCGTTCTCGCCGGATGGTGCGGTCGTGCTTGCGAAATGACGAGCGCTCACCATGGATAAAGGACCCGGCAAATATCTCGTCCTCGCGGTGCCTTATCTTTGGCTTTTGGTCTTTTTTCTGGCGCCGTTTTTTATCGTCTTCAAAATCTCGTTCTCACAGACGGCAATTGCGATCCCGCCCTATTTTCCGACGTTTAATCTGGCCGACGGGTGGCAGGCTTTTCGCGAGAATTTCTCAGAACTGTCCTTTGAAAACTACCTTTGGCTAACGGAGGACGACCTCTACATTAGGGCTTATCTCTCCAGCCTCTGGATCGCTTTCGTCTCGACCGCCATCACACTGCTCGTGGGCTTTCCCATCGCGTACGGCATGGCACGAGCACCATCAGAATGGCGCCCCCTCCTCCTTATGCTCGTCATCCTGCCGTTTTGGACCTCTTTCCTCATCCGGGTTTACGCCTGGATCGGCATCCTCAAGAAGGAGGGCTTGCTGAACTTGGTGCTCACGTCACTCGGTCTGATAGACGAGCCGCTGACGATCCTGAACACAAACGCCGCAGTCTATATCGGGATCGTCTACAGCTATCTGCCCTTCATGGTGCTGCCGCTCTACGCTTCACTGGAGAAACTCGACGGCTCACTCCTCGAAGCAGCAGAAGACCTGGGCTGCCATCCAATCAAGGCGTTTTGGTTGGTGACCGTACCGCTCGCCATCCCAGGCATCATCGCCGGGTGCTTTCTCGTTTTCATTCCGGCCGTCGGAGAGTTTGTCATCCCCGACCTCCTTGGCGGCTCCGAAACCTTGATGATTGGCCGTACGCTGTGGGTGGAATTCTTTTCCAACCGGGACTGGCCCGTTTCATCGGCGGTCGCCGTTCTCTTGCTCCTGGTCCTGATCATCCCAATCGTGCTCTTTCAGAACTTCCAACAGCGACAGACGGAGCGCGGTTCATGATCACTCATGAGCCCAATCCTGATTTACCGACCTTCGCCCGTGGTCTGTCGTTTCTCGATGTTCCAACAGGCAAACGGGATGCCGATTTCGTCGTTGCCGGGATCCCGGTAGACTGGGGCGTGACGAACCGCGCGGGCACGCGCGAGGGACCGAATGCCATCCGCATGATCTCACGCATGCTCTATGATGGCGCACATCCAGCGCTCGGGTCTGACCCGAAGCAATTGGACGTTTCCGATATCGGCAATTTCGACGTCCGCATTGGCGATCTCGCAAAAACGCATGAGATGATCGAAGAGCAGGCCTTAGGCCTAAGCCATGTGATCGCGCTCGGCGGAGATCATTCCATCACCCTGCCTCTGTTGCGCGCAGCCACGAAGGAGCGTGGGCCGGTCGCTCTTCTCCATTTCGACGCGCATACGGACACCTGGTCGGAGAATTTTGGGCAGGACTTTGCGCATGGCACTCCGTTTTGGCACGCCATTGAGGAGGGGCTTCTTCGACCAGAAGATGTGGTCCAAATCGGCATCAGAGCGCCGATGGATGCTGACCTTTTTGTCGATGCGAAGAACCGCGGCATTTCGATCTACTCCGCCGAGCATGTTCACCTGGCCGGTCCACTCGCTGTGGTCGACGAGATCAAACGCGTTGTCGGTACGAAGCCAACATACCTGACCTTTGACGTGGACAGCCTTGATCCGGGTTTTGCGCCAGGAACAGGGACGCCAGAAATGGGCGGCCTTCATCCTTGGCAAGTGCGCGCGATACTCTCCCGCCTCACCGACATCGATTTCATCGGGATGGACGTAGTGGAAGTCTCGCCTCCGTTTGACAACGCTGAGGTGACGGCGCTGGCCGCTGCGACGGTTGTGTGGGACTATCTCGCGATACAGGCCAAAAGACGAGCGGCGACATGAACCGCGGCGCGACCTGGTTCAACATCACGTCGATAACGCTCGGCTTTGCGTTTCTCTATCTGCCGATCGTAATTCTCGTCACCTACTCGTTCAACGAATCCCGACTGGTGACCGTTTGGGGTGGTTTTTCGACGAAGTGGTATGTCGAGCTTTTTCAGAATCAGGGGCTGATGAGCGCGGCCTGGGTGACACTCCGGGTGTCGGTCGTTTCAGCGACAATCGCAACCGTGCTTGGCACGATGGCGGCACTCGCGCTCCAGCGTTTCGGTCGATTTCATGGGCGCACACTCTTTTCAGGCATGATTTACGCGCCGCTTGTCATGCCGGAGGTTATCACAGGCCTTTCGCTACTCCTCCTCTTCGTGGCGATGGGGTTCGCCCGTGGTTTTTGGACGGTGTTGATCGCTCACGTCACGTTTTCCATGTGCTATGTAGCGGTCGTCGTGCAGTCCCGCCTCGTGTCATTTGACCGGAGCATTGAAGAAGCCGCGCAAGACCTTGGTTGTCCGCCGGCTAAATCTTTCTTCCAGATCACCTTGCCGATGATTCTACCGGCCGTCGTCGCAGGTTGGATGTTGGCGTTTACCCTTTCGCTCGATGATCTCGTAATCGCGTCGTTCACGACGGGTCCTGGCGCAACCACGCTGCCGATGAAAATCTACTCTCAGGTTCGCCTCGGCGTGACGCCGGAGATCAACGCTGTCTGCACGATCCTCATTGGCCTCGTTTCAATTGGTGTGATCGCGGCATCACTGGCGTCGAAGCGCCAGGAAGTCGAACGAAAGCGCGTCGAACGCCTTGCCGTCCAAGGCTAAGCGCCGTTCGCTTTCCTATTGGAGGCCATAGGGATGCCGCATGTTGCAGGGGTTAGCGCGCTATCGCCCATATGTCTCTCTGGCGGCCAATGATGAGCGTTAAGCGACGGAGTGCCAGACTGGGTCGGTCAGAGAGTTTGAGAAGATTACGGCGGGCCGCTGTGGGCGGCGCACGCCGTGACGATTGGATTGCCTGAAACTCTCAGTGTTCTGGATCTATAACGGTCGCGCGAACGGTTAAGCGGCCAGGGTTTGTCCCTGTCGGAAGTGCCATCGTCACACCACCAGCGCTTTCGCGAAAATGCGTCGACACGTTGACCAGCCGCACGAGATTTGGGTCCAGAAATAAAAGGAAGCCGCCGCAGGCCCAAATCCGCGGCGGCATATTTCATTTCGTCGTTCTGTTGAGAGAGCTGAAGCTTACTCGACTTCCGCCTCAAGACCCCATGAGGATACCGTGGAGTCTGGTGTCTCAGGCCACCAGTTTAGATCCTCCGGCACGATGCCATGCTCCATGCCCCACACGGTCCAATCGTCAACGACGGTGCCCGTAAGCAGGATCCCAATGCCACCTGTCAGTGTGGTGAGAGCGGCAAACCACCAGGCCCAACGGTGGACCGATTCCATTGTGGCGTTAAAGCCCATGGTCCAGCGCCAAAAGAGCGCGGCACGTTCACTCGCGGTACCACGATCTGTGATCTGCTCGATCTCCCGCTCGCCGCCATACCGACCTACCGCGAGGATCGTTGCGCCGTGCATCGCAAAGAGCAGAGCTGACCCGTAGAGGAAAACGATCGAGAGGCAGTGGAATGGGTTCCAGAAGAGGTTGCCGTAATTGAGCGAGAAGAGGTTCGTCCAATCAAGGTGCGTGAAGATGCCGAACGGCACAGCTTCGCTCCATTGGCCGAGAAGGACCGGTCGGATAAAGCCGAGCACCAAGAACAACCAAATGGCCGATGCGAACGCAATTGGCACGTGTAGCCCAAGGCCGAGCGCGAGCGCGCGCCTCGTCATGCGGATCCACCAGAGAATGACCGACGCCGTAATGAACGCACCGGAAATCAACCACCAACCGCCCTCATCGAGCGGCGGAAAGACCTTCAAGCCATGCTCTTCCAATGGTGGATCCAGTGAGAGCCAGAAAAACTCCCGCACAAACAGGAGCGGGTTGTAGTCCACCTGCGCCAACATGTTGAAGCCGATGATGGAGAATCCAATCGCAAAAGTGACGATGGACGCAACACCGAAAAAGCCGAGATAGATCGGTCCCAACTGAGCGTTACCAAAGAGGCCTGCGATGTAGGAGAAACCAGGCTTGATCGTATTACGCTCGAACTCGCCGCCATCGACCGGGACACCTTCCTCTGGGTGCGATCGCACCTGGAAGTCAGTGATGATGTTTTGATATTCCATGATCTATCTCCCCGTCACTGACCGGCCCAGGTGAGGGTCGTGCGAATGAATTCCCACCATTCGACCCAAGAACCTGCCCAAATCGGGCCCGATATGACGATACAAACGGCACTCCAGAAGCCAGAACTGAGCGCCAGGAAGAGGCCAAGGCGATGGATGCCAAGGGTTCCGATCGAATAGCCAATCGTGTCGCGGAAGAAGGTGTCTTCATATTCCGGGGACTTGACCGTTCCTCCTCGTTGGACGTTGACCGCCGACAACACCATTCCGCCATGCAGAGCCAAAGCGAACGCCGTCGTGAAGAAGAAGGTGATCGCAACCATGTGCGCCGGGTTGTAGTGGAAGTTCCCGTATTGGTAGCCCGTGAACCACACCCAATTGAGGTGCGAGAAGATCCCATACGGAAATCCGTGTCCCCACGCGCCGAGCATGAAAGGTCGGATCACGTTCAGTGATACGAACGCGAAGACCGCGACCGAAAAAGCGAATGGAACGTGGTATCCCATGCCCAGCTTCCGGCAGATCTCGACTTCTCGTAAGGCCCAGGATCCGAATGCACCCACCGCACAGATCGTCACGATCTGCCAGATACCGCCTTCCGACATCGGCGCCAGCGCCAATCCGTATTCGATGGTGGGTGGGTTTATCGAAAGGAGCCATGGGTTCCAGGTGGGGCCTTGGGATGCGCCCAACAAAATGAGCCCAACGCCCACAATGGAAAAGAAAATCGTCGTAACGCCGAAAAAGCCCACATAGAACGGACCGACCCAGAAATCGAACAGGTCACCGCCAAGGAGAGTCCCTCCGCGCACACGATATTTGCGTTCAAAGCTGAGCATGGCCATGGCCGTACCCCTCCAAATCGTGTCTCAAGTGGATGATGGTTCAATGATGTGACCCACCATCGCCGAACCACTCCAAGGTGGCGTCGGCTGTTTTCTCTTCGGTGGCGTCCAGGTCGGTTCCGGCCTGGGCGCCACCGTTTCGCGTTTGCGCCAAGAAGCGCGCCGGATCGTTATCCGGCCGTAATCGATCTTCAGTTCAACCCACGAACCAGTTGTAGCGTTCGGTGGACAGCAGGACGAAATGGATCATCACTGCTAAGCTAAACAGGAACACGCCCTGGGCGACCAGGACACGCCGAGGATCGAATACTTTCCAAACCCGCCACATGTTTCCCATTTTGCTTTACCCCACAAACGGCAGGACAGAGCCCGCCACGCTGGTTGCACTATCGATTACAGAGGCGTACCCGCCCGGACCCGGGATCCAGGGACGCCACAGTAGGACGAGAAGGTGAGCCACAATTGCAACGACGGTGAAGATCATCGCCCCTTGCATGTAATACTTGTGGAACTCCTCCGCTTCCTGGTCGGTAAGACCTGACCAGGACCCAGTGTTTTCAGCCATCGATTACCCTCCGACTGAGTGGCCCGAAGGCCGTTGCCACGCCCATCCCGCGTGGCTGGGATTGCCGCGCCTTACGGCTCGGCGTTTTCGCCCGGCAAGCCAGGCAAAAGGTGATCAAGTCACGCACGCATGAATGCGAACGAGACGGTGAGACTGGCCGCGGCCTTGGCGTCAGCCCAAATGGACTGCGGGCGCGGCGATGACAGCATTTCGGGGCGGAGCGAGCGCGGCAGCACCCGAGCAAAGAGGACAAGCCAAAGGCAGACCCAGAGGGCGAGCGCATACATCACCCGATACTCACGCTCCTCAGCCTCGCGAATGAGACGACGGGATCGCGACTTCAGTGACTTTTCAGGCCTCGGCTCGATGGTGTTTTGCAATGGACCTTTGAGCATCATGCCAACTCCTTCTCCTTGACCGGCGACCCCCCGCTTTCGCGGATGAGACGTTTTGTTGTTATGCGATCTTCGCCGGATTTCCTGGCCGCGTGCTCCACTCGGTCACGCAACCTCTTGGCGGCTGAAATCCGAACGAGCACTGGTTCTTTGGCGACGATCTCGTTGAGGAGATCGCGGGCTTCATCATCCCATGCCATCTCTGTGTCCTGCCGTGTCGGCGTCGCTTCGACTGCGTCCAAGTCCGTTGAAAGTGGCAGAATATGAAACAGAGCATCAAAGAGCGCGTTGCAGACCTCTTGAACGAGGTAGGTCGCGCCCGCATAGCCCATAAATGGCGTGCCGGTGTGCCGACGGATAACGGCGCCCGGGAATGATGCCGGAATATAGACGCCGCGCCCGCCTGCTTCGGTCATGTACATTCGTTCGTTGTAGGAGCCGAAAAGAACGAGCGGCTTTGTTTCATGAATGAGACGCCGCGCTTCAGCATTATCGGTCTTGCTGCCGGACTTTCGCGGGATCGCGAATGCGCAGGGCAGGCCCATGTCTTCCTCTAGGAAATAGCGGAGACCGCGCGAGTAGGTTTCGTTGGCGACCACGCCGAACGAAGCGGTGCCGAAGAAATCCTGCGTGACTGACCGCCAAAGATCCCAAAGCGGCTTAATCGTCGTATGCTTTTCTTTCGTGATGAAAGGCTGAGGATCGAGGCCCAGCAATTCGCCGAGCTTCTCCAGAAAAGCCGTAGTCGAATGCAAGCCGATCGGTGCTTGGAGATATGGCAGTTCCATATCTTCGCAGAGGAGCCGGCCATATTCGCGGTACATGCAGATGTTCACGTCGGCATCGACCAGACGCGCGACATCCGCCAGATGACTGCCAAGGGGGAACTCCATGTTCACCTCGGCGCCAATACCCTCAACCAGACGACGGATTTCCGCCAGATCAGACGGCTGATTGAACATGCCATAGGCTGGGCCAATGATGTTGACCCGGGGCTTTGCGCCCTCTGGGCGCTTCCGTGGCTTAGGACGTTTGCCCTTCCGTGCGCCATATTCTGTCCAAAGCCATTTGAGGGCTCGGTCGGCAGATTGCCACTGATCCTCATCGATCGTACGTGGCAGAAAGCGCTGAATTGACGTGCCCTCTGGTGTCACGCCACCGCCGATCATCTCCGCAATCGACCCGGTCACGACGACTGACGGAAGCCCCGGATCAAGCGTGCCCCAGGCCCGCTTCATGGCGCCTTCGGTACCTTTTTGGCCGAGCTCTTCTTCGGCGAGACCCGTCACGACAATCGGGAGTTCATGCGGTGGCAGCGCGTCCGTGTAGTGGAGAACTGACGTCACTGGCAAATTCTCGCACCCAACAGGACCGTCGATGACGACCTGCAAACCTTTGATCGCGGTGAAGATATAGACCGAGCCCCAGTAGCCGCCGGCGCGATCGTGATCGAGCACTAGCATCCGATCTGCTCCCCGGCATCGACCGCGTTCCCCGCACGCTTGAGACGCGCCGCATAGCTCTTTCGAAACGATGCCTTGTCCTCGGGCACTTTCGACCAAATACCGGCGTTCTCGCCGACACCGATGTCGTCGAAGAAGCTGCGCATTCGATTGAAGCGATCCTGATTGCCGAGCGCGGCATTAATCACGTCAGCGAGCGAACCCGCGCCGGCTGGCCCCATGAGCGGTCGAGCGGATATGAGGTTAGTGAAGTAAAGCGATGGGATCGCTTTTTGCTTCGCTTCTTGAACGACCGGCGTGGTCCCGATTGCCAGGTCGGGCTTGTATTCTTCAATTGCTGCCAGATCCTGTTCAAGCGACGCTCGGAACTGGATTTGAACGCCCCGCTCCTCAAGCCAGGCTTGGTCCGCGCTCGAAACCGGCGTCTGCGGACAGGCACTTCCAACATAGCGTACATCGGCACCCGACTCGATCAGGAGGCGAGCAACGAGAAGTTCGGACCCTTCATAGCCCGAGACAGTAATGCGCGCATTGATCGGCTTCGAAGCAAGCGCGCCCTTGATCGCTGGTATGATGGCCTGCTTGGCGGCTTCCACCTTCGCAGTCTCGATGTTTGCCGCAGCACCAATTGCCTCGAGCCATCCGGCTGTGCCTTCGACACCGACAGGGGCAGAGCCCACAACCGACCGACCAGCCGCAGCAAACTCGCGGAATGATGCGGTATAGAACGGGTGAATGCCCGCAACGACCGCGCAATCGAGTGCGGAATAAAGCTCTCGCCACTCACGCATTGGGACAACCGGACCGGCGGCAAGGCCAAGGGGCTTGAGGATCGCGGCGATCGACATGGGATCAGCCGGGAACATCTCGCCTACAAGCGTCACCGTCGGCAATCCAGCATCATGTGCTGTCGGCGCAGCAACGGGCCCAGCCTCGACCTCTTCTCGCGCGTAATTCAGCATTGCGCTCGCAAGAATATCCTTTGCCTCGGCATGCGTGGGCACACCGAAGCCGGGCACATCAATGCCGATTATGCGAACGCCATTGATCTCTTTTGGTAGAATGCGGAGCGGCACGCCGGACGCCGTCGGAACACAGAGATTGGTGACAACGATTGCGTCGTAACGCTCGGGATCCGCAGTCTCATGGACGGCTTCGCGAATGTCTTCGAACAGTTTGCCAGTCACCAGCGATTCTGAGTCAAACGGCACATAACCGACCGTTCTGCGCGCGCCATAAAAGTGCGATGTGAATGTCAGCCCGTAGACACAACAGGCAGAGCCGGACAGGATCGTTGCGGTTCGCCGCATGCGAAGACCAACACGAAGTGACCCAAAGGCTGGACACATGCTTTGGGGTTGGTCATGCGGGCCTTGCGGATAGTCTTCCGCGTACTGGTCCAGGATGTCGGATTTCCCTGCAGCGCGGGCGGCCTCCCGCATTTTGTCAGCGCCACCATGGCAGCCCTGTACTTCATTCGTCTCGACAACATTCGCTTGATTTTCCGATGACTCGCCATCCAACCGCATCGCGGCGTCATCCGAGCGTGGATCATTGTCAATCAGGCGAATGCGATCGACCATCCCTCAGACCTCGTCGTAGATCACTTCGAGGGACGGCTTGTTGAGCACTGCTGCTTCACACATGTCGGTGATCGTCGCTGGCTCAAGCACAACGTCGCGACCCGTCTCGTTTGATGAGAAGAGGCCGAGAAGACCATCTTGGTCGAGGGGCGATGGATGCTGCGGCGGCGCCTCAGCAACATTCACCGCAAGATCACCAAAGAGCGGACCCCAATCGCCTTCGGGATAACCTATGATCTCATAGGCCGCGGATTTCCGGCGAATATCATCGTGCGCCGGGATCGATGCGAGCACTGGAATCTCGACCGACTTCGCAAATGCTTGCGCTTCGCCTGTACCGTCATCCTTGTTGATGACCATGCCGGCGACGCCAACATTGCCGCCGAGCTTGCGGAAATACTCGACCGCCGAACAGACATTGTTCGCGACATAGAGCGACTGGAGATCGTTCGACGCGACGACGATGACTTTCTGGCACATGTCGCGCGCAATCGGCAGGCCGAAGCCTCCGCAAACGACATCGCCCAAGAAGTCCAAAAGGACGTAGTCGAAGTCCCAGTCATGAAACCCAAGTTTTTCAAGGGTTTCAAAGCCGTGAATGATGCCACGTCCACCGCAGCCACGCCCGACCTCGGGGCCGCCAAGCTCCATGGCAAAGACACCATCGCGCTTAAAGCAAACATCCGAAATCGTTACGTCGACACCGGCGAGCTTTCTCGCAGACGCCGTTTCGATAATCGTTGGCGTGGACCGACCGCCGAACAGGAGCGACGTGGTGTCGGATTTCGGGTCGCACCCGATCAGAAGCACCTTCTTACCCTGCTGCGCCATCATGTATGACAGGTTGGCAAGCGTGAAGGATTTCCCGATCCCGCCCTTGCCGTAGATCGCAATGATCTGCGTCTCTTTCGTCACCTCACCGGTATGCGGCGCTTCCGGTTCAACCGCCGCCTCAGCGGATAAGAAATCCATCATGGTCGGCTTCATGCCGCCATTGTTTTTGCCAGGGTGGGCATTCATGCGGCCGCCCTCCAATCAAGGACAGTTTTAAGGCACGACACGTCTTCAAAGGTCGTGTGGTAAGCGTCTTCGGCCTCGGATGGCCGGAACCGGTGCGTGATCAATCCCGACACGTCGAGCGCGCCGGTTGAGATCAGATCAAGAACCGTGCGCAAATCGTTCGGCTTCCACTCAGCAGCGATCCGGAAGCGCGCCTCCCGCATGAATGCAGGTGGAAAATCAAATGCGAGCGGACGATCATAAAAGCCTGCGAGCACGATTTCACCACCATGCTCGAGATGCGGGACGAGTGCGTTTATGCAGTCTGGGTTGCCGGAAACGTCATAGATTGAGCGCGCTTCACCCAACGGCTTCTCGTCGGGCGCCGCCGCTGTGTAGCCGTTTGTGCCAGAAAGCCGATCAGGGTTCTTGTCCCACACTCGCGGCGCGCCATGACCAAAGGCAATCGTCAGTCGCGCAAGTAAGCGCCCAAGTACACCATGACCGACAATGATGTCCGGCGGACGCACGCCATCCAGCGTCAACGCATGATGCGCCGTCGCCGCAAGCGCGAGAAGCACGGCCTCCTCGCCCATACCATCGGGAACTGGGATTAACTTCTCATGCGGCACGATCACGTGGGAAGCAGCACCACCGAAAAGGCCGCGAATGTCGCCGAAACACCGAGCGCCCGGCACAAAAACCAGGTCGCCACTTGCAAGGCTTCCAGCACCTCGTGTGACGCGGCCAACTGATTCGTAACCCGGTATCAAGGGGTAGCCGAGACCAGGAAACGGCGGCATGCGACCAGACCACAAAAGCCGCTCAGTACCGGTCGAGATACCGCTCCAAAGCATCTCGACTTCAACATCAGCCGAAGGTTCGCCGACGAGCTGAACGGACCGAACCGCGATCCGACCCGGCTCATCCATCACGACGGCTTCAGCTTTTCTTAGCGTTGGCACCGAGTGTCTCTCATCCCTCTGAGCCGCTGTCGTCCCGCGGCATTCTGTCATCACGCCACTGTAAAACTACGGAACCTGATGTCAAGTTAGCTTTACAGCTTACTCTGTCATTTTTTACAGACAAGCGTGCGCGTCAACAGAGGAGACTTTGATCGCAACAGCCGGACCTGTTGAAAGCCGGCATTTCTCAAAAACTCTGTTAGCGTCTTGGGGGATCGGGACGCCCCCGATCGCATGGCCAAGAGGTAGAACCCGAAATACGCCGCGCCCATTGCTTCGGCGCCTGGCGTTTCAGCCATCGGCTCTGAGACGAGGAGCATGCCGCCGCTTGGAAGCGCGTGATAGACCGCGCTCAGGATCGCCTCGACCGACCGGTCGTTGTGATCATAAAGGACCCGCACCAGCGTAACGAGATCGGCGCCCTGGGGAAGCGCATCGGCAAAGAGGTCGCCACCATGAGCAATTGCGCGGTGACCTAACCCAGCACCGTCAAAACGCTCTGCGGCCCTTGCGGCAACCGCTGGAAGATCAAAGACCGAAACTGTTAGACCGGGTGCACGGTCGGCGGCCGCAATGGCGAAAGCGCCCTGACCGCCGCCGACATCCAACAATTGCTTGTGTTTTGAAACGTCGTAGTTATCGAGGATTTCAGTCGCGATAAACTGCTGCGAAACAGCCATCAGGTCGGAGTATTCGGCGACTTCATCGGATGAGAGATCGCGTGAGCCGTCTTGCCGTGCATAGGCCCAGAAGTCACCGACGCGACTCGGGGCCTCGTTCGATCGCAAGAGCGCGATTGGATCGGAAAGGTCCGAGTAGAGAAGCGCGTGATGGCGGATCATCGCCAAAACGCCGGGGTTCGCCATCAGAGCTGCGCCGAGATCACCAAGCGCATATCGCTTATCGCTGACGCGCTCGACAAGCCGGAGTGAAATGGCGCCGTCAAGCAGGCGTAATGCGCCATCGCGCGGGAGCCCTGTCGCTGCAATCACATCTGGAAGATCCGATGCGCCACTCTTGAGATGCGAAAGAAGCCGGGTTTCGACTGACGCATAGAGGATCTGGGAATAAACAAATCCGCCGACCAGATCGAATAGTTCGCTGGCCCGCTTCGAGGCGACCGGTCTCGTTAGGGGAAACCGCGCTGCAAACCTTTGAAACTTTGGGCTCGACAACAAGCCGTTCCGCCACGCGACCCACCGCTCTTTCAAAGAAGTTGGTCGCGGGCCCGCATCAAGTGCGTGCGGTAGATCGAGGCTCATTCTTCGTCGGGGCTCGGCTTGCTCAGGCGACCGCAGCGGCAACAGCGCGCGGCATCAATCGCGTCATTTCACTGCGGATAAGGTTTTCTAGTGCGCCCGCACCGGGGCATGGCGGGATGGAAGCGATGGCGGCCTTGACGAGATTCTTTGCGTGACCGACCGCTGCTTCCGGGCCGAGAGCCGCCACCGCGCTCGGTCTGTTGTGCGCCGCGTCCTGGCCGACAGGTTTGCCGATTTCTTCCTCCGTGCCGAACGCATCACGAAGATCGTCTGCGACCTGGTAGGCCTCGCCAATCCGCTCACCAATTGCTTCCCAGGGCTCGGGATCGTGACCCGCTGCAATTGCGCCTGCGGTCGAAGCTCCCACGAAAAGGGCGGCGGTTTTTGCACGGTGATAGGCCGAAAGCATTGGGTTCGGTTCGCTCTCCCACGCCTGCCCGGCAACGATGCCGCACGGCATTCCGGTCGCTTGAGCAACCGCCCGCACAAGCGGACCAACCCGCTCAGGATGCGATGTTTCAGCCGCAGACACCGTGTCGAAAGCGGTGAGAATCAAACCGTCCCCAACCAGGAGAGCGATGGCCTCTCCATAGGCCCGATGAACGCTCAGTCGTCCGCGCCTGATCTCCGCGTCATCGAAACAAGGCATGTCGTCATGGACGAGAGATGCGCAGTGCAGAAGTTCAAGCGCCGCCGCGGCCGAGGCCGCGAGTTCAGGCTCATCATCGCCACAGGCTCTTGCAACCGAAAGGCAAAGCCGCGGCCGCACCCACGCCCCACCCGGAAGAACGGCGTAGCGCATGGCCTCGGAAATCTTCGGCGGCGCGTCCTTTGAACACGCATGATCAAGTGCAGCCTTCAGCGTTCGTTCTATGCGGGCCCGCTCTGGCATGGCGATCTCCTATGCCGACTGTCAATCTTGACTTTCAGTACGTAGTGTCAGTTATTATTGACATCTTTTCGGAGGGGATCAACCGCAATCGTCATGTGTCACCCATTCTTAGACGTCAGGATCGGCATGTGACGGACCGCGCGATTGTCATTGGCGCGGGCGTTGGTGGGCTTGCAGCGGCGATACGCCTGGCCGCGCGCGGGATGGACGTTACCCTTTGCGAACGCGCTGAATCCGTTGGCGGCAAGGTGCGGGAAGTCGATGTCGGCGGACCGAAGATCGATGGCGGGCCGACGGTCTTCACCATGCGATGGGTCTTCGACGATCTCTTTGCTGCGGCAGGCACATCGCTCACCACGCACGTGGATCTAGAACGCGCGGACATTCTTGCGCGCCACGCGTGGAGCGAATCGGAGCGGCTAGACCTCTACGCCGATCTTGAGCGCAGCATTGATGCGATTGCTACGTTTTCATCGGCGGAAGAGGCAAAGCGGTTCAAAGCGTTTTGTGACCACACCAAAGCCATGTATCGCACCCTTCGCGATCCGTTCCTATGCGCTGAGCGCCCGAAGGGCTCGATGGACATGACCGCGCGGGTGGGGCTCGGAAACGTCAAGGCACTCCTTGATGTAAAGCCGTTTTCCACGATGTGGTCGCAGCTCACAGCGCACTTTCTCGATCCAAGACTTCGCCAACTTTTCGGTCGATACGCCACCTATTGCGGGTCTTCGCCTTTTCAGGCGCCAGCGACACTGATGTTGATTGCCCATGTCGAGCAAGATGGTGTTTGGCTGATCAAAGGTGGGATGTACCGGCTCATCGAGGCGCTCAAATCGATTGCCGAAAGCGTCGGCGTGACCATTCGAACCGGTGCAGAGGTCGACCAGATTACTGTCGGAAACGGTCGAGCTTCGGGCATTCTACTCACATCTGGCGAAACGCTTCGCGCTGATGTAATCGTCGCAAACACAGACGCAAACGCCGTTTATTCTGGGCTTCTCGGCGGCGAAATGGCCGACAAGAAGTCCGCGACGACGCCTCGAAAACGATCGCTCTCGGCACTCGTTTGGACCGGAATGGGGCGGGCATCCGGATTTCCGCTTTCCCGTCACACTGTCTTTTTTTCGCGCGACTATCCGGACGAATTTCGCCGCATCTTTCGCAATCGCCAATTGCCAGACGAACCAACAGTCTATGTCTGCGCGCAAGATCGAAGCGCGGGCCTTGCATCCGTGCCCGACGGCGAGGAGCGCCTTCTCATCCTCGTCAACGCACCAGCGACCGGCGACACCGACAGCCTTCAGCCACAGGAGATCGACCAATGTCACCAACGGACAATGGCTCAATTGGAACGATGCGGCCTGTCTCTGACAATGAATCCGGAACGGACAGCGTTAGCGACGCCGAACACGTTTCATCAGCTCTTTCCAGCGACCGGGGGCGCGCTTTACGGTCAGGCGACGCACGGTTGGGACGCCTCGTTCAAGAGGCCCGCGAACCGCACACGCCTGCCCGGCCTATATCTCGCCGGGGGGAGCGTGCACCCGGGCCCCGGCATTCCAATGGCAGCCCTCTCCGGGCGACTTGCCGCGGAAGCAGCGATGGCCGACCTTACTTCGATGGGGCGGTTCCACCCGGCGGCTATCTCTGGTGGTACCTCGACGGGCTCAGCGACGACGGCGAATACGGCCTGACAATTATCGTCTTTCTGGGGAGCGTTTTCTCTCCCTATTATGCGTGGAGCGGGCGGAACCGCCCGGAAAACCACATCTCGGTCAATGTCTGCGTATATGGCAAGGGCGCGCGACGTTGGGCAATGACCGAACGAACAGCGCCATCGCTTGATCGGGGCCGCGATCACTTTCAAGTCGGGCCGAGCGTGCTTCGCTGGCAAAATGACCGGGCGATCGTTGATTTCGACGAATGGGCAGCGCCAATTCCAAAGCGGACGCGCGGACGCGTAACCATCGTACCGCACGCCACAACGCGGTCTTCATTTCAAATTGACGACGCAGGGCGTCATGCCTGGTGGCCGATCGCCCCTTCTGCACACATCAAGGTAGAGTTGCTCGATCCCGCGCTGACGTGGACTGGTCACGGTTACATGGACACCAATATGGGATCCGAACCGCTGGAGGCTGGCTTTAAGCGCTGGGATTGGTCACGCGCCGAACTGGGGAGCCGGGCAGCGCTGCTCTATGATGCGACCACGAAAACTGGCGCGAACCGTTCAGTCTCGCTCCTTTGCGATTCGAACGGTGAGGTCGAGCCGATAGAAGCACCACCGCGCACGACGCTTGGCAAAACCGGCTGGGGCATTCAGCGTGGGACCCAATCCGACGGCGAAGCGCGAGTGGTCAAAACGCTCGAAGACACCCCGTTTTACGCGCGCTCGGTCGTCGAGACCGAGTTTGGCGGACGCACAGCAACGGCGATGCATGAGACGCTTGATTGCGACCGCTTTGCGTCTAATTGGGTGCGGATGCTGCTGCCGTGGAAGATGCCGCGTCGATTTATTTAAGCGTTTGATTTTCTGATGTTTTCTCTTTTTCAGCCGCTTCACGTGCGCGCTGCCGGCGGTCCAACTCCTTCATGTTCGCGCGGTAGAAATAAAGAAGTGCGCCGATAATCAGTACGCCTTCAATGGCGATCACCCAGGTCGTCGACATGCTGGCAAACTCAAGTCGCTGACGCGTATTGCGGGTTCATGCGCAGCATCACGAAGTTCAAAAACGCGGCGAACGTCACCCACGCGAGATAGGGAACAAGAAGCCACGCGGCACGCGTGTCGACCGGCGCAAACACAATCATGGTCGCAATAATGGACGACCACAAAAGCAGCACCTCAACAAACGCTAAGTCCATGCGTTTTAAGCCAAAAAACACGGCGGACCAACCGGCATTAAGTGCAAGTTGAAGCCCGAAAACCGACATGATCAAGACGAGGTTGGCGGGCTGAGCGTTCCAGATCATCGTGCCTGCAATGGCGATCATCACATAGAGGATTGCCCAGACAGGACCGAAAAGCCAATTCGGCGGCTGCCATTGCGGTTTGTCGAGTGACTCATACCAAAGGCCCGGGCGGAATACCGTTCCGGATAAGGCCGTGACGAAACTGAGCGCGCCGAAAGCAACGAATGTGAGCACAATAACCACCATGGGCAGCTGCGTTATCGGCTCAACGATAAGCGACGCGAGTGACCACTTAAATGCGGCTTAAACTCGCGGATTTCGGCATTAATCTGAATTACTATTAACGCGGTAGAACGAAACGATTCAATATCGCGGCGTCACGTCTGGCGCAAAGAGCGCGGCACGCTTTCTTTCTTCAGCAATTTGAAGGAGTTCGACCAATCGGCCGGCTCGCGCATCGATCCGGGTCCACGGCAAAAACCGATCCGGACCGTCCGTAGCTGGCGTGAC
The DNA here is from genome assembly GCA_039026395.1 of Pseudomonadota bacterium. Taxonomy (GTDB): domain Bacteria; phylum Pseudomonadota; class Alphaproteobacteria; order Rhizobiales; family JAKSCL01; genus JBCCMK01. The sequence continues at coordinate 2,721 of JBCCMK010000037.1, read as the reverse complement.
ATTTTGCGCAGCCGCATCCACCAAATAGGCCGTCTCCGGCAAAGGTGGAGCCTCTGCGCGCGACGCGGTCAGCGTCGCAGCAACGACCGCCGATCCGAGCAAGGTCCTCTTGCGACCAGACGAGACAACAGCGCGATGGTCAACGGAGTTCCAACCATTGCGGCCAATCTCATGCCCAATCTCGCGATAGATCATCCGAGCTGCCTGGATCGCCGGGCGACAATCGAGCGGCAAGCCTGCAATACCGGAAGCCGCGCGGTCGTAGAGCGTGGCCGCATCCTCGACCATAAGGCGGGCAAAGGACGCAATGGGCGGGGAGAATGTCGGGCTTTCAGTCAGCTTCTCAGGCTTGATTTGAAAGTCCTCGAACCATTCGAGCGGGATGTATACCCGACCTGCTCTGGCATCTTCGCCAATGTCACGCGCCATGTTGGTCATCTGCATGGCGACACCGAGATCACAGGCACGCGCCAGCGTTTCGCGGTCGCGTCGCCCCATCAGGACCGTCATCATGGCACCGACGGCTCCGGCGACCCGCGCCGCGTAGGCGTGAAGGTCATCCAGTGTCTCGTAGCGACGGCCTTCTAGATCCCATCGGAACCCATCGAGCAGCGCCTCTGGCAGCTCTCGCGGCATGGCGTGCTCTTCCACGACCTTGGCGAACGCCCGATCGACAGCGGCGCTCCGTGGCTCTCCGCGATAAACGGCGTCAAGCCGACGATGGAGATCGTCAAGCGCCTGAAACCCTTGATCAGCGCCGTCGAGCGGTTCATCGATCGCGTCGTCAGAAATGCGGCAAAAGGCATAGAGGGAGTAGGCTGGGCGCCGCACGCGCCACGGCAAAAGCAAGGAGGCCGCATAAAACGATCGCGAGCCCGTTTTGATCAAGCGACGGCAATGCTCGTAATCAGTCGTGTTGCTATTCACTGCAGTCATAGTCTCAACTCACGAGCGAGCCGTGCGGCACGAGTTCATCGAGAATTTTCGCAGATGTAATGACCCCGGGGACGCCGGCGCCCGGGTGGGTACCCGCGCCAACGAGATAGAGCCCTTCGACCTCCTCACTCTTATTGTGCGGCCGGAACCACGCGCTCTGCAAAAGCCTCGGTTCAAGCCCAAAAGCGGCGCCTTTCACGGACGATAGCCGAGCCTCGAAATCGTTGGGTGTCATGATCCGCGACGTCACGATCGCATCACTCAAACCGGGCAGAAGCCGGCGCTCGAGTTCAGCCTCCATCTTCTTGCGATAGGTTTCAGCGTAGGCGTCCCAGTCGACATCACTATCGAGATGCGGCACCGGCGAGAGCGCATAAAACGCTTCACAGCCGTCGGGAGCGAGGGACGGATCCGTCGCGGTTGGGCGATGGACATACATGGAGAAGTCGTCGGCGAGCACCTTGCGATGGAAGATATCGGTCAACAGGCCCCGATATCGTGGTCCGAGCACGATCGTGTGGTGATCGACATCGTCATATTTTCGGTTTGTGCCGAAGTACCAGACGAAAAGGCCCATGGAGTAGTGCGCGTCATTGATCTTGCGGTCGGTCCATCGCGCGCGAGGCGTATCGGAAAGCAGCGTTTCGTAGGTTGTTGCCGAATCGGCATTGCTTACCACGACGGAGGCTTCAATCACGTCACCCTGATCGAGCCTGACGCCGGTCGCGCGGCCATTTTTCGTTTCGATTGCCGCAACGCGGGTTTTGCACCGAACTTCACCGCCCTGCCCTTCAATCAAGTCCACAAGACCGCTCACGAGGGCACCGGTCCCGCCCATCGCAAAGTGAACCCCGTAGCGCCATTCGAGATAGCTGACGAGCGCATACATCGAGGTAACCGACATGGGGTTTCCGCCGATAAAGAGCGGATGGAAGGAAAACGCGATCCGCAAGCGGGGGTCGGAGATGTATTTCGAAACGAGGCCGTAAACCGACCGGTCCGCGCGGTGTTTGACGAAGCCGGGCACGGCTTTGACCATGGGCCAGAGCGACGAAAACGGCTGGTCGCCCAGTTCTTCAAACGCAAAACCGTATATCTCGCGCGAACGCTCAAAGAAGCGCTTGTAGCCATCAAGATCACGCGGCGAGACACGGGCGACTTCGGCTTGCATTGCAGCCTCATCGCCGGACGCACAGAAGTGCTCCCCGTCCGGAAACATGATCTTGTAGAACGGATCAAGGGCGCGAAGGTCGATATCGTCTGCGAGTTTCCGACCGGCGAGCGACCACAATTCTTCAAAAAGGAACGGGAGTGTGATGATGGTTGGGCCAGCGTCAAAGGTGAAGCCGTCCTGACGGAAGACGCTCGCGCGTCCGCCAGCCTGCTCCAGCTGTTCCAGGACGATGACACGGTAGCCGCGCGCGCCAAGACGGACAGCGGCAGCAAGGCCGCCAAAGCCTGAGCCGATGACGACCGCAACCGGTCGATTGTCTTCGCCGTCCAGCGCGCGTTCCCTGCGATCTGCGGTTTTCAGCATTATGCGACCTTTCCCGCTTCTTCGGTTTCTTTAAATTCGTCTGGCGCGTGCTTTGCCCACGCATCGAGAATGATGTCGCGGAACTGCTCGGGATCTTCCTCATGGGCGAGGTGACCAAGCGCTTTGACGGGAACAACGCGCGCGGTTTTCATGCGCGATTTCAGGCGTTTTGCGTCCGACGCGGGTATTGTCAGGTCATTCTCGGCAGCGACGAGGACAAAGGGCACTTTGGATCGAGGCAGCGCCGC
>JBCCMK010000036.1:0-32147 GCA_039026395.1 Pseudomonadota bacterium | reverse complement strand
TGAGAAGCGCGCGGGTCGCGGCAATTGGCATGCGGCTGCCGGTCCCATAAGCGCCACAGGTCCACCCAGTGTTCACCAGCCAGCAGGTGACGCCATGCTCGGCGATCAGGTCTCGCAGGAGGTTGCCGTAAACAGATGGATGACGTGGCATGAAGGGCGCGCCAAAGCAGGCCGAGAAGGTGGCCGTCGGCTCTGTGATACCCTTTTCGGTGCCCGCTACCTTTGCCGTGTAGCCCGAGAGAAAGTGATACATCGCCTGGCTTGGGGTGAGGCGCGCAATCGGCGGAAGAACGCCAAACGCGTCCGCCGTCAACATGATGATGGTCGAGGGGTGGCCGGCAAAGCCGGTTTCGCTGGCGTTTGGGATCGCCTCGATCGGGTAGGCGGCTCGGGTGTTTTCCGTCAGTGAACCGTCGTCGAAATCTGGCACACGCGTGTCAGGATCGATGATGACGTTCTCAAGAAGCGTCCCAAAGCGCCGCGATGCGCCGTAAATTTCTGGCTCAGCCTCTTTTGAAAGCCGGATCGTCTTTGCGTAGCAACCGCCTTCAAAATTGAAGATACCGTTATGGCCCCAACCGTGCTCGTCATCCCCGACAAGGGTGTGGGCTGGATCCGCGGAAAGAGTCGTTTTTCCGGTGCCGGAGAGCCCGAAAAAGATCGTCGTGCGCTCGTCCTTGTCCACATTCGCCGAGCAGTGCATGGGCATGATGCGATCTTCTGGCAAAAGAAAGTTCAGCATCGTGAAGACGGACTTCTTCATCTCGCCGCCATAGGACGTGCCGCCGATCAGGATGAGTTTGCGATCAAGATCGCAGGCGATCACCGTGCCGGACCGACATTCATGACGCTTCGGATCGGCGGTGAAGGTCGGCAGATCGATAATCGTCATCTCAGCCACGAAATCGGTGAGCGCCTTTCGCTCTGGTCGGATCAAGAGATGGCGGATGAAGAGCGCATGCCACGCATATTCGCAATAAACACGGACTTTGATGTCCTGGGCTGGATCCGCGCCACCAACAAGGTCTTGGGCGAAGAGAACCTTTCCTTCCGCATGGGCGAGCATGTCGTCATAGAGGTGCTGGAACGGCTCTGGCTCCATGGGTTTGTTGTTGTCCCACCAGATCGTTTTTTCCGTCCCCGAACTCCAGACAATGAACTTGTCCTTTGCGGAGCGGCCCGTGTGCTGACCGGTGTGGACGGCTAGCGCGCCATCGGCGGTCAGTTGGCCTTCGCCGTTCTGAATCGCGGCTTCAAGAAGCGCCGCATCAGACCAGTTCCAGTTTACACCGCCTAGATTTCTGAAGCCGGGGAGTTCTGGGCTAAAGCTATCCGCACCGGCAGAAGGGTTACGAAATCCGGTTTCCAACAAGGCTCAAACTCCCAAAAGAATGCGCCCAATCTGGCGACATGGGCGCGCAACCTATGGCACAGGTCTTCGCACTGCAACATCGACGAATGCTGTATTATTAAATACGAGGGTAGAATTATTGTCTGGCCTTGTGCGCCAAGTCTTTAAAGGCAACGCGAAGTTGTGAAAAGCTCTCCATCGGCGCGTCAAAGGCGAGGCGGCAGCGTTCTTTTTCAAGGGCCAGGTCGAAACCGTCAGCATCGATATCAAGCGCGCGCCAGTCGCCGTTTTCCCGGCCGCCCAAGACCGTCGCGTAGAGTAGGATGGCGTCCAGATGGTCGTCATTCATATGCTCAACCGCGCTGGAAGCGCTCGCTGTAAACTGTGACGCGAGATCTTGATCCACCATAAAGGCCGACGCTGGCCGGGTTTCAATGACGCCGAAGCCCCCAACCAGGTGAATTACGTCCGGTTTGATTGTGTAGAACGCGAAATCGCCGAAATCCGCATAGCCTGACGCATCTGGATGGCGGTCGATGAAGCGCTTGCGGTGAAGATCATCTTCGCTCACCGCGATCGTCCCGGTGAGGGTTACCCGGCTGCTGGTCATAGGATCCCCGGCCTTTGGCTGCTTGGCCACCAAAAGCGAGACCCGATCGTCGACCTTCAAGTTCTTTGTGTGCAGTGCGAGGTCGGACAGGAGCAAAATCGGCGTGCAATCCTGCGCCGTGGCGTAGGCTACAAACGACACAAACGGTGAACCCGTCTCACGATCGATCGTCGCGAGCGATCCCGTGTGCAATTCCCGCACGAGTTTGCGTGTTTGGTGCGCAAAAGTCCGATCGTACATGTCGCAAAGCGTCCAATTCCGGTTTATTGGAGATAAGTCGTCGACCGCGAAGCGGCTCGCACGCCACAATTTACGCCCAATTCGTTCCTAACGCCAACGCGACTTTCACATGAACCGGATACACGCCATGCCCACGATCGCGCTTGTCGATGACGATCGAAACATCCTCACATCCGTCTCTATCGCACTGGAGGCGGAGGGCTACCGCACCCAATCCTACACAGATGGCGCGTCTGCGCTCGATGGTTTGACGGCCAACCCACCGGACCTCGCGATCTTTGATATCAAGATGCCGCGCATGGACGGGATGGAGCTTTTGCGCCGGTTACGGCAGCAATCCGAGCTCCCAGTGATCTTCCTGACCTCGAAAGATGAAGAGATCGACGAATTGTTCGGGCTCAAAATGGGTGCCGACGACTTCATTCATAAGCCTTTTTCTCAAAGGCTCTTAGTTGAGCGGGTTAAAGCCGTACTGAGGCGGGCAACGCCGCGCGATATGCTGCCGGAACGTGAAGCCAAAGCGCAGGTTTTGGAGCGCGGCTCACTGGTCATGGACGCCGAGCGGCATACCTGCACATGGCAGGGGCGGTCAGTCATTCTGACGGTCACCGAATTTCTCATCCTCCAAGCGCTCGCAGCCCGACCCGGCGTCGTTAAAAGCCGCAACGCATTGATGGATGCGGCCTACGACGATCAGGTGTATGTTGACGACAGGACAATCGATAGTCACATCAAGAGACTGCGGAAGAAATTTAAATCCGCGGATGATGATTTCGACATGATCGAAACCCTTTATGGCGTAGGCTATCGTTTTCGCGAGAACTGATTGCTTCTTCGGGCTGGTGAATGACAGCGGAAACCGAACACTCTCTAGAACCGGTCCGGCGTCGAAGTTTCGATGGCGCGATACAGCGCGGGCGGGTGCGCCTAAGGCGACCGCTTCGAGCGCTCGGAAAAGTTCTCTTTTCGAGCGTTACCCGCCGCATTCTCATCCTCAATATGCTCGGCCTCGTTGCGCTCTGCAGTGCGATTCTCTATTCGAACCAATTTCGCCAAGGGCTGATCGAGGCACGCCAACAAAGTTTGCTGACTGAGGCGCGCATCATATCCGCTGCGATTGCAGCCTCCGCCACGGTCGATATGGGGGTCATAACCATTGACCCTGATGAACTTCTCGAGCTTGAGACTGGCCAAAGCCTGTCATTGCGCAACGACGCGCAAGCGCTGCAATTTCCGATCAATCCCGAAAAGGTTGCTCCGGTATTGCGCCGTCTGACATCGCCGACACGGACGCGCGCGCGGATTTATGATGGTGACGGCATCCTCATCCTGGATTCACGGCACCTCTATTCACGCGGTCAGATCTTGCAATATCCGCTGCCGCCGCTCGATGCGAAGCCGCCGGGCGTCCTGAAACGTTTGCGCGAGGGGCTGGAACGCTGGTTCTGGCGCCGTGATCTCCCCGCCTATAGAGAGCTGGGTGCAGCAAACGGCCTAGGTTACGAAGAAGTCGGGACAGCGCTTCGCGGATCCGCAATGACCACGGCTCGGGTCAACGACTTAAATGAGGTTGTTGTGTCGGTAGGGGTTCCGATCCAGCGGGCGCGACCCATTGTGGGCGCGCTCATGCTATCCACCGAGGGCGCGAATATCGAGGATACCCTGAGGGGCGAGCGCCTGAACGTCATCCGTGCGTTCGCGGTTGCAGCCACTATCATGGTGATCCTCTCTATACTACTTGCAAGCACCATTGCTGGGCCGCTCGGGCGCCTGTCCGAGGCGGCAATGCGGGTCAGGCGTTCACCAAAGGCAAAAGCGCAAATCCCTGAGTTTTCGGACCGGTCCGATGAAATCGGGCACCTGTCACGATCCATGCGGGAGATGACGGACGCGCTTTATAAACGCATGGAGGCGATTGAACGATTCGCCGCTGACGTTGCCCATGAGCTAAAAAACCCACTGACTTCGCTGAGGAGTGCTGTCGAAACGCTGCCCCGCGTGAAGCGGCCAGAGGACCGAGACCGGTTGATCGAAATCGTCCAACATGATGTTCGCCGCCTCGATCGATTGATATCCGACATTTCCGATGCATCGCGGCTCGATGCCGAGCTTGCCCGCTCTGAAGCGGATATTGTGGACATGGCTGATTTGGTTGAGGCCGTCGTTCGAGTGACCAATGAAGTCGCGCATGACGATGATCCCCAGATCGTCTTTTCGGTCGATAAGGAGCGTCAGACGGATCTTTTCTTTGTCTCAGGTCATGAGACCCGGCTCGGGCAAGTGATCTCAAACCTCATCGACAATGCTCGTTCATTTTCGCCACGCGGCGGTGAAGTCCGCGTCGGGCTTGCGAGCAGTCAGGGCTCAGTGATCCTAACGGTCGACGATGACGGGCCGGGGATTGATCCTGCAAACACCGACCGCATTTTCGAGCGGTTTTACACAGACCGGCCCGACGGCGAAGCGTTCGGTCAAAATTCGGGACTCGGACTATCAATCTCAAAGCAAATTGTTACAGCCTATGGCGGTTCAATCGTCGCCACCAATCGACCGCTCGGCAGGAATGAACGCGTTTGGACCGGTGACCGATTTGGTGCTGGCGCGAGGCTCGTTGTCAAATTGCCCGCGGCTCGATAGGTTCCGCTCACTCTGGATTACGGTCGCAACGGGCGAACACACATGATCGGATTGGTGCTTGTGACCCATGGCGGCCTCGCGCGCGAGTTTCATGCCGCCGTTGAACATGTTGTCGGTCCACAGGAGCAGTTTGCGGCCATCTCGATCGGACCGGAAGACGATATGGATGAGCGGCGCGGCGAAATCCTTGAGGCCGTCGGTGCGGTCGACAAGGGTGATGGCGCAATCGTGTTAACCGATATGTTTGGCGGGACGCCGTCCAACCTTGCGATCTCGATTATGGATGTTGCCCGGGTTGAGGTGATTGCGGGGATCAACCTCCCCATGCTCATTAGGCTTGCCAAAGTTCGTACGACGATGTCCCTTCCTGACGCTGTGGAAGCCGCGCAGGATGCGGGTAAGCGATACATCAACGTCGCCAGTAAAATCCTGTCAGCGCAATAGCTTCAGCGTTCACGAACGATGGCCGACACAGCCCCCGCCAAGCAAAGCCCAACGGCAGAAGCGATCGTCACGATCACCAATCTCAAGGGGCTCCACGCGCGTGCATCGAGCAAATTTGTCGAATGCGCCGAGAGTTTTTCGGCTGAAATCACGGTCACGAGGGGCAACCAATCGGTCGATGGAAAATCCATTCTCGATGTCATGATGTTGGCCGCTGGTCCCGGCTCGGAGATCCAGTTGGAAGCGATCGGCGAAGATGCGGGCGCGGCGATATCGGCCCTCTCCGCGCTGATCGAAGCAAAGTTCGACGAGGAATAGTCCCGCCTACATTCCGGAGCAGGGGAATGTGGGACATAAAGCAATCCTTATATCTTTCTTGAAGTTCTGAGGAAGCAGTGGTACTGCGACCGCAACTCTGCTCGATGCCTATTCGCGCAGCTTTTTCATTCCAGGAGATCGATATGGATTACGTCGTAGCCGACATGGGACTTGCTGAGTTCGGCCGAAAGGAAATTTCTCTCGCAGAGACCGAAATGCCTGGCCTCATGGCCACCCGCGAAGAGTATGGTGAGAAGAAGCCGCTCGCAGGCGCGCGCATTGCTGGCTGCCTTCACATGACGGTCCAGACGGCGGTCCTGATTGAGACCCTGACCGCGCTCGGCGCGGATGTTCGTTGGGCGTCGTGCAACATTTTCTCGACACAGGATCATGCGGCGGCGGCGATCGCTGAGGCTGGCATTCCCGTTTTTGCGGTGAAGGGCGAAAGCCTTGAGGAATACTGGGATTACGTGGACCGCATCTTCCAATGGTCTGACGGTGGCGTTCCGAACCTCATCCTCGACGATGGTGGTGATGCGACCCTTTACATCCTCCTCGGCGCGCGCGTAGAGGCGGGTGAGGCAAAGCTGGAAAACCCAGGCTCTGAAGAAGAGGAAGTTCTCCAGGCGCAGATCGCAAAGCGGCTTGCTGCGTCTCCTGGCTGGTTCACCAAGGCGCGCGATGCGCTCAAAGGCGTCTCGGAAGAAACCACAACGGGCGTCCATCGCCTTTATCAGATGCAAGAGGCGGGTCACCTGCCGTTTCCGGCGATCAATGTGAACGATTCTGTCACGAAGTCGAAATTCGACAATCTTTATGGCTGCCGGGAATCCCTCGTTGACGGCATTCGTCGCGCAACGGACGTCATGATGGCGGGTAAGGTCGCCGTCGTCTGCGGCTTTGGCGATGTCGGCAAAGGTTCAGCTGAATCGCTCCGGACCGCGGGCGCCCGGGTCATCGTCACCGAGATCGATCCAATTTGCGCGCTGCAGGCGGCAATGGAAGGGTTCGAAGTCCAGACCATGGAAGACGTGGTTTCAAACGGCGACATTTTCGTCACGACGACTGGCAACAAAGACGTGATCACCATCGATCACATGCGGGACATGAAGGATCGCGCGATTGTCTGCAATATCGGCCACTTTGACTCAGAGATTCAGGTCGCCGCGCTCAAAAACTACAAATGGAACAATATCAAGCCGCAGGTCGATGAGATCGAATTCCCGGATGGAAAACGCATGATCCTTCTGGCCGAAGGTCGTCTCGTGAACCTTGGTTGTGCAACCGGTCACCCGTCCTTCGTGATGTCGGCATCCTTCACCAACCAGACGCTTGCCCAGATCGAGCTATGGGCGAACGGTGACGGATACAAGAACGAAGTCTACGTCTTGCCGAAACCTCTCGATGAAAAGGTCGCCATGCTCCATCTGGAGAAGCTCGGTGTGAAACTGACCAAACTCTCGAAAGACCAAGCGGACTATATCGGCGTTCCTGAGGCCGGGCCGTTCAAGCCAGAGCACTATCGCTACTGACGAGCTGAGGATAATTCCTCGCGTCAAACGGGTTTTGTGTGAAGAACCGGTGCAAAAAAGCACCGGTTTTTCCTTGTGTGGCTGGAAAGTAAAATGCCGCGTGACGGCTGACTCTCACGACCGCTAGATTACCAGCGATTCGCAAATGATTTGCGCGATCATTGGAATAGGGCGGCACATTGGTGGAAGACCAGCGGCACACGTCGCGCCGAATGGAAGTTCGGAAGCGCAGCGCACAGTTTGTGCCGCTTTCTGTCGTCTTCACGCTGCTTTTGGCTGCTGACCCGGCGCTTGCCCAAACCGAGCCTTCAAACCGCTCAGTCTTCATGACGGTCATGGAAGTGATTGCGCGGGAGACGTCGCGAGAGACGTTCGTCATTCTTGCAATGACGCTCGGTATGACCGCGTTCGCGGTCGCTTGCGCAATCCAATTGTTACGGACGCGGCGTCGCCTGGCAGAGCAGACCTCCGACCTCAATGGCCAACTGTCGGACACGCGTGAACAATTGCAACGCGCACAGGCGCTTCTTGGCACGGATGATACGGCGGTCGTATCATGGGACTCAAATGGTCGCGCTCAGATGATTGGCTCGCTCACGCCAGTCGCGACGGCTGGGCGAGATGTGCCAAAGCTCCTCGATTTTTCAGGCTGGCTTGTAAGCGCTGACGCGCAGCACATCGCAGAGCACCTTGAGCGTTTGCGCAATGAAGGAGAAGGTTTCACTGAGATCGTCTCCGGCATGGACGAAGAGCTTTATGAATTCGACGGTCGCGCCCGAAACGGCCGCGCCGTCTTGCGGGTCCGCAAAGCACAAGGCGGAGCTGTCCGGTTCTCCACTCTCGAAGCTGAAAACGATCGTCTCTCCTCCACGGTGGAAGGGTTCAAAAACCTTCTTGAACCGATTGAGATGCCAGTGTGGGAAGTGGGAGAGGATGGTACGGTCACATGGTTTAACGCCGCTGCGAGCGAAACGGTGGTCAGTGACACGTCTGCACTGTCCATTGAGCCGGTCACGATCCCTGTTGCCACTGTCGGTGACACGCCAGCCGGCGCAAAGAGCGAAAATGGCGGTGCAACAGTCCAGGCCACGCGGAAAGGATCCGTGAAGGCGCTCACGGTTTCCGAAGTCCGGGTTCAAACCGGTCGTCTTGGGCTTGCGAAACCCTCATCAGCTGCGGCGGTCGACGAAAAGGCGCGCTCGCGCGGCCTTACCAATCTCGCAACGCTCAACCAGCTTCGCACCGGCGTTGCCATGTTCAACCCGGAGCAGAGGCTGATATTCTGCAACGTCGCGTTCCAAGAGATGTTTGATCTCGACACCGGGTGGACCCTGCCGGGTGTTGCGCACGCGCAGATCTTGGACGTGCTCCACGATGCACAAACGCTCCCGACCGTTTCGGATTACCGCGCCTGGAAGGCTCGGGCACTCGAAGGCTATGGTCAGACCGACACGCTAACGGACACGTGGCGGTTGCCGGATGGCCGCACGCTCTTTGTGGTCAATGAGCCGACAGCCGATGGTGGCGTCACCTGCATCGTCGAAGATCAAACCGAGCGGCTGACGTTAGAGACCGAGTTTAAGTCCTTTGTCCGCGTCCAGCGCGAGACACTTGAAAACATGACCGAGGCCGTTGCGGTCTTCAAAAGCGATGGCAAGCTCGATTTCTCAAATCCGGCATTTGCTCAATTGTGGGGATTGAGCGACGAGATACTGGAGTTAAGACCACACATTCAGCGCTTTGCTGACATGTGCAATTCGCTCTTCAGCGATGAAACCGTTTGGACGAAGCTCCGTCACGCGATTACGGATGTTTCGGACCTGCGCAAGCCGCAGGCTGGTCGTATGGAGCGCAAGGATCAGCGGATCATCGAGTTCTCGACGGTCCCGCTCCCGCAGGGCGCGACGCTCGTCACATTTGTCGACATCACAGATCAGATGGAAAAGGAGCGCGTGCTTCGCGAGCGCAATGAAGCGCTGGAGACAGCGGCGCAGCTCAAGAACGATTTCATCAAGCATGTCTCGTATGAACTGCGCACTCCTCTGACCAGCGTCATCGGTTTCGCTGAGATGGTTGCCCGCCCAGCGACCGGACCTTTGACCACCAAGCAAGCCGAATATGTCGGCGACATCCTTTCATCTTCCCAATCACTGCTGGAGATCATCGACAACATCCTAGATCTTGCAACGATTGATGCTGGTGTCATGGAACTGGACCTCCAGGACGTCGATGCGCTTGGCGTCATTAAAGAGGCAGCAGAGAGCATTCGCGAACGGTTGCAGTTGAACGGCATTCGTCTTCGGATCACAGCGCCACGTGCACTCGGCGCGTTTAACGCTGACCCCGCGCGAATTAAACAGGTGCTTTACAATCTCCTCTCAAACGCGATCGGTTTTTCAAGCCGCGGACAGGTAATCTTATTGTCGTGCGACCGGACCGCGACGGACATTCGCTTCACCGTGAAAGACGAAGGCCGCGGGATGACGCAGGAAGAGCGGACGTCCGCGTTCGACCGCTTCGTCACGCGTCCAGGTGGTACATCGCATCGGGGAGCCGGGCTCGGCCTTTCGATCGTCGACGGCTTTGTGCGGTTGCATGGCGGCAAGGTCGAACTGGAATCCGCTGAAGGGCAGGGAACCACAGTGACGTGTGTTTTCCCGCTCAATCAATCCGGCGGCCAAATCATCGGTCACGGCTGAAGATCAAACGTGGCAGTCCTGTGGCTGATCATTTCGAAAAGACTGTCGAACTTCCAGACGTCAATGACACCGACGCACTGGGTCGGGCAATCGCGCCTCTCCTGACGGTGGGGGATGTCGTGACCTTCTCTGGCGACCTCGGAGCCGGAAAGACGACGCTTGCACGCGCGATTATTCGGATGCGGGCTGGCGATGACGCGCTTTCCGTGCCGAGCCCGACCTTTACGCTGGTGCAAGACTATGACCTCCCAACCGGGCACGTTTTTCACGCAGACTTTTATCGGTTGGAAGAGCCAGATGCGGCGCTCGAACTCGGTTTAGCCGACGCCGTTGCAGATAGCGTCACACTGATCGAGTGGCCAGAAAACGGTGTCGTTCCCGATGGGGCGATGATCTCCATTCACCTCGGGACTTCAATATCGAGTGGCCGCCGCACGGCAAAGATAAGAGCCGGTGGTGAAGCGAGAGATCGCTTATCGCGCGCCTGGGCCTTAATGGAATTTCTCAAAGCCGCGGGTTGGAGCGACGCTGCGCGCGTCATGATCCAAGGCGACGCCTCGACGCGACGGTATGAGCGCCTCTCCACATCAGATGGCCGGTCAGCAATCCTCATGGACGCGCCACGACGGCCTGACGGTCCGCCGGTCAAGGATGGTTTGCCATACAGTAAACTCGCACATCTCGCGGAAGATGTGGTGGCGTTTGTTGCTGTTTGCGAGTGGTTGCGCGAGCAGGGTCTATCGGCGCCGGAGATCTTGGCAGCGGACCTGGATGCAGGCTTTGTGCTTTGCCATGATCTCGGAACCGTCGGGGTGAGGGATGAAGGCACGGGAGCGCCTATTCCAGACCGGTACGGGCTCGCGGTCGATGTGCTCGCGAGGCTCCACGGCGTTACGCCCCCACAGTCGCTAACGACCAACGGACAGAATCACCCCATCCACGCTTATGACGCGAGCGTTTGCGCAATCGAAATCAGCCTGTTTGCCGATTGGTTTGTTCCATTCGTGATCGGCTCGCCGCTTGCCCCCGATGTGCGTGGGGCGTTCTTCGACGCTTGGTCTGAGGATCTCTGCCCGGCTCTTTCAGAAGACGTCCTGGTGCTCCGGGATTTTCATTCGCCGAACCTAATCTGGCGGGAGGATAGGGCCGGATTGGACCGCATGGGCCTCGTCGACGTCCAAGATGCGCTACGCGGTCATCCTGCCTACGATCTCGCATCGCTCGCGCAGGATGCTCGCGTTAGGGTTCCGTTCGACTTGGAGGAGCAACTGATCGACCATTACTCTAGGCTTCGGAGCGAGGATGTCGGGTTCGATCAAGACGCGTTTCGGTCCGCTTACCCCGTTCATGCGGCACAGCGCATCACGAAGGTCATGGGCATTTTTGTGCGCCTCAATGTCCGCGATCAAAAACCAGGCTACATGGCGCACTTGCCGCATTTAATCGACGCGTTGGAGCGGAACCTCTCATCACCGCATTTGAGCCGTGTCGCGGCCTGGCACACGAAGCATTGTTCGATCGCGTCCATGAGGGCCGCTGTAAACACGACGAAGGTCGCCGTGTGACTGAAGCGCAAAACCCATATGAGATCGATACCGCGATGGTGCTTGCGGCTGGCTATGGCAAGCGGATGCGTCCGCTCACTGACACAGTGCCAAAGCCTTTAATTCCGGTAGACGGTCGTCCACTTATCGATCGCGTGCTGGATCGCCTGGTCGAGGCCGATATCAAACGCGCGATCGTGAACGTCCATTACCTCGCTGATCAGATCGAAGACCATCTCAAGGCGCGAAGCGACATTGAGATATCGGTTTCTGACGAGCGCAGAGAGGTTCTGGATACGGGTGGCGGCGTGAAGCGCGCGTTGCCGCTGCTGGGCGAGAAGCCATTCCTGATCGTTGCCTCAGATACGGCATGGATTCCGGGCGCAAAAGCGGCAATCCCGGAGATGATGGCGCGCTTTGATCCGGACTTCATGGACATGCTCCTTCTCGTTGCTGCCGGGACTGCGAGTGTCGGCCTTTCGGGAGTTGGTGATTTCGATCTTGATCCGCTTGGCCGGCTCAGCCGTCGCCAGCCGCAAAAGCTCGCGCCTTTTTCCTATGCGAGTGTGATGATCACGACGCCTTCGTTTTACGCCGATACGCCAGACGGACCGTTTTCAAATAATCTCTTATTTGACCGTGCAATCGGCAATGAGCGCCTTTTCGGGGTAAGGCTCGATGGAATTTGGATGCATATTGGAACGCCCGAGGCGCTGAAGGAGGCGGAAGATGCGCTCGCTGACAGCATTTTATAGCGCGCGGTGCGCAGCATAAAAAGATGAGGTCAAGCCCGAGCGTCTACACGATCCATCCGAGCGCACCATTCCTAGAAACACTCGCCCGCGCGCTTCGCGATAACAAATTTGGTTTCGGCGGTGAATTTGGCGTCAGTCTTGAAACAGCCGATATAACCGTTCTCCTCCCAACGCGACGGGCATGTCGAGCGTTTCGCGAGGTTCTCCTCGATCAGGCAGAAGGGCGCTCGCTTTTTTTGCCAAACATCAGGCCGATTGGTGATGTTGATGAGGATGATTTGCAGCTGACCGCAATCACTGCGTTCGACGACCTCAACATTCCAGAAGCGCCAGCGTCGCTTGCCCGAGATTTAGCGCTCGTCCAACTCATCATGCGATGGCGTAAGGCGCAATCCGCAAGCCACGCTGATCGCTATCCGATCCCAAACACGAGCGCAGATGCACTTTATCTCGCGCGCGCGCTGGGGCGGTTGTTGGACCTCATTGAAACCGAAGGCGGAAACCTCAGCGCTCTACGGACGCTCGTGCCTGAAGAGTTCGCCGCGCATTATGGGCTGACGCTTTCATTCCTCGACATCATCACGGAATGGTGGCCAGCATGGCTCGCTGAACGGGGGCAGATCGGAAGTGCGGAACGGCGCAACCGCCTCATTGATGCACAGCGGCTTTCGATTGAGGCGGGGCACTCAACCGGTCCAGTTCTGGCGGCAGGTTCGACGGGTAGCGTTCCCGCGTCTGCGCGGCTTTTGAAGGCAATTGCAAAGGCCGACAGCGGCGCAATCGTACTCCCCGGGCTTGATCTCGCTGTGCGGGACGAAACGATCGAGCGGCTTGTGGACGAGGCAGATACGACGTCACATCCGCAAAGTGGGATGATCAACATCGTCCGTGCGATCGGTCTTGACTTGGATGAAGTGACTGCGATTGGGGTACCAGATGCCGGTTCGGCAAAAGCCCGAACGGCAATCATCAACCTCGCCATGGCGCCGGTCGCTGAAACCGTTTCGTGGCCCGAGTTAGCTTCGACATTCGACGCGCAGACGGCGAGCACTGCGTTTAGCAGAGTGACGCTCCTTGAAACGCCAAGCGAAAATGACGAAGCGATGGCCGTTGCAATCGCGCTCCGCGAAACCGTTGAAACGCCTGGCAAGACCGCAGCCTTGGTGACCCCGAACCGTGCTCTCACAACGCGTGTTGCCTCATACTTGAAGCGCTGGTCGATCGACATCGACGATTCGGCAGGGCAGCCGCTCCACCAGACCCGGATCGGCGGACTTGTTCAGAACGTGCTTGAGCTTGCCAACGCCACTCGCCCCTCGGTGCCGCTTCTTGCGTGTTTGAAACATCCGATGGTTGGTCTTGGTCTTCCTAAGTCGCAGTGCCGGGCGCGGGCGCGACTTCTGGAGTTGCGCATCCTTCGAGGGCGTCGGATTGGCCCGGGATTGGATGCGGTCTCCAAGGCAATTGAAGTGGCGGCTCTTGATGACGATTTGGCGAGCGCATGTCTGGATATCCTCGATCGTCTCCGAAAAGCTCTAGGTCCGCTCATACGCCTTTTCTCGGCTGGCTCCGCGTCGAGCGATGACATCGCAAACGCACTTTGGGAAGCCATTCTAGCACTGACAGAAGACGAGAACGGCGGTCATCCGGATCTGAATGATCCAGCGGTAGAAGCGTTATCGGCCCTTCTTCAGGGACTGGCCGAGCCTTCGACAACACGCCTGGATGTACCGAGCCATGAGATGGCAAGCTTCGTCCGCGCACTCATGGCGGCCATCCCGGTTCGTTCAAAGCGAGCGCCAGATACTAGGCTCCATATTTTCGGACTACTGGAAGCGCGGCTTCAGCCCATGGACCGGCTGATCCTCGGAAGCATGAACGAGGGTGATTGGCCGGATATCCCAACAACAGATCCGTGGCTGAGCCGCCCTATGCGTGCTGAGGTCGGTCTTTCTGCGCCTGAACGCCGGATTGGGTTGATGGCCCATGATTTTGTGCAAGCGGCGAATGCGCCGGAGGTGATCATCACCCGGTCGCTGAAGTCTGAGGGAAGCCCGACCGTTCGCTCCCGTTTTGTCCAGCGCGTGATGGCGGTGCTTGAAGTCGTCGGCTGCAAAGATGGCTTAACGCCGAACGCCAAGACCGACTATTCTGCGTGGGCGAATGCGTTGGATGCAGCGGCGTTCCAGCCGATTAATGAACCGATGCCGTGCCCGGCGCTGCACCTGCGCCCACGTGAGTTGAGCGTGACCGCGATCGAGCGGTGGGTGCGTGACCCCTATAGCATTTATGCTGAGCGGGTCCTTCGGTTGAAGCCGCTTGATCCGCTCGACCCGGTTCCAGGCGCCGCGGATCGTGGCACCTTCATTCACGACGCTCTTGCGCAGTTCATGTCCATCGGAAAATCGGGCGACAAGGCTGCCGATTTGGATCGGCTTCTTACGATGGGTGCGGAGGTGTTTTCACCGCTCATGGCGGAACCCGATGTCTATGCGATCTGGTGGCCGCGCTTTATCCGGATTGCCGAATGGTTCCTCGACCGAGAGTATCAATCAGCGTCTGAAGGCGCGACGTCGCTCGTCGAGATTGATGGTGCAATCACGCTTCAGGGGCCTGCTGGACCATTTACGCTCAAGGCGCGGGCGGATCGGATCGACAGGTCGAAAAATGGTATTGAAATCCTGGACTATAAGACCGGCGGCGTGCCCACAATCGACCAGGTAAAAACGGGGCTTTCGCCGCAATTGCCGCTCGAAGGTGCGATCGCGCTCGGCGGCGGATTTGACGGCGTTGATTCAAAAGACCTTTCGATCAATGGATTGACCTATCTCCGCTTGAGCGGCGGAACACCGCCCGGAGTGGTCGCGACCGTCGCGTCCGACGCGACTGATCTCTGCGAAGAAACGCTCGACGGTTTGCGCGATCTGATCGCGGCCTATGACAATCCCCAACAACCCTATCGAGTGATGACGCGGGTGAAATGGCGGTCGCGATACAATGACTTTTCCCATCTTTCACGCATTGCCGAATGGTCCTCTAATGACGGTGGAGCGCGTGAGGGATGAGCGAGGTTCGGCCGCTTTTTCCAGAGCAGCGCCTGGCATCAAACACCGGCGCGTCGATTTGGGTGAATGCCAATGCCGGCTCCGGAAAGACCTTTGTTTTAGCGAGCCGCGTGCTTCGCTTGCTGTTGGACGGTAACGATCCTGCGACGCTCCTCTGTCTGACCTTCACGCGCGCTGCCGCCGCTGAGATGGCCAATCGGGTCCTCGATACGCTTCGGCTCTGGGCGACGATTGATGATGATGCGCTTTCGGATCATCTCTTTGCGCTTCAAGGCGCGCGGCCTACGCCCAGGCAAACGGAGAGGGCAAGATCGCTCTTTGCGCTCGCTCTTGAAACGCCGGGCGGCCTGAAGATTCAAACGATCCATGCGTTCTGCGAAGCCGTGCTTGCCCGCTTTCCGTTTGAAGCGGGCGTTCCGCCCAACCCGACAATCCTTGATGACCGGTTGATTTCAGAGCTTCTCGAAGCTGCTCGACAGGGCGTTCTGAATGACGCTGCGTGCGAGCCATCCTCCGAACTTGGCAACGCCCTTCAAAAGCTCATTGCTGATGTTGAAGAGACGCAATTGTCGCTTCGATTATCAGAGGCCCTATCGAAGCGGGGCATGCTCCAGTCATGGGTAAGCACGCATCGAGGGCTGAAGCCTGCACTTGCGGATTTGAGACGTCAGCTGGGGCTCGGTGAGGATGACAATGAGGCCGAGGTTGGCGAAGCCCTGAGCGAGGCTGGCTCGATCTTTGAGGGCGAAGGCGCCGCGATCATCGATGCTTTGCTCGCAAGTTCGAAACGCGATGCCGGAACGGGCGAACGCTTGAGCGACGCGCTCAAGCCGAGCGCCACCGCAGACGAGATGTTCGCGTTCGCGCTCAAAGCGAGTGATGGGCTACCGCGATCTCCGTCGACCTTCGTCACGAAAGGGTGGCGTGAAAACTATCCCCATCTTGCCGAGAAGATCGATGCCTATGCGGAACGCCTCGTGGCCTTGCGCGAAACCTACAACGCCATTGGCGAATACGATCGTACAGCAGCGTTGATTGCGATTACGTTCGCCGTGCTCGATCGTTATACCGCGCTGAAGGTCGCCCGCGGCGCGCTCGATTTCGAAGATCTGATAGAAAAGACTGCCGACCTTCTGACCGCCGACGTGGGCGCGGCGTGGGTGCTCTATAAACTCGACCAGGGCATCGACCATATTCTCGTTGATGAGGCACAGGACACAAACGCCGCCCAATGGCGAATTATCCAATCACTCGCTGAAGAGTTTTACTCGGGCGAAAGTGCGCGCAAGAAGCCCCGCACAGTTTTCGTTGTCGGTGACGAAAAGCAGTCGATCTTTTCATTTCAGGGCGCGGATCCGACTGTCTTTTCAGCCATGCAGCGGGCATTTCGGACGCGGATTCAAGGCGCGCAGCAAGCCTTTGAACGCGTTCCTCTCCTGACATCGTTTCGCACGGTTCCCTCGGTTTTGGGTGCGGTTGATCGCATCTTCGACACCATGGATCCTGAGGCGGGAGTGGTTTCTGCGGGCGATGTTTGGCCCAGTCATCAGCCAATCAGGCAGTCATCTGATGGCGGCGTCGTCGAACTCTGGCCGGTGATTGAAGCCCAAGAGATCGAGGACCCAAGGCCCTGGGACGCGCCGCTCGACACGCCATTGCCCGGCGATCCGAAAGCCCAGAATGCCGAGCGGATTGCCGCTTTCGTCGCTCATATTCTAACCGAAAACGAGACCGCCGGCCCAGATGGCGCGCCGATAGCGCCCGGTGACATTCTCGTTCTTGTGCGAAAGCGGCAGACTTTTGCAGATGCCATCAACCGCGCGCTCAAGCGCCGCGACATCCCCGTGACGGGTGCGGATCGGCTGCGATTGAATGAGCAGATCGCGGTAATGGATTTGAACGCGCTCATGAACTTCGTGCTCCTCCCCGAGGACGATTTGACCCTGGCCTCACTTCTCAAAAGCCCGCTTTGCGGACTAAACGACGATGATCTGATTGCGATCGCACCCAATCGCACGGGCACGCTCTGGCAAGCAGTGCGCGGCGCTGAGGCCTATCAGCCGGTCTCGGATAAACTCTCATCCTGGCTCGCTCTCGCTGACCAGGTGACGCCATTCAACTTCTTTGCGGAGGTGCTTTCTAATGATGGTGGCCGGAGAGCCTTCCGCGCGCGCCTCGGCGCGGAGGTTGAAGACATTCTCGATGAGTTTTTGGCACTGGCTGAACGCTTCGAACAGGAGCACAGCCCCTCGCTCCAGGGCTTTGCCGCGTTCATGGAAACGGTCGACGTGGTTTTAAAGCGCGATATGGATCAGGCGTCCGATCATGTTCGGGTCATGACGGTGCATGGTGCAAAGGGACTGGAAGCGCGTGTCGTCATTCTGGCCGATGCTGCAGGTGTAACAGACGGCAAACAAGATCCAGCGCTCACGCCGCTCGATACCGAAGGGCAGGCGCAGCCTTTGCTCTGGATAAAGGGGAAAGGAACGCGGTCGAAGAGCGCTGAAAACGCCAAACTTGCGCAGGCGCGGCGGCGGGAAGCTGAAGACCGGCGGCTCCTCTATGTGGCGCTGACGCGGGCGTGCGACCGGCTTTATATCGCTGGTCATGGTGATGGCCGTCGACGGGGGCAGGGTGCACCTCCGGGCTCATGGCACGGTGTTGTCGACAGCGCGTTGGAAACGGAGTGGCGGACCGTTACCGATCCTTACGGTCTGGGCTTCGATGTGAAACGGATCGGAACGCCGACATGGGCAGCGGGTTCGGAAGTGCGTGCGATCGAAGAAGACCGCGCCGCGCCGGACTGGCTTTGGCATGCGGCACCGCCGGATCGCGTGAAGTCCCGTCTGGCGGCCCCGGCTACCGCTTGGCTCGCGGATGCGAATGATCCGCCACCACCGCTTGATATGATGGAGCCGGTTCAAGAAACGTCCCGTGCTTTGGTTCGCGGTCGCGTGATCCACAAACTCCTGCAATGGTTGCCGCTTGAGCGACCAGAGAATTGGGCTGAAAAGATCGACGGGGTCACTTCAAGACATGGTTTCGCTAAAAGCGAAATCTCTCAAACGGCCTCTGAGGTCATCTCTATCTTAAATGACCCTCGTCTCGCAGCTGTATTTGGGCCGGGATCGCGCGCCGAAGTGCCGATGATCGGCACGATCCTGCGCCCGGACGGCGAAGAGGTCATCGTATCCGGCATTATCGATCGGCTGTGTGTCGAACCGAACCGGGTTACTCTTGTCGATTTCAAAACCGGAGGTGGTTCGGTTGAGCCTTCCCTGGCTCAGCCAGCGCACATCACCCAAATGCAGGCCTATCGCGCATTACTCCATAACCTCAACCCAGATCGCGCGATTGTCGCCGTTCTCGTTTACACCTCCGGCCCAACAATCATTCCCGTTGAGAGCGCGTAAGCGCAGGTGAGCGCCTCACCAAACACATCAGTGTCATCACCTTGACGCTCGTTTCGGGCATTCCTACTTTCAATCCCAAGTGGCGAGCCATCATGATTCGCCGAACAAAAGGAAATGCCTCATGGCGACCGCAACCGTTACCGACACATCTTTTTCGTCCGAAGTGCTTGAATCGTCTGAGCCTGTGCTCGTTGATTTTTGGGCTGAATGGTGCGGACCTTGTAAGCAGATCGCGCCAGCGCTCGATGA
Organism: Pseudomonadota bacterium; assembly: GCA_039026395.1. Taxonomy (GTDB): domain Bacteria; phylum Pseudomonadota; class Alphaproteobacteria; order Rhizobiales; family JAKSCL01; genus JBCCMK01. The sequence continues at coordinate 13,290 of JBCCMK010000036.1, read as the reverse complement.
GATCGCCGGTGAAATGTCCGGCAAGATCAAGATCGCAAAGATCAACATCGATGAAAATCCAGACACGCCCGGTCAGTATGGCGTGCGCGCGATACCGACGCTGATGCTCTTCAAAAACGGCGAGCTCGCATCGACCCAGGTTGGTGCGCAGACCAAGTCTAAGCTGGTCAGCTGGATCGAAGCTGAAATATAGAGCATTTTCTTTCAAAGCGTTCACGCTTTAAAGATGGAAATGTTGGATAAAACAAAGGCTTAGACCGGGAGAGCCGTTCAAGCTGAACCTGAAAATGGTCTAAGCTTTGACTCTAAGCGTCGCGGATCAACCGCAAGACGTGACCTGCGAGATAAAGCGATCCACAGATGAGAATGCGAGGCGGTGAGGGTGCTTTCGCCGCCTCTCTCAATGCACTTTCAAGGTCGTGGGCAGGCTCGGCATTGGGCCCCGCCTCGCGCGCAACCGACGCCAGATCTTCTGCTTCAAACGAGTTCGTTTCACCGGGGATCGGCACGGCGTAGAGCTTAGCGGCAAGCCCCGCAAACTGTGCAAGGAATGCCCCTGCGTCTTTGTTCGACAGCATGCCACAAACGAGGTGGAGAGGCGCTGGCGCCTTATCCTCCAGTTCAGCGAATTCATGCGCTAACACGGTGGCGCCGCCCGGATTGTGGCTGCCGTCGAGCCAAATCTCTCTCGCACCTTCGGCCCAGGTGGTGATTGGTGCTTGCGAGAGCTTCTGGAAACGCGCGGGCCATTCCGCTGCTTTCAGCCCGCGTTCTATGGCGTCCTGTCCGGGAAGCAAATCGGAGATGGACCGTAGCGCCGTGATCGCAGCGCCTGCGTTCTCATACTGGTAACGGCCGAGCAGTTTTGGTGCGGGAAGGTCCATCAGACCGCCTGTACTGTCGCCGGTCAGATCCTGATAGACAAGCCGTCCCCGCTCCTCATAAGCCTGCCAATCACGCCCCGATATGAGTGTTGGGGCATCGAGCGCATCGGCTCTTGCTTCAATCGTTTCGAGGGCTTCGGGCGTCTGCGCTGAGACGATGACCGGAACGCCTGGCTTGATGATCCCCGCCTTTTCGGCTGCGATCAGAGGGATCGTGTCGCCCAAGAACTGCATATGGTCGAACGAAACAGGCGTGATGATAGTCGCCGCCGGTTTGTCGATCACATTGGTTGCATCGACCCGGCCCCCGAGGCCGACTTCCAAGAGAAGAACGTCTGCGGGCACCTCACTAAACATGAGGAGACCAGCAGCGGTCGTGATCTCAAAGACCGTGATCGGCAGCCCCTCATTGGCACGCTCGCACCGCTCTAGCGCGTCTGCCAGGCGGTCATCAGAGGCAAATGCGCTACCGTTGGGCCCTGCAAGGCGAAAACGCTCATGATATGAAATGAGGTGCGGCGAGGTGTATGCGTGAACCAACCGACCGTCGGCCTCAAGAATGGCCCGCATAAACGCAAGCGTCGAGCCTTTGCCATTCGTGCCTGCCACATGGATAACCGGTGGCAGTCGCTTTTCTGGATGACCCAAAGCAGCGAGCAGCCGCTCAATGCGGCCAAGCGAAAGGTCGATCTCCTTCGGGTGAAGATGCAAGAGCCGTTCAATAATGGCGTGGCTGAAGTCCATGGTCACGGATCCAGAGAGGCGCGCGCGGCGGATTTACAAAAAATTATGGTCTATTCGGCTGCCTTCGGCAGCTCGATTTCAGTTTCGGTTTCGGCGTCCGTCGGAGTCTCCGATATATCGTTCGCCGGTTGCTCGATCTCCGGTTCGGACGGCACTTCGACGACCTCATCGGTCTCTGCTTCAGAGGTATCCGCCTTCACTTCCGGTGGTGCATCCTTCATCAAGACACGAACAAGCGTCGCGAGCTTATCGCGGATGTCATGCCGATGGACGACTGCATCGACGATACCGTGGTCGAAAAGATATTCGGACCGCTGAAAACCGTCAGGCAGTTTTTCGCGGATGGTCTGCTCAATGACGCGCGGGCCCGCAAAGCAGATGAGCGCGCCCGGTTCGGCCAAATGGACATCGCCGAGCATGGCGTATGACGCAGAAACGCCGCCAGTTGTCGGGTTGGTCAGGACCACAATGTAGGGAAGCCCGGCATCCCTCATCCGTTGGATCGCGACCGTGGTGCGCGGTAATTGCATGAGCGAGAGGATTCCCTCCTGCATGCGGGCGCCACCGGAAGCCGCAAACAAGATGTACGGCGTCTTGTTCTCCATTGCGATTTCAGCGCCGCGGATGACACCTTCTGCAGCCGCCATGCCGAGCGATCCGCCCATGAACGCGAAATCTTGAACAGCGACAGTGACCGGCCGTCCTGAAAGATCGCCGGTCGCGACGCTGACCGCGTCATTCAGACCGGTCTTCGCCTTTGCTTCCTTTAAGCGGTCCGTGTAGCGCCGTTCGTCTTTAAACTTCAGCGGGTCGATGCCGACTTCGGGCACGTCGTGAAGGGTATACCCGCCATCGTCGAATAGGCGCTTCAGACGCTGCGTGGTTGGCATTTTGAGGTGGTGGCCCGAGCCTGGGATGACGAAATCGTTCGCCTCCAGGTCGCGGTGAAATACCATCTCGCCCGTTTCAGGGCAGGTGATCCAGAGGTTTTCGGGCGTCTCGCGCTTGCGCAGAATGCCTTGGATTTTCGGCCTGACGACGGTGTTGATCCAGTTCAACGGAACACCCTTTCGATCCTAGCGCGGCGCTCTACTCAGCCGCTTCGCTCGATACTGCCCTGACGCCCTCGGCGAGGCTTGAAACCAGATCAAGGACACCTTGAACGGTCTGATCGGTTGCGTTGCCCTCTGCATCAAGGCTGTCCTTGACCGCTGTAACGAGCGCTGAGCCCACAACCGCGCCATCTGCGTTTGCCGCGACTTGCGACGCGTGCTCTGGTTTTTTGATGCCGAAGCCCACGACGATTGGCAAGTCCGTATGGCCCTTTATCCTCGTCACAGCCGATGCCACTTCACTGAAATCTGGGGTCGCGGCGCCGGTAATACCAGTGATGGAGACGTAATAGACGAAACCTGAGGTGTTTTTCAGGACCTGAGGCAGCCTTTTATCGTCAGTGGTTGGCGTTGCGAGCCGGATAAAGTTGATGCCTTTTTTGAGCGCTGGAAGACAGAGTTCATCGTCAGCTTCGGGCGGAAGATCGACGATAATGAGGCCGTCAATACCAGCTGACGCTGCCGCGTCCAGGAACGCATCAGGACCCATGAAATAGATCGGATTGTAATAGCCCATCAAAACGATCGGCGTATCGGCATCTTTTTCACGAAATGCCCTGACCATATTGAGGGTCTTTTCAAGTGTCATTCCAGCGGCAAGCGCGCGCTGCGACGAAAGCTGGATGGGCGGCCCCTCTGCCATCGGATCGGAGAACGGCATGCCGATTTCGATCACGTCGGCACCGGCGGCTGGAAGACCATCGAGGATGGCCTGAGACGTGGCTAAGTTTGGATCGCCTGCGGTGACGAAGGTCACGAGAGCGGCGCGTCCCTCGGCTTTGAGAGCCCTGAAACGGCGATCAATACGCGTGTCGGTCATAATGCTAATCCCTAACCGGGCTGAAAAACGCGACCCGGCTTTTCTTCTCGACATCGGATGAGACGGCTGTCAGCGACGGCAGCGTTTCGATGTCTTACCGCGTGCTGGTAGGCGGGGGTCTTCACCATGTCAACAAAGGCTTGCGCTGTTGGATAGCGCGCGACGAAAGCAAGGTCCCAGCGCTCGTCGGATGGACCGACCAACATCAATTCCGGTGTCCCAATCCAAGCTTGCGATGCGCCGACGCTTTCGAAGATTGGGGAGGCGTCCCTGGAGTAGCGTTGATAGGCCTCAGCGCCGGATATGACGTCATCGTACTCCGGATCATCGGGTGCGTATGCCGCTCGGTCTTTGAAGCGTAAGATGTTCAGCATCATGACCGGTTGGTCTAGTGGTAGATCGTAAATCGCCTTGAACTGTTCACGCGCCGGATTGACATGCATGGCGGCTCACATCTCAACGCCGAGATGTTTTCCGACGGTGAACACATCTTTGTCGCCGCGCCCGCAAAGGTTCATGACCAGGATGTGGTCCTTTGGCAGGTCGGGAGCGATCTTCATCACGTGGGCAAGAGCGTGCGCAGGCTCGAGCGCTGGAATTATGCCCTCGACACGCGTCAGAAGCTGAAAGGCTTCAAGTGCTTCCTTGTCGGTAATCGCGACGTAATTGACGCGGCCACTGTCGCGGAGCCATGCGTGTTCCGGACCGATACCCGGGTAATCGAGCCCCGCTGAGATCGAGTGGCCCTCGATGATCTGACCGTCATCGTCCTGAAGAAGGTAAGTGCGGTTGCCGTGGAGCACACCTGGTTTCCCGGCGTTGAGCGATGCGCAATGCTCTTCCGTGTCGAGCCCATGGCCACCGGCCTCAACACCGATGATCTCGACGTCCTTGTCGTCGAGGAACGGATGGAAAAGTCCGATCGCGTTCGATCCGCCGCCGAGGCAGGCGATGATTGTGTCCGGCAGGCGTCCCTCTACTTCGAGCATCTGCTCTTTGGTTTCATCGCCAATCACCGATTGAAAGGTCCGCACCATCTCCGGGTAGGGGTGCGGACCAGCTGCGGTCCCGATGATATAGAACGTGTCGCGCACATTGGTGACCCAATCGCGGAGAGCCTCGTTCATCGCGTCCTTGAGTGTGCCTGAACCCGATGTGACAGGGTTCACCTCAGCGCCCAAAAGCTTCATCCGGAAGACGTTTGGTGCCTGCCGCTCGACATCGGTCGCCCCCATATAAACATGGCACGGGAGGCCAAACCGCGCGGCAACGGTCGCAGCCGCGACTCCGTGTTGACCTGCGCCCGTTTCCGCGATGATGCGCGTTTTTCCCATGCGTTTGGCAAGCAGGATTTGCCCGAGACAATTGTTGATCTTGTGCGAACCCGTGTGGTTCAGCTCGTCGCGCTTGAAGTAGATTTTCGCGCCGCCCAACTCCTCGGTTAGGCGCTCAGCAAAATAGAGCGGGCTGGGGCGCCCGGTATAGTGCTTGCCGAGATGCTCAAGCTCCGCGGCAAAGTCCGGATCGTCCTTTGCTGCGTTCCACTCGCTTTCAAGATCGAGAATGAGCGGCATCAAGGTCTCGGCCACGAAGCGGCCACCATAGATACCGAAATGGCCCGCCTCGTCAGGGCCAGTGCGGAACGAATTGGGGGTTGGATTGACCGTCATGCGGCAACTCCTTCGCGGGCGGTCTGTGCGTTTTTGATGAAGGCTCGAATGAGCGCGGGGTCTTTGAGACCGGGCGCGCTTTCGACGCCAGATGAGACGTCGACGGCTGTCACGCTGGTCCGTTCAATAGCGTTTGCGACATTGTTTGGGTTTAGCCCACCTGCCAAAAGCATCGGAACGTCAGCTGGCCAATCGTCAAGAATTGACCAGTCAAACGGTGTGCCGTGGCCACCGGGGCGATCTGCCGATTTGGGCGGTTTCGCGTCGAGCAGGATCATGTCCGCCACATCGCGAAAGATGAGAGCGGATTGGAGATCTTCGCGGGTGGATACGCCGCACGCCTTGATGATCCCGCATCCATAGTCGCTGCGAGCGGTGCTGAGTGCATCTCTTGTTTCAGCCCCGTGAAATTGAATGAAGTCGGGTTCGAGCGTTTGGGCGATCTCATCCAGAAGTGCGGTGTCAGCATTGACGGTCAGCGCGACTGTTTTGATGCGGCCCCGAGCGGGTTCCATGACAGCCAAAGCGTCGTCAATTGAAATTGCTCTCGGGCTTTTTTCAAAGAAGACAAAACCCGCATAGGCTGCCCCCGCATCGACCGCTGTCTTGACGGTCTCAACGGTGGTCAAACCACAAATCTTAACGTCGATGGCGTTTGGCACGGCGCGGCGTTCTTCTTTAGTCGCATACACTTGAAGAGATGTGGGTCGCACGACGCGGGACGGTCTGTCCAGTGCCGAAATGACCCGGGTCGGCGCGCCGGTGACCTCACATCACGTCACGGCGAAAATATGCTGGGCTGCGACCAGGTCTTCGAGCGACGCTCCAACGGACTTAAAGAGCGTAATTTGGTCATAGTGGCGCCGCCCGGCACGCTCACCGCGGCAAAGATCAAATAAATCAGCTGCGATATCATCTTCGGTGATAACGCCGTCCTGGAGCGGTTGAACGATATCGCCACCCTCGCTCGTTGCACCACTCCGCGTATCGACGAAGATCCGCGCGCGCTGGATTGTCGTGTCGTCAGTTTCGCGCATGGTCGGCCGGAAGGCGCCAACGCAGTCGATATGAACGCCGTTTTGCAACCACTGCCCCCTGATCAACGGGTCTGTGGAGAGTGTCGCGCAACTGATTACATCAGCACCGCGCACCGCACCTTCCAGGTCTTCGGTCGCCGAAACCGAAAGATCTGCGCTCGTCATTTTCTTTGCGATCCGGTCAGCCGCCTCAGGGGTGCGGTTCCAGATCAAGACTTCCTTTATGGGGCGGACTGCGGCGTGCGCGCGAATGAGAAATGGGGCAAGGGCTCCGGCACCCACCATCAAGAGGCGCGAAGAGTCCTGGCGCGAGAGATAGCTTGACGCTAATGCGCTTGCCGCCGCGGTGCGCCACAGAGTAAGCGATTGACCGTCGATGACCGCGAGCGGCTGGCCCGTGACACCCGAGAGAAGCAAGTAGACGCCCATAACGGCGGGTAGCGATTTCTCACCATTTTCGGGAAATACGGTCACGGTTTTGACGCCGATATAGCCCCTTTCCGTATGACCTTGAGCGACGAAATCGTCCCATGCGGGCATCAAAAGTAGGGTCGCTTCCGGTTTTTCAGGCCGTGCGATCTGGTGGTGGTGCCTCTGAGGCGATGAGATGGATGAGCGAAAGCCGCGCCGCAGGACTTCGACAAGCTGCGATTCAGTGGTGACTTCGGCTATTTGAGCGGCGGTAATGACCCGCATGCGAAGAGCTTCGCAGCGCGCTCTATGAGGATTGAGGACCTGGAAGTGACAGGCCCGGGCGAGCAGGCTGTTGCTGCTGCATTTTTGTGGCTTCAGACTTCCACTTTGCCGCCTCGTAACGGTTCTCGCGGGCGGCTTTCCGATACCGGCCCTGGCGGAACCAATCCGCAACGCCGCCTATGATTACGCCGGTTACGAGCGATCCAAAGACCAGCACATAGAGAGGAATACTGAGCGCAAGTGTCGGGTCTTGCGGCGAGAAAGGATCGAGAACGACAGTCACAAGATCACGGTTGATCACGGCGAAAACGACGAGGAGGATCGCGATTGGGACAATGAAGAGATAGAAAAAAATGGATTTCATTGGATGCGAAATCTCGCTTTCGTCTGTGCGCTGAAGCGCTTTCTAATCGTCGTTCAAGCGCTGGCGCATCTCTTTGCCAGTTTTGAAGAACGGCACATGCTTCTCGCTGACTTCGACTTTTTCGCCGGTTCGCGGGTTCCGTCCGACACGAGCCGGGCGATTTTTCACGGAAAACGCGCCGAAGCCTCGAAGTTCTACGCGGTCACCACGGGCTAACGCGTCGACAATCTCATCAAGCACCGCGTTCACGATGTGCTCGACATCGCGCTGGTAAAGATGTGGGTTGGCGTTTGCCATCCGTTGAACGAGTTCAGATTTGATCATCGGCCTCTTCTCAATCGACGAGATCAGGGTGCCAAAGCGAGATGAGACCGTCAAGGCGTGGCCGCGGTGTTATAAGCTCCGCGACATCACTACCAAACCCGAGGCGCTCCGCAGTCCACGCCAATATTCGCCCGCCGCCGCTCAGTCCCGAGAAGGGTTCCTCGGTCGTGTAAGTGCGGATTTTGATGGATGCCGCGAGGCTCTCGCGCTCAACAAGCCAGGCTTTTGCTTCGTCTTCACCGCCTATCGCGTCAACAAGTTTCGCCTCGATGGCCGCACGTCCGGTCAGGATGCGCGCGTCGCCGACCTCCTCAGCCTGCTCTTCGTTGAGGTCTCGACGCTCGGTCACGAGATCGATGAACCATTGATAAGAGTCGCGCACCGTGGCCGCGATCATCAGCCGTGCTTCTTCTGGCGTCTCGGTGAAGGGCGTTGGCTCAGCTTTGATCGATGAGGATTTGATCTGATTGAATTCAAGTCCGAAGCGATCGAGAAGTTCGGTTGCGTCAGGCCATTGGAAAATCACGCCGATTGAGCCCGCAAGCGTATTGCCGCGCGCGATGATGTGGTCTGCACCGATCGCCGCGATATAGCCGCCTGAAGCCGCGAGTGTGCCGAGCGTCGCAACGACAGGCTTTTCTTCGGCAACGTCACGGATGGAAAGATAGAGCGCTTCCGCACCGGCGGTTGTGCCTCCCGGGCTATTGATCGAGATAATCAATCCTTTGACGCGCTCATTCTCTTTAATTGAGCGCAGCAATTGCCGCTGTTCGCGATTGTCACCGATAACGCCTTCGATTTCGACGCGTGCGATATGATCGGATGGAATGATCGACCGGTCCGACTGCGTGAGCGCGTAGGCGGCGATAACCGCGACAAGCGCAATCACAAAGGTGATAGCGCGCCAAAACGAAATTTTGCGCCGCAAACGCCGCCGATCGGCGAGGGCATCAGCCTGATAGGTCAATGGATCTTTGGCCTCGATTCACTGTTCATCGGAGGATTAACAGCGGTTGAACCATCTGCCAATACGCTTCGGGCCGCGATGAAAATGCTTGTCATCGCGGCCCGAACAGATCGTGATAAAGGGATAAGTGCGAAACTTATTCCTTGTCGCCAGCTTCCTTGAGAGCAGCACCGAGGATATCGCCGAGTGAGGCGCCGGAGTCGGTCGAGCCGTACTGCGCGATCGCTTCTTTTTCCTCAGCGACTTCGAGCGCCTTGATCGAAACGGAAACGCGACGCGTTTTTGGATCGAACTGCGTAATCCGTGCATCGACTTTTTCGCCGACTGCGAAACGATCAGTGCGCTGCTCGGACCGCTCTTTCGAAAGGTCAGAGCGCCGGATGAACGCTGTTACGTCGGTCTCAGCAAGCTTAACGTCGAGGCCGCCTTCTTTCACGTCGATGATCTCACACGTAACGATCGCACCGCGGCGAATTTCATCGCCAGCATCGCTGAACGGATCGCCGCCGAGCTGTTTGATACCGAGCGAGATCCGCTCTTTCTCAACGTCCACATCGAGAACGATCGCGCGGACTTCCTGACCTTTGTTGAAGTCTTCAATGGCTTCTTCGCCGGACCGGTTCCAGTCCAGATCGGACAGGTGAACCATGCCGTCGACATCGCCCTCAAGGCCGACAAACAGACCAAATTCGGTCTTGTTCTTGACCTCGCCCTGGACTTCCGCACCGACCGGGAAGGTCTCTGCGAATGCCGCCCATGGGTTTGGCACGGTTTGTTTCAAACCGAGTGAAATCCGTCGTTTTGTCGGATCCACTTCAAGCACCATGACTTCGACTTCCTGAGAGGTCGAAACGATCTTACCTGGATGGACGTTCTTCTTGACCCAAGACATTTCAGAGACGTGGATCAGGCCTTCGATTCCCGGTTCCAACTCGACGAACGCACCATAGTCGGTGATGTTCGTCACGCGCCCCGTGAGTTTTGCATCGAGCGGGTATTTCGCATCGATGCCGTCCCAAGGATCGGCTTCGAGCTGTTTCATGCCAAGCGAAATGCGCTGCGTCTCTTGATTGACCTTGATGATCTGAACCCGCACGTTCTGACCGATCGAGAGAACTTCCGACGGATGATTGATCCGGCGCCACGCCACATCGGTAACGTGGAGGAGGCCGTCGATACCACCAAGGTCGACGAACGCGCCGTAATCGGTGATGTTCTTCACAACGCCGTCGATCGCCATGCCTTCTTTCAGTTTGCCAACCAGCTCTTGGCGCTGCTCTGCACGGCTTTCTTCAAGGATAGCCCTGCGGGACACCACAATGTTGCCCCGGCGCTTGTCCATTTTCAGGATTTGGAACGGCTGCGGCGTGTTCATGAGCGGGCCAATGTCGCGCACCGGACGAATGTCGACCTGCGAGCGCGGTAAGAATGCGACGGCGCCATCGAGGTCTACCGTGTAACCACCCTTCACCTGGTTGAAGATTGCGCCTTCGACTTTCTCATTGGCGTCGAACGCCTTTTCAAGACGAACCCAGCTTTCTTCCCGACGTGCCTTGTCACGCGAGAGGACAGCTTCACCGAGCGCGTTCTCGACGCGCTCCAAGTAAACCTCGACCTCGTCGCCGGGCGTGATTTCTGCCGGCTTGCCCGGAGGAGCAAATTCTTTGAGTGGGACCCGGCCTTCGGTCTTCAGGCCCACATCGATGACAGCCATGTCCTTTTCAATGGCAATCACACGTCCTTTCACGACGGATGCTTCCTCGAAGCCTCCCGTAACGCTTTCCTCGAATAGCGCCGCAAAATCCTCTGTCGTTGGTGCGCTGGTGGCGGTTTGAGTCATAAAGAAGTTCACTCCAGGTGGGCGCCGTATTGGTTGAGTTGGCTCCCGTCACCGATGAACCTGGTTAGAGGCTCGGCGCCAATAGCGGCGGGGAAGCGTGAAACGTCTTGCGAAAGCCGAATGCCGACTTGCCATCAAAACCCGCTTTGCGAGTTCAACGATGAACAACCCGGCTCACATAATCGACGGCCTGCGCGATTGCGGCGTCTATATCCTTATCCGTCGTGTCAAGCAAGTGCGCATCCGTAGCCCGCACCATGGGTGCATCCGTTCGGGCTGCATCGCGCGCATCACGGCGCTCCAGATCAGTACGGACCGTTTCTTCTTCGATCGCTATTCCACGGGCTTGCATCTCGGCGGTTCGTCGTTTCGCTCGGATCTGGATGTCGGCGTCGACGAAGAGTTTCGCGTCCGCATTGGGGCAGACAACAGTTCCAATATCTCGACCGTCAAGAACAGCACCGGGCGGGGTTTCTGCAAACCGGCGTTGCGCATCAAGGACGGCAGTCCTGACGGCCGGGATGACCGCCACTTTCGATGCGGCTTCACCGATGAGGTGGGCAGACAAGGTTTGTCGATCGAGTGAAGCGAGATCAACGCGGGTCGCGACGTCTACAGCTTTCGCTGTGTCAGTGAAATCAGCGCCTTCGTCGAGAAGCGCCTTGCCGACAGCGCGATAGATCAATCCGGTGTCCAAGTGCTTCAGCCCGAAATGCGCAGCAAGCGCACGGGCGATCGTGCCTTTGCCGGAGGCGGCTGGGCCGTCAATCGCGATGATCATGTTGGGCCTTTCATGACACCGATATCATTCCACGTGCCGAAAGGTTGCGCCGAGCGCTGTAAAATCATCGATGAAGCTCGGAAAGCTGGTAGCGATCATCGCCGCATCGTCAACGCCGATTGGTTTTGCCGCGGCGAGGCCAAAAACGAGAAACGCCATCGCAATCCTGTGGTCGAGATGTGTTGAGACCGTGCCGCCGCCAAAGTCCCCATCTGGGTCGCCGTCGACTTCCAACCAATCCGCTCCGGACCTGTTGGCAACGCCGTTGGCATTCAGTCCGTTGACGACAGCCGCTAAACGATCGCTCTCTTTCACGCGGAGCTCTTCAAGACCATCCATCCGCGTGGTACCATCGGCAAAGGCGGCAGCAACGGCCAGAACCGGATACTCGTCAATCATGGAGGGGGCACGACTTGCCGGAACGGCGACACCGGTCAGCCTCGACGATCGGACGCGCAAATCGCCGACCAATTCACCACCGGCCTCGCGTTCATTTTCAATCTCAATCGAACCGCCCATTTCCTGGAGCGTTTTGACCAAGCCGGTGCGGGTCGGGTTCAGCATAACATTTTCAATTGTCACGTCCGACCCTTCGACGATGAGCGCTGCGACAATCGCAAAAGCCGCAGAGGAGGGATCGCCAGGAATGTCAATGGCCTGGCCTGAGAGCGTCGGGCGTCCCTTCAGCCTAATCACACGACGAGCGCCACTCTCTTCGATCGAGAGTTCAGCACCAAAGGCCTTTAGCATACGCTCGGTGTGGTCGCGGGTCGGAACCGGTTCAATGACGGTCGTCACTCCTGGTGAGTTTAGACCCGCGAGAAGCACAGCTGACTTTACCTGTGCGGACGGTACCGGCAACTCGTATTCGATGGGGACTGGGTTCGCCGCGCCCATCAGTGTTAGCGGGAGGCGGTCTGCATCCGCCGGGTCGATCCGCGCGCCCATCATCGTCAGCGGCTGGAGCACCCGGCCCATCGGGCGTGACGAAAGCGAAGCGTCCCCCTTGAGTTGCGCGCTCACGCCATGACCCGCGATCACGCCCATTGCGAGGCGCACGCCTGTGCCCGCATTGCCAAAGTCAAGCGGCTTTTGCGGCGAAAGCAGAGATCCCAACCCCGCACCCCATACCGACCAAACACCTGGCTCGCGGTGTTCGACTTTTCCGCCAAGTGCTTCGACAACCCGCGCCGTGGCTAAAACGTCCTCTCCCTCCAGGAGATTGGTGGTCGTCGTCTCCCCCCGCGCCAAAAGCCCGAACAACAAAGCCCGATGCGACATCGACTTGTCGCCGGGTAAGCTCACGCGACCCAACAGGCCTTGAGACGGCAAGGAGCGCATTGGATTTGGGTCGGTTGAAGACATGGAAGACGGGAAATTTTGGCTAAAGTCGGGGGCTCCTATCACGGGAGAGGTGGAGCGTCATCACCCTCTATGGAAACAATTGAGTATGGTCGTGTATTTCGCTTTGACATCGCTTGGATAAGATGGCACGAGGCGCGCTTGCGAGACATTCTTGACTAACGAAGGCGAAACCGTGGCCCGCCCTGAACTCGGCACAAAACGCACGTGCCCCGAAACCGGAAAGAAGTTTTACGATTTGGGTAAGGACCCAATCGTATCGCCGTATACGGGGACTGAATACCCGCTATCGTTCTTTGAGGTAGCACCAACGCGTCCGACAAAAGCCGCCGAAGAGAAGCCGAAGGAGGCTGAAGAAAGCGCGGCTGATGATCAGGAAGATGACGAGCCCGCGGCACCTGAAGGGGCCGAAGTTGTGAGCCTCGAAGAAGTCGAAGAGGATGACGACGACGACACGATCGATGACGATGAGGCAGAAATCGAAGAAGCGGCCGACATTCCTGATCTAGAAGACGATGACGATATCGCCGACTCCGATGATGACGACGTGTTCCTGGAGGACGACGACGAAAACGACGATGTCAGCGACATCATCACCGGCGACGTCGACGATAAAGAGGAAACCTGAGGTTTAGCGCTGTAGCCAGTTTTCGGCTATAAGCGACCAGTGCTGAATGGGGCCATAGCTC
>JBCCMK010000035.1:0-33330 GCA_039026395.1 Pseudomonadota bacterium | reverse complement strand
GTCATGGGTTACGGCGTTCTCGGCCAGGACGCGGCGCGGAAACTCGCGGTCATGGGTTTCGACGTCGCGGCCTGGAACCGCTCGGAAAAGAACGACGGCGACATCCCGGTCTATTCCGGCGAGGCGGGGAAGGCGGATTTTTTGGCCAGGACGGACATTCTGGTTTCGCTTCTACCGCTCACGCCGGATACGCACGGCGTTTTGAATATGGCGCTGTTTGAAGGTCTCGCCCGCGACGGCGTCCTCGGTCCACCGAGCTTGATAAACGCGGGACGGGGCAAGTTGCAAAATGAGCCTGATGTTCTGGATGCACTCGATCGGGGCGTTCTTTCAGAGGCCGTGCTCGACGTCTTTGTTGAAGAGCCACTCCCAGCTGAAAGCCCATTCTGGACGAACCCCAAAGTGGTTCTGACACCCCACAACGCGGCGATCAGCGATCCAAGGGCACTCGTGGAGTATGTTTATCGGCAAATCGCGCGGTATGAGACCGGCGAAACCCTCGAAAACGTTGTGGATCGCACCCGGGGCTATTGAGCAGAAAGCCTCGCCGGTCGCCGCACGCTCGTTGGGCTCGCGTAGAGCCGTTCGATCCTCTCAACCGCGTCATGCAAAGGTTCAACCGTGACATCCATGGTGTTCCCATTGGCATGGAGCAGATTTTCAGCGTCTGTTATCACGCCGACATGGCCGGACCAGAAAACCAGGTCACCGCGCTGAAGCGGAGCGTCGATGCCGCCGTCGAGGACACTGCCGATCGACGCCTCTTGCATGTCAGAATCGCGGAGTTCGGAAAGCCCCGCGGCAATCATGGCGTTTTGAATGAGGCCTGAGCAATCAAGTCCGAATGCGGAGCGCCCACCCCAGAGATAGGGGACACCGATATGGCGCTCGGCAACACTGACATAGTCTGGATCAACTGAAACGACGGGTTCCAGATGACCGAGGAACACCCAGCCCAGACCCTCAATCAATCCATACTTTGTCCCGCGCGTCTCCGCCTCCTCCGCTATTGAGAAACGCGCGAGATGCGGGAGCCGCGTCACGACCGGGGATTTTAGATCTGCGTCTCGGTAGACAAATGTGGAAAGCGCCTTGACCCGATGGGTCGTCTTTAAAGGGGCGCACAGTGCTGAGGTCTCAACATACCCCACATAGCGATCGAGGTCGGCCTGGACCCAGGACCAATCGTCCTGTTCATCGAAGACCCTCACCGTTTCACCAAAGAGGAGTTCGGTGTCTTTTGCGCCTGCGGGCGACCTGAAGAGGCCAGCAACAGGGACAGAAACCGATCTTGCTTCACTGACACGAAAGCTTCTGGCATCCACGCGACCTTCGAGAGCCGCGTCCGCGAGGTCCGCACGATAGGCGTGGAGCCGAGGATCGAGAACCTCAGTCATGACGTGACCACTTCAGCTTCATTGATAATCCGATCGCCGAGCGCCTCCAGGTAAAGCGAACCTTCTACCGTGCGCTGGATGATGACATTCCGCCGATCGGCTGGGTCGCGACGCCGGGACACCAGATTTTTCTGCCCAAGGCTATCAAGCGCGCGCGTAATCACAGGCTTCGAGACCCCGAGCTTCGCCGCGAGCCCGCGAACCGTATGCGGCGGCGGATCAAGATAAATCGTGGTGAGGATTGTCAGCTGACGAACCGTGAAATCGCTCTCACCATTCTGCACGAGGCCGGACAGAATGTTGCGCCAAAGCGATAGTGCCTGCGACGGGCGCAGTGCCACGGTCATAATTAAGCCCTCTACTCAAACACCAGTTGCCTTTTTTGGACATATAGTGTCGATGACGCAAAAGGGCGAAACAAGCGTTAACCGCCGTATTTCTCTGAAATCATGGAGTAGAGTGAACGAACAGCCTGCGCTTCGCCGCCTTCCGGTTGACCAGGACGCGCGGTCGGCACCCAACCATAGACGTCGAAGTGCACCCAATTGACGTCGGGGTCGACAAAATTGGCAAGAAAGATCGCCGCCGTGATGGATCCGGCAAACCCACCTTTTCCGGCATTGTTGATCGTGGCGACCGGCGATTTCAGCATCGCGCGGTAGTTTGCCCAAAGTGGCATTTGCCAAAGCGGATCATAGGTTCGGGCCGAGTGATCGATGAGTGTGGCGGCGAGATCATTCTTGAAGGTGTAAAATGGAATGACTTCCGGCCCGAGCGCGACCCGGGCGGCACCCGTCAGCGTAGCCATATCGATCAAGAGATCCGGCTTTTCTTCGCAGGCAAGTGACAAGGCATCGGCCAAAACGAGCCGCCCCTCGGCGTCCGTATTACCGATTTCGACGGTGTCACCATGGCGGCTTGCGAGGATATCCCCCGGTCGAAAAGCATTTCCCGCGACCGCGTTTTCGACCGCCGGAACGAGAAGTCGGAGACGAACATTCAGCCCGGCTTCCATGATCATGGCTGCGAGACCAATCGTGCAGGCGGCTCCTCCCATATCCTTCTTCATCAGCGCCATGCCGGACCCGGGCTTGAGGTTCAGGCCGCCCGTGTCGAAACAGACGCCTTTGCCAACCAATGTAACCTTCGGCGCTGTCGGCGAACCCCAGACGAGATCGATCAGGCGCGGCGCGCGTGGTGACGCCTTCCCAACCCCATAAATTAAGGGGAAGTTTACCGCCAAAAGATCCTCGCCGGTGGTCACACGCAATTCTGCGCCGTGGCTGTCAGAAAGCCGGTGAACCACGCGCTCGATCTCGTCTGGCCCCATGTCGTTTGCGGGCGTGTTGATGAGGTCGCGCGCCATATAGACGCCATCAATGATGCGGCTGACATCGGCACCATCCACGCCCGACGGCAAGGCAAGGCGCGCATGTCCGGCATCTGATTTTCCCGAGTACGCCTCGAACCGATAGTGACCGAGACCCCACGCAATCGCCGCAAGGGTGTCATCGTCGGTGTGGTCGGCGAATTGGTAGACGCCCTCGGGCAGCGTGCGCGCGAGCCTACCCGGCAAAAACGGCATGCGTGCCGGATCGCCGTCGCGGCCAAGACCAAACAAGACGGCGCTGATCGCGCCATCCGAACCCGGAACGACCAAGCTTTCCCCTGGGCGCGCCGCAAAGTCATGTGCCTCTGCCCAGGTCTTTGCCGGGGCACCAAGACCATCCAAGACAGTCGATAGTCGGTCCGGTTTGACGGGCCAAATTGGGGTCGGATCATCATGGTCGTGCGGGGCAAAAGATCGGTGCACGCGAAAACCTCTAATCAGGGGTGTTGGGTCGTGCCGTTAAGGCGTCGTTAGGGTTAACCAATTATTGATCGAAGCCAACAGGCAACATGCAGCCGGTGTTTCGACCGTGAAAAACTTCTCCTTGCGTCCAATCAAGATCGCGCTCGCCTTCGGGGCGGTGTTTGGCCTTGCCGCATGCCAGACCGACTCCATACAGACGGGGTCCGTTGCCCCATCCGGTCAGATTGCTCATCAGCAACCGGTGGTGACGAGCGCGGAGCGCACCGCCGCGCTTCAGAGGAGCCTGGCGGAATGGGCTCAGCGCTACCAAAAACGCCCGAAAAATAAGCGAAACGCCATCACATACGCGCATCTTCTTCGAAAGGCGGGTCAAGGTGAGGAGGCTGTCGGCGTGCTTCAGCAGGCTCTGGTGGCAAACCCGAACGATCGCGAATTGACCATTGCCTACGGAAAAGCCCTCGCCGACACCGGTCGCAACAAAGAAGCGCTACAAATGCTTCAGCGGGCGGAGGCGGCATCGCAAGCCGACGCAAATTTCATGTCGGTGATGGGCGCCGTGCTTGACCAGGCGGGTGATCATCAAACCGCGCGCCAATATCACACGAAAGCACTTGCCCTTGCGCCGAACGACCCGCGCGTGACGACCAATCTCGGCCTTAATTATGCCCTTGCCGGGGATCTGGGTGGCGCTGAATCGCTGCTACGCCGCGCGATGGCCATGCCGGGCGCCGATACGCGCGTCCGAAAAAACTTGGCTCTCGTCCTCGGATTGCAGGGCCGGTTTCCGGAGGCCGAGCAGCTCTACCAGCAGGATATGACGGCCAATGAAGCGGCTCAGAACCTTGCGTCGCTCCGCCAAATGCTCAAACAGTCCGATACCTGGCAGAAAGCCAAGAACGCGGGATAGGCTTTGAGGCTGACGCGTTAGCGCTGACTATTCGCCCAATCCGGGTGGACCCACGGCTCTGACGTATCAGATGCAAGGACGTTTCCGAGAATGTGATCGCTTGCCTTCTCACCGACCATGATGGATGGGCCGTTGAGATTTCCGTTGGGGATGCGCGGAAAAATGCTGGAATCCGCCACGCGCAGACGATCGACGCCGATGACGCGCGTTTCAGGATCGACCACAGCCATCCGATCGTCGCGAGACCCCATCTTGCAGGTGCCGCAAGGATGGTAGGCGCTTTCAATGTGTTCCCTGAGGAAGCCGTCTAGTTCATCGTCGGATTGCACTGCGTTTCCTGGCTGTATTTCGTGTTTCACGAAGGGTTTGAACGCGTCTTGCGCGAAAATCTCGCGGGTTAGCCGAATGCAGGTTCTGAAATCGTCCCAGTCTTGCGGTTCTGACATGTAGTTGAAGAGTATACTGGGGGGGTCCTTTGGGTTGCTCGACCGCAGCGTGATCGCACCGCGTGAGGCACAGCGCATCGGCCCCATATGGGCTTGAAAGCCATGGCCTTCAGCAGCGGCCCTTCCATCATAACGAACAGCAATCGGAATGAAGTGAAACTGAATGTCTGGGTATTCTACCCCGGCCTTAGAACGGATGAAGGCCGCGCTCTCAAACTGATTGGAGGCGCCCGGGCCGGAACGCGTGAAGAACCATTTTGCGCCAACCCATGCTTTGCCCAGAAGGTTCCAATAGGAATAGAGCGTAATCGGCTGGCTTGCCGCCATCTGGATGTAGACCTCGGGGTGGTCTTGAAGGTTCTGCCCGACGCCTGGGCGATCGGCGATGACATCGACCCCGTTTTCGGCCAAGTGATCAGCCGGACCGATGCCAGACAGCATCAACAGCTTTGGCGAGTTGATGCTGGAGGCTGAAAGGATCACTTCAGCGCGCGCTTTGACTATGTCTGTTGATCCGCCGCGCTCGATCTCCACTCCCGTGGCTCGTCCGTCTTCGATGACGATGCGCAAGGCGAGGCCACGCACCACTGTGCAGTGTTGTGTTTCTTCCGCCGGTCGAAGGTATGCTTTTGCCGCTGACCACCGGGCACCGCGATGGACAGTTTGCTCCATCGCGCCGAAGCCTTCCTGCTTTTCGCCATTATAGTCCGCGGTTAGCTCGTAGCCCGCTTGCCGCCCGGCTTCGACAAACGCGGCGTGAAGAGGGTTTTCGCGCGTCCCCCGCGTAACGTGGAGTGGGCCGTCTTTGCCGCGCCAGTCCGGGTCGCCGCCATGACCCGCCGAGTTCCACGTTTCCATTTTCTTGAAGTAGGGAAGGACATCGGCGTAGCTCCACCCGGTCGCTCCCGCTTGCGCCCAATGGTCGAAATCACGGGCGTGTCCGCGCACATAGACCATGCCGTTGATGGAGGAGGAGCCGCCAATGACCTTTCCACGGGGCGTTGCAAGCCGCCGCCCACCCAGATGCGGCTCTGGCTCGGTCTGAAAACCCCAATCGTAGAGCGGCATATTCATGGGGTAAGACAGCGCGCCCGGCATATTAATGAGCGGCCCAGCATCTGTCCCGCCATGCTCAATGACGATCACGGTATGTCCAGCTTCAGTGAGACGATAGGCGATCGCGCAGCCCGCCGAACCGGCACCGACAATGACGTAATCCGCCTCCATCAGAAGGGCGCTTCCACCGCGCCCATGCGAACATAGACACTCTTCAATTGGCTGTAATGCTCGATGGCTGCCTTGGAATTTTCGCGTCCGACGCCTGAAAGCTTCGACCCACCAAACGGCACCTCCACGGGGGCATCATTATAGGAATTGATGAAACACGTCCCGGCCTTCAACTTCTTGATCACGCGATGGGCGCGGGAGATGTCACGGGTGAAGACCCCCGCCGAAAGCCCGAACGCGGTCGCGTTTGCGCGTGTGATTGCGTCAGCTTCGTCGTCGAAATCGAGAACACACATGACGGGTCCGAAAATCTCGTCCGTCGCGATCGTCATTGTATCGGTCACATCGGCAAAGACCGTCGGCTCGATAAAGTAGCCCTCGCGGTCCACCCGGTTTCCGCCGGTTACAAGCGTTGCACCCTCGTCATTCCCGATCCCGATATAGCGTTCAACGATCGCGAGTTGCGCGGCACTGACCATGGGTCCGAAATTGACCGCTTCGTCGCGCGGATCACCCATCACCACGTCTTTCAGACGTTCCTTCAACCGCTGCACAAACCGCGCCTTGATCCCGTTTTGGACGAAGACCCGCGTTCCATTGGAACAGACCTGTCCGGTGGAATAGAAATTCGCAAGGATCGCTCCGCCGACAGCATCTTCAACATCGGCGTCATCGAAAATGATAAGCGGGGATTTACCACCAAGCTCCATCGTGACCGATTTGATGCTGGACGCGGCGGCTGAATAGACCTTGCGGCCCGTTGGAACCGAGCCGGTGAGCGAAACCTTCGCCACGCGCTCGTCAGTGACGAGTGCGGCACCCACTTCGCCTCCGCCTTGGACCACGTTCAAAAGCCCGGGTGGTAGGCCAGCTTCGATCAGAATTTCCGCGATTTTCAAAGCGCAAAGCGGCGTTGTCTCGGACGGTTTGAAGATCATCGCGTTGCCGCAGGCGAGCGCCGGCGCCGTCTTCCAGCATATGATCTGGGTTGGATAATTCCATGCGCCAATCCCGACGCAAACGCCGAGCGGCTCGCGAACGGTATACGCCCAGTCCTCGCCGAGATTGATGTGCTCACCCGTCAGCGAACCAGCGAGCCCGCCGAAATATTCAAGCGCGTCAGCACCGCTTGTTGCATCAACGGCAATCGTCTCTTGAATGGGTTTCCCGGTATCGAGCGTTTCCAGCTCCGACAATTCGCGGTTTCGGCCACGGATGATGTCTGCTGCGCGCCGCAAGATCCGACCGCGCTCGGTCCCCGACATGTCGCACCAGGCTTCTTGAGCGTTCACTGCCGCAGAGATCGCCTGCTCGATGATCGCTGGCGTCGCGGCATAAACAGTCGCGATTTTTTCCCCGGTCGCCGGGAAGATCACGTTCATCGGTGTCCCGGAATTATCTTCCAGATAGGCGCCGTTGACGAAATGGCTAGCAGTGGGCTGGGCGTTCATGTCCGCTCCTATTCGCCGCGCGGGAAGCGTTTTGCGTCTTCCAGCACGTTCAGATCCATGTGGTTGCGCATATACCGCTCCGACGCTTTTTGGAGGGGCTGATAATCCCAAGGGTAATAGTCGCCGTTCCGGAGCGCGTCATAAACGACCCAACGACGTGCCTGGCTTTCGCGGATTTCTGCGTCAAAGCGGTCAAGATCCCACCTGTGATCCGCCTCAGCGCGAAACTCGGCAAGCACGTCCTGTGTGCCAAGAGCTTCAGCCATGTTTACCTGCTCGTGCGGGTCGTCGGCCAGATAAAAAAGCTGCTCTGGATCAAGAGCGCAGCGGGTATATTTCCAATCGCCGTTGCGGAGCGCGATCAGCGGAGCGTATGACCCTTCAGCCGCGTATTCCATCGCGACCGAACCGTTGCGATCTTCTCCCCGCGATACCGGAACAAGGCTCTGGCCTTCGACCCAGGGCGCAATCTCATCCATTGAGATCCCGGCCAAATCGCAGAGCGTCGGCGTCACATCGATTGTGGAGACCGGCTCCTCAATGCAACCCTGCGTCATCTTTGGCGCGGCGATCATCAACGGCACGCGGGCTGACCCTTCGTAAAAGCACATTTTAAACCAGAGCCCACGCTCGCCCAGCATGTCGCCATGGTCTGAAACAAAAAGGATAACAGCTTCCTGGCGCGTCGCTTCGAGAGCGTCCAGCACCTCGCCGATCTTGTCGTCAAGGTAGGAGATGTTGGCAAAGTAAGCGCGCCGCGACCGCTGAATGTCGTCCTCGGTAATCTCGAAATTGCGCCAATCATTGGCATCAAAAATGCGCTGCGCGTGCGGATCATGCTCGGCATAGGGGATTGCTGCGACCGTTGGCAGGAGATGCTCGCAATCCTCGTAAAGATCCCAGTATTTCCGCCGCGCCACATATGGGTCATGCGGATGGGTGAACGAAACTGTCAGGCTCCAGGGCCGCTCGTCGCCACCGCGCGCATACTCATAGATCTTGCGCACGCCGTGATAGGCGACCTCATCATCATATTCGAGCTGGTTCGACGTTTCAGCTACGCCCGCGCCCGTCACTGATCCCATATTGTGGTACCACCAATCGATCCGTTCGCCGGGCTTGCGATAGTCTGGCGTCCAGCCGAAATCGGCGGGATAAATGTCTGTGGTAGTCCGCTCCTCAAAACCATGCAGCTGATCCGGCCCGACGAAATGCATCTTGCCGGAGAGGCACGTCTGGTACCCGGCGCGCCTCAAATGGTGCGCGTAGGTGGGTATGTCTGACGAAAACTCGGCGGCGTTATCGTAAACGCGCGTTCGGCTCGGGAGCAGCCCCGACATAAAGCTCGCCCGCCCCGGCGCGCAAAGCGGCGACGCGGTGTAGGTGTTTGGGAACCGGGTGGACCGCGCCGAAAGCTTCTTCAAGTTCGGCGCATGCAACCACGCCGCGGGACCGTCTGGAAACAACGTCCCGTTCAGCTGATCCACCATGAGGATCAAGATGTTTGGGTTTTTCGGATTCGTAGTCACGGCCTTGGATGAGGAGTATGGGTCTGAAGATTTGCCGCCGGTGGTACCACTACAAAGCGTGAAACACGGGCGAACGACTTGTCTCGAATTTCAATTCAGCCTTTACTGACCGAAGACCAAGAAAAAGGGAAGCCGTCTCATGTTCCTCCGTTCAGCCTCCACTGCCATCGCACTCGTCATGAGCGCTGGAATTGCCGCCGCCGACTGCGAAACGATCGTATTTTCCGATGTGGGCTGGACTGACATCACGGCAACGACTGCAGCCACCACGGTCGTGTTGGAAGCGCTCGGTTATGAGACCGATATCAAGGTGCTCTCAGTTCCGGTGACATACACATCGCTCGCTTCAGGAGATGTGGAAGTGTTCCTCGGCAACTGGATGCCGACCATGGAAGGCGATATCGCGTCCTATCGTGAGGCCGGCACGGTCGACACGGTTCGTGCAAACCTTGAAGGCGCGAAATATACGCTCGCCGTCAACAAGGTTGCAGCGGATCTCGGCATCAAAGACTTCGCCGATATCGCAACCCAGATGGACGCGCTTGAGGGTAAGATCTACGGCATCGAGCCCGGCAATGATGGCAATCGCTTGATCCTCGACATGATCGAAAAGGACGCATTTGGCCTATCCGGCTTTGAAGTGGTCGAGAGCTCGGAGCAAGGCATGCTCGCCCAGGTCGCTCGCGCCGACCGGCGGGACGAGCCTGTCGTGTTTCTCGGCTGGGAACCGCATCCCATGAACGCCAATTTCGAGATGAGCTATCTAACAGGCGGCGATGATTTCTTCGGTCCGAATCTCGGAGGCGCAACAGTCTTCACTAACACGACGAGCGGGTTTACCGACACCTGCCCGAATGTTGGCGCGCTTCTCAACAATCTCGAGTTCACGCTCGCCATGGAAAACGAGATCATGGGCGCGATCTTGGATGACGGCACCGAACCGAGCGAGGCCGCGACGGCCTGGCTTTCAGCAAATACCGACATTCTTGGCACCTGGCTGGACGGCGTGACCACCAAGGATGGCGGCGACGCGATGGCAGCGGTCACAGCGGCCCTTCAGTAGAGGCCAGGTGAGCACTTCAAGCCGTGGACTGGCTGACCGAAAATAAAATCCCGGTCGGTCAGACCGCGCGCGCTGTCTTCGATTGGCTGCAGGACAATGGTGCCTGGTTTTTTGACGGCCTGTCGGACGGTCTGGAAGCGCTGGTCGATGCGATCCTCTGGGCCTTTCAGACGCCGCATCCGCTCTTTGTGATTGCGGCCTTTTGCGCACTCACCTGGTTTCTCCAGCGATCCTGGAAAACGGTCGCGCTGATTGCGCTCGGCTTTCTGTTCGTTTTGAATCAGGGCTATTGGGAGGAAACAACGGAGAGCCTCACGCTGGTGCTCTCGGCGTGCGTTGTCTGCATGGGCCTCGGTGTTCCAATCGGGATCGCGGCGGCCCACCGGGAGGGGCTTTATCGCGGGCTCCGGCCGATCCTCGATCTCATGCAGACCTTGCCGACATTTGTGTATCTGATCCCGGCGATCGTCTTTTTCGGGATCGGAATGGTGCCCGGATTGATCGCGACCGTGATCTTCGTCCTCCCCGCGCCGATCAGACTGACCCATCTGGGAATATCCAAAACCCCAACACCGCTTCTTGAAGCCGCGCGAGCCTTCGGTGCCACGTCTCGGCAAACGCTCTTTAAGGTGGAACTCCCTTACGCCTTTCCCCAAATTATGGCCGGCCTCAACCAAACGATCATGTTGTCGCTGTCCATGGTCGTGATCGCGGCCCTCGTGGGTGCCGACGGGCTCGGCGTGCCGGTGGTGCGTGCGCTCAATCAGGTCAATACGGCGCTCGGCTTCGAATCTGGTTTCATTATTGTGGTCGTAGCCATCATGCTCGATCGCATGCTGCGGATCGATCGGTCATGACCGCAGTCACCTTCGACAATGTTTCGATCGTTTTCGGCGATACGCCCGCTGAAGCGTTGCCGCTGATGGACGAAGGCTTGGATCGCTCGACCATCCAGGAGCGGACGGGTCAGATCCTTGGGGTCCACGATTGCAGCCTCTCGGTCAAGGAGGGCGAGATCCTGGTCCTAATGGGGCTTTCCGGGTCTGGAAAATCAACGCTGCTTCGCGCCGTGAACGGTCTCAACCCCGTTGCTCGAGGTGCCGTCCACATATCTGACGGCGATGCTACGGTCGACATCACCCATGCTGATCCAAAGACGCTTTTGCGCATGCGCCGCACCCGCATTGCCATGGTGTTCCAGCAATTCGGGCTCTTGCCCTGGCGAACGGTTGCAGAAAACGTTGGGCTCGGCCTTGAGCTCTCTGAAACGCCGAAGAAAGAGCGCCGCGAGAGGGTGCAGACGCAACTGTCGCTCGTCGGTCTCTCCGATTGGGCGGATCGAAAAGTCGGTGAACTCTCAGGCGGCATGCAACAACGGGTTGGCCTTGCCCGCGCCTTTGCGACGGAAGCTCCGATCCTTTTGATGGATGAACCGTTCTCGGCTCTCGATCCCTTGATCAGGACCCGGCTCCAGAATGAGCTTTTAGAACTTCAAGACCGGCTGAAGCGGACAATCATTTTCGTCAGTCACGATCTCGATGAAGCCTTCAAGCTCGGCAATCGCATCGCGATCATGGAAGGCGGTCGGATCGTCCAGATCGGTACACCGCGCGATATCTATTCCAACCCCATCAATGAGTACGTCACAGACTTCGTGGCGAACATGAACCCACTCGGTGTCCTGTGCGCTCAAGACGTCATGGAAGCGGGAACAGGAACCGGCGAGCAGATCGAGGCTGAGACCCCAATCGGCGACGTCATCGACAAAGTCGTCGACACCGATACGCCACTCAGCGTCGTCGGAACGGACGGAATTACAGGACGCATCACCGCGAAAAGCGTCCTTAAACGGATCGTAAAACCGACGTAAATCTGCCCGTTCTACGGCGTTAATCTTAATCACGATTGTTTCATCGCGTACGCTGCGTTTACGAAAAATCACTCTGCCCCTTGATTGTGGGAATTTTTCCCACATAACTGATCTTATCGAATCAAAGGGGATCGATCGTGCAGCCATCCGTGCCGAATAATGCGTTGTTGCAGCAGTCTCCGACGCATGTAGCGAAGACCCGACTGCGGGCTTACGCAACGCCCATATTGCTGACGAGCCTCGTAATCAACGTGCTACTTCTCGCAACGCCGATCTACATGATGCAGGTCTTCGACCGTGTTTTGATGACTGGCTCAATCGAGACGCTGACGGCTTTAACCGGAATTGCGATTCTCGCGGTGCTTGCTTACGCAGCACTTGAGTCGGCGCGCGGATCACTCCTCATACGCACTGGCAAGTGGCTGGACAGCCATTTTACTGAAGCGTTTTTTCCCTCGTCATCAGCCGAAGATCGGCCACTCATCGCCCAGGACATCACGCAGATCCGTTCTGCGCTTGCAGGCCGGACCGGCACGATGGCCCTGGATATGCCTTGGGTTCCGGTATTCCTGATCCCCCTTTTCCTGCTTCATCCAGCGTTCGCAGCGCTCGCGATCGTCATGGCTGCGGTCCTGGTTTCGATCGCCCTTCTCCTCGATAAGAAGGACGCAAAGACGGTCATTGCGACCCGCCTTGCGTTTCAACAGGCGACGAAAGCGCTCGATGCGTCCCGCGTTTCGACCGAGCCGCGTTATCTCGAAGGCGCGGTCAAACTTCGGCAAAACGGCGTTGCACTTCAATCAGTTAGCCAAGAGACGACCGCGAGCGCGCTGAACATTGCAAAAGGCGTCCGGCTAGCCGGTCAGCTCTTTGTTCTCGCCATTGGAGCGTGGTTGGTAATCAACGACGCGCTGTCGGCGGGCGGCCTGATCGCAGCATCGCTTATGTTTGCGAGAGCAGCTGCACCGTTTGAACAAACGATTGGCGGGTTGCGAGAGTTCTTGGCTGCGCGCGAAGCCTGGCAACGGCTCGAAACACGAGGGGTCGCAGCGACCCGTGAAGCGCTTCTGAAGCGCCGCGAGCAATTGCGCGTCATCCAAGCTGCGAATGATCCCGAACTCCTTGCGAAAAGAAGGGCGTCCTCATGACGTTGCCAATCCAATCGCGTCTGGCAGGCCTTCGGCTGTTGAACGGCAAAGGCGAGCAAAAGAACGAAGCGGAAAGCGTGCAAAAAGATGAGCTGGAGCAAGCGCTTTCCGGCCCGCTTCGGAAATCCTACGCCACACTTGGCGCTGTCGCTTTCTCGCTCATTGTGTTTGCAGTCGCGATTCCGGTCGCAAGTGCCGTCGTCGCAAATGGCACCGTCAACCCCATTGGCGAGCGCCGCGTCATCGAGCACCCGACAGGCGGCACAATCACAAGCATCTCGGTCCGCGAAGGAGACGAAGTCGAAGAAGGCACCGTCCTCGCCGTGGTCGACGATACCGACGCCCGTGCTGTGTTGGCAGTGACCCAAAACCGCTTCATCCGGACCGTCGCGGAGCAAACGCGACTAGAAGCCGAACGCCGTGGCGCAACGAGCGTGTCATTTGACGGAACTATCTCAGACGACCTCAAAACAAGCGACACGGCATCGATCTTCGCGTCAGAGGCTGAGCGTTTTCGCTCACGCGTCGCGAGCCACCAGTTGCGCGTCGATGTGCTGAGGCAGCGTATCGAACAGCGGAACGAGCAGATCGCGGGCCTCGAGGTCCAGCTGGATAGCGTCATCCAGCAAGCTGATATTACCCGCGACGAGTATGCGAGCCTTGAGCGTCTCTTTGAGCGCCGGCTGGTTCCCAAGGCGCGCATGCTGGAATTGCAGCGCCGTGCAGTGGACCTTGAAGGCCAGTCCGGGTCGATCAAGGCTCGTATCGCGGAAGCGCGCGAAGCAATCGGCGAGACCCAGCTCCAGATCGCAACCCTCGATGAGGTGCGCGTCAGCGAGATCGACACGGAGATAGCCGACGTTCGTGCCCAACGGTTGCAACTTCAGGAAGAATTGTGGGCGCGAGAAGCGACAGTGCGGAACGGCACCGTAATCGCGCCGATCAAAGGTATCGTGACGAATATTAGAACCACCGCCGAAGGCGGCGTGTTGGGTGCCGGTGAAGCAATCCTGGACATTGTTCCGTCCGAAGAAAATCTCATCATTGAAGCGATGATTACGCCGCGCGACGTCGATGGCGTCGCGGTCGGTCAGGACGCGCTTGTGATGTTCACAGGGCTGCCGCAACGCACGGCGCCACGGGTCGAAGGCATTGTGAAAAGCGTGTCACCCGACGCTTACTCAGACCCCGCAACAGGCACGCGTACCTTCAGGGTTTTGGTCGAAGTCGAAGACTCCGTCGCGTCTGATAAGGGTCTGATGGCCCTGCGGCCTGGAATGCCTGCGCAAGTCTTCTTCACGGCTGAAGACCGTAGCGTCCTTGGCTATCTACTTGAGCCCCTCACCCTGGCGCTCAGCAGAACCTTCCGGGAGTCGTGATTGCACATCCCGACCCCATCCACCCGGGCAAACAGCCCAAAAACCATACAATGGAGAAATGACCCATGAGCCACCCAGATCAATCAGAAATTGATCTCTTTTTGGAGACAAGTCTTGCGATTGCCGACCTCATTGATGGCGGTTTGCTAACAACGCCGGACGGCGTAGACGCAGGCCTCGAGGCGGTCGCTAATTTCAATAGCACGTTCGACATTCACCCGATTATCGGAACGGACTCTTCCGACTTCATCACGGTCGACTCAGGCCGCGGTTTCAACTTCGCTTTTGGCGGAAACGGTTCAGACATCATTGCGGGTAAACGTGGAAACGATGCCCTGGCTGGAAGTGACGGCGCGGATATCCTCTTCGGTCGCGGCGGTGATGATTTCCTCGGCGGCGGAAACGGTGCCGACATCCTCCGTGGCGGTCGCGGCGACGACGTTCTGTCCGGCGGCAACGGCGGCGATGATCTCCGTGGCGGCGCAGGCAAGGACCTACTCCTCGGCGGTAAAGGTGCGGATGTGCTCCGCGGTGGTCGCGACAGTGACATCCTGGAAGGTGGCAACGGTGCTGACATCCTTCGCGGCGGCAAGGGCATGGATACCCTCGAAGGCGGTGCTGGAGACGATATTCTGATCGGCGGAAAGGATGCTGACGCGTACCTCTTCGATCCGTCCAAAAACATTGGCGATGACCTCATTCGCGGTTTCACGATCGGCGAAGACGTCGTTGTTCTGAAGGCGCAAGACGTGATCGATGCGACACCGGAAATTCAGGCGCTGCATATTGATGCCGAAACGCTGCTGACGCTCGATGCCAAAACAATCGACGGTGCCCTTACAGGCGCAGCAGGCTGGAATATTGCATCGGCACCGGGCGGCGATCTTGTGGTCGAGCACCCTGGCGGAACGATCGAGTTTGACGGAATTTCCTCCGACGGCATCACCTTTGAGGCGCTGATCGAGTTGGGCGCCGTCGAGCTTGCCTAAACCAAACCAAACTTGAGTCTGTCCAGTCGACCCGTTGTGGTCGGCTGGATGACGGCGCATGGCCCCGGTTGAGTTTCATCCCGCCATCCCGGCAGCGGGGTCATGCGCCACTGCTAAACCGCCTCTCCCTTTTACGCGCAGCACAATCTGACGTTGCGTCTTCTCGCTCAGCTTGCACAATAGTGCGAAGCTGGGAACGAGTTGATAGATGCGCGACCCCAAAAATGAACTGAGCATTTTGCGCAAGCGCGTGAGCGATATCGCCCTGCGTGATGGGCTTGAGGTCGAAGCTCTAAAGGCAAGCGCGCAGCCCCCTATGCCTGAAAGCTTCGGTGGGCTCGAATCATCGATGATCTCCGTCTCAGAGGAAGCCCAGCTCGAGGCCGTCATCCGCTGGACGCGCCCGGTCTTCCGGATCATGAACGATGAAGTCAGCCAAAAATTCTCGGTCGGCGCCGATGGAGAGGTCGACCCAGCGCTCTTAGACGCGGTCAACGACAATCCAGCACTTCGTGATGCGATACCAGCGATCGGCCGCATCGAGGTCCTCAATAACGGCGATTTCGAATGGGCCGGGACGGGGTGGATCATCGACTTTGAAGGCGAAGCAGACATTATCGTCACCAATGCCCATGTCGCCGACGTTTTCGCGCGGCAATCAAATGGCCAATGGATCTTTAAGGCAGGGTTTCCCGACAGCACTAAACCGCAGGCCGCCATAATCGACTTTCGAGAGGAATGGGGGCGGTCGGTGCCGCGCGAGTTTGCGATCACGGACGTGATATGGATCGCGCCCGGTCGCAGACCGGACGTCGCATTCCTGAGGGCCGTTGAGACGTCCAACTGCGATCGTCTCGCGCCTCCAATATCGCTTGCGACGGAGACAAATGAGCACGCGCTTGTCGCGACAATAGGTTACCCGGCGAACGATTCCCGGCGTTATGACTCTGAGCGATTCGAGAAGCTCTTTGGCTCAGATTTTGGGATCAAGAGGCTCGCACCCGGGAAGTTCACAGGCAATGGCCAATGGGGCATGGAGCATGACTGTTCGACGTTACCCGGCAATTCTGGGTCAGTGCTCTTCGACCTCAATTCCGGTAAAGCGGCTGGACTTCACTATTCTGGCGCCATGTTTCGGTCGAATTATGCGGTGCCTGCCACCGAAATCCGCCGTATCATAAAAGATCGACCCTGGCAGCGCGCAACGGAATCTCAGCCCCCGATTCGCACCGTCCAAAGATCGCAAATGCCGTCGCTCCCTTCTTCGAATGGTATCGACATTACGTATAGCCCTGATGGCGGCGTCACGATCGGTGTTCCAGATGGTGTGACGGTCCGCTTGGAACGCCTGGCTCCGACCGCGTCCACGAATGTAAACGGTCCCGAGACAGTGGAAGCAGCCGCTGCCAGCGTTCGTGAGTGCTTGGCGCCGATGGTCGACAAAGGCCAAATCCTCGGCGTCGATGCGGACTATCTTTTTGAACGCGGAGTTCTGACCGATGAGATGGGCGTGATCGTTCGGGTCAAGCCCGGCGAGAGCCTAGACCCAGCGGCGTACGGTCTCCGCCAGACGGAAGGACGATTTCCGATCGTGGTTGAGATCGGCGATCCAAGCGAGATCGCTGAAGCGCTCTTTGGGCTCGAGATCGAACGCATGGATGCGCGTCGTGCCGCCTATAGCCGGAACCTCGAAGACCCAGACTTCGCGCTCACCCCAATCACGAAGTCAATGAAAGCAACCTTCAGTGTTAGCCCGGACTATGGTTGGCACTTGCTGCAGGCTTTCCTCGACGAGACGGAACTCGAACAGCTTACGATCGGCATGTATCATGTGACCGCGCCGCATATTGTCGACACACTAGAGACTATTGCCGCCCGAAAGCGTCCACGCTCTCGCATCACTCTCACGCTTGATCGGGCTCGGGGAAATTTGGAAAACGATCCTGACGACACGTCGGGTCGCACTAAAGAAAACGACATTCCAGAGCGCGATACGCTTGCTTCTCTTGCCGAGACGATGGGCGACAAATTTCTCTGGGCTAAAGCATCGACCGGGTCTGGAGGCCTCTTTTCGACCAATTACCACATCAAGGCCGCAGTTTGGTCGGACCGGCTTCGTGGTCGACGAATTGAAGACAAGCGCGTGTGGGTCTCAAGCGGGAATTGGCAAACGACCAATCAACCTCGCATCAATACACCGATCGAAGATCTGACATGGTCTGACGTGAAGTCCTACAATCGGGAATGGCACGCAGTGATTGAGGATGCCGAAATCGCCGGCATGTTCCGCCGACATCTCACCCAGGATTATCACGACAGTCTCGAGGCCACCCGATCTGAAAGCGTCGTGAGCGCAGACGAGCCCATGGTGATGGTGCCAGACGAACCGGAGGAAGAACGGCGACCAACAGATTTTCGCGCGTTCGCCCCGCTGACGGTCGAAGAGGAAATGACGGTCCTGCCGCTTCTAACGCCCGACAATTACCCCGAAATCGTTTTCGAACTGATTGAGAATGCTAAAGATCGCATCCTCATTGAGAACCAATCCTTCGATATCTGGAAGCATGTTGATCGGATGCCGGAGCATTTCCGTGCGATCCTCGATGCACTCATCGACCAGCAAAAATCAGGGCTCGATGTCCGAATCATTTTCCGATCTGGCTTTGGTGCTGAGCGTCGGCGTCTCCGTCGGATGAAAGCCTATGGGTTCGATGTGAGCCCAGACACGGTTCGCTATTTCAGCCACTGCCACACAAAAGGGTTCGTCATCGACGACGATGTCACCGTACTTGGCTCGCAGAACCTCACAGCGCGCGGGACCGGCCCGAATCGAGATGCAAGTCTGCTGGTGCGCAATGCAGCCGTGAACGCCTATTTCGCTGAGCTATTTGAGTATGATTGGTCGAACCTGTCGCGCGGCCGAACAGCGCCGCTCGAAAGCGCGTTGCAAGTGCGATCCTTTTCTGGAGACGCCAAAGCCGCGGCTTCCGGTTATCGGACCATGACGTTGAGTGAGTATCTAGGGGAGAGTTAAGTGGCCGAGAAAAAAGAAAAATCGACGATAGCGGCAAAATCCTCAACGCCTGAAGGCGACATGGAAATGGCGCCGGTGACCGTCTCGAACAAGGCCGCCAAAACTGGAAAACTCCGCAAAGTAAGGAGTTTCATGGAAGAAACCAATGGCGGCGGCTCGCCCGAAAAGGTCGCGGGGTTTGACGCCTTTCGCGCAGCGACCGCAGGTTTTCGAACCCGGATGATCTCCGGGCCAACCATGTTGAATGCCAGACCTGACGGCGGGTTTTTCTCCGATCCGGTGGGTGCAGACGCGCCATTTCGGGCAAAACCGGAAGCGGTTATCGGGTCCGACGGCCGGGTTCAGGTGCCTGATACTGAACTCATTCCCTGGCGCTGCATCTGCCATCTCGAGGTTGAATTCGATCGCGGCCCGGTTAGCGCCGGAACCGGTTTTTTCGTCGGCGAGAGGCTGATCGTGACGGCCGCACACGTGCTCGTCGATCGGTCCTATTATGGCTGGGATGAGAAGCCCAGGATCGCAAAGCGCGTCCGCGTCGTGCCCGGGCGGAATGGCAGCCTGGCGCCCTACGGAACATTTGTCTGTGAACCGCACTTTACTTTTGCAGAAGAGGAATGGCGCACATCGCAAGGCTTTAAGGATGATTGGCCAGGCATGATCCATCCAGCTTGGTTCCGGAAAGGCTCAGGCTGGGAACCAATGGCGCGTCGGAATGATTATGCCGGTCTTCGCCTCGCCGACGATATACTCGTCAACGGACAGCCTTACGGCAAAAGGCTTGGCTATTTCGGCATGCGCGTCGTTGATATCCATGACTCAGCGACAGCTGAGATGCTCTTTGTGAATACAGCTGGTTATCCAACCAGCTCTGGCAAGCCCTATGGCACCATGTGGTACAATGCGGGTCGGACAGCAGGCATAGATGCACCAGGCGTCGGCCCGTATATTGAGTACATGGTCGACACAGAAGCGGGCCAAAGCGGAAGCCCGATTTACTATTACGATAAGGCTGCGGGGAACCGGCTCGTGGTCGCAATCCACACGATCGGCGATTTCGTTAATCGCGGCATCTTGATTACCGATGAAGTCTTCGACCGCATCATCGGCTGGGCCAAACGCGGCGAAGAAGTCTTTGACGACGACTGACGGCGCGCGTGCCAGAGGACATCGACCCGGCGCTCTTGGCGGTTCATACTCGGACGCAAGACGTCTATGATCGCGCGGCTCAAGCGTTCGATCAGCGCCGCGCTAAGTCCCTTTTCGAGAGGGGGTGGCTCGATCGGTTTACTTCGAAACTTCCCGCTTCACCAACCGTCCTTGATGTCGGATGCGGAACAGGCAGACCGATTTCGTCCTACCTGATGGAGTCTGGCGCAGTTCTGACCGGGTTTGATTTCGCACCTGGAATGCTCGCTATTGCCCGTGAGCGATATCCAAACGCGACCTGGATTGAGGGAGATATGAGGGACATCGACCTCGGGCAAACTTTTAACGGGGTGCTGTCGTGGGACGGCTTCTTTCACTTGTCACGCGCCGAACAGCGGGACGTGTTACCTCGATTGGCTCAGCATGTGCGGGAGGGCGGTTGTCTCATGGTCACGACCGGCCCGGCAGACGGCGAAGCAACCGGGACTGTTGACGGTGAGGCGGTTTATCATGCGAGCCTCGATCCTGCGGAATATACGGCGATCTTATCGGACTGCGGATTTCGACACGTTGAGATTGTGGTTGAAGATCCAGAGTGTGACTTTCACTCAATCGCTTTTGCGTCTCAAAAAGCCAGTTAGCTGCCCTTCCAATTGGGTTTCCGTTTCGCGAGAAACGACTCCAACCCTTCCTTGAAATCCTCGCTGGTGTAGCAAAGCGCAACGAGATCGTCCGTCTCCCTGCTTCCACGGCGCAAACGACGCTGGGCTTCCTTCGTCGCTCGCAGGGTTAGCGGCGCGTGACCCGCAATTTGAGTTGCGACTTCCTTCGCACGGTCCATGAGCGCTGCATGATCAGACGCGATTTCAGAGATGAAACCCGCCGACCGTGCTTCTTCGGCGCCAAGCAGGCGGCTGGTGAATAGCATTTCCGTCACGCGGCCCTGACCCATGAGCGCATTGAGCCGCGTAAGCGTTGATCCGGCGAGACAGTTTCCGAGCGTGCGCGCGATAGGAAAACCGAACTTCAAGTCAGCGTTTGCTATCCGAATGTCGCAACACGCAGCGATCGCCCCGCCTCCACCCGTGCAGGCACCTGATAGGGCTGCGATCGTCGGGATGGGGCAGGTCTCTATAGCCGTGAAGACGCGATCCATCTCAGTTTCATAGTTGAGCGCATGCTCGGCGGATCGAAAGTCTCGGAATTTGGCAATGTCAGTGCCGGACGCGAACGCCTTCTCGCCCGCACCGGTGAGGATCATTGCCCGTGCATCCGTGTCCACGACTGATGCGCAGAGGTCCGCGATCCGCTGATACATCTCGAAGGTCAGAGCGTTGCGTGCTTCGGGACGATTGAGCGTGAGCGTCGCGATGCCATCCTCGACGGCGAAGAGTATGTGGTCGTCTGACATGAATTGCGCTCTTGGAGATCCAGACAGATCCTAGACCATTTCCACCTTCCGCGTGAACGGTTCTAATGGTCTAAGTCCCTGTCTTGCCGCAAATTCCTCTCTTCAAAGCGTGAACGCTTTGAAGAGAGATTCTCCAGCTACTGCCCAAGCCTGCGGCAATCAGTGTCCGTCCCTGCTCAGCATTTGTCTGTTGCGGAGCGTGCGCGACGCAGATAGCCTTTCGGTGTGTTCAACAATCGAAAGGAGGTGATCTAATGTCGAGTGATGATTGTGTGCGGGGGACCGCGTCTGGATCGTTTACGGGTGCATTGGAGCAGCCTCTGGTGCTCGCCTAATCGATCGGGATTTCATCCGGACTGGGGTCCACCCAGCCCGCATCACGGCGCCGCCCCTCAGGGGCGGCGTTTTTCGTTTAATATCGACCGTTAAGCGGCGGCAGCTTTGGTGCCGAACTCGCGCACGATCTCATCAACGAGATCCTCGTCGATTTGCCGCGACAGCCGAATGCCGTATCCATCCGGTCCCGTGTTCTTGATCTGACACGGATAATAGACCTCACCAATCTGAACCGATGCGACTTCGTCTTCGCGTTGCAAGAGGTATGTCGTTGCGGGGCGCATGCGAACGCCACCAAGCGAAATCTCATTGATGATACCGGGTATTGGCACGGTGCGTCCTTGCATGAGAATGTTAGACGCGAAATTGACCTCATACCGCTGGTGTCGCCGGACAAAGCCCGCGCTCTTTTTTCGAAAGAGCAACTTACTCGATAGCTCTCTCAAATTGGATTTGAAGCTTTCTTTGTTCATGAGCTAGGTGTCCTGAAAGAAGCGAGCCTTCGGCTCATCCAGTTTTCGCCGCATCCGCGTCGGGGGCCGGATCAAACAAGCCGAACGTTTCATCGAGTTGATCTTCATTGGGGGTAACAGTTGAGCCAACTGAGGGGTTGACGGGCTCTTCAGGCACGGCAGCTGTCGGCTCTTGTGGAACGTCGGGTAAGTCGAAGTGCTCGGCGATTTCTGATTCAGATAGGCCTTGCGCACGATAGAGCCGCGCAAGGTCCTTCAGCGCTTGAGCATCCCCATCCGAAATCCGGCTCACAGCGATCAGCTGGTCCAGCTTGGCGAGAAGCTCAGCCCGTTCGCGAGATTCTTCGCTTCGAAGATGCGGCACGACCGTCTGTTCGATCGACTCAATGCGAGAGTACTGATCTTGAAGATCAGTCGAGGTCGCCCGGAACCGCTCGCTCAAATAGGTCTCGATGCCTTTCAGTCGGGCAGGCACTCCTTCTTGGCGACTGACGAGATCAGACACGTCTGCCATGCGGCGAGCCACGGCCTCGTTCGCCTTCATCGTCTGCTGCACGAGCCGCGACGTTTCATTCAAGCTAACATCCACGCGTGCGCGATGGTCTTGAAACGCGTCGCTCATGGAACGAAGTGTTGAGACGATATCGGACTGCGTCGACAGGGTTTGGGCGACCTGATTAACGCTCACGGCGAAGCGATCTTGTGTTTCCGTCAGAACGGCGACGTGCTGCGCAATGCTTGCCATCGCCTCGCGGTTGCTTTTCTGCTCAACGCGTAGATCGGCGATGTGTGCTGCAAGCACTTCGGTCGCTGTTGCGACCTTGGTGCTGTTCACGACGACATTGCGCGCGGTCCGGAACATGAGCCGTTTTTCGTTGCCCTCTAGGCCAATGCCCGCTCCCGAACTATCACCGTCCTCGGTCGGCTTTCCGGTCTGGTCGCCTTCAATTTGAGCGACCCCGCCAAGCCACGTCTCAAAGCTCATCCGGACGACGTTGAGCGCTTGGCTGTTAAACCGCGTCATAAGGCCGAGCGTGAGCGAGGTGATGAGACCGAAGAGGGATGACGAGAAGCCCGTGGCCATCCCCTCAAGCGGCTTTTGAAGGCTCGTCATGAGGTTCTGGATGACTTCCGGCCCGGCACCACCTGAAAGGTCCAAGCCACCGATAATCTCACCGACCGACGCCAGGGTTCCCATGAGACCCACGAACGTTCCAATGAGGCCGAGCATCACAAGAATGCCGACCACATAGTTCAAAAGAGAGCGTTGCTCGTCGAGACGGATGTCAATGCCTTCGACCAGCGTCGACATTGTTCCAGCGGTGAGCTGGAGGTCGCCCGTTCGGCCGATTTCATCAGAGCAGAGGGAATAGGACTGCCCCAAAATCAGGGGCCTTGTGAACATGATCGCTGGCTTCTTGCAGCGATTATAGCGCCAGTTTGGGTCGCCTTCGTCCGCTGTTACATCCACCCGCGTGTCATTGAATTCTTCTTTGAGAGCGTCAAAGGCTTGCAACTCGGTCCTGAGCCCGAGGACGCCACGATAGGCTAGAAAAACACCGAAGAGAAAAACGCCGATGATAGTCGCGTTCAGGTAGATGTTCGCATTGATCGAAACGATCACGAAGTCGAGTTGCCAGGCCGCCAAAGCCAGCAACAAAACGAATGTCCCGGTCATCCGAATGGTATGTGTTCGGATCTCTTTTTTCATACTCGAAACAGCCGTTACACGCTAAACTTCCTGAAAATACACCCAATCAATGAAACAAGTGGTTAAGCGTAATTCGTCACGGCTTGAGGAAAACGCGCACGACATTTTCCTCCTCGGGGAGCTGCGACTCGCGCACGATGACCTGAATGTTTTCCGCGGCTATGCCGTAGTCCATCAGCTCATTTCGGACCTGCATACCCCGGTAAAATGAAATCCGCCTGGATTCGGAAACAGAGTTTGAAGAGGAGAGCGCGAAACCCCGGATCTCGTATTTTCCTTCGCGATCCAGACTGTTTTCATTGAGGAAAGTGCCGATTTGCCCGGATGAGTCTTGGTCAATGACGAGAGCGCCACGAGTAAACTCCAGCGTCAAAAACGAATTCGAAGAAGATACTCTAACGCCAGGCTGTTCTTCCTCAGCCTTTTCCTCTGGCGCGATCACAAGTCGTAATTCATCCTCAACGTCTCGGCTTCGGATTGCCAAATCCGTGTTGGTTTCGGGTGGGTTTTCCTGCATCAACGGATTGCCAAGCTCGGGTGTCCTCTCTCCTTCGGTCTCACTGAACTCGGTTGGCTCTTCCGGGGTCGAGATGGTCCCATTCTGAAATTCCCTTTGCTCCATCGTCGTCGCGTTTTCGTTGAATTCGTCAGACGTGATTGGAGCTTCGGTTGATTGCCCCTTCTGGTCCTCGGTGACCAAAGATTCAACGACGACCTTCGCGATGTTCTGGCTGGCCATGAAGATGACGACAGCCAAGATGATCAAGAGGAAGGTGACGACCATGACGATCGTCGAGAGGGCATCAACAAAGCCCGGCCAATAGTTTTCTTCTTCGTCCTTACGGCGCGCCATGGCTAACTCGCTACACTTTCTGGTGGCTGCCCGCCGTTCATCATCGGCAAGAGCGTATCGCGCGGTTTATCGGAGACGATCTTGCCGCGATCCATGACGATGATTCGATCGACAAGATTAAGCAGCGGCGCCCGATGCGTCGCGACGATCACCGTTTTGCCCGAGAACATCTCATCCAGTCGTTCGACGATCTGTTTCTCGAGCCGATTGTCAAACGCGGCTGTCGGCTCATCCATCAAAAGGATCGGCGCATTTCGAAAGAGACACCGGGTGAGGGCGATGATTTGCTGCTCGCCCACGGAAAGAGCGGACGTCCGCCCGCCGATTTGCATGCCGAACCCTTGTGGATGGCGGGCGATGATGTCCTTCAGACCTGTGAGTTCGGCACAGTGTTCGAGAAACCGGTCATCGGGCTTTGCGACGCCAGCCACGAGGTTGTCGTAAAGCGTGCCCGCCATGAGTTCGGAGGCCTGCGTCATGAAGCTGACCGACGATCGGAGCCGGTCTGGATCGTACTGACTAACGCTGTACCCATCGATCAAGACCGTCCCGTCGGTCGGGTCCATCAGGCGCGGAACAAGGCGGAGCAGCGAGGATTTTCCGCACCCGATCGGGCCTATGAGGCCAACGCGCTCACCTTCTTTAATTGAAAGCGAGAGCGGTCCAAGTGCCGGTTTTTCGGCATCTGGATATTGATAAGATACGCCGTGGAGATCGATTTGACCTTTGATTACCGGCGTCGGCGCTCCGCGCACATCGCCGCCGCGTTCCATCTCAAGCCGATCAAGTGTGAGCACGTTTTCCATGGTAGAGCCGAGAAGCCTCGCCTTGGCGAGTAAGCCTGCCAGACTTCCCACGGGGCCAATCGCACGCCCGACAAGGATGGTCACGGCGGCAAGTGTACCGACGGTCATGGCGCCAGCGGCCACTTGATAAACGCCGATAATGAGCGTGAAGACGACTGCGAGTTGGTTGACTGACATCGCGAGAACTGCCGGGAAGGCGCCGTAAACGCGGCTTCCGTGGAGCGCCATCGAATGGCCGTCCACCATCCGTTCAAGCCTCGACTGGAGCGCGAGCCGGATCCCGGAAAGCCGGACCGTGTCGCCCTTTTCAACAATCTCGTCAACAGCGTTTGCACGCCTCAAAGTCGACTGCGCGACGACCGCGCCCGCCGCGCGAACGCCCGAAACATTGCCGAGGTTGAGCGCGAAGAGAAAGGCTGCGCCGAAAAGGGGCGCAAGCACGACCCACCCGCCCAGATAGCTTATCAAGCCGAGAAGAAAGAGAAAAAACGGCAGATCGACAAGGATAGCGACGAGAGTGACGGGCACCAGATGGGTCACCTGGTCGACATCTTGGAGCGCTTGGTTGACCTCAGCGCTCGATTTTGGCTGATCGTTGCGTTTGCTCCCCATAA
Organism: Pseudomonadota bacterium; assembly: GCA_039026395.1. Lineage (GTDB taxonomy): Bacteria > Pseudomonadota > Alphaproteobacteria > Rhizobiales > JAKSCL01 > JBCCMK01. The sequence continues at coordinate 7,727 of JBCCMK010000035.1, read as the reverse complement.
TACGAGCAAGGATACGGCTTTGCGTTCGCCGAGACGCAGTGAGCGCGATCGCATCGGTCACCCGCATGCGGACAAATCGAACGCCAAAGTCACAGGAAAGAGCGATCATCACGCCGAGCACGAGGGCCCAAAGTGTCTCAAATGCGAGGTGCGGAATGATCCGATCGTAGACCGCCATAATGAAGAGCGGAACTGTAATCGCGAGTAAATTTGCAAGTACGGCAGCGAGGAAAAGCTGCAGGACCAGGGAGCGCTGACCCGAAAGAACGTCGGAGACGATCGCCTTTATCGTCGACTGCGTCTGATCACGAGGGCTTTCTAGACTTTGCTGATTGGCAACCGCGCTAACGCGACCCGGTTCTTCGAAGGGTTGACCGAGGCTGATACGCGCGAGCGTGCCGACGTAATGCGGGACGAGATCATCAATATTCACCGTTTCGCGGCCATCTCCGTCGACCGCGACCTCCACCACCCCGCGTGACTTCACATCAACGATCAAAAATCCTAGGCCCTCGGTCGTGAGCGCAATGACCGGACAGTCATTTGGCGCGAGCGTTTCAAGCCTTCGATCCTCCAAGCGCGCATCAAGCCCTAACCGCTGGCTGACATCACAAATCGCTTCGCGGCTTGGCCGGATCTTGCCATCAACTGCGATCGCATCGATGGCAGCTGGAGCGACGCCGCCAAAGCGGGCGAGATATTTGAGTAGCGAGAATACGTGACGCGCTTGCCCGGATCGACGCTGCGTTGCGCGCACGCTATCGACCAATTCGGCCGCCTTTACCGGGCGAATTCTTCCAAGTTGGGCCGTCATCTTCGGTATCCAATCCACCGCATGTGCGCGGCAGTGTCAGCGCCAAACGCGTAAAGGTAGAATCCGCGATCACCGTTAAATCGTTATAAACAGCGACCCTGTTTTACTCGGCGCAACGAGGGTGCCCGCAATGATTGATCTGCACATGACGCCGAAAACCAAGCCAGAAACAGGGCCGATCGATGGGGCAGACCCAGAATCGAGCGGCTCACTCCTGGGCGTAGATCCGGGGCCATTTCAGTGGCAGACAAACACGATCTCCCGATCGGCCCACCGAATATTTTTGCTGACTGTCGGCTTGTCGCTATTCACATTCATGCTGTGGGCGTCGCTCGTTCGCCTCGATACAGTCACGCGCGGCGAGGGTCGGATCGTGCCGTCAGCAAACAATCAGATGGTTCAGCACTTCGAGGGCGGGATCGTTACCGCGATTCAAGTGCGCGAGGGCGACCGGGTTGAGCGGGATGACGTTTTGCTGGTTATCGAAGACCAGTTCTCCGAGGCCGAACTCGACGCCACACGGCTCGATATTCAAGCAAAACGCGTCCGCCTCGCCCGCTTAAATGCAGAGGCTCAAGGGCGCGACGAATTCACAACACCCTACGCAGATTCACCGCAGCTTGGGCCCATTGTTGATTCTGAAACCGTGCTCTTCCAGCGCCGCCGACAAAGTCTTCGCGAGCGGATCGGCATTCTCGAAGACCAGATCCGCCAGCGGGAACTTGAGCTTGGGGAACTCAAATCACGGCTCGAGAACACGCGGCTCGAGGGCAATCTCTCAAGCGAGCGCGTGGCAAGCCTTCGCCGCCTCACCGAAATGGGCGCGGTATCAAAAAACGAGCTTCTAAAGAATGAAACAGCACTCCAACAAATAACCACGCGGATCGCCGACCTTGAATTTCAAATCCCACGAACTGAGGCGGGACTAAGCGAGGTCGTAAGACGACGAAACGAGGCCATCTTGATGTTTCGCTCCGAAGCGGAGCGCGAGCGCGCAGATGTGGAACTGGATATTGCGAAACTCGAAGAGCGGAGCAACGCGCTCGTTGATCGCGAAGTTCGCGCTGAAGTCCGTGCACCTGCAACGGGTGTGATCAATCGATTGAACGTCAAAACGCTTGGCGGTGTTGTTCGACCGGGCCAGATTGTTGCTGAAATCGTACCTTCGGACTCCGCGATCACGGTCGAAGCCAGACTGTCGCCAGAAGATCGGGCTGAGGTTTGGCCGGGCCTCCCAGCAATCGTCAAAATCACGGCTTACGACTATTCGATCTACGGCGGAATACGCGGAAAAGTGATCGACATTTCGCCAGATGCGCTCACTGGCGATTCGGGCCAACCCTATTTCCGTGTGCGACTCGAAGCCGATGCATCAGAACTCGGGCAAGGTAATCCGGTGGTGCCAGGCATGTTGGCGGAGGTCGATATATTGACCTCGGAACACACGATCCTGAGCTACCTCATGCAACCTGTGAACCGGATGCGTGAGCGCGCACTCCGGCAGTAGTTTCGTCTGTCTGGCCTCTTGTTGGTGGCGACTTACGCCGCCACCACTGTAAGCTCTGCGATCTGGGTCGTTTGCGCGTCTGAATCATAGATCGAGTAGATCGTTGTTCCGGCACCACCTGAGGCCGATGTCCAATGGCTCGCCGGATCCTCAATCGTAACGGTATCGCTACCGCCCGAATTGATGCGGATCGTGAGCGCGTTGTTGCTATCCGTCATCTCCGCGATCTCAGCGCCCGACAGATCAAGCGAGATATCCACGCCGAGTGAGGACGCATCGATCTCCTCAATGTCCTTGAGGACGCGCACGAGATCGGCCTCATCAAGGGATCCGACGGAGTCATCGAGTTCAACAATGTCATCATCGGCACCGCCATCGATAGCATCGTTGAGGAGATTCACGAGATGATCTTCGTCCACGACGATTCGATCATTGCCCGCCTCACCGAACACGGTGTCTGAATCAGTGGCTCCGGTTCCGAGCGTGATCGTGTCCGCACCAGCGCCACCGTTGAGAATGTCAGAGCCGCCGCCGCCGCTAATGGAGTCGGCACCATTCCCACCGGTGATTGTATTGTCTGCACCGTCACCGACCAGCGTATCATTCTGCGATGAACCGATCAGATTTTCGATGCTGGTATAGCTGTCGCCCGATGCATCGCCAGTATTCGCTCCGGCGTTTGCAAGGTTTGCTGTAACTCCCGTGCCCGCGTTGGCATAGCTCGCCGTGTCAATGCCGGTGCCACCATTGAGGGTGTCGCCACCAGCACCACCGATCAACGTATCGTTCTCCGACCCACCATCGAGAATGTCGTTCTCCGAGCCGCCATCGAGAATGTCGTTTCCAGCACCACCTTGAATATTATCGCCGCCAGCTTGGCCGCGGAGCGTATCCCCTCCGCCATTACCAATGAGCGTATCGCCATCAGCGCCGCCTTCGAGGATGTCAGCAGAAGATCCACCCGTGAGATTATCAGCGCCAAGACCACCCTGAAGGGTACTTCCCGCATCAAGTCCCGTCAGATTATCTGCGAAGTTCGACCCGATCGCGTTTTCGATGTTGCTGATCGTGTCGCCAGCCGCATCATTGTTTGCAGTTGCACCGGTCTGCAGGTTGACCGTCACACCGCCCAGAGACGATGCGTAGGTGATTGTGTCGATGCCGTTCCCGCCATTGATCGTATCGGCACCGCCAAGACCTTCGAGCGTGTCGTTGCCGTTACCGCCGGTGAGAACGTTTGCGCTCGATGAGCCGGTTAAGGTGTCATTGTGGATCGACCCAGTGGCGTTCTCGAAGTTTTGGATGAAGTCACCTTGGGCATGACCACCAAAGGCTGTCGAGTTCGAGAGGTTGACAGTGACCGCTTCGTCGGATGACGCGTAGCTGATCGTGTCGATACCACCTTCGCCGTTCAAGGTGTCATTCAGATCGCCGCCTTCTATCGTGTCATTGCCGTTGCCACCAAGGATGACGTTCACACCGGCATCTCCCGTTAGCGTGTCACCATGGTTAGAACCGGTGATGTTTTCGAAGTTGGAGATCGTATCCCCCTGGGCGTGGCCACCCGATGCGGAATTCGAAAGCAGGTTGACCGTCACGCCGCTGTCCGAGGACGCATAAGACACCGTGTCGGTATCAGCGCCACCGTCGAGAACGTCGCCTTCAGAACCACCTTCTAAGGTGTCGTTTCCATTGTCACCGCGGAGATTATCTGTACCCGCATTTCCATAGAGGATATCGTTTCCATCGCTGCCCTGAATGGTGTCATTACCGCCATTACCGGTGATGGTATCAACGCCTTGGTTGCCAATAAGGGTATCCGCAGAAGAGCCGCCATTGATGATGTCATCGCCCTGTCGGCCATGGATATGAGAGCCCGATTCTGCCGCTGTCAGTGTATCGTTGAAGCGTGACGCGTAAACGCGCTCAATCGAGTCGAACGTATCACCCTCTGCGTGGTTGTCAGTTCCAGTTTCTGCTTCGAGATCAATCGTGATTGAGCCCGTGGCATGCCAATAGTCGGCAGTGTCAAAGCCTTCGCCACCGCGAATGATGTCAGCGCCACCACGGCCTTCCAAGAAGTCGTTTCCAGCACCGCCATCTAAGGTGTTGGTGCCGCCGTCACCATCGAGCCAATCCCCGAAACCGGAGCCGGTTAGATTCTCAACGTTGGAAAGGTTGTCGCCATCTGCATGGCCGCCACCATTAACACCAGTTTGAAGATTGACCGTCACGCCTGCGTTCGAGCCTGCGTAGGACGCCGTATCGATGCCATCGCCGCCATCGATCGTGTCGCCACCATCGCCACCGATCAGAAGGTCGTTCTCATTGCCACCATTCAGCGTATCACCGCCGCCGCCGCCGGAAAGGGTGTCAGCCCCGGCCGCGCCGTTTAAAACGTTTGCAAGACCGTCTCCGGTGATGTCGTCAGCGTTGGCCGTGCCAATGACATTCTCAATGTTGGCAAAGCTATCGCCCTGTGCATCACCACCCGATGCCGAGTTGGTGCCAAGGTTTACCGTGACCGCAGCCGAACCGGTATAGTCGACGACGTCGGTTCCTGTGCCACCGTCCAAAGCGTCACCACCCGCGCCACCGATAAGCGTATCGTTGCCACCGCCACCGTCGATTGTGTTTGCAGCCGATGAGCCACGAAGAGTGTCGGCATGATCGGATCCGATGACACCTTCGATCGCATCAGTGAATGTATCAGTACCTGCGCCACCTGTTGCTTGGCCGGAGCCGGTGATCGCAAGAGAAACGGTTACACCCGAACCTGCGTTTTCGTAGGAAACGACGTCGGAATTGCCGCCACCAATGATGACATCATTTCCAGCACCACTCACCAGACGGTCGTTGCCATTGCCGCCATTGAGCGTCGAACCTGTATCCGCTGCCGTTAGAAGGTCTCCGCTTGACGAACCGATGACGGTTTCAATCGCCGCATACGTATCGCCTTGGGCGATGTCACCTGAGCCGAGTCCGGTTTGCAGGTTAACCGTGACGGCGCCCGTCGCATTGACGTAGCTGATCGTGTCGTTGCCGCCGCCGCCATCATAGGAATCAGCGCCGTCAGTCGCGATCAATTGGTCCGCACCGTTACCGCCATCAATGCTGTTTGCTTGGGCGTTACCCCGCAAGGTGTCCGCTCCGCCCGAGCCGATGATGTCTTCAATGCTGTCAAAAGTGTCGCCCTGCGCGTCACCGCCCGTGCCGGAGTTCGCCGTCAGATCGACATTAACTGCTGACCCTGAACCAGAGTAATCGGCAACGTCATTTCCGCTTCCGCCTCGTAGGATGTCGGCCCCTGCACCGCCGATCAGCGTGTCGTCATTGTCTCCGCCTTCCAGGGTGTCATTACCACCATCACCGTTTAGCGTGTCGGAGCCAGCGCCACCGCGAAGCGTATTTGCACCGGTGTTACCTGTCAGACTGTCTCCGAAACTTGAGCCATCGACATCTTCGATGCTTGTCAGTGTGTCGCCATCTGCATGGCCCCCACTGTGCGTTCCGGTGGACAGGTTGATGGTGACGGCGTCGTTTGAACCGGCGTAGCTTGCTGTATCGACATCGGTACCGCCATCAAGACTGTCTCCGCCAGCGCCACCGGTGAGGATGTCGTTGCCAGCGCCACCGTCGAGAACGTCGTTTCCTCCAGCGCCTGAAATCGTATCGTTTCCAGCGCCGCCATCGATATCGTTGACGACCGAACTACCCGTCAAATCATCGGCTTGGTTGGAGCCAATCAGGTTTTCGATGTTTGTGAGTGTGTCGCCAGCCGCGTCACCGCCAGACGTGGAGCCTGTGCCAAGATCAACGGTCACGCCGCCGGTCGAAGCCGAATAGTCAACGGTATCGGTGTTCGCTCCGCCGTCAATCGTATCCGCACCAGCACTACCGATGATTTGGTCGTTGCCCGCACCACCTTCGATCGTGTTTGCACCGGTTGATCCAGTCAGCGTATCGGCGTGCGCAGAACCTCGGACGCTTTCAAAGCCAGAGATTGTATCGCTCGCGGCATGGCCGCCTGACGCGGTTTGGTTTTGAAGATTGACCGTCACACCTGCGTTCGATCCAGCATAAGAGACCATATCTCCTGTGCCGCCCTCGCCGGAAAGAGTATCGCCACCGGCGCCACCCTCAATGACGTCATTTCCTGCACCACCGGCTATAATATTGACGTTTGCATCGCCCGTCAGGGTGTCTGCATGGTCAGAACCTGTGAGGTTTTGGATGTTTGTGAGTGTGTCGCCTTGTGCGTGACCACCCGTGTTAGGCCCGCCTGCAAGTGAGACAGTTACGGCTGAGTCTGAGCCAACATAACTCGCTGTGTTGTTGCCTGCACCGCCATTAAGCGTATCAGCCGCTGCGCCACCGCGTAAGACGTCGTTGCCAATCCCGCCATTAAGCGTGTTGATGCTGGCATTGCCAATCAGTGTATCGGCAAAGTCGGTGCCGGTGACATTCTCAATGTCAATGAAGGTGTCGCCTTCAGCGTCACCGCCGGTGCCGGTCCCGTTCTCGAGATCGATCGTGACTGCACTTGAACCCGCATAGCTCACGGTATCGCTGCCGGTGCCGCCATCGATGGTATCGCCACCCGCGCCACCGATCAGCGTATCGTTGCCGACACCGCCTTCAAGCGTGTTGACGAGGGCATTGCCAGTGAGGCTGTCGGCCTGCGATGAACCAATAACATTGCGGATATTGATCAGCGTATCACCGGCCGCGTCACCGCCTGAACCTGTGGAACCATCAAGGACGATAGTCACCCCAGAAGCAGAGCCTGCATAGGACGCCGTGTTGATACCACCGCCTCCATCGAGGACGTCCGCTCCGCCGCGTCCAAGAAGCGTATCGTTGCCAGCGCCACCTTCCAGTCGGTTCGCTGAACCGTCGCCAGACAGGTTGTCCGCCTGACCGGACCCGATGACGTTTTCGATTTGCACCAGCGTATCGCCTGATGCGTCGCCGCCCGAACCCGTGCCAGCCTGAAGATCAATCGTTACACCACCGCTGGATGCGGAGTAGTCAACGGTATCGACACCACCACCGCCGTTTAGAATATCGGTCGTACCACCGAGACCGATAAGGGTGTCATCGCCTTCTCCCCCGAGAAGCGCGTTGCTCGACCCATCGCCGGTCAGCGTATCGTTCTCTCCTGACCCCGTAATATTCTCGATCTGCGAGAGTGTGTCGCCTTCAGCATCACCGCCTGTACCGGCTGAACCATCAAGCGAGATCGTGACACCGGCCGCCGAATTCACATAGGTCGCAGTATCTTCACCCGCGCCACCGAGGAGCTGGTCAGCACCAGCACCGCCTTCAAGCGTGTCATTGTCAGCATCACCGCGCAGCGTATCCGCACCAAGACCGCCACGAACCGTGTCATTGCCAGCACCACCT
>JBCCMK010000034.1:0-33339 GCA_039026395.1 Pseudomonadota bacterium | reverse complement strand
GCTCAAGCCAACATAGACGGCGACCACGGCAACGATCGCCCAGGGGCTCGCCTGCGCGGTCTCCATGACCGACTGTGCAAAGCTCAGGAGCCCGTCAGTCATTCTCAGATCCAACCGGTTTTGGCTCTGGTTCGACGATTTCAACCGCGGGGATGATTTTTCGCCGCCGAATAAGCCAAAACAGGCCGACCATATCGCCGATGCTCACCAGCGCGCGGTCGAGAATGCCGTATTTCGATTGGCCGTGGCGCCGCGGACGGTCAACCACATCAATGTGACCGACCTCGAACCCTTCGCGCACGATGAGTGCCGGGAAGAACCGGTGCATTGTGTCAAAGAATGGCAGCCTCAGGTACGCATCGCGGCGCATGGCCTTCAGCCCGTTCGCGGTATCCCGGGTCTTATCGTGTAGGACGGCTGACCGAAGGCTATTGGCAAAGCGGGAGGCAAGCTTTTTGATGACCGTATCCGTCCGCCCCACGCGCTCAGCCGCAACGAGAGCGACGCGCGTGTTCGGCTCTTTCAGGATCTCGATCATTCTTGGAACATCGGCGGGATTATTTTGACCGTCGCCGTCCAGCGTCACGACGAATTCACCGGTCGCAGCAAAAGCGCCAGACCGGACTGCGGCACTCTTGCCGGCTGACCGGTCATGCTTGATGAGACGCAGCCAAGGCCGCTCAGCCATATGGTCGCGAACGACGGCCTCGGTATGATCATCGCTGCCATCATCGACGACCAGCACTTCAAACGCCAAATCAGCGCGCAACGCATCCTCGATCTCAGACAGAAGATCAGGCAGATTTTCTGCCTCGTTCTTCGCTGGAATAATCACGCTCAAGTCGGGACGTTGGCCGACGTTCATGTTCCACGTCCCTGATCTCAACAGCGTCGTCTGCTCAATAGACCCCGATTGGGTTGAAGCGACGAGAGGGGCTTTCACGCGTATTTCGGTGCGGTGGCCGTCGAGGGTTCTTGCCGCATCGATGGTGGTTGCTATAAGCCCGCGTTACGGGCCATGCAACCGCGATCAGCGAATTGAGCCCTGCCAAACGACCGAGTTGGAGCGCTGTCCACCATGCAAACCGTGATTTGTATCCGTTGGGGTACACGGTATGGCGCGGACTATGTGAATAGGCTCCACTCCATGGTCCGTCGGAATACCGAGCGGCCTCTTCGTTTCGTTTGCTTTACAGATGACGACACTGGATATCACAACGGCATTGAAGCAAAGCCGCTCCCGCCGATCACATTGCCAGAGCGGGTGCGGTGGAAGCCCTGGCGAAAGATTTCGCTATGGCAAGAGGCGCTCGACGGGCTTGAAGGCGACGTCCTCTTCTTTGACGTCGACCTCATTCTGACCGGTTCGATCGACCCGTTTTTCGACTATAAACCTGAGAAAAGTTTTTGCGTGATCCGGAATTGGACCCAGCCTGATAAACGGATCGGCAACACGTCGGCCTATCGGTTTCGGATCGGTAGTCATCCCTACCTCTACCACCGGCTCATGACCGAGACAGAGGATGTCCTCGGCAAATATCGCAATAGCCAGACATTTATCTCGTCAGAAATCGAGGAGATGGAGTTTTGGCCGGAGGAATGGTGCGTGAGTTTTAAGCACTCACTTCTCCCACGTTGGCCCCTGAACTTCATCCAGACGCCGAAACTGCCTGACGCGACGAAGGTCGTGGCATTCACAGGAAAACCGGACCCGGACGAGGCTCGCGATGGCCGCTGGCCGGCAAAGTGGTACAAGAAGGTCTATAAACACGTGCGCCCAACGCCGTGGATTGCTGACCATTGGCGCTAGATTGAGGATCATGTCAGATAACCCTCAAACACCGCCGCAAACCGCAAAAGAGATCGTTTTCTCGCCCGGCACCATCGCGCTCATCGCCTTGGGGCTGATCGCGATCACGGTCCTTCGGTATGTCGGTCTCCACACCTCAGAAATGGAAATGGGCTTCGACGAAGCTCAATATTGGACGTGGTCGCTTGATCCCGATTGGGGTTATTTTTCAAAGCCTCCACTTCTCGCATGGATGATTTGGCTGCAAAACGTCACGTGCGGGACCGATGAAGTTTGCACGCGCATCTATGTGCCAATCACCCATCTTTTCACATCGATCGTCGTGTTTTTCATCGGAAAACGCCTTTTTGACCCGACGGTCGGGATCGTGGCGTCGGCCATGTACCTGCTCTTGCCGGGCGTGACGTTCTCCTCCCGGCTGATCACGACAGATGTGCCGCTCCTCTTCTTTTGGGCGATCGGGCTCTACGCGCTTTTGAACATCAAAGACCGTATCTATCCGCTCACCTGGGGGCTTATACTCGGTGTCGCGTTCGGTCTGGGTTTGCTGGCGAAGTATGCGATGATTTATTTCGCGCTTTGCCTTTTGATTTTCGCTGCGGTTTCACCGGAGGGTCGGCGCGCACTGTTTTCGCGCGGGATGGCTCTTGCGCTGTTCGTCACGCTTTTGGTTCTCGCGCCTAACATCTATTGGAACATCCAGAACGGCCTCATTACCTTCATCCATACAGCCGATAATATTGAGGGAAGCGGCGGCCTTTTGAATTTTGACGAAGCAGCCGAATTTGTGGGCGCACAGTTCGGGGTTTTTGGACCAATCCCACTCATCGTGCTCGCGGTTACAACGTGGCTCTGGTTCAGCCCGCGCACCCTCGGTGGCGATGCGGATGTGGAAAGCCCAAACCTTCGTTTACTTCTTATCTTCTCCGTCCCCGTCGTGCTCTTGATCATCGGGCAGGCGCTCCTTTCCCGGGCACACGCGAACTGGGCGGCACCCGCTTACGTCGCAGGTTCGGTGCTTGTCGCGGCAATGCTTGTTAGATTGCGAGCAGAAAGATGGCTTGTCGCGACCTTTGCCATCCACATCGCATTTCAAGGCTTGGTGCTTATTGGCGATGCGCGAGCGTCGACGGTCAAGCTGCCGGGCACAATTGACCTCTATTACCGCGCGCTCGGCTATAAATCGATCGCGGCCCAGGTTGATGAGCGTTTCAAATCTGGCGACTATGCTGCGGTTCTGACCGATTGGCGCCGGACAACGGGCACGCTCATGTACAATCTGCGCGCCGACCAGCCGCCGATTTACACCTGGCCGCCAAAGCCACGCCCAACCGATCATTTTCAAATGTCCGTGCCGCTCACGGAGAGCGTCGGCGAACCGCTCCTCTTGATCACCAAATGCAACAATGTGGATCGGCTGAATGCAGCATTTGACGCTTGGGAGCTGATTGAAGTGATCTCAGCGCCTGGCGGGCCAAAATACAATTGGGTGTTCTTTTTGATCGAGGCGTCGGGCCCGAAATTCGGCGCAGAGATGCCGCCACCAGATTGCGACCGTTTCCCGAAAGGTCCCCACATTGTTCCGCGCGATCAGTTGCCGCCGGAACGGGTACGCGGCTAAAACACAAAAAATCAGTGATTTGCCCGGAGACATAAATGGTCGCGCGAATCGTCCCCGTCGATCCCTTCGACTTGGTCGTCTTCGGCGGCACGGGTGATCTGTCGAAACGAAAGCTTATCCCAGCGCTCTTTCACCGACGCGCGGCGGGTCAGATGCCGGCAGACGCAAGGATTTTCGGATCGGCTCGAACTCAGCTTGATGACGATGCGTTTCGTGATCTCGCTCGGGAGGCCATTGCGACGTATGTGAAACCGGGACCCGACGAGCGCGATTTAGTCGAGGATTTTCTCAAACAGCTGCATTACGTGCCGGTTGACGCGAAGTCCGATGCCGGATGGGCTGAACTCCGCGAGCGGCTCGGCGACGACCCGAACCGCGTTCGCGCCTTCTATTTGTCCGTATCGCCGAGTTTCTTCCAGCCGATTTGCGAGCAACTCGACAAGCACGGCCTCCGGACTGAAACCTCCCGTCTCGTGGTGGAAAAGCCGATCGGCCATGATCTTGCTTCTGCGACGTCGCTCAATCGCGAGCTTTCAAGCGTCTTTTCCGAGCGCAATGTCTACCGGATCGACCACTATCTCGGGAAGGAAACCGTCCAGAACCTGATGGCCTTGCGGTTTGCGAATGCGCTGTTTGAGCCGCTCTGGAACGCCCGCCATATCGACCATGTGCAGATAACGGTCGCGGAATCGACCGGTGTCGGCGGGCGAGGTGGGTATTACGACCATGCAGGCGCGATGCGCGACATGGTGCAAAACCATCTCCTCCAACTCCTCTGTCTGACAGCAATGGAACCGCCGTCGCAGTTTGAACCTGATGCCGTGCGTGATGAAAAACTGAAGGTTTTGCGCGCATTGACGCCCATAGACACGGCGACAATCGGGAATGCCGCGGTCCGCGGCCAGTATTCGGCGCGCGGCGATGAACCGAGCTATCGTGACGAAGCGGAAAATCCGTCATCGGCAACTGAGACCTTTGTGGCCCTCAAGGTGGAGATCGCCAATTGGCGCTGGACGGGCACGCCGTTCTATCTCCGTACGGGCAAAAAGCTTCGTTCGCGCATGTCTGAAATCGCTGTGCGGTTTCGCGATGTACCGCACTCGATCTTCGCCGAACGAGCAGGAATGTTTGCGGGCAATGAACTCGTCATGCGTCTTCAGCCGGATGAAGCGATTACGCTCCAGATGACTATCAAGGATCCAGGACCAGGCGGCATGCGCCTCACCGGCGTGCCACTCGACATGTCGTTTGCGCAATCCCTCGGCTCCACCGACTATCGAATGCCAGATGCTTATGAGCGGCTCGTCATGGACGTTATCCGAGGCGATCAGACGCTCTTCATGCGCGGTGATGAAGTCGAGGCGGCGTGGGCCTGGATTGATCCGATCATGGCGGCATGGGCAGGCGAGCCAAGCGGGCCAAGAGCCTATGATCCGGGTTCGAGCGGCCCCGAAGATGCCTTGATGCTGCTCCATCGTGACGGTCGGCGCTGGCGGGAAATTGCGATTTAGCACATTGCCCGCTAAATGAGCGTCAAAACGATAAGGTGGTCTGATGCTTTCCACTCTAGAAATCTGCAAATTGGCGCCGGTTATTCCGGTCGTCACCATCGAAAGCGTGGAAACGGCGGTGCCACTCGCGAAGGCTCTTGTCGCCGGTGGTCTGCGGGTCATTGAAGTGACGCTTCGTACGCCCGCTGCGCTAGAAGCGATTGGTGCGATTAAAGACGCGGTGCCGGATGCGATTGTCGGCGCAGGCACGCTTAGATCATCAGCCGACGTGGTTGCCTGCCTTGATCAAGGTGCCGTCTTTGGCGTGTCGCCGGGATCTCCGCCGGGACTTCTCGATGCAGCGCGCGCAGCGAGTTTGCCGATGTTGCCCGGTTGCTCGACCGCGACGGAAGCAATGGTGATCGCTGAACAAGGCTACGAGGTTCTAAAATTTTTCCCCGCCGGTCCAGCGGGCGGCCCGTCCTTCCTGAAATCGTTGGCCGCACCACTGCCGGATATTCACTTCTGCCCCACGGGTGGCGTATCTGAGGCGAACGCGACAGACTATTTGAGCCTGGTAAATGTCGTATGCGTCGGCGGGTCTTGGGTCGCGCCCAAGGCTGCAATCGATGCGGGGGATTGGGGCAAAGTCACCGAGCTTTCTCGCGCCGCGACCGGTCTGAAGGCTGGTTGATGAGCGAGGTTTCAGCCGCGTTCGACGCGCTCCGGCACTACCGCGACGAGACGAAAGACATACCGATCGCCGATCGGTTTGAGACCGACCCTGACCGGTTCAGCCGCTTTTCGATCGATGCTGAAGGCATCCTTCTCGATTACTCAAAGACCCATTTGAGCGATCGCGCGAAACGGCTTTTGATCGCGCTTGCAAAGGCGGCGGATGTTGAAGGCCAGCGGGACAAGATGGTCTCTGGCAAGCCAATCAATCTGACAGAGGGGCGGGCCGTTCTCCACACCGCCCTTCGCGCGCCTCGGAACGCGAGCCTTATTCTGGATGGCCGAAACATCGTCAAAGATGTGCAGCGCGTTCTCGACCGCATGAACGAGTTTTCCAGGCGCGTAAGAAGTGGCGCGCTCACTGGTGCGGACGGGCAGGCCTTCACCGACGTCGTAAATATCGGCATTGGCGGCTCGGATCTGGGACCCGCAATGGCGACCGCCGCGCTCGCGCCCTTTCATGACGGCCCGCGCGTTCATTTTGTGTCTAATGTTGACGGGGCGCACATTCACGGCACGCTGAAAACGCTCGATCCGAAGACGACCCTCATTCTGATCGCGTCGAAAACCTTCACGACGATCGAGACAATGACGAATGCCGAGACCGCCCGAAAATGGCTCGAGGCAGGCGTTGGTAGCGCAGTCGACCGCCATCTAGCGGCCATCTCGACGGCGCTCGACAAGACAGAAGCGTTTGGAATTCCTGAGGACAGAGTTTTCGGATTTTGGGACTGGGTTGGCGGGCGCTACTCGGTGTGGTCCGCGATCGGGCTCTCGCTCATGATCGCGATAGGTCCTGATCGGTTCCGCGCGTTCCTCGATGGTGCGCACGCGATCGACCGCCACTTCTGCCAGGAACCGCCCGAAAACAACCTACCAATCATGCTCGGCCTAATCGGCGTGTGGCACCGCAATATCTGCGATTGGCCAACCCGCGCCGTCTTACCCTATGATCAGCGCCTCAACAGGCTTCCCGCTTACCTTCAGCAGCTCGACATGGAGTCGAATGGAAAATCCGTGAGGGAGAGTGGCGAGGCGTTGACCGAAGCGAGTGGGCCGGTGGTCTGGGGCGAACCAGGCACCAATGGTCAGCACGCCTTTTATCAACTTCTGCATCAAGGAATGTCGGTCATCCCGGCCGAGTTTCTGGTCGCTGCGAAGGGCCACGAAACGGATCTTGACCACCAGCACGTCTTATTGCTCGCCAATTGCTTGGCGCAATCTGAAGCGCTCATGCGCGGCAAGACTACTGACGCGGTCCGCAAAGAGATGATTGCCTCAGGCCGTGCCGTCGAGGACGCCGAAGCGCTTGCCCCGCATCGCACATTTCCAGGAAATCGGCCGTCCGTGACGCTCCTTTATCCGACGCTTGATCCAGTTATGCTCGGCAAAATCATAGCGCTCTATGAGCATCGTGTGTTCGTCGAAGCAGCCATTTGGGGCATTAACGCGTTTGATCAGTGGGGCGTGGAGTTGGGCAAAACGCTTGCCAAAGAACTCGCCCCGCATCTCAATGGAGCGAACGCTTCAGTGGCGCCAGCGTCGTCGCGCGGCATTATTCGGGCGGTTCGGCACAGACGGGAGTTAGCATAATGCCGGTTGGTGAATTCGATGAACGCCCCTGGGGGCGGTATGACGTCCTCGACGAAGCTGACGGGTTCAAGGTCAAGCGAATCAGAGTGACGCCCGGCAAACGCCTCTCGCTTCAGAGCCACAAACACCGCCAGGAACATTGGTTTGTTGTGGAAGGCGTAGCCGAAGTGACGATCGGTGACGACGTCGTGTCTCTTAAAACGGGTGAACACTGCGATATTCCTCTCGGCGCAGTTCATCGGGCGGCAAACCCTGGCTCTGAAGACCTCGTTTTCATTGAAGTGCAGCGTGGATCATATCTCGGTGAAGATGACATTGTGCGCTATTCCGACGATTTCGGACGGTCATGAGAGTTTGAGCGAGTATTCGTCCGTGAGGCTCAATTTTTCCCGGTAATCACGTTTCGAGTTTCCCGCCATACGGGTGACGACTCCCGCAATACGCGCTGGTAACGTACCGTTAATACTGAAATAGTGTGACGCGGAGCGGTCTTTTCCAGGCTGTTCAACCACCAAATGTGGATGAGCAGTTGGGGGCAGTAATGAGAGACGAATTTCAAAATACCGGCGAAGCGCCGAGTTTCCTGTTTGCGACAGAGGGCGAATTGGTCGTCCTGGTGCCGGATGTGGACGCGCTCTTGAAGGGCGACTACGAGCGAGTCGGCCCAGATCTCCATATTACGAGCCCAGACGGCAATGCGTTTGTGGTGATCGGCTACTTTTCCGTTCCCGATACGCCAACGCTGTTGTCGCCTGAGGGCGCTGTCGTTCTGCCGGGAACAGCGGCGGCGCTGGCTGGCCCGCGCGCGCCGGGGCAGTATGCGCAAGCTGACGGACAAGCGGGCGCTGAGCGCATTGGTGCTGTCCAGTCGGCGGAAGGTGTCGTTACTGTTGAGCGAGCTGACGGCACTACCGTTGCGCTCCAAGTCGGCGACCCGGTGTTTCAAAACGATGTCGTGATCACGGGTGCCCAAGGGGCAGTCGGCATCGTTTTCCTGGATGAAACCGTCTTCACGATGACCGCGAACGCGCGGTTCATCTTAAACGAGATGATCTACAATCCGGGCGGATCAGATAATTCGCTAGTTGTTGACGTCCTGCAAGGTGCGTTTGTCTTTGTAACGGGCGAGATCGCTGGCTCCGGTGGAATGACCGTTGAGACACCGGTTGCAACTCTTGGTATTCGCGGCACGACAGTCTCTGGTCGCTTTGAGGTCGTCACGTCGACGCTCGTCGTCGGTATTGAGCCGGACCCGGGCACCAACATCATCGGTTCCTACCAAATCTTTCGTAAAGGTACCGATGAAGTTCTTGCCACTGTGAGCGAGACAGACACGGTCTTTTCGATCCAGAGCATTACCGGTGACGTTTTTGAGTTTCCAAAAACCGTGGATTTCCTGGCGGAAGAACAGGTTCTGACGTTCTTCGATCAGGTCTACGATAACTTCCTGTCTGACCCGGTCGTCAGCGATCCAAATCAGTCCGACGATACAACCGACGGCGACGGCGATGATGACGGCACCACCGATGGTGACGATAGCGGTGATACCGACACCGATACGGATAATGGCACCAACACCCAGGATGACGCCTCGCTGCAAGACGGCGCGAATGATCCGCCCACAGGTGCAATACAGGCCGTAAGCGCGACGACGAGTGTTCAGTCTAACCTTGGCAACACCAATCAAGGGGCGGTGGGCCAGGGTCAAAACGGTAATGGAGATAGCGGAACGACAGGACTGTCGGCACTGATCGGCGACGCGCAAGCCGGTACGGGTGGAACGACTGGCACAAGCACAAACACGGCGCAGCAGAACCAGCAACAGCCGATCCCGGACCCTCAACCGCAGACGGCTTCCTTCTCGACGCAAACCAATGAGGGCCAGTCAACATCAGTCCAGACCAATTCGACCGGCAATCTCGTCATCATTGACCAGCCTCCCGCTGGGCAGGCCAACATCACGCCGACTGGAACAGTCACCTTCGATCCAGGCACGGATTTCGAATCCCTCGGCGGCGGCGACACTCAAACTCTCACTTTTACCTATGGTGAGAGCGACGGGACCGTTCTCGGAACGGTGGAGGTTGAAGTGGTTGGCGCAGACGATCCAACGATCGTCTCGCTGCCTGACCTTTCAAATGTTTCAACGGTCGAGGACACGCCAACGACCGTCAGCGGGTTTTCGGCAAGCGATCCAGAGGGAGATCCTCTTACCGTCTCCGTTGTTGCGGGCTCGACGGTCACCCTCAACGGGTTTTCGCTGGTAAACGGAGCGGTCGTTAAGAGTGCAAACCTCCTAGCACTTGAGGCGCAGTTTGGTGGGTTGAGCTTTGCAACGGGCGATGGCTTTGACGACGAAGAAATCGAAGTCACGGGCCCAGCCCCCGTTATCGATTTCGTCTTTAGCAACTTCATCTACACACCGTCCCAGGACTCCAACGCGGGAACGCTCGATTTCCAAGTCACGATCCCCGGACAGGCGCCGCAAACGAGCAACGCCACCGTTACGATTTCCCCGGTGGCCGATGCGCCAGTGGCGCTTCCTGATTTGAACCGCGTTTCGACCGACGAGGCGAGCCCCGTCACCATGAATTTCACAGCGTTTGACCCTGATCCGGGCGACACGCTGACCTATCAGATCCTGTCGCAGCCGACGCGTGGGACGGTCACGCCCGACGGGTCAGGCGGCTTCACCTTTGATCCAGCCGGCGCCTTTGAAGATGTCGGTGCAAACCAAACTGTCACGGTATTTTTCACTTACCAAGCGACCGACCAAACTGGGCTTACGTCGCAGCCCGCGACGGTATCGATCACCGTGTCAGGCATCAATGATGCACCGACTGCACCCGCGACAAACACTGTCGCGATCGATGAGGACACAGCGTCCAGCGCCATCGCAATTGGCGCCGCTGATGTCGAAGGCGATCCGCTGACCTTCGTTTTAAAAACTGGCTTTGCGCCAACAAAGGGCACGGTAGCGTTTGATCAGGTGGCCGGCACGTTCACTTATACGCCAAACGCCAATGAAAACGGGTCCGACACGTTTACGATCGAAGTGAGCGACGGTCAGGGTGGTGCACCGACTGAGCAAGTCGTGTCCGTCACGATAGATCCGGTAAACGATGACCCCATTACGGTTGATGACGGGAGATCTGGCGCCGGACGGGTCGGCCATTACGATACGAGCTTGGGTCAGGGCGCGGCGTACCTAGAACCCGCTATCCTCGAGGTTGGGCTGACCCCGGTCACTGTCTTTGATCTTTCGCCTCAGGAACTCAATTCACTCGACATTCTTCATATCGTGAACCCCGACAATATTGGCTACGGTTTTGAAGTCGTTGCGCAACTTCCGGTGTTGGAACAGGCCGTTTTGGATGGCCTTGATATCATTTTCCACGATCGTGCAATCGGTGTGGTCGGAATTGATGAATTTGGGTTCGATACAATTTCGTTGGTGCGTAGCTTCCAAAATGACGACCAGATCGAATTTGTCCAAGATTTAGGGCCAGTGGCCATCGGACCGGGGGGCGTTCTTGACGACACGTCGCTGGATGGCGGCAATTCCTCAAGCCACGGGTTCGCCGAGCTCGCCACCTTGCCCCAGGGGACTGAGGTCATTCTGACCCGAGACAACCCCAGCGAGGTTGTCACTTTCACATTTGGTTTTGGGCTCGGTTCCGTTACGTACTCGTCCGTTCCGCTGGACTTTTACCTTCAGGGAACTGGCTCACCTGACATTGATGCGGCGATGTCAGATTATGCTGAGAATTTGATCGCATCATTTGCGCCGAGAAATATTGCCGTCACGACAGATGAAGACACAGCCTCTAACGCCGTCGCAATTGGCGCAATTGATATCGAAGGCGATCCACTCACCTACAGCCTGAAAGCTGGTTCTCTGCCAACGAAGGGCGCCGTGGCATTTGACCAAGTAGCGGGCACATTCACTTACACGCCGAACGCCGACGAAAACGGGTTTGACACGTTTACGATCGAAGTCAGCGATGGGCAGGGTGGCGTTCCCGCTGAGCAAGTGGTGTCAGTCACCATCAATCCCGTAAATGACGATCCGACGGCGCCGCCGACGAACGACATTGTGACTTTTGAGAATCTCCCCAATTTCGCCGCAGTTGAAGCAGCCGACGTTGATGGTGATGCTCTCACATATAGCATAAAGCCTGGCTTCGAACCTGACCTCGGAACCGTATTTTTCTTCGGCGATCAAGTCGAGTACTTCCCCGATTTCAATGTGTTTGGCGCTGATGAGTTCACTATCCTCGTCAGCGACGGAAATGGCGGTACACCTGCTGAGCAAGTGGTGTCGGTCACCATAATTGAGTTCAATGACCCTCCGTTTGCGCCACCAACAAATACGCTCTCGACGGATGAAGATACGGTTTCGAATGCGGTTGCTGTCGGTGCCACAGACTTTGATGGCGATCCGCTCACCTACAGCCTGAAGGCTGGATCTTTGCCATCAAAGGGCTCGGTTGCGTTCGATCAAGCGGCGGGCACATTCACTTACACGCCGAACGCCGACGAGAACGGGTCCGACACGTTCACAATCGAAGTCAGCGACGGCCAGGGCGGTGTTCCAACTGAGCAGGTGGTGTCAGTCACCATCAACCCAGTGAACGACCCGATCGCGGTCCAGAGTGATTTTCAGATCGTCGGCGCCGGTCAAACCACGACGATTGATGTGCTGGCAAACGACACCGACATCGACGGCACCGCAACGCTCGGGCTGCCGTCCTCGACCTCCGCGCGCGGTGCAACACTCTCTATCAATCCCGCAGGCGGTATCGATTATACGCCTCTTCCCGGCGATATCGGCTTCGATGAGTTTGAATACACCCTCACCGATGATGACGGGACGGTGCTCACGACATTTGCAACGGTCGGCGTGGAGCCGACCGCGACCGTTGGCCAGACCATCACCGGCACGCCCAATGACGATTTTCTGGTCGGAACGCTTGGCGATGACACGATCTTCGGACTGGACGGTTTTGATAAACTCGTCGGTAGCCGAGGCAACGATCAGATCGATGGCGGCGGCAGCTTTACGAACGACGACAATCTTGCGTTCGCCGTCTATGTCGCTGAGGTTGGTGGCAGTCTTCTCAACGGATCATTCGTCCCAACTGGGGTGACGGTCACTTGGAATTCACTCCTGGGTGCAACGGCGACCGACACCTATGGCGACACAGATACGCTTACCAACATCGTAGATATCGACGGAACATTTGGCGCTGATGTCTTCGATGCGTCTGGTGTGAACGCGGCTGCGATCGCAGGTGAGCCCAATTACTTCACCTTCGTTATTCCCTATGCCGGTGCCGACACCATTCTCGGCAATACCGGGTTCAACATCGTCTCCTATACGGCGCTCGTCGAAGATTCTTTCACCTTCGGTTCGGTCTCCGGGATCAATGCAAACCTCGCGACGGGGATCATCATCGACCCGTGGGGCGATACAGATACGGTCACGAGCGTCGAAGCGGTTTACGGCACTCAGTTCGTCGACACGTTCACCGGCGTTGACGGAGGCTTTTCGCGCTTCAGAGGGCTCGACGGTGTCGACATCTATAATGGCACCGCAACCGGCATCGAAGAGCTTGATTTTCGTCGCGATGGGCAAAACGGCGGTACAGGAAACATCGTTGTTGACCTGGGTGCTGGCACCGCGACCGACGGCTTTGGCAACAATGAGACGTTTTCTGACGTTGATGATGTCCGAGGTGGAGACTTCACCAACGATACGCTCACCGGGTCGTCTGGCGATAACCGCATACGCGGCGAGGGCGGCAATGACGCGATTGACGGTGACGCAGGCGATGATGAGCTAGAAGGCGGCGACGGAAACGATGGCATAGACGGCGGCGCGGGTGCAGACCTGCTGGAAGGTGGGTCTGGCAACGATAACCTTTTCGCGGGTGACGAGATTGCGCCATCGTTTAACGGCAATAGTGATCGCCTGTTTGGTGGCGAAGGCAATGACATGCTGCTCGCCGGTCTTTTCCGTTTCACGCTGTTTACCGGCGATGAAGGCGATGACACCATCGATGGTGTTGGCACATTCGATCAGGGCTACGATGCGGCAGTCAATTACAACCTAGAGACGGGCGCCAGCGGAATTCAGGTCACGTTTCTGACGCCAGACGAAGCGACGGTGATCGACACGCATGGCGATACCGACACCCTTCTCAACGTCAACAATATTAGGGGTACGGATCAAGACGATATCATCGAATGGGCTGACGCCGTTGGCAGCCTCGCCCCGTTCAGCGATGGCTTTGTTTTCAGACCATTCGGCGGCAACGACATCATCGATGCAAGCCTGGCTTTCGGTGCATTTCACCAGATCCGATATGACTTTGAGGCCGACAACGGTATTCTGAACGGCATAACAGCCTTCTGGAACCGCGATGATGCGCCGTTGGGTTTTGACCCTCTTGGAAACCAACCGGCCGGGTTTGGGGTTGTTGCCGATCCAAGCGGTGGATTTGATCTGTTCACCGGAGTGAGCCGCATTCGCGGTACGATCTTCAACGATGACGTCACGGGTGACAGCGGCAACAACCAATTCCAATCGCTCACAGGTAACGACGTCTTCAATGCCGGCGATGGTTTTGACACGCTTGATCTGCGGGCTTTTGGTTCAGCCGTCCAGGGCGCCGGTTTTGTGGTGGACTTGGCGGCAGGCACCGCGACCAATGGCGTTAACTCGACCGTTCAGTTCACCAGCGTCGAATCGCTCCGCGGTTCTCGTCTAGACGATCAAATCCAGGGCACGATCGAGGGCGATTTCATCAATGGTGAAGCTGGCGACGACGTCATCGACGGGTTCGGTGGTCCAAACGACGGCGGGATTGGTGGAGAGGGCGCCGATACCTTCGTTATCTCGGCAAATTATGGGCGGGCCGATGTCAACGAAGCGCTCGTAATCGAGGATTTCACCCTCGGCGAAGATGTGATTGGTCTCGCCGATGGGCTTTCGGTCTCCGATCTCACCGTCCAACAAGTGGGTACCGAAACGCACATCACGATCGTCGACAATAGCGGTGATGGTCCGGTCGTGTTGACGCTCGCGCGCCTTGAAAATGTCGATGCCGCGGCACTCATTGCGGCGCAAAATGACGATGACACCGCGTACGACCCGGCCGTCATTTTCACCCGCTCGGGCAACCAACCCGCTGTCGGAAATGACGATAGTGGCGCTGGCTTTCAGGTCGACGCAAACCTCGATTTCACCACCGCCTCAGTTCTCGCAAACGATGTACCAAGCACGAACGGCACGTTGCTGACGGTCACCGGCTTAGACGTCTCGAACACGCTGGGTGATGTTACCGACAATGGTGACGGCACGTTTTTCTACGATCCAAGCGGTGCGTTTGACGGCCTAACATCGAGTGACGTCGCGAACGATGTTTTCACCTACACGTTCACCGATGATTTTGGCTCAACGGGTAGTGCAACGGTCACCGTCACAGTCTTTGGCGTCGATGATCCGATCGCAAATGACGACGACGATCTCGGGTTCACAACGAATGCTGCAACGGCATTTGACACCGATGACGTACTGGCGAACGACACCCCGAGCAGCAATGCGCTCTCCTTCTCTGTCATTAGCTTCGATGATTCTGGAACCATCGGGTCTGTCAGCGATAATGGCGACGGCACTTTCTTCTACGATCCCATTGGTGCTTTCGACGATCTCGACGAAACAGAATCGACGACCGACTCCTTCACCTACACCTTTGAGGATGATCTGGGCGCGACGGCCACCGCTACCGTCACAATAACCATCGACGGCGTCGATGACGTACCGGTCATTGATCTCGTTTCGGATCAGTTGCTCGCCGATGATGGTGACAATGATCCAGACACGTTTGACGAACAGACGATCGAACTGGTCGATCTTTTTGGCGATGGCAGCGGTATCGCGAATTTCTCCGATCCCGACACCGCCGATATTCCAAGCATCGACATTTCGACCATTTCCATAAACGGCACCACGTTTGCCGGTTTTGACGATGTGATCCTCGGTATTGAACTCGTGGATGGTCCCGATGGTCCGCAGCTTGTCTTCGACAATGACGAAAATTCGGGCCTGAAAGACGGTCAAATCGGACGGTTCACTATCGAGTTTCAAGTCACGAGCGACGACAATGCTGGCGACGGCGACCCCCGCGTTGAAGCGTTTCTGGATATTACGGGCGATGATGATGCGCCCGAAGTGTTCTCGCTCACCGATGGCGAAACGCAGGCAGGGACCGAAGACACGCCGTTCACCCTCGATATTCGAGAGACAGTCGGTTCCGTCATTCAGTTCAACGCGCTGAGAGACCGCGACAGTGACACACTCACTGCGCGGATCGAATTGACCAATCCGGCCGATGGTGCGTTCACGCTGAATACCGGCGACGGCACCAACCTTTCCGTATCCCAGACTGGTTCGGTGCTTGAGTTTTCAGGCCCGACCGCTGATGTGGAACGCGCATTCTATTCGACGACATTTACAGACGACACGATCCGTTTTGCGCCAGCCGTCGATGTGAATGGCGATGTGACGGCAAGTGTCACCATCACCGATGATACCACGCAGTCCGACACGGAAGTCCTGACGATCTCCCTTACCGCCGTGAACGACGCCCCGACCTCGGCTGATGGCGTGGTCAATGTCAATGAAGACGGTTCGGTCGAAATCGAGAGCTTTTTGATCGATTACGCCGACGTTGACGGTGACCTGTTTCAGTCAATCACGATCGAGAGCCTGCCAAGCAATGGGACGTTGAAAAACGGCGCCAATGCTGTGGCGGTCGGTCAAATCTTCACGGTCGCTGATCTCGACGGCGGCGACCTGACCTATGCGCCGAACCCGAATATTTCCGGCACGAACGCCGATAGCTTTACCTATACCGTGAGTGACGGTGCGGCGTCATCGTCGCCAGCCTCGACGCTGCAGATTGATGTCATTGCCTCTAACGATCTGCCGACCTCGTCGGACAATTCGACGACGATCAACGAAGACCAGATTTATCAGTTTGGTCAAAGCGATTTTGACTTCAACGACGTCGAGGATGGGCTGGACCTCACGGAGGTGCGGATCGTAAGCGGGCCAGCCAATGGCGTCCTCGATGACAATGGCGTAACGCTCAATGCTGGCGACACGTTAGACCTCGACGCCCTTCTCGATGGCGACTTGACCTACACGCCGACGGCCAATTTCAACGGGTCGGACGACTTCACCTTCCGGGTGATCGATAGCGATGGCGGCGAAAGCGACCCCGTCAATACCTTCTCGTTCACCATCAATCCGCTGAACGATCTTCCAACGTCGGGCGATGTCGCGCGCACGATAAACGAGGACTCATCGCTCGCGCTGTTCGATACTGACTTCACTTTCAATGACGTTGAGGACACCAACTACGACAGCATCCGGATCGTCGCCGGTCCGAGCAATGGCCGCCTAGAAGACGTCATTTCAACGGTTTATCAGGCAGGCGACACAATAGATCGGCTTGATCTGCAGTCATTACCCGTCGACTACATCCCTGATCCGAACTTCAACGGTACAGACAGCTTTACGTTCGTCATCATTGATCAGGACGGCGGCGAAAGCGTCGTGCCGAATACGTTCACGATCACGGTGGACGCGGTCAATGACGACCCGACTGCGCCGAGCCCTAATAGTGTCACGACTGACGAAGACACAGCATCGGGCGCGGTTTCGATCAATGCGACGGACACTGAAAACGACACGCTAACATACAGCCTCAAGGCGGGCTTTCTCCCGAGCCTCGGCGTAGTGGCGTTCGATCAATTGGCTGGCACGTTCACCTACACGCCAAAGGCAGACGCGAATGGGTCCGACACGTTCACGATCCTGATTGATGACGGACAGGGCGGGACACCCGCTGAGCAGGTGGTCAACGTCACGATCAATCCGGTCAACGATCTTCCGACTTCGGCGGATAGCGGCGCAATTATTGATGAAGATGATCTCTATTTCTTTGGCGTAGGCGATTTTGCGTTTTCCGACGTCGAAGACACGGGCGATTTTTCCAGTGTCCGCATAATTTCTGCGCCGACCAATGGAACAGTTACGAACCTTGGAACGATCATTGGCGACGGAGATTTAATCCCCTTCACTGACCTAAGTGTCTCGAATGTCGACTATGAGCCCGCTCAAGATTTCAACGGCACCGATAGCTTCACGTTCGCGATTGTGGATTCGAGCGGCGGCGAAAGCGTCGTCCCGAACACGTTCACCTTTACAATTGACGCGGTCAATGACGACCCGAATGCGCCGACCCCCAATAATGTCACGACTGATGAAGACACAGCGTCGGGCGCGGTTTCGATCAATGCGACGGACACTGAAAACGACACGCTAACATACAGCCTTAAGGCGGGTTTTCTCCCGAGCATCGGCGCGGTGGTGTTCGATCAGTTGGCTGGCACGTTCACCTACACGCCAAACGCAGACGCGAACGGGTTCGATACGTTCACGATCCTGATTGATGACGGACAGGGCGGGACGCCCGCTGAGCAGGTGGTCAACGTTACGATCAATCCGGTGAACGATCCGCCGGTCATTACCGATGAAGACATTTTGAGTGGTACGATCGATTCCTCAGATGTCCCCGTCGCTGGCGTCGTTACTCAGCAGATTGGCTTCATCAAATTCAGCGACGATGATGGTGGCGTGGGTGATCCGACCTTCAGCCTATCGCCACGCACGGGAAATCCTGCGACGCCATTCACGCCGACCTTCAGCTTCAACTTCACTGACGGATCGACCAAATCCGTCGACATTTTTGCGTCCATCAACGAAGCGGATTTTAACGCGCTCGGCGCATCGGATACTTTCGCGCTCGGCTATGACCTCACGATCGACGACAACTCAGCGGAAAACAACACTGTCACGCTGACCACTCCGTTCATCACGCTCAATGTGAATGGCGTCGATGACGAACCGTTTTTCACCAGCGTGCCTGGTGCGGAAACGCTGAACGAAGATGGAGCAGCAACAATCCAGGGCTTTGCTGTCAATGACGTGGATAGCCCGACCCTTATTGTTTCGCTGAGCGTTTTAAACGGTGAGATCGGTTACACCGACACAACTAACTTGAACGTTATCGATGGGGACGGGACGGATGGGGCATTGTCGTTTTCTGCCGCCATCGCCGACGTGAACACCGCGCTTGCCAATGGCATCGCTTACTTCCCCGATCAGGATTTCAACGGCACAGACACGCTGACAGTTGAGTTGAACGATGTTGCGGGTGCTGGAGACACGACGCAGACTGAGACCGTGGCGCTCAATGTCACACCGGTGAATGACCCGCCGACCACGACCGACACCACGATCAACGCGATCGAAGAGACGGTATACACGTTCGATCTTTCCGATTTTCCGTTCAACGACATTGATGGCGACAGCCCGGTCAAGATCTTGCTTCAGTCCTTGCCGACAAATGGCACGCTTTTCCGGGGCGGCGCCGCGGTCACGACGTTTGGGCCATCATCGACCCAATATGATGCGGCTGACTTCAATGGCCTTTTCACCTATGTCGGAAATGCCGATGTCAGCGGTGCGGGCGCGGATTCCTTCACGTTCTCGATTTCTGACTCGAACGTTTTCTCAAATACCGCGACAGTCACGATCGATATCACCGACACGAACGATCCGCCGAATGTCTCCGCCGCGACCGATCCGGCGGCGATTGACGATGGTGACGGCAACCCCGCTGCTGCCAATAACGCGACGTTCTTGCTCGCCGATCGGTTCACGGCGTCCGATCCAGACGTGTTGGATACGCCGACGATTGACGAGACGAGCGTTTCAGTGGTCGTAACGAGCAACCCTGCTGGCATTGCGGTGACCGGTGGCGAGTTCAACCTTCAAGGCACCACTGGAAACAATACGAGCCTGACGGTTGATAAAGACAATTTCTCGGCGCTCGATACCGGTGAAAGCGTCGTCTTCACCGTCACATTCGACGTTGTTTCCGGCCCTGACCGCGTCACTCGCTCATTCGACATAACGGTCAATGGCGACGACGACGCTCCAGCGATCGCGTTTGTTGGGATCAATCCGCAAAATCTTGCTGATCAATCGACACCGGCCAACACGCCCCTCAGTGCGCTGGATGTAGGCGGGGTGTTCTTCGACGCGGATACGGGATCAGTTACGACCACGTTGACCGATGCAGGTGGCGATCCGGTTAGTTGGATCACTGAGGTCGATACCGACAGTTTCACCTTTTCGCCTGTGGGGATCGATGCCGCGCCTGGCGCTCCTTCGGCCGCAGGACGAATATTCGACCTGTTCCTCACGGGCAGCGATGGCAACTCGTCGATTAATGACCCGTTCGTTTTCACCATCACGCCGGACATTGCCGGTACTGCTGGGGACGAAGACGGATCAACACTCGCCGCGCTAATAGGCAGCAACACCGAAAGCAATTATGTCGCTGGTTTTGCCGGTAACGATGTGCTCGATGGCGGATCGATCGCAGGCGTCGGGGGGGATGGTTTCGCAGATCTCCTGGATGGCGGCGAAGGTTCAGATACCTACAAAATCTTCAATGACACCATTGCTGACATTATTGACGATACCGGTGGTGGCGGATCTGACATCGATACGATCCAGCTGATCAATCTGAGTGGGTTCTCCGGTCAGTTTTTCGATTTCCCCAACACCTTTGGGGCTTTCTCGGGCATTGAAGTCATTGACGGAACCCTCTCCGATAGCGGTCGCATACGCAGCGATGAATTGGCGTCGGCCAATTTTGACTTCTCCAACATCACCTTGACCAATGTTGCGGCGATCACGGGGCGCAGCTTTAACGACACCATCATTGGATCGGCGCAAAACGACACCATCGAAGGTAATGGCGGCACCGATATCCTAAAGGGTGGCGACGGGAACGATACGATCCAGGGCGGCGCTGAGATCGATGACATCGATGGCGGTGCCGGTAGTGATGTCATCCTGGGCTCACTTGGTAACGACATCATCGATGGCGGCGCTGATACGGACATCTTGAACAATTCCGGCTTGTTCTCCAACAGCTTCAACATCAATTTCAACACGGGCGTGATGTTGATCCGCGACAGTGGCGGAACAACTGTCGCGACTCAGACATTCTCCAACATTGAAAACGCCAGCAGCAACACGCTGAACGATCAGTTCATCGCCGCCCCCGACGCCGTCAACAACAGCTTCATCGATGGCAGCAACACTGATTTTGACGTGTTGGATTATTCCGCCATCACAAGCGGCGGCGTGAAATATGTGGGTGACGTCACCGATGATGGCGTGGAAAATGCCGTGATCACCGGCATAAATGGCGCGGCGACGGATGTGGGCATGGACACGCTTACCCGCACTGAATCCTTCATCGGAACCGCTCAGAACGATGAATTCGACGGCGGCTACTTCGACGAAAGCGTCGCGAACACCGATGGCGTAGATACGCTGGACGGCGGCGATGGTATCTTCGATCAGTTGAATTTCATTTTAGGTTCCAGCTCCATCGGTGTGGAGATCAATCTGTCGACGGGGATTGTCGCGAATGATGGCTTCGGTAACGCTGAGACTGCCGTCAACTTTGAAGACATTATCACCGGTGATGCCGGCGATACGCTAACAGGCGATGCGAACGCAAACTTCCTGTCGTCGGGCGCTGGCAGCGACGTATTGAGAGGCAATGCTGGCAGCGACGTCCTGCGTGGTGGCAGTGATTCGGATACTTTCGTTTTAACGAACACGCCCGGTGGCTCTGACGTCGACACGATCGAGGATTTTGAGAGCGGGCTCGATTTCCTCGATATATCTGACCTGGTGGTGGGAGCAACGGCGGGAACAATCCAGAACTTTATACAGGTCAATCCGCTAGGTGGCATTGATGTGGACATCAACGGGGCCGCGGACAGTGTCGTCAATCTTCAGACAATAGCGACTGTGACAACGACAGGCGGGTTTGCATTCGACGTGATCTTCGATTCTGCGGAGGCTCCAGTCGAGATCCTTCAGCAGACGTCGTAGTCAGATGCTTGTGATCTCCTCTCAATACGGCTTGAGACCATGATCGCCCGAATCGGAACAGGCCGTCTCGTCGCCATCGCCCTGATGCTCGTGCTCGTCGGGTTCCAACGGTGGGACCCGCCTGTTTTGGAGACGGTGCGGCTCAAGACCTTTGATTTTTATCAGATCTGGAAGCCGCGGGAGATTAAGCCCGCTCCCGTGCGGATCATCGATATAGACGATGAGAGCCTCGCCTATCTCGGTCAGTGGCCGTGGCCACGGTCAACCGTCGCAGACATGCTCGCTGCAATTAAGCGTCTCGGCGGTGTCGCCGTCGGCTTTGATATCGTCTTTGCCGAGGAAGACCGGCTTTCCCCGGACCGGGTCGCGCGCACGCTCCCGAACCTGTCGAAAGAGGCATCCGATGAACTGATCGCGATGCCAAAGACGGATGAAGTGTTTGCGGGCGTCGTTAGCCAAACCCGGACCGTTCTGGGTCAATCGGGCACGAACAACCGGCCGCGCGATCCAAACTACGCGGTACCCCAGCAAACACCGGTCGCAGTCATCGGGCCGGACCCAAAACCCAATCTCGTGCGGTTTCCAGCACTCCTTCAAAATATTCCGGAGCTCGAAAGCGCGGCGATGGGACGGGGGCTCTTCTCGATCAAGCCGGACATTGACGGGATTGTGCGCCGCGTCCCGCTCGTGATGGCGATCGACGATACGATCCAGCCCGCCCTTTCCATGGAGCTCCTGAGGGTCGCGACGGGCCAGCAAGCCTTCGCCGTTAAATCCGACGATGCAGGCGTGAAATCGGTCGTGATCGGTACGACCGAAGTCCCGACCGACCGGAATGGCCGCATGTGGGTCTATTTCACCGAGCACAGCCCGGACCGCTTTGTCTCCGCGCAATCTCTCATCCGAGGCGAGGCACCGGCGGATAAGATCGCGGGCCATCTCGTGCTCGTTGGAACGTCCTCGGTTGGACTCCTGGATATTCGCGCCACCCCGATCGACCCTGCCATGCCGGGGGTGGAGATCCATGCGCAGCTTCTGGAATCGGTACTGACCGGCGAACACCTGACCCGACCAAATTTTGCAATCGGCGCGGAGGTGATCCTCGGGCTCGTGATATCGACTCTGATCATAATCCTTGTGCCCATTCTCGGTGCGCTCCCGGTGCTCCTTTTGGGCGTTGTCATCGCCGCATCAGTGATGGGCGGTTCAATTTACCTGTTCACCGAAAAACGGATATTGATCGATGCGGCCTATCCTTTGTCGACCAGTTTTCTTGTCTTTGGGACGCTCGTTTTCTTGAATTACCGCCGTGAAGAAGTTCAGCGCAAAGAGGTACGCTCGGCGTTTGGCCAATACCTCTCACCGGCGCTCGTCGAGCAGCTTGCCGAGGACCCGTCCAAGCTCACACTCGGTGGCGAAACGCGCACCCTATCGGTGCTGTTCTCCGACGTGCGCGGCTTCACCGCGATATCGGAAAGCTACAAAGAGGACCCGCAAGGCCTCACGCGGCTGATGAACCAGTTTCTGACCCCGCTTTCGAACGCGATCATGGATCGAGGCGGCACGATCGATAAATATATGGGCGACGCGATCATGGCGTTTTGGAACGCGCCGCTCGACGATCCAGATCATGCCAAACACGCATGTGACGCGGCTCTTGCGATGTTGCGCGACGTCGATCGATTGAATGTAGAGCGCGAGCGAGAAGCCGAAGCAGCTGGCGTCCCGTTTCTGCCGTTAAACGTTGGCGTTGGGATAAACACCGGCGATTGCGTTGTCGGCAATATGGGGTCGGACCAGCGGTTCGACTATTCGGTCCTCGGTGACAGCGTAAATCTCGCCTCGCGCCTGGAGGGTCAGTCAAAAGGGTATGGCCTGCCGATCATCGTAGGCGACGCGACTGCCGACGCCGCCCGCGACGGCTTTGCGATCATTGAGATCGACTTGATCCGCGTGAAAGGCAAGCAGGAACCAGAACATGTCCACGCCGTCCTTGGCGATCATGCGGTCCGCGAAAGTGAATGGTTCGGACGCGTAGCTGAGGCGAACAAAGCCCTCCTTGCGTCTTACCGAGGGCGGGCCTTTGAAAGCGCTAAAGAGGCCCTTGAAGCCTTACGTCGTGCCGATGAGGACGGAACGCTTACGGATTATCTCGCACTATATGCCGAGCGCATCGAAGTCTTTGAAGCTGACCCGCCGCCTGAAGACTGGGATGGCGTCTTCGTGGCCACGTCGAAGTAAAAGCATGCGACGGCATTTTACTGCGTCTTTTCGGCGACAGAACGGGCTGCAATTTGACCAAAGCCTCTATTTCTCGTGTGCGGTGCGGTTCATCGATTGCCCTCACGTTAATCGCTGGTTAACAAAGATAAATCGCAATGCGGGGGTCATTTACGGGTGAGCAGTATCGCGCGCCTTATCGCACCGTTTATACTTGCCGTCGTGGTGAGTGTGCCCTCGCACGCGCAATCCCTTCGCGATGCTGTGGCGCAAGCAGTCGCGACAAACCCGCTTATTGGTGAAGCCGCTGCGAACCGCCGCGCAATCGAACAGGAAATCGATCAGGCCCGTGGGCTCTATCGACCGCGCCTTGATCTCCAGGCATTCACCGGCCCGCAGAAGATCAACCGCCCCGAATCGCTCGGTGACAACAATTGGACCTGGCGAAATGCGAGCCAGGCTAGCATGACCGCAAGCCAACGCCTGTTTGACGGCTATTTCCGCGCGTTTGAACTCTATCGGCAACATGCCCGGGTGAGTGGAGCGGCGTTTCGTGTACTCGAGCGCTCAGAGGTCGTCGCGTTGGACGCGATTGAGGCCTATGTCGATCTTCTTCGTCATCGGCGGACCCTGCATCTTGCGAATATCAACATTGAACAGCACCGCGACATCGCGGCCCGCATTGCGGACCTCGCGGCAGAAGGCACATCGACCGAAGGCGATGTCCAGCAGGCGCGCGAACGGTTGGCGGGCGCCGAAGCCATCCGCAGCGATATCATCCAGGCGATTGGTGAAGTTGAAGCGCGCTACAAACGCGTCATCGGTCACGCTCCTGGAAGCTTGCAGAAGGTTGGTAATCCGAAAAGCCTACCTCGGTCGAAAGAAGCCGCCGTCGCGATTGCGCGATCAAATCACCCGTCACTGAAGGCGCTCGATTCTGACATCGAATCGGCTGAGGCCGAAGTTGGTCAAACTCAATCCTTGTTCCTGCCGAAGATTGATCTCGAAGGCACGGCTTCAATCGGTAAGAATCTTGGGGGGACGCCTGGCCGAAACGACGAAGTGTCCGCTCGGGTCGCTTTGTCGTGGAACCTCTTTGACGGTGGCATCCGCAAAGCCCAGAAGCGCGAGACCATTGAGCGCAAAACCGAAGTTGAGATTCGTCGGGATCGTGTTCGCCGCGACATCGACGAAGCAGCTGAGCGGTCGTTCTCTGACGTTCACGCCAATAACATCCGCGTTCGCGCGCTGAACGAGCAATTGCGTCAAGCTGAGCTCGTGCGGGGGTCTTATCGCGAAGAATTCGACGCGGGGCTGCGGAGCCTTCTCGATATTCTGGACGCGCAGGCAACGGTGTTTAACGCGCAGGTCCAGGTGACGAGCGCGCAGTCGATCGGCGTCTTTTCACGCTACCAGTTGATCGCATCAACGGGACGCCTCCTCGAGCGGTTCGGGATCAACGCTCCGCGCGAATCGGAAATTGGCGTTCCAGCATCAACGTTCCGACCTGCCGGCGGTTTCTCGCTTGAACCTTTGAGAAAGTGGTAGAGCGCGCCGACCCGCAGGATGAGGACCTCGTAGCGGACGACGACGCGCTACCGGAAAGCGCTGAAAAGCAATCGAACAAAACGACGCTCGCAGATGCCGTCGCCCATCTTGCCCGGGTGCAAGGGTTGCCCGCAAAACCGGTCGATATTGCTCACGGCTTCCCGGTCACGTCAGATGGCGTCTCGTTCTCGCACCTAGACGAAATGGCCGCCCGTGCCGGGCTCACCGTTAAGGTCAAGCGCCAGCCCCTCACAAAAGTACCGGCGGTTTCGCTCCCCGTCGCGATCTTCAAAAGTGACGGAACGACGCGCATCCTTTCGGGCCGTGCTGAGGGCGAAAAACGCGCTCGGGTCGACACGCCCCTGTCTGACCAGTCCGAGCTGGTGCCCTATCGAGACCTTGCACGCGACTACCGCCAAACGGTCGTTTACGCGTCGCCCAAGCCCTCGACCTCAGCAATGGCCAGTGACGCGGCGCCGTATCGCGGTCACTGGTTCTGGTCAGCGGTTCGGCGCTTTTGGCCGAACTACACGCAGGTCGTGGTCGCAGCGCTCCTGATCAATCTTTTGGGACTCGCGGCGCCGCTCTTCATCATGAACGTCTATGACCGCGTGATCCCAAACTTGGCTTTACCCACGCTTTGGGCACTGACGGCGGGGGTCACGATTGCAATCCTGTTTGATCTGTTCCTCAAGGTGCTGCGCGGACGGATCGTCGATGAGACGGGGCGGCGGGTGGATATGGCCGTGTCCGGGCGGCTCTTCGATCAGCTCCTGGGCGTTCGGCTCTCGGCGCTCACCGGCTCAGGTGGGGCGCTCGCAAGCCGAATTCGAGAGTTCGATGCGGTGCGCGATGTCCTGACATCGAGCAGCGTTGTCGCGCTCACCGATCTCCTTTTCATCGGCGTTTTTCTCTACGTGATGTGGCTGATCGTCGGACCGTTGATGCTGGTCCCCGCGATCACTGTGCCGATCGTCTTGACGCTCACGCTCCTCATCCAGATCCCTCTTAACCGATCCGTGGCCGAGACCCAGGCCGACGCCGCGCGCCGCCAGGGCATTCTCTTTGAAACCATCGGGGGACTTGAGACCCTGAAATCTATCGGCGCAGAAGGCGCGCTCCGCCGCCAGTGGGACCATGCCGTCGCGGCCTCCAGTCGCTCCACGACAAGGGCCCGGTTCTGGGCGAACCTCGTCGCCACGATCACCGCAACGAGCGCGCAAGCCGTCTCCGTGATCATTATCGTCTGGGGCGTGTTCCTGGTGATCGGTGGCGAGATCACGATCGGTGCGTTGATCGCTGCCAACATCCTCTCGGGCCGGGTGCTCGCGCCGCTCAACAATGTGGCGCAGACGCTGACCCGGGTCCTGCAAGCGCGCTCGGCCGTTGCCCTCCTCAACCAAATCATGGCGCTCGAACCGGAACACAAGCCAGGCGGGCTTGATCGGTCTGATGCGGACGTCATCGATCAACCGGCCCTCAGCTTTCATGATGTAACTTTCACCTATCCGCAGACGGATGTGGCGGCGCTCATGAACGTTTCGTTTCGCATCGAGCCCGGTGAAAAGGTTGGGATTATCGGTCGCGTCGGGTCGGGCAAGAGCACGATCGGGCGGCTCGCCTCGGGCCTTTATGACACTCAAGATGGGCGCGTCAGCGTTCATGGAGTCGACGTGCGCCAGATCGGTCCGGCCACGCTTCGCTCAAGGTTCGGCTATTCGCGCCAAGACCCGGAGCTTTTTGCAGGCACACTTAGGAGCAACCTCCTGATGGGCGCGCCGCTCGCGACGGATCATGATCTCCAGTCCGCGATCGAGCTTTCGGGCGTCGCCGTCTTTGCATCGCAGCACCCCAAGGGGCTCGACATGGATATCGCCGAGCGCGGGCGAAACCTTTCCAGCGGTCAGCGCCAGGCGGTGGCTATTGCTCGGCTTTTGATCCGCAATCCGGACGTGCTTTTTCTCGACGAGCCGAGTGCATCGATGGATGCACGAACCGAACTCGATCTTCTCAATTCGTTGCGGCGGATCTCGGAAAACGGCGTGACGATGATCATCAGCACCCATCGTGACCGGCTTCTTGATCTCGTGGATCGGTTGATCGTTGTCGATCAGGGACGGATCGTGGCTGATGGTCAAAAGGCAAAAGTGATCGAAGCGCTGAAGGCGAAGCAAGCGGGAGGCGGACATGGCTGATCGCGCCGATGAACGCTTCGTCAATGACGTCCGCTCCGCCCTTGACCAGGGCGGAATGATGTCCGCTTGGCCGCTCCTTTTTGTTGTTTGCGCGCTCTTTGCAGGCGGTCTTGCCTGGGCGCATTCGGCAGTTTTGGAAGAGGTGACCCGCGGCGATGGGCGTATCATCCCGTCGTCACAAATGCAGGTCGTGCAGACGCTCGAAGGCGGCATCGTCTCCGAAATCATGATCGAAGAGGGCGAGCCCGTCGAGGCAGGCCAGGCGCTTGTGCGCATCGACGACACGTCCTTCGCGTCGGAATTGGGCGAATTGGAAGAGCGAGACGCGGCACTCGAAGCCCGCCGGGTCCGACTTGAGGCTGAGGTGTCCGACGCCGATCTCGTGTTTAGCGATGATAGCACAAGCCGCCGCTTTCAGAACCAAGAACGCGCTGTTTTGGATGCTCGCCGGTCGACGCTACGCCAGGAACTCGCCGTCATTGACCAACAAACGGCGCAAAAGGAGCTTGAAGCCGTCGAACTTGATACGCGGCTGACCGAGACGCGCCGCATGCTCGACCTTTTGAATGAGGAATTGACGCTTGCGCGGCGGCTGCGTCAGCGCGGGAACTTTCCCCAGATCGAACTCTTGAGACTGGAGCGACAGGCGCAGGAGCAGATCCGTGAACAAAAGGTCCTTGAGGCGTCGATCCCACGAGCTGCGGCGGCGATTGAAGAAGCGCAAGCCCGGCGTGAGGCGGTAATCGCCGGCTTTCGCTCGCGCGCGAACGAAGAGCTTGCAACCACGCTCGCTGAACTCAGTGTTATCCGCCAAACGCTGACCGCCGCTAGCGATCGGGTCACGCGCACCGTACTGAAATCGCCCGTGAATGGCATTGTGAATGCGCTCCCGATCACCACCGTCGGCGCCGTCGTGCAGCCGGGTCAGAGCGTGGCGGAGATTGTGCCTGTCGAAGACCGGCTCCTTGTCGAAGCGCGCATCCGGCCCCAGGACGTGGCCTTCATCAGCGCCGACCAGGAAGCGTCGGTGAAGGTGACCGCTTATGACTATACGGTCTATGGCGCACTTGAGGGCCGCGTCTCGCGTATCAGCCCCGACACTATGACCGACCAGGAGGGTGAGACGTTCTATCGGGTCATCGTCGAGACCGACGATGCGGCGCTCGCCGATGGCGAGGAGGAGTTGCCGATTATCCCGGGCATGATCGTCCAGGTGGATATCCTCACTGGCCAAAAGACTGTGCTCGACTATCTCCTGACGCCCGTGAACCGCACCCGGAATGAGGCGCTTCGGGAGCGGTGATGCCTAAGCGCTTAGGAGTTCAGCGCGATCTCGCGCCTTTTTCGCCCAGCGAATGCCGAGCGCATCGATCGATGCGATGAGTGCCGCGATCCCGTCGCGGGCATCTTCCGGCTCAACATGTTCCGCCGGGTTGTGGCTGATCCCGTCCTTGCAACGCACAAAGACCATCGCCGTCGGACAGATCTCAGCGATGGCGCACGCATCGTGCCCCGCCCCTGACGGCATGGTGAAGCTGCGACCCGACACCTCGGCGCATGCCTCGGTTGCAATCGACACCATTTCCGCGTCGCACTCGACGGCGTTCGTGTCATTCGTGACCTCGAACGCGTGCTCCAATTCGCGGTGAACGGCAATGTGCCGGATCATCGACTTGACCGTCTGAACGGCATCTTCTCGGAGGGTGTCTGAGAGCGAGCGAATATCGATCGAAAAGCTGCAATGTCCGGGGATCACGTTTGCAGCCCCCGGGAAAACGTCGAGCATGCCAACGGTGCCGACAATGCCGTTGGAGTAGCGAAAGAGGTTCTCGATCCCGTGGATCGCTTCGGCAGCGGCAGCGAGCGCATCGCGTCGCATGCCCATCGGAACAGTTCCCGCATGGCCCGCTGTGCCGGTGAACGAGCAGGTCATCCGGGTCTGGCCAGAAATACCGGTCACCGAGGCGACCGAAAGTCCCTCATTTTGGAGCACGGGGCCCTGTTCGATGTGGAGTTCCAGATAGCCGAGGAGTTCGCGCGGATCACGGCTGGCCTCTTCGATGCGGCTCGGGTCAAGGCCATAGGCCGTCATGGCCTCGGCGAGGGTCAGACCGTTTCGGTCTGTCATGGCGAGCGTCGTTTCGCGGTAGGTACCAGCGACCATCTCACTCCCGAGATAGGTGGTCCGAAACCGCGTCCCTTCCTCGTCTGTGAAGGCGTAAACCTCAAGCGCAAAGGGGAGGGGCGTTCGCCGCTCGGCAAAATGCCCGACCGCCATGATTGCCGACGTGATACCGAGCATCCCGTCATAGCTGCCCGCATCGCGCACCGTGTCCTGATGCGAGCCGAGCACAAGTGCGGGCGCGTTTTCATGGGCACCTTCAAGCCGCCCAATCACATTGCCACCAGTATCGGTGCGGACTTTGAGCCCCG
The DNA here is from genome assembly GCA_039026395.1 of Pseudomonadota bacterium. GTDB lineage: Bacteria > Pseudomonadota > Alphaproteobacteria > Rhizobiales > JAKSCL01 > JBCCMK01. The sequence continues at coordinate 3,638 of JBCCMK010000034.1, read as the reverse complement.
CATCGGTCATCCAGCGTGAGATCAAGACGCTCGCCTGGCGATGCTCGCTCGTAAACGCCAGACGGGTGTAATTGTCTTCGGCCTCGCTGATCCGCCGAAGCGCCATGCAATGCGAAATCGCCCGGTGGCCGAGCGTTTCGCGTGCAGGTTTGATTACATCGTCTTTCATCGTTCAGCGACCAAAATGGCCCCCAATTATTCACCAAGACGCGCCGCCTCTCCCGCGGCACTTGACGACGCAGAGTGGAAATCGGCTATACGTCCGTAGCGATCCGGCGTGCCTCTAAGGCATGGCGGGAAAAGCGCAAATCCAGGCGCTTGCCGCAGGCTGCACGGAGCAAATGACTTCCAAGACAACGCGTCTTAACCTGAGCGGGCCGCCTGCGAACGCGATGGAGCGTGCGCGGGCTTACGCCAGCCTTTGGTTCACTGATCATGGCCTATTCCGGTATTTTTACAACCGACCATTTCAAATCTCCGATGAAATGTGGCGCACCAATCAACCCTCGCCGGGGCAGCTAAGACGGATAAAGGCGCGGGGAATAAAGACGGTCATTAATCTGCGCGGACCGTCATCGATCTGGGCGTACCGCTTGGAGCGCGAAGCATGCGAAAAACTGGGTCTGACACTCGTCGATTTCCGAGTGAAGTCCCGTGATGTGCCCGCGAAGAAAACGCTTCACGGCGCCGCTGAGCTTTTTCAAAGCATCGAGTATCCAGCAATCATGCACTGCAAGTCCGGCGCGGACCGGGCAGGTATCATGGCGGCGCTCTATCTTATCATGCGGCGCGGTCATCCAGTTGAGGAAGCACTCGACCAGTTGAGCGCTCGTTTCGGCCATTTCAAGCAGGCAAAAACCGGTCTCCTCGACCACTTCTTTGAGAGCTATCTCCGAGATACGGTATACAAGGCCATGCCGTTTATGACCTGGGTCGATGAAGTTTATGACCCGGTCGCCGTAAAGGGCGAATTCATGGCGAGTTTTTGGCCGAGCCTTCTCGTGGACCGCGTGCTACGACGCGAGTGACGCGGTTTCGCTTGGCCCGTCTCCCGTGAATTGTAGCCTCGCCAGGTGCGCGTAGGTTCCATCACTGGCGATCAAAGCGTCATGCGTTCCCGTCTCGACAATCCGACCGCCATCCAAAACGATGATCATGTTGGCGTCTCGGACTGTTGCAAGCCTGTGGGCAATCACAAGCGTGGTTCTTCCCTTGGAGAGGGCAGCGAGCGCATCTTGGATATCGCGCTCCGATTGCGCATCAAGCGCAGATGTTGCCTCATCCAGGAGCAAGATCGGAGCATCTTTCAAGATCGCTCGCGCAATCGAAATGCGTTGACGCTCGCCGCCAGAAAGGCGCTGCCCGCGATCGCCGGCCACTGTGTCGTAACCCTCCGGAAAGCCGGAGATAAACGCGTGCGCGGAGGCCGTTTTCGCCGCTGCCTCGATCGCCGCGTCATCGGCATCAAGACTGCCAAAGGCGATGTTTTGCCGGATCGTATCGTCGAAGATTACGACGTCCTGTGAGACCAGCGCCATTGAGGCGCGCAGGCTCTCAAGCGTCGCGTCGCGAATGTCCGTTCCGTCAATGGTGATTGTGCCCTCCGAGACGTCGAAGAGCCGAGGAACGAGCGCCATGATCGTGGATTTTCCCGCTCCGCTCGCGCCGACAAGCGCCACCTTCTGACCGGGTTCGATTGTGAAGCTGACATCACGAACAGCAGGCGAGACGGATTCGCCTTCGTCCCGATCAGCGTCATCGTCATACGCAAACGAGACGTTCTTGAACGCGATCTCACCCTCGCTGAGGGTGAGGGGTTGCGCATCCGGGCGGTCTTTGATCTTCGGCGCGATGTCATAGAGGTTGTAAAATCGCTGCGCTGCAGAGATGCCCTCTTGGATTGCGGCGTTCAGTTGTCCGATACCGCGCACGGGTTGTGCCGCGATCAAAAGCGCCGATACGAAACCGGTAAAGCCACCGATCGTCCCTTCGCCGTTGGCGATCCGCCAACCGCCAAAGACGATCACGCCTGCAACGGCGAGGCCGCCCAAGAATTCGAGGATCGGATCGAGCCGCGCGCGCGCTTTAACCCGCCGCATGATGAGATGGTTCAACCGCTCAAATGCGCTTCGGCTGCGCTTATCTTCGTAAGCTTGCAGCCCATACGTCTTGATCAACCGGTTCGCGCCGAGGCTCTCATTTAGAAACGCAGTCGTATCGCCCATGTGCACTTGGGTTGACTTCGCCACCCGCCTCAGCCGTTTCCCAATCTCAATGATCGGGATCGCGGCGATCGGGTAAACGACGAGGACGACGAGTGCCAACTCCCAATCCAGATAGAACATGGCGATGACCAGACCGATGACCGTCAAAATGTCCCGGATCGAGTTGGAGAGCACTTTACCAAACGCGTTTGAGATCAGATTGAGGTCCGAGATAAACCGCGTGATCAACGTGCCGGTCGGATGTTTGGCCAGCAGCGCGGTGTCGGCGTCGACGAGTTTGCGAAAGAGCGATTTTCGCATCTCAAGAAGCGCATCGTTGACGATCTGATTGCTCAGCACCTGCTGGAAATAGAAGGCAAGCCCCTTCGCCACCGTAACGACAACGACGGCGATCGGAAAAAGCAGGATCGCGTCGAAATTCCGTTCTTCAAAGAGCGTGTAAGCCCGCTCAATCAGGATCGGATAGGCGCCCGTCGTGGCAGCCACAACGGCCATAAGTGCGAACACGACGAGCATTCGCCGCCAATCATGGCTGAGCCACTCGTGCCACATGCGCTTGAGGAGAGCGACCGCGGTTTCGCGGTCGACGGGCTCTACTTTAGGCTTTTTTGCCACGTGTCACCGGTTCAAGGATGCCAGTCAAAGTCGGCGAGCGGTTTTCCGATCGCGCGGCGGGCCAGCATATGGCCACGCGGTTGATTGACCGTATCAACCGCGATCAGTGTCCCTTCCTTGCCATAGACAATGCCGAACGCGTTCGTATCTGGGTCGCCGCGCAGATCCGCCTGATCGTAGCCGTCGCTGAGCCCTGCGATCTGGAGTTTGATATCGTATTGGTCCGACCAGAACCACGGGACAGGATCATAGGTCTCGGCGGTGCCCAAGATCGTGAGTGCCGCGATCTTTGCCTGGTCGATCGCGTTCTGGACGCTCTCGAGGCGAAGGTGGCGATCATAGAGCCTCGAATAAAAGGATGTGCAGTCGCCGGCTGCAAAAATGTTGCCTGCGCTGGTCTTTGCGTTCTCGTCGACGACAATCCCGTTCTTGACCTCCAATCCGGCGGCCTCGGCAAGTTCGGTGTTGGGCACCGCGCCAACCGCGATCAAGATGATATCGGCCGGGTACTCATTGTTTAAATTCGTCTCCACGACGCGTGAACCCTGATTAAGGCTAATGCGCGTTACGGCTTCTCCGGCGTTAATCTTCACGCCCTTCAGCGCGTGGGTTTTGGCGAAAAAATCGCTCATGTCGGGGCTCACCACCCGCTGCAACACCCGGTCAAACGTCTCGATCACGGTCACATCGAGACCGAGCGATTTCGCGACGGCGGCCACTTCGAGGCCGATATAGCCGCCGCCGACGATGACGGCTTTCTTGCCTTCAGCGATCGATGGGCGAAGCCGGTCGACGTCT
>JBCCMK010000033.1:0-34104 GCA_039026395.1 Pseudomonadota bacterium | reverse complement strand
TGGAGACAAGTCATGCCCGTTATCAACCCCGACAGCACGATCACTTTCGCGATGGCCGTGCGGGACCGTCGCGCAAGCGCCGCATGGTATGAGGAGATGTTCGGGTTCAAAACCCTCTACCATGCTGATGAGCATGGCTGGTCTGAGCTTTTGACAAACACGGACGGCGTCACTCTCGGGCTTGGCGAACAAGCAGAGCCAGCACCCGGCAACTCGCTGCCCGTTTTCGGCGTCGCTGACATCGCTGCAGCAAGGGCAGCGCTAGAGGCGAAAGGCGTTGAGTTTGATGGCGACACAATGGTCATCGAAGGGATGGTCAAGACTGCGAGCTTCTACGACCCAGACCGCAACGCCCTCATGATCGCCCAAGACCTTACGAAATAACCGAAAACCGAAGTCTAAAAATCTTCCCGCCAATACCGGAACGGGGTGCCCTCAAAGGCGTCGGCGCCTCGTCCGATCTCCTCAATGGCAGCGGTCATACGACCGCTTCGACCGAGCACCTCATCTGCAAAGCGAACCATACGAATGTTTGGGGTAGCCGACGGGGCAGCACGTCGAAGCGTTTGCGCCAGCTCCCGCTCATCTGCTTCTGGATGCGACGCACACGCTATCATGTAAGCGGACGCCGTCGATCGACTGATGCCTGCCCAGCAATGCACGACAAGCGGTGCTTCTTCGCCCCACTTTTCGCCGAACTCCAGGATGGCTTCGACGTGATGGCGCATCGGTGGCTTATGCCCCTCAAGCTCCTCGGTGATGTCGTGAAAGCCCAAATAGAGATGATTTTCGGCCTTGATTGTTTCGGGTCGCTCCACGGGCGTTCCCTCGCTGATCACTGTCAGCATGTGTGATGCACCACTGGACGCGACCGTGTCGTGGAGCTTCGAAAGACTTGAGACGTAGAGCATGATTTAGCCCGTATTGGTTTTTTGAAATGCGTTGAGAAACGCTTTTTTTGCCGCTTCAGCCGGTAGCGGCGTTAGGTCGAGCGCTTCTGATTTCAGCGCGACAACGGGCGGCGGTGCACCGAAAAAGGCCCGCGCTTCTGTCTCCGCAAAGCCCGCGAGACGCGTCGCCTCATAATATGCTGCGACGCGATCGGCCGCTTTTATCGAGGTCGCAATTGCGGGCGGAAGATTTGCCGCCAGCTCAAAACGGATGTGGATCGCCGACTGGAGCTGCGCCTCAACGCTCTTATAGGTTTCACCGATCACCGCCTTAAACGGCGAAATCATATCGCCGATCACATACTCCGCCGCATCATGAAGGAGAACCGCGCGCACATCGGTCTTGGTGGCGGTCGTGTTCATCAGCGCGTAAATCTCAGCGACGAGAACACTATGCTGCGCGACCGAGAAGATGTAGTCACCATGCGTCTGGCCATTCCAACGGGCAACGCGGGCGAGCCCATGCGCGATATCCTCAATCTCGATGTCGAGCGGCGATGGATCAAGAAGATCGAGCCGGCGGCCAGAAAGCATGCGTTGCCATGCCCGACCCTCTGCCACCATTTTGGCAGGTTTACGGCTAGGCGCTGGCACTCGTTTCACCCGCGTCTTCGGCGGTCTCCTCAGCCTGCATCCAAGTCGCCCAGTCTGGTGTGGTGACTTCAACCGGCGTTTCACCGACCATTGGCGTTGCACCCTTCGCTTGGGCTTGCTCCAGCCGATCGATCCTCAGAATCGCAATCGCTATTCCGTCGACCACATCGCCGAGGGATCCAATCGGTTTTCCTGCGGCTGTGACGCTGTCGCCTGAGTTGATCTCACCTGATGCGGATACAATGACGGGCCTCCGGCGCGCTGTGCCGCGATGCTGCATGCGGGAGACAACCTCTTGGCCGACAAAACAGCCCTTTGTGAAGCCCACGCCGCCGAGCGCGTCGATGCCGACATCATGAGGAAAGGCGTCGCTGAAAGCGTAATCGCGACCACCTTCAGGGATGCCGAGCGAAACACGATGCGCGTGCCAACCACCGTCTTCAATTGATGGTGCGGCCTCTGTCGCTACGATGGACCGCCAGCCCAAGTCCGGGTGTCGTGGGTCCGTGACCGAGATGACGGCGCCGTCAATCTCCTCCGGTGACGCGATGATCGCGTGCGTCTCACTCCGGTCAGACAAGGTCACGTCAGCGCGGAGCTTGTAAAACGTCATCCGCTTCAAAAAGTCAGCGGTCATCGCCGCGTCGAGGTCGACCCAAAATCCAGTTTCGTCTGTAAAAAGAATGAATTCAAAGAGGATCTTGCCCTGAGGCGTGAGAAGAGCACCGAGCGTCGCCCCCCCAACAGACGGCATCGGACAGGTAATTATCCTGTCCAACAAATGGTTTGCGTCCGGCCCTTCAACCCGAATGACGCCTCGGGCAAGCCGCGTCGGTGGAAATGAAGGACGGGCCATAGTCTCCTCTTTGCGCGCTCGGAAATTTGCGGCAGGTTCACCGCCAGACTTATGGGCGCCAAGGGCACTTGGCAAGCAACACGCGTGAGGGGCGGATGTTCTTCGACACCATTTTTAAAGGCGGAACAATCGCCAATCATGACGGCATCGGTCCCGGCGACATTGGCGTAAGCGGCGGACGCATCGCTGCGATCGGTGATCTCGCAACCGCAAGTGCCGGCGAAACAATCGATTGCGCCGGCCTCCACATTCTGCCGGGCGTCATGGACACGCAAGTCCACTTCCGAGAGCCAGGGGCCGAGCACAAGGAAGACCTTGAATCCGGTTCGCGCGCAGCGGTCATGGGCGGCGTGACGAGCGTGTTTGAGATGCCGAATACCAACCCGCTCACGACCGACCACACAGCACTCAAAGACAAGCTATCCCGTGCAAAGGATCGGATGCATTGCGACCATGCGTTTTGGGTTGGCGGCACGCATCATAACGTTGAGGAACTGCCGGACCTGGAGCGAGCGACGGGTGCCGCGGGCGTCAAGGTTTTCATGGGGTCATCGACCGGCGATTTGCTCGTTGAGGATGATGATGGCGTGGAAGCCATCCTGCGCGCAATCTCACGTCGTGCCGCGTTTCACTCCGAAGACGAGCCGCGCCTGAGGGACCGCAAGGGCGAGCGCGTCGAGGGCGACCCGCATTCACATCCGGTGTGGCGCGATGCCGAGGCAGCGTTGAAATGCACGAGGCGGTTGATCGCGCTCGCTGAGAAGACGCAAAAACGCATCCATGTGCTTCATATTTCAACGGCGGATGAGATGCCGCTGCTTGCTCAGCACAAGGAATGCGCGAGCGTTGAAGTCACGCCGCACCACCTGACGCTTGAGGCGCCGGACGCCTATGATCGCCTCGGCGCGTTTGCGCAAATGAACCCGCCTGTCCGAAAGGGTGAGCATCGCGCAGGGATCTGGGAGGGCTTGCGGCTCGGCGTCGTCGATGTGCTCGGCTCTGACCACGCACCGCACACGGCAGACGAGAAGCAAGGCACCTATCCCGCCACGCCATCAGGCATGACCGGCGTGCAGACGCTCGTTCCCATCATGCTCGATCACGTGAATGCCGGGCGCCTATCGCTGCAACGCTTCGTCGACCTGACAAGCGCCGGGCCGCAGCGGCTCTTTGGCGTCCGCGGAAAGGGCCGGATCGCGACCGGCTATGACGCCGACTTCACGATCGTCGATCTAGAAAAGAGCTGGACGATCACCAATGACTGGATCGCATCGAAATCGAAGTGGACGCCCTATGACGGGAAGACAGTGAAGGGTCAGCCGGTCGGCACGATCGTGCGCGGGCAAAGGATCATGTGGGAGGGTGCGCTCGTCACCCCTTCCGCTGGCGAACCCGTCCGCTTCTTCACATCCTGAGCGCTTTTCGATGATTGGATCGCAGCAATGAGCATACCTGACTTATCGAAGATGCCTGACATTTCAAAAATGACTGGCCTTCAGCAGTTCGAGGCTGTTCGCGAGGGGCTGCTGCCCCCGCCCTCGATCGGCAAAACGCTGAACTTCAGCCTGTCTCACTTGGCGTATGGCGAAGTGCACTTTGCTGGCACGCCGACCGACGCCTTTCTCAACCCGATGCTGACGGTGCACGGCGGGTGGACCATGACGCTCCTCGATTCCTGTGTTGCCTGTGCAGTGCATTCAACCCTTGAAGCAGGCGAAGTCTATACGACGCTGGAATTGAAGACGAATTTCGTTCGAACAATCCGACCGAACAGCGGCGTGTACACAGCAAAGGGTAAGATCGTGCATCGTGGCGGTCGAACGGCAACCGCCGAAGGACGGCTAGAGGGTGAAGACGGAAAGCTTTACGCTCACGCCTCCACCACGTGCATCATCATGCGGCCTGAAATCAGCGGTTAGCCCGAGATCTCAACCACGGTCCGGCCACGGATGCCGCCGGACAGGATTGTGCCCGCTGTTTCGATGACGTTGTCGAACGGGATCGTCGTGGTCATCGCGTCGAGTTTTGCAAGATCGAGGTCAGTTGCGATCCTCGCCCATGCAGCTTCGCGCCGGGGGCGCGGGACCATCACGCTATCAACACCGCAGAGCGTGACACCGCGCAGGATGAAGGGCATCACGGTCGAGGGCAGATCCATGCCTTGTGCCAGACCACAGGCGGCGACCGCGCCACCATATTTCGTTTGAGCAAGCACGTTTGCGAGCGTTGTCGAACCGACCGCATCAACGGCGCCCGCCCACCGCTCTTTGCCAAGCGGGCGGCCCTTTTCGGACAGCTCGTTGCGGTCGATGATCATCGCGGCACCGATGCCGTTCAGATAGTCATGCTCGGATTCGCGTCCGGTTGACGCGATGACCTCAAAGCCAAGTTTTGACAGGATTGCGATCGCGACCGAGCCAACCCCGCCCGCAGCGCCCGTCACGAGAATGGGACCGCTTTCAGGCGTCAGCCCCTGTTCTTCAAGCGCCATCACGCAAAGCATCGCCGTGTAGCCCGCTGTGCCAACGGCCATCGTTTGCGCCGCAGTCATCGTTTGCGGAATTCGAACCAGCCAATCACCCGGCACACGGCTGACTTCGGCGTAAGCGCCGAGGTGGGTCTCGCCCGTGCCCCAACCGTTTAAGAGCACGGCATCGCCCGCTTTCCAATCGGCGTGCGTGGAGCTTTCAACGACGCCCGCAAAGTCAATACCAGGCACCATAGGCCAGCGGCGCACGACCGGCGCTTTGCCCGTGACGGCAAGGCCATCCTTGTAGTTGATCGTTGAATGGCTGACGCGAACCGTCACGTCTCCATCCATCAAGTCGGCCTCGGTCAGGTCCTTGAACCCAATGGATTGCCCGTCATCGGTTTTTTCGATCAGTACTGCTTTAAACCCAGCCATCGGCTCGCTTCTCCCAAAAAGATGCACCGGAGTAGCCGCGCAGGTCAGGCTTTGCAAGCGCCGCGATGATATGGATCAGGGCTATCTGCCAAACGTCTGAAATTCAGGCTCAAAAAGGGGCTCAGGCGGGGCGCGCAACGGCCGGCGCAGGTGCGTCTTTGATCGGCCAATGCACGATCGCAGCCGCAATGCCAAGCGCGATCGAAATCCACCATGTGAGGTCATAGCTGCCGGTCGTGTCGTAGAGACGCCCACCGAGCCAAACGCCAAGGAATGAGCCGATCTGGTGCGAAAAGAAGACGAACCCAAAGAGCGTTGCCATGTAGCGCGGGCCAAACATGACCGCGACCAAACCGGACGTGAGCGGCACGGTCGAGAGCCATAAGAGGCCCATGACCGAGGCGAAAACCATGATGGAAGCAGCCGTGATGGGCAGGCTCAGGAAAACAACAGTTGCCACCGACCGCGCGATGTAAATGAAGGCGAGCGAATATTGCTTCGGATATCGGTTTCCGAGCGCGCCCGCTGCAAGTGACCCGATGATATTGAAGAGACCGATGGCAGCGAGGGCATAGCCGCCAAAGGCGGGCGATATCCCATTATCCGTGATGAAGGCCGGCAAGTGCGCAGTGATAAAGGCGACCTGGAACCCGCAGACGAAAAAGCCAATGACCAAAAGCACATAGGAGCGATGGCCAAAAGCTTGCGCGAGCGCTTGCTTCACGGATTGGTCCGGCTCGTCGGGGGCCTGCGCGGCACCCTTTCCTCTGAGCGCGTAGGAAAGAGGAATGACCAACAGAATCAGAAGGCCCATCACGACGAGCGAGTGCTGCCAGCCATAAGACGCGATAAGAGCGACGCCGAGCGGTGCGAAGATGAATTGGCCGAGCGAACCCGCCGCGGTGCCCACTCCGAACGCGATCGAGCGCTTTTCAGGCGTCACGGCTCGGCCAAATGCCGCCAATACGATGGAAAACGAAGCCGCCGCCATACCGAGCCCGCACATCACACCGGCTGCGATATGAAAGAGGACGGGCAGTTCCGCATAGGCGGAGAGCGCGAAGCCCACCGCATAAAGCACTGCGCCAAATGACAAAACGCGGGCCGTGCCATAGCGATCAGCCATGATACCCGCAAACGGCTGTCCCGCCCCCCACATCAAGTTTTGAATGGCAAAGGCGAGCGAGAATATCTCGCGGGACCAGCCGCGTGCCTCAACAAGATCCGTCTGAAAGAGCCCGAACGCCGAGCGCGGGCCAAAGGAGAGGATCGCAATCATACATCCGCAAGCGATGATGATTGGAATTGAAACCGCTGCAGCGCGCTGTTGCGTGGACATGACGAGAGCCCTCCCCGACGAGAGGCTAGCGATACGCCGGGTGGCAGAAAAGCGAATTCTACGAATGCGTCAGATCAGATTTCTTCATGTGAGGTGTCACAAAAGCGGCTCGACGAGGCGTCTCTCGCCGTCGATCTCAAGCGCTTTGATCATGGTTTTGCCGCTTGCTGGATGGACCGCGACCACGACTTTCAAACGGTCGGTGCCGGTGAGGTCTTCAAGCGCGCGGCCGGTGCCCTCCTCCACGAAATACTGCTCAATGCCGTATTTCACGCGCAACCCGGCACCCCAGCCGCCCGACATTCCGCGCATGAATGGCGCATCCGAGACCGGCGGAGTCTCAAGGAAGAAACCGCTTGGCGTCCCTTCCGCATCGACTTTGACGTAAACCGTTTCGCCGTCGTCCACGTCCACATCGATGCCAATGACGGACCGCGACACGGTCGAGATCGGGTAGCGGAGAATAACGAAGTCCCCCCGAAAGAGACTGCGTGGATCGACGGGCTCAGTCTCGAGCGTAACTTCGATGCCGTCGCGCAGGATCAAAACACGCTCGCCGATCATCCAGCCAAGGATACCGACATTGAAGGCAATCACGACAAGAACGCCGAGGGCAGCACGCCACGTCTTCATGACGGCACCTCTTTTGCGCGTTTTATGAGGAAACGCCTGAGCGGCGCCGCACCCACCGCGATCACGATGATCAGCAGTCCCGCGAGCAAAAAGAATGCGGACGTCTCGAGGAGGGTCCCAACGGTCTTGAAGTAAAGCGCGACCGCTTCCACGGCGAAGGCGACATAGCCCACCCAAACGAGATGCGGCACGTCATAGGCGACGCCTGCGGCCACAGCCAAAACCGAAACGGCGATTGTCGTCGCCGCAAAGATCAGAAAAGCGGACGGCCCAAGGAAATCCGGCTCATAGGCGATGAATTCCAAAATGTGCGCGAGAAAGAGGCAGGTAAAAGCGACAATGAAAGCCGCTGTCGCCGCGCGCCACACGCGCCGATCGAGCTTCATTCCGTCATTCTGCGCAAGAATTCCGCACAAAACTGCGACTACACCACCGATTAACGCACCAAAGACCAAGCCGCCTCGCTCTTCATGGATCCCAGCAACGATCACGGACCACACAATCATGATCAGGAGGAGCGGGATGGAGGCCCAGCCAAGCCACCCTTTAAATCGTGCGAGAACGGCGAGCCCCACGAGCAGGAGCGGAAGCGTCCATTCCATCCCCTCAATCGCCACCATGCGCCAGCCACCCCAAAGCGCGGCAAGCAAAATCGCTGCACCAAAATTCATGGGCGAGCGAAACGCGAACGCGGATACAATGGCTGCCGCAGTCCAGACGAGCGCGACCATCGGCGGGTCGCCACTTATGTTGTACATTTGCGCGACGAGGTTGATGCTCGCACCGAAAATGATGACGCCGCCAAGCGCGGCGGCTTGGCCGAACCAAGGCTTGCCTCGCGCGATCAGCCATCCGGCAAGGATGTAAGCCGCAGAAAACGCCGAGACCAAAGTGACGAGCCGCGCGACACGCGGGATGACGGACCAATTTGCTGCAACGAACGTTATCGCCGCGAAGCCGACCAGAATAATGCCGAGCGTAAAGGCGGCAGCAGCAACCGTAATACGCGGCTTTTGGTTCTTGAGGTCTGTTTCAAGTGCATCGCGATCATCAAACGAAACAAGGCCAACAGCGGCCCACCGATCGAGATCGCGCATCACGCGCGTCGCATATGACATAGGCGCGTTATAGACGCTCCGCCCCAGAGATGACGATCAATATCCGCGTCCTGACAACAGAAAAAGGCCCGGTACCGAAGCACCGAGCCTTTTTGACTGCACAGTGAAGACTGTCACGTCACGACGGTGGCTTAGGACCAGCCACCCGTACGAGAGCGGTAGAAGATGTGTGTTCCGACGCGATCGATGCGGTTAAAGTACCGAGCCCAGCGAGGGCGAACATAGGTCGCGTGATAGTGCGTGGCACGCTTGACGGGCGTGTAGACGTAACCGTCGGAGAATTGCTGCGCGATCTCTTTCGCCACCGCCCAAGGCTTCTTCTCGGTGATGATTTCACGCTTTCCATCGCAGGCAAATGAGAACTGACAGCGGTTACGCCAATGTTTGTTTTGGTAGACCACGCCGCAGATTGTGTTCGGCCAATGCTTGGACTTCATCCTGTTGACCACGACCTGTGCGACTGCCTTTTGCCCAGCGCGGGATTCACCGCGCGCTTCAAAGTAAATCGCTTCTGCAAGGCAATGGCGCTGCGCGCGAGAAAGACGAAGCCGCTTGCTGCGATCCGGATTGCCACCGCGCTTCCAATCCTTCAGCGCGTTGCCGCTCGATCCAAGGCTCGCAATGGCTTTCTCAGCGCGAGCGATGTTCTCTGGAACCTTTGGCCGTGGGAGAAGCGCGGCATAGACCGCCTTCGGTAGAACATTTGGCAGTGGAGCAAAGTCTTCATCCGCATCCGTTGCGATGTTGACCGCCTCACGAAGTGCTGCAGGCGGAGCAATCGGCTGCGGTGTCGCGAGCGCAAGTTGCACAAGATTGTCTTGCGACGGCATATCCCGAGGGATCGGCATGGCCACCTGGATTACTTCGAAATCGCCCTGAATGTCGTCCTGATCAGGCGCAGGGAGCGACGCAAGGAGCGCGCCACGAACCCGAGTTTGCGCTGTGCGGATAGCGTTCGCATCGGTTTCGAAGCGGTGACCCTCATCAAGGACAAGGCCTTCGCGCATCACGGTCTTTTCGATGCTCATTGGCATCGCGCCAGTCGTGATGCCGAAACCGATTTGAGCATCGTCAATCGTGTAGAACGTTTCGTCGGTCGCGATCGAGGCGTAGGACGCAAGGTCCGATCGAACGGGCCAATGGCTCTCGAAGCGATCGCCAACAGATGCCGTCGGGATAGACCCTGTGACGATGGGGTCGCTCTTATCGGCGGCATTGGATGTGGGGTAGACGACCGCTACGGCTTGCGTGCCGAGCGTTTCGGAGACTTCGCGGACTTCGCTTTCGATGTCCGCGATCGAAATCAATCTGTCGCCTTTTGCAATCGCTGCAGGCAGGCGAAGACCGAGGCGTTCTGCAAGTTTAGTCGCGTCATCTGCTGTCGCGCTATCTGTGATCACCGCGACGTCATTTGCTGGCGTTACCGCAGCAAGTTCGACACCGACGGGGCTAGGCGCTGGCGCCAAAGCCTCTAACGATGCTGCGTTTTGGATCTTTGAAAGCGCTGCCGTCGTGATCTCAAACCGTTCGGTGCGATCCAGGCCGGTGGTGAAGATCGCAGACGCGTCCTGCAGCCCTATGGTCGCTGTGAAGGTGAAGAAAAACCCGGCGCTCGCAGCGACTGGCGTCACATACTTTGCGGTCCAGGGAACATTCGGGGATTTGCCAATTTCACGCATGCGTAACTCACAAACACCTATACGCCATCCGACTCGCGGATGCATGATCGACGTTGGCGTGGCCCCCACCAGACTTCTGGTGTGCCACGATGATCCAAACATGGTCAAGTGTCATCCCTGACCTTCAATGTCTATTAAGCATCGGAAAACGTTGAAACTTCCTTAAGTGTAATTTGTCGCAAGCCTGAGCGGCCATGGACCACACCATTGCCTGTCACTCGTAGGCAACAGCAGGGCTTTGCGACCAGATTTCATTATTGGTGAGATCGACCCGTAAGGGTTTTGAGGAGGGAGCGGCGCCGTTCGACATCGGATTGGAATGGCTGTTTATCCAGAGTGTTGAAATTACTATCAGCCACCAAGTGAAGCCCAAATGCGCCAAAACTGCGAGCGATCACGGATTTCATCCACATGTCGGTCATTTCATCGCGCCTGATCGAGCTTGCTGCTGGTTTCTGGCTGAGCGTTTCCAAAAACTCAGATATCCCTGTCCCGGTCGATGATGAAATGGCGATCACCGGTGCACGGCCACTAGCGCCGAGGGACAGAGCCCCTTCCACATCAGCGACGGTGCGTTTTGCGGCGGCGCCGAAATCCGCCTTGGTCACGAGAATGATGTCAGGAATTTCCATGATGCCCGCCTTCATAAATTGGAGGCTATCGCCCGAACCCGGCTGAATGCATAGAACCGCAATATCAGCGAGATGCGCAACGTCAGACTCTGACTGGCCGACACCGACACTCTCGACGATAATCCAGTCGAAGGTGGCGCGAAGCACGATCGAGGCTGCAAACGCTGCGTCAGACAAACCGCCTAGCCTATTCCCCGCCGCCATCGAGCGAACAAAAATCCCGTCATCTTCAGGGTCTGACTTTAAACGCGTGCGGTCGCCGAGGAGAGCGCCACCCGTGCGCTGCGACGTTGGATCAACGGCAAGCACGGCCACGGTCTCATTCTTCGCGCGGAAACCGCCAATCATGCTTTGAATGAGGCTCGATTTACCAACACCGGGAGGTCCGGTAAGCCCTATGACCCGGCCTTTCGGTGAGTTGTAGGCGCTATCCAAGAGGAGCGCGTGGGTATCGGCGTCTTGCTCGAGAGCCGAAAGCAATCTTGCGATTGCGGCCTTTCCGCCTCCGCGAAGGGCATCGACAGTCTTCGGTGCCTCGTACGGCTTCAAGGCGTCAGAAAGCCGAGCGATAGCCCGATCGGCAGGATCGTTGCACTGGCTGCAAAAAGCAAAATTGCACCAATGATCGCTGGCCGCTCCGGTACGATGCTGCGGAATTTTGACGGACCCGCAAAGTAGAGCGGAATGCCCAAGATGAGCATGCCAAGGCCGCCCCAAAGCCCGGAGTAAAGCCCGCCCATCACGCCGAGCGCGACGCACACGATGAACCAAATTGCATAGACCATAAGCGACTTCACCCAACGTCTCGTCGACGCCACTTGCCTTGTTACGGACAGCAGACGCAATGAATGCTTACCCGTGTCCAGAGTTTTTTCCGGCGGTCGCATTTCAATGCTGCCTGTGACGGTGTGAAAAAAGCGTATTTTAGATCCGTTAATCGGATACCTTTTTTATCCGTTGGTGTATCCGCGGCGGCATGCGTAATATGGTGCAAGGGGCGTTGCGGTTGAGTGAGAAGGAACAAATATGTTCCACGGACACAATTGAGCGGACACGGTCTAACGCGAATGACACAAACGATCTCGAAGACATTTAAACTGCAGGCCTTGGCGGTTTGCGCATCTGCGCTCATCGCGGCAGCCGTCCTTGCGACGCCGTCAAAAGCCACAGAAACGCCAGTTACTGATATCTTCGATGAACGCTCTACGCTGTCGGGCAACTACCTTGCGGCTTTGATCGCCGGCGGTGCACGCGACAATCATGCGGCTGCCGACTTCTTCATTCGCGCGCTCGAAGACGATCCGAGCAATCCGTACCTCATTGAGCGCGCCATGCTGGCAACGCTCGCCGATGGCCGCCTTGAATTGGCGCAAGGCTATGCTGAAGACCTGATCGTTGATCGACCGTCGAACAGAACGGCACGTTTCGCACTCGCCCTCCGAGATCTCAGGGCTCGCGAATTCACGGCGGTTCAACGGCACATGCAAGCTGTCCAGTCTGGGACCCTGGCTGACCTTACAGCGGGCCTGATTGAATCCTGGGCGCTTGCAGGACAAGGGAAGAAAGAAGAAGCCCTCAATGCTGTCGATCGGCTTCAAGGACCGGAATGGTACGCCTTCTTCAAACACTTCTCGCGCGGCCTCATGCTCGACGTTTTGGAAGACGCGGAAGCGGCCGAAGCATCGATCCAGTCAGCCTACGAGATGGAAAGCTCAACCGTCCGGATCATCGAATCGAAAGCGCGACTTGCTGCACGCGCCGGGCGGACCGACGAAGCGCTGGAAGTATTGAACGCGTTTGACCGCGTTGTTCCCAATCAGCCAGACATGGTCGTGCTGCGCGAAGCGATCGAGGCCGGTGAACCGATCGAACGCATGGTCTCGGACGCAGCATCAGGCGCTGGCGAAGTCATGATGGCCATCGGCATGGCGCTCGGTCGTGAGGGAAGCGAGGATCTCTCAATCCTCTATCTCCAACTGGCCCTTTCAGTGCAGGAAAACCAACCACTCGCGCTTGTTACGCTCGCCGACACGTTCGAGCGGCTCGAAAAATATCAAGACGCCATCGATGCCTACGAACGGATCCCGCTGGAGTCGCCGCTGAAGCGCGCCTCAGAGATTAAGCGTGCCCTCAATCTCGACGCCCTCGAACGGACCGATGAGGCGGTCAGCATCCTCCAACCTCTGATCACTGACCGGCCTGATGATTTCGAAGCCATCATTGCGCTTGGCAACATCTTCAGGGCCCGCGAGCGCTACACCGAATCCTACGAGACCTACACGCTTGCCATATCGCAGCTTCCAAAGCCTGACGTTCGCTATTGGACGCTCTACTACTACCGCGGCATTGCCTATGAGCGGGCAAAACGCTGGCCTTTGGCTGAAGTCGACCTCCAGCAAGCCTTGACCCTGTCGCCGGACCATCCGCTCGTTCTGAACTATCTTGGCTATTCCTGGATCGATCAGGGCCTGAACCTTGACGAGGGAATGGAGATGATCCGCAAGGCTGTTCGCGAACGACCAAATGACGGCTATATCGTCGATTCACTCGGCTGGGCTTATTATCGTCTTGGCGAATATGAGAATGCGGTCAAACACTTGGAACGGGCCGTCGAGCTTCGACCACAAGACCCGATCATCAACGATCACCTGGGCGATGCCTACTGGAAGGTCGGCAGGTTCCTCGAAGCGCGGTTCAAATGGAGCCATGCGCGCGATCTGGACCCCGAACCAGACGAACTCGAAAAGATTTTGGTGAAACTAGAGAACGGCTTGATTGGTGATGCGGCGCCACTCGACCGCGGAGATGACCAAGACGGCTAGTGGCGGTGTTGGGTCTTCCAACTTCGGTCTATCTGGCCACGGACTGGGGGCGTCAGGGCTCACATGCCTCGCGGCTGCGAAGGTCAATCTTGCGCTTTCAATTACGGGGCAAAGATCGGACGGCTACCATCTGATCGATAGCCTTATTGGCTTTGCTGCAATCGGCGACAAAGTGACGGTTCGGGCGGCAGAGACGCTGTCTGTTTCTGTAGACGGTCCGTTCGCCTCCGATGTCCCAACAGATGATAGAAACCTTGCGCTGGTGTCTGCGCGCGCGCTCGCGGACCTTACACAGGTTTGGAGCCCGACTGCACACATTCAGATTACGAAAAACCTCCCTGTCGCGTCAGGGCTGGGCGGTGGCTCGGCGGATGCGGCAGCTACCGTCAGACTGCTCGCCAGGTTTTGGCAGGCAGAGCGGCATCTCCTTGAAGCATGCGAGGCAGCAGGCTCTGATGGGCCGATGTGCCTTGTATCGGAGACGTTGCGGGCTCGGGGCATCGGTGAAAAGCTCGCTCCTGCCCCGCCACTGCCGAAATGTGCAATGGTTTTAGTGAACCCAGGCATATCGGTTTCAACGGCAGAGATCTACGGTGCTTTGACGGATCGGGAACGACCCGCCCTCAGTGCGCCTCAGTATTCGAGCCTCGCTGAACTCGTCAGCTACCTTGAGCACGAAGAAAACGGGCTGGAAGCGCCGGCAATCTCATTTGCGCCGGCAATAAACGACGCATTGAAGGCGTTGAGGTCGGAAGATGGCTGCCGATTTGCGCGGATGTCAGGGTCTGGCGCGACGTGTTTCGGGCTCTTTGATGAACAGCGGCACGCAACTGCAGCTGCAAACCGACTAAGTGCAGCCCACCCTGCCTGGTGGGTGGTGTCGACACGGTTCCTGCGTCGGCAGCCGACGATCCAAAACGCTGACTAGAGCCCTTTTGACGGGCACGGGGTCAATTCTGCTTGCCGATTGGCGCGGCAATCCGTCGGCAAAAGGGCTCTAGAACGTTCCACGCCAAGAACGCGTGGAGAAATCACGCTCTTCGCCGAACGCGTAGATGCCTCGTGACGCTGCCGTCATGCGAACCGAGAAAATCTGTTTAGTTCGCCCGGTGGACGCAGAACGCGATAACGTCTCTGAGCGACGCCTTGTGCTCGCTATCTGGGAAGATCGCCAAAGCATCGAGCGCCATATCGCCATAGTGTCGGGCGCGGGTGACCGTGTCTTCTAAGGCATTGTGACGGGTCAAGAGATTGATCGCATGATCGAGATCGCCGTCATTCACCTCGCGCGCCTCAATCACGCGCCGCCAAAACGCCCGCTCATCATCGTCGCCACGACGATATGCAAAGAGTACGGGCAAGGTGACTTTTCCCTCGCGAAGGTCGTCGCCGACATTCTTGCCCAGAAGTCGCTGTTTCCCTGAATAGTCGAGAGCATCGTCAATGAGCTGAAACGCGATCCCGAGGTTCATGCCATAGGCGCGAAGGCTTGAGCGCTCCTCAGAAGATTTATCCGTCAGGACCGGGCCAACTTCCGCGGCTGCCGCGAACAGCTCAGCCGTTTTGGAGCGAATGACCGCGAGGTATTCATCCTCCGTCGTCGCCATGCGCTGCGCCGTTTGCAGCTGCATAACCTCGCCCTCAGCGATCACGGTCGCTGCACTCGAGAGCACATCAAGGCACCCGAGAGAGCCAACTTCGACCATCATCCGGAAAGCCTGACCGAGAAGATAGTCACCAACGAGCACGCTCGCCTGGTTGCCCCAGATCATCCGAGCGGCTTTTTTACCGCGTCTGAGGTCACTTTCATCAACAACGTCATCGTGAAGCAACGTGGCCGTGTGCATAAATTCCACAGAGGCTGCCAATTTCACGTGATCCGCGCCGTCATAGCCGCACATTTGGGCGGCTGCGATCGTCAAAATGGGTCGAAGGCGCTTGCCTCCAGAATCGATGAGATGTCTTGCGAGTTCTGGGATGAGTTCAACATCCGAACCAGCTTTTGAAAG
This sequence comes from Pseudomonadota bacterium, assembly GCA_039026395.1. Classification (GTDB taxonomy): domain Bacteria; phylum Pseudomonadota; class Alphaproteobacteria; order Rhizobiales; family JAKSCL01; genus JBCCMK01. The sequence goes on along the minus strand of JBCCMK010000033.1, from coordinate 18,567 downwards.
GATCAACGCGTTGACCGACTGCATTTCACTGGCCGTGAGGCCAACAATCTTGTCGATGTTCGGCGTCTCAGCCTCTGACGGATACGCTACGACTTGACCCACTTTTGATCCCAGCCTTCAAATATCTGCGCTACTTATCGTTGCGCGTTGCCTGTTAGGGTATGTCATGTACAGACAGGGACAAGCGGCGTCATGGCGCAGTGTCAATAGTAAATCGGCTCAAGCCGCATCACATCTGATCGCGACTGTGCGTTATTACGGGAAAGGTTGGGGACGAACGCGGGCCATGAAAGAAATATTCCGCACAAATGACCCTGTGACGCTGTCTTTTGCCACGGCCCTCCTAAATGACGCTGGTATCGAGACCCTCGTTCTCGATGAGCATATGAGCATTATAGAAGGTTCCCTTGGTATTTTGCCGCGTCGGGTTCTCGTTGGAAACGACCACGCGGCACAGGCGCGACGGATTTTGGACGATGCCGACCTCGATCTCCTGGCGTGAGCAGGATCTGACCCGAGACGCGTTCTTGGGGGGGCGATTACAGCTGTGGCAACCGAAATCAGGGCATCGGATTGGCCATGACGGGATGTTGCTCGCTGCGGCCTGCGATGCGAGCCCGGGGGATAGCGTTTCGGATTTCGGCGCGGGAAATGGCGGCGCGGGGATCGCGATCGCATCCCGCCTCCCAGACATCGATCTGACCCTCGTCGATATCGAACCATCACTTCTCGACCTCGCGCGGCTAAACCTCGAAGACGCAAATGTCCGCTCAGCCAAGGTCATAGAATGCGACCTCACGGCTTCAGCTAAAGATCGCGAGGCTACGGGACTTCTCCCTAACGTTGCGGACCATATCGTCTTGAACCCGCCATTTTACACGGAAGGGACAGTTCGACCCTCTCTCGATCTCATCAAGCGAAGGTCTCATGTTTCCAGCCCAGATACGCTGGAACGTTGGCTGAAGGCGGCGGCGCACCATGTCAAAGCGAACGGGACTTTGACGCTAATTCACCGTGCCGAGGCGCTCGTCGATGTTTTAAACGCGGCGAAAGGTCGGTTCGGGAATTTGGCGATCCTTCCCCTCCAGCCCTATCGCGGGGCGCCAGCCCACCGCATCATCGTTGCGGGGCGCGCGGGTTCCAAGGAACGACTGCGCTTATTGCCGCCGCTTGCGCTTCACGAAACCAAGGGTGGCGAACAGACAGAGGCGGTTGCCGCGCTTCTTCGGGATGGCGAGGCCTTACCACTCGTCGTTTGATTGATTGCAATTGGGTTTTGATCCGCCACATAGCGGGGTGAACCGATGAACCCAAAGACGTCTCAATGCCCAAGCTTCCCGACTTCCTGAACCCAATTCTGCCAAAACGGCTCAAATCAAACGCGACGATCATTCCAGTCGTCCGCCTGACAGGCGCAATCGGCATGTCAGGATCAGCATTTAGACCCGGGCTCTCACTTGCGACCGCGGCTGAACCGCTCGAGCGCGCCTTCAACGCCAAAAGCGCGCCTGCCGTTGCGCTCTTTGTGAATTCTCCGGGCGGTTCTCCGGTGCAATCCATGCTGATCTTCAAACGCATCCGGGCGCTCGCCGAGGAAAAGAAAAAGTCCGTCCTGGTCTATATCGAGGACGTGGCGGCATCCGGTGGCTACATGCTCGCCTGCGCCGGTGACGAAGTGATTGCGGACGCATCTTCGATCGTTGGATCGATCGGCGTGATTTCCGCGAGTTTCGGCTTTGAGAAGGCCATCGAAAAACTCGGGATTGACCGTCGCGTCTACACCGCGGGCACGAAGAAGATGACGCTTGATCCCTTCTCGCCGGAAAAACCAGACGACATTCGACGGCTCCGTGCGATCCAGCGTGACATGCACCAGACCTTTATCGACCTCGTAAAGGACCGGCGATCTGAGGTGATCACCGGCGCCGACAAGGACATGTTCAACGGCGAGTTTTGGACAGCGAACCAGGCGCTGCCGCTCGGTCTTGTCGACAAAATCGGCGACGCTTACACCGACATCAAAGAGCGCTTCGGTGACGATGCGATCATGCGGCCGATCCAGCAAAAGCGCGGGTTCGGTCTGTCACGACTGCCGGTTGGTGGCGGTGTTGAGGGCACAGTCCCCGACATGCTCGGTGTATCTGCCGAGGACTGGGTCTCAACGCTTGAAGCGCGGTCATTATGGTCGCGCTACGGCCTGCAGCCGTAGCGCCAGCCGCTCCTCAGTGTAAGTCGGCAGCCACGAATCGAACGCCGTGAAGACGTTTCGGCTTATGGCAAGACACGGCCGGACCGACATGCCCTTTATATTTGATGTGGACGATGTGGCAGTAGTGGTTATGCGGAGCCTCGTGGGCTGAGATGCCGTACCAGGAGTAGCCGCCATAAATGAACCGATGGCCGCGATAATGACCGAAGCCGCGCACCCGCTGCACGTGCTTTCCCCGGACCTTTGGCGCTTTTAGGCGCGGCAGGCTGAATGATTTCCGCTTCTTATAGCGCCTTTTATGCGAATGGCCGTGGCCCGGATGCTTGTGAAAGTGAGTGTGGCCGAAGCGTCCATGGTGCCGATGGTGTTTTCGCGAGTAGTGCTTTCCGGACGCGTGCATTGCGACCGACCCGGCGGTCTCTGTCGCTTCGGATGCGAGTGCTGAACTGCCAGGCTGTGCGATGAAGGCCGCGAGTGCAATTGCAGCGATTGTCATTGGGATACGCATGACTGAGGCTCCTGAGGATTGTTCCTTCTCGGCCTCAATGATCAAGTCAAGCGCTCCGCCAGCGCTCTCCGAGACAATACCGCCAGGTTTGAATTTTGCAATGACACGTGCACGTGACATGCGTTTGCCTAGGGTTAGGACCCCTAGCTAGAAGATCTCTTCAATCGGGTAGACGTGCACGAGATACAGGTAGAAAAACCCGAGCGATAACGCGAGGATGATCACGCCAAGAACCGGGGACGTGACCTTGATCCCGGACCCAACGGATATTTCGACGGTCGACGCCTCGACGTCCTTCCCACGCTGCAACCCATGGTGAAACTGCGTCCACGAGAAGTACATGCCAAGTGCAACGATGATGATGACGAGCCCAAAGATTATCTGACCCGATTGGAGCTGCCATCGGAAGACGGCGCCGCGGTGGGCATATCCGTCAATTCTGTATTGATAATAGCCGCGAAATGCGTCGCGCTGCGCCTGCAGCCCGTCCGCATCGAGCACGCCGTCGGGCGCCACATCTGGAAAGAGTTCATCGCTTTCCGCATTCCCCTGCGGCTCCGGCGTTTGCTCAGACGAAGAAACGTTTGGGAGGACAGGGTCACCATTTTCGAGCGCATCTAACAGTGGTCCGACGCGTTCAGGTGACTGATCCTGGCTTTGCGCAAGTCGCCCGTCATTAGCGGGAACAGTCTCCCGAGCGGCGTCCGTCGGCGTCAGACGCGGAAGGTCATGCGGCTGGACGCCAATATCTTGAGACCAGACGTGACCTACGAACAGCAGCGAGATGAGGATCGTCAGCGCGCGCATCACCAACTGCTCTCGCTTGTGAGGAAATTGATCGCGCGCAGACGCCAATCGAGAAGCTCGTAATCGTTACGCACCGTGCCTGACTCATTCGCCTGGTAAACTGCGAATTCCTCTTCGGTCAGGATATTGCCCAGAATCCCGATAAGGCTGCCGGTCAAGCTGTCCATCCAGGGCTGATAGTTTGACGTCAATTGCGGTAGCCCGGCATACGGCACATTCGTGTAGAACAGTGACCGGGTTCGCGACCCATCTGGCCAAATCGTTGTCACCTCACCACTTGGACTGCGCTGATAGGTGCTGCCTTCAGGGCCTGGCTTTTCCATCGTGCCGTCGGGAAGAATGACGATTTCCGGTATGCGTTCCACCTCCGATTGCGGCTGCGGTGCAGGAGTAGGATTTCTCACGCGGCCCCAGTCGCGCAGTTCGGCAATTCGTTGCCCATAGAGCGAGCCGACGCATGCCGCATCGGTATCGCAACGGTCTCGCGCACCCCGCCAGCGATCCTGCTCAGCGCGAAGACGGCCCGCATCTGAACGGTTCAGCCGGTCGCGGAGCGCGTAGAAGCGGTTCGCCATCGCGACATCCAATTGAGCAAGCGTCGTGTTTCTGCAGATCGTTCGTTCTGTGGGGTTGAGGTTTCCAGAACAAGAGTAGCTTGGCGATTGCGCACCGACAGCGCCAGGAATGACGAAAAACAAAACGGCAAACAAGACACGCATCACACGACCTCCCACATCGAAAAGATAGCTTTGAGCGTATGACGTAACGATACTGCACGTATTGGCTGTGCTGATCATCACATGACTAAGCTTTTCGTTTCTTTAGCGGTCAGCCATGGGCGATTTCATTAACCACCGGGACAATCGAAACACAGAATTAAGGCGTTGTTTTTCGTTTTCCGGGTTTCGTTTCATTCAGCAGAACAAAATTGGAGCACCCGGAGGGCAAGCCATACTCCGGGATCGGTCATGACGCGTGTGGACACTTTAAGCGACGAAAACAAACGGAAAGTCGCATTTGTGACGATCGCAGCATTCACTGCTGTCTTCGCATTCGCCGCTGCAAACGCGCTCCTCTGGTCCGCTAAGTTCACCTGGGCAAAACATCAACTCAACGGTCTCGTGGAGACGATGGTCGAGCGCAGCAATTATGCGATCGACAAAGTCGTGATGACCCAAATCGAGTTGATGGCAGCCGGCCATACCAGTTGTAGCCTGACGACCGTCGAAGCTCTTCAGGGCGCAGTCTATGCCGATGGCGCGGTGAAGGACCTCCACATCCTCAACGGAGAAACGAGTTGTCGCGCGTTTCAAGAAATTGAAACCGGCCCTCTCAACCTCAAAAATGCACTCAATTCCGGCGCGTCTGCACGAAATGAAAGTTTCAGCCTGAGCGTGTTGTCGGAGGCCGATTGGCGAGGCCTTGGCGTCTTTCGTGAATTGGTACCCGGAAAATTCATGCTGGCAATGATGAGCAAGGAATATCTCATCTTCGACATGCTGCCGCCGAACATACGCGATACAGCAACCGTTTCCTTAGCGCTCGCGAATGGTGATCAATTCGCGTCCTATGAACCGAAAGCTTCCTCGAACACCGTCACTGAGAACAGCATAACGTTTGAGGCACGGTCCGATCGGTATCCGGTCATTGCAACTATGACCGCCAACTCGAACGCAATTCTAAGCGTCTATGACGGCGTGCTTATTCCTATTCAGTTGGCGCTGGCGGTGACAGCCATTTTAGCAGGGTTGGCCTCTGCTCGCGCTCTGGTCAAAAAGCCAACCGAAACCGATACGCTGAGGGCAGCAATAGAACAGGGCCATATCAAACCGCACTTCCAACCGATCGTTTCTCTCAAAACCGGCGCGATCGTCGGCTGTGAAGTCCTTGCTCGCTGGATTAAACCAGACGGCACTCAAATTTCCCCTGGTCAATTTATCCCGCTTGCTGAACTCACCGGTCTTGCCTGCCCTCTGACCGCCAAGCTCGTTCGCGACACCGGCAGCCTCATTGGGCCGTCCATCCAGGATCGTGACGGGTTTAAGATTAATTTCAATGTCTCACCGCGCCAACTCCAGCGGGAGGGCTTCGCGGACCGGTTCATTACCCTTGCCGAGCGGCATGAGATTTCGCGCAAGAGCATCGTTGTCGAACTCACCGAGCGACAATCGCTTGAAACCATTGAAGAAATGCGCATGCGCCTGTCCGATCTCCACACGCGAGGCGTGCGCGTTGCCATTGATGATATTGGTACCGGTCAGAATGGCCTCGCGCTTCTTCAGTTCTGTGGCGCGGACATTCTGAAGATCGACAAATTGTTCATCGACATGATCGACACCGATCCAAGAACGCGGTCGATGATTGAGCTTTTGGTTCAGGTCGCCCGCGACTACGGCATGCGGGTCGTGGCGGAAGGCGTTGAACGGCCGGAGCAGGCTGAAGCCCTTCAATCGCTCGGCGTCGACGAAGCGCAAGGTTATCATTTCGCGCGTCCTATGCCAGCGGACGAATTCCTTGCGCTCCTCGAAGAAGAGAGTGATCGGCACTTCAAGACAATCGAGCACGAGACCGGCGACGGTCCTCGGGAAAAGCCAATCCAGGAGCTCGTCACCATCAACGCCGCTTGATTTCCCTGCAGCGGCCCTCTACGCGGGTCTCAATACTCACCTGAGCTTAAGCGCTAGACCATGGCTGACCCAGCAACCAAGACAAAGCTGAACCCAAACGATCCGACCCGCTCCTTTCAGGGGCTTATCCTCACGCTTCACGAGTTTTGGGCGCAATATGGCTGCGTCATTCTTCAGCCCTACGACATGGAAGTCGGTGCGGGCACGTTTCATCCGGCAACGACGCTCCGTTCGCTCGGGCCAAAGCCGTGGAACGCGGCCTATGTTCAACCGTCAAGACGGCCGGGCGACGGGCGCTATGGCGAAAATCCCAACCGTTTGCAGCATTATTACCAATACCAGGTGATCCTGAAGCCGTCGCCGGAGGACCTTCAGGATCTTTATCTGAAGTCGCTTTACGCGATCGGTCTTGATCCGTTGCTGCATGATATCCGCTTTGTCGAGGATGATTGGGAAAGCCCCACGCTCGGCGCTTGGGGACTTGGATGGGAATGCTGGTGCGACGGCATGGAAGTCTCGCAGTTCACCTATTTCCAGCAGGTCTGTGGGATCGATTGCGCACCGGTTTCAGGCGAGTTGACCTACGGGCTCGAACGCATCGCGATGTATGTCCAAGGCATTGAGAACGTTTACGATCTCAACTTCAATGGTCTCGAAGGCGACGCGAAAGTCACCTATGGCGACGTCTTCTTGCAAGCCGAGCAGGAATATTCACGGCACAATTTTGAACAGGCCTCCACGGAAATGCTTGTTCGGCACTTTGAGGATGCCGAAGCCGAATGCCAAGCGCTCTTGGCGGCCGGGGAACCGAAGGAACCCGACGCGAACCATCAGATTGTGCTCCCGGCCTATGATCAGACGATCAAGGCCAGTCACATTTTCAACCTCTTGGACGCGCGTGGCGTGATCTCGGTGACCGAGCGACAAAGCTACATTTTGCGGGTCCGAGAGCTCGCAAAGGCGTGCGGCGCGGCCTGGGTGCGCACAGAAGCTGGGCGTATCTGATTGCCATTGAACTTCCCCCGCACGGCCTAATTATGCGGATATGGCGCGCCTTCTTTCCATCGTCTTTGTCTCTCTCATTCTAACGGCGTGTCTGCCGAGCGAATGGCGCACGGTTACAAACCCAGACGCCGCGAAAAGAGCCGATCTGGTTGAAAGAGGCTGGCTGTCAGAGGTACTTGCTGAAAATGCCGATCGGCTGATCGTGACCTATCAGATCGATGCCAACCAAGCGTTTGTAAGGGCTGTGTTTTCGCCCGCTAACTTTGCCGCGTTCAACGCCGCGACAATCCCGGCGGAGCAGTCAGTTGCGGCAGCGCTTGCGAATGAGCACCCACCCGTCGGGCTCGAAGGCTGGGATGAGGTTACGCTTCAAGCCAGATTGCGAACCGGCACCCTGCCCGTTCGGCGACCGCGGGATGGCTCGACCTGGCGCTACGCGTCTACGGAGCGTGGCGATTTGTGGGCCTGGTATGTGCCGGATGTGATCGATTGAGTAAAAATCGCAATACGCGTATATCTTCTATAACACATCTTTTACGCGATTTTGCCATTCTCGAAATATGGACTTTCCAGCCAACACCACCGGAAACCTGATTCCGTTGAGGCAGATTGAGCCGTCAGATCCCGATCTGGTGGTGCTTGAGAACCTTTTGCGCGACGGCTCAGTGTCACCCTCAGCACTCGTGCGCATTGCCACTGTGATTGCCACCGGCGATGGTTTGGATCGGACGGTTCGGGATCTTCTGACGCCGCAAACGACCATCCTTAACCAATAAAGACTTTCGCGGCGCACTGCTATGGTGCGGGATTTACCGCATTTATACGCCTTTGCTTGTAACCTTCTGTTATGAGCAAGCTGACCAGTGGCAGAACGAGCGTCTTGATCGCGGACAAGAATGCGCACATGCGGCGCATTGTTCGCTACATGCTCAATTCGCTCCGCATCAAAGACGTCTATGAGGCGCAAGATGGCGGCGAAGCGCTCGAGTTCTACGAAGCCTTTCAGCCGACGATCCTGATTTGCGATTGGGAATTGCCCATGATGACGGGCCTCGAAATCTGGGAGCTTCTTCGCTTCCAAGAGGCCGGAGCTCCCGCCATGATCATGATGGGTGACCGGTCGCGACGCGATTGCATCAAGAAGCTGGTCGATGCGGGTATTCCGGCCTATCTGCGCAAGCCCTTTTCCACGAAAGACCTCGGCGAGCGCATCAATACCCTTCTCAATCGGGGCGGGATGCGCCTTACAGCATGACGGCGCTTGCCGTCATTCTAGGGTTTTTCCTAGCGGGTCTCTCCACCGCCTTTGTTTTCCTGGCGGGCGGGCTTTTCCTGTCTGGTCCAACGGTTACCCTCACGCTCCACGTGGTTGGCGGACTGATCATGTGGTTTGCCGTCAGGCAGTTCTGGCGAACGACAGAGGTTTTTCCTGAGCAAAAGCTCGCGACGGGGATTGTTATTCCGATCCCTCTTCTCTTTGCAGGCATCTTGATGATGGCTGCCCAGCCGCTCCTGTTGCCCGGTCTGGATGCAGGCGCCATCGCATCGCTCGCGTCTTGGCTTTTCTTCTCATCGGCCATGGGCTTCCTCTCTGCCATTTCTGGCGCACGCACCGAAGAAACGGAAGGCAGGTGACAGACGGTTGAGCCCTTGTTAGACGGGCGCCAACGCACCTTTCGGACCTCGCCCCCATGCCAGACCTTCTGTTGGAGCTATTCTCAGAGGAAATCCCCGCACGTATGCAGCCGGCTGCCGCGCGTGACCTTGAGCGTTTGGTGACGGAACGGCTGACGCGCGAGGGGCTAAAATTTGCAGCGTCTCGCTCATTCGCGACACCGCGCCGCCTGACACTCGCAATCGACGCGCTTCCAGAGCGACAAGCGGACCTGAGGGATGAGCGAAAAGGGCCGCGCGTCGGTGCGCCTGAAAAAGCGATTGAGGGCTTCCTGCGCGGTGCAGGGCTGACTTCGATTGATCAAGCGACGGTACAAAGTGATCCAAAGAAGGGCGACTTTTACGTCGCGGTGATCGAGAAAAAAGGCCGAGAAACAAAGGACGTGCTTGCGGAGGCTTTACCTGAGATCATTCGCAGCTTTCCATGGCCGAAGACGATGCGGTGGGGAGCGCCCTCCACATCGCTTGAATCGCTGCGCTGGATAAGACCTCTCCGATCGATTCTCTGTGTGCTGAGCGACGACACCGCCTCATCTGAGATCGTTGAGTTTGCTGTCGACGAAGTCGCGTCCGGAAACACCACATTCGGCCATCGCTTCATGGCACCGGATCCGATCTCAGTTTCAGCTTTCCAGGACTATGAGACGTCGCTGCGTGCCGCAAAGGTGATGCTTAAAGCCGAAGAGCGGGCCGAAACGATACTTCAAGTTGCGAGAAAACTCTCGGCCGCCGAGGGATTGTCTCTCGTCGAAGATCCGGGTTTGCTCACCGAAGTCGCGGGACTGGTCGAATGGCCCGTCGTTCGGATGGGAAATTTTGATGAAGACTTCTTGGACGTGCCTGATGAAGCCATTCGCGCGACCATCAAGACGAACCAGAAGTGCTTCGTTCTGGCAGACCCGAAAAAGGACGGCGCGCTCGCAAACCGCTTCATTCTGACTTCGAATGTTGAGGCGAGCGATGGCGGCGCGACAGTCGTTGCAGGCAATGAGCGGGTCATTCGGGCCCGCTTGTCGGATGCTAAGTTCTTCTGGGATCAGGACAAAAAGACCCCACTTGAGCATCGGCTCCCCAAGCTCAACGATCTGATTTTTCACGCAAAACTCGGTTCAGTCCATGACCGTGCACATGCGATAGCCAAGATCGCCATGGACCTTTCTGAGGTCATTCCGGGCGCAAACCACAATCTCTGCGAGCGTGCCGGATTGCTGGCAAAAGCTGACCTCGTCACCGAGATGGTCGGTGAGTTCCCAGAGCTTCAAGGCACGATGGGGGCGTACTACGCGCGGCATGACGGTGAGGCCGACGACGTCGCAACTGCAATCGTTGAGCACTATCGACCGCAAGGGCCATCCGATCCCGTGCCGACAGAGCCAACATCGATCGCGGTGGCAATCGCCGAAAAACTTCACACGCTCGTCGGCCTCTTCAGCATTGACGAGCGACCGACCGGATCGCGGGACCCCTATGCCCTACGGCGCGCGGCACTGGGCGTCATCCGAATTGTGCTTGAGAACCAACTCCGGCTGGACCTCCATGAATGGTTCGCCGTTACATCCAAAACGTACGAGACCATCGGCGCGCATAGCGGCGACGCCTGGATGGATGCGAGCGAAGTTTCAAAGCATCTTCTTTCGTTTTTCCAGGATCGCCTTCGCGTCTATCTGCGTGATCGTGGGACGAGGTACGACATTGTAGACGCCATTTTTGCACTTCGCGGGCAGGACGATCTTGTCCTGACGGTCAATCGCATCGACGCGCTGTCGGCGTTTTTGACATCCGATGACGGCGCAAGCCTCCTTGCCGGATACAAGCGGGCGGCGAACATCTTAAAGGCGGAAGAGAAGAAAGACGGCGTCGCCTATGAGGGCGCGGTCGAACCTCGCTTTTTCGACGAGCCCGCAGAGATCGCGCTCAATGAAGCGCTCGATACCGCAGATGCAGCCATCAGCCATGCGTTACACGGCGAGGACTTTGAAGCAGCCATGAGCGCGCTTGCTCAGGTTCGTCCTGCCGTCGACGCATTTTTTGAGCATGTGACGGTCAATGCGGAGAACCAAATCGTACGCCGCAACCGGCTCTGCCTTTTGAACCGACTGCGCGTCGCCACGGGCAAGCTCGGCGATTTCAATCGAATCGAGGGCTGAGAGAGCGTGCCGAAAAACCGCCGAAACGAACCACGAACGGCGCATCTCCGCGCGCGACCCATGGTGATGTGGCCACTTCTGGCAATCTCGATCGCGGGTGCAGCGCTACTCGTTATAAACGGCGCACGGTTTGATGCATTTAGCGCGGGGCTGATTGGCGCGGCTTTTCTAGGCATCAACGGTGCCGCCGTTTGGCGGGCCATTGCGCGACCGATGACTGTCACTTGGGATGACACCATGTTTGCCGTCGATAGGGGCGGAAAGCGTGTCTATGAGGGCGAGTATGTCCAGATCGCCAAGACGATGATGCCAGCCTATGGCGTCGGCTTCGTTGTCCCGCCGCTTTCCATGGCGACGACACTCTCCCTCGCGTTCTCACATCCATTCGTGCTCAACGCGACTCGCCACAAATTGGCGTTTCCAGGCGTTTTTGTGTCCGGGACAAAGCAACTTATTAAGCGGGAACCGCCTGGCTAAAACCGCAATTCAGCTCTTACACCCACCGATGCCGCAAACTGTCCAATTTGATCAATGTGCGCCGCCTCAGGAGCGTAGCTTGCCGCGTCATTTGCAGTGAGTCCAGGACCGGATCGCGGGTTTACGATCTCATACACGTCGTTGCGCCAATCCAAACCACCAAACAGGCTTAAAGAGAGCTGTTCCGTTGGGCTAACAGTAAGGCCGGTTTTGATACCCAAAATAACCGCCGCACCGCTATCGGTGTCGTCAACTGAGATATCAACCGCGAGGTTTGACGCTTCCTGATCCGCATCAAGATCGCCATGCGCATACACGACCGCCGCACGACCAGAAACGAAAGCACCTAAATACTGATTGATGTCTACATTGGCTTCCCCAACCAGCATCGGGCCGATGGTGAATGTGTCAACAGTTTCGTCTAATCGAATGAAATTGGTGGGCACCCCGTCGTCCTGGAACTCCGAACTAAGATCTAATTGGCTGATCGCCGCATAAACGCCTAAACCAATCTTGACGTCAGCACCTGGAATCTCCCGCCCGACACCGGCGAAACCACCAAACCTGCGATAATCAACGTCCACATCTAAATTTAGAGTGGTGCCGGCTCCCGACGTTATTGCTCCTGGCGAAACAGCGCCATCGATCGGAAGAGTATCGAAAAACTCACCTGCTTCCAGTGTCACAGTACTAGAAAGGTCATCTTCGACAAATGCCGCTTCAACCCGCCCAATTAAGAAAACCTCACCAATTGTCGGGACATTGACCGGTGCCCAGGCTTCAAGTGCGCCAGTTAGCCCCCAATTTTCAATGTCGATACCGCTATCTGGCTGCCTTATAAAATCAAATCCGGCCGTGTTTATGGACGCACCAAATCCATTTTTTACCTCTTGGTCAAAGTAAGTCGCCGCAACTTCGAGCATTACTTTTGCTTTACCGACCGCGGCCTCGCCCACGATGGGTTCAAGATCAAAGTCAGCACCAAGCGAAGCCGAGGAAAGCAACATAGCCATTCCAAGTGGCAGGGAGTACTTGCAAACGGTTCCCATTAAGACATGCCATTTATTAGGTGTTTCTTCACTTTCTATCGTACTGCGCGCGAGTCAACGCGCCACGACACCCAAAGATCAAGTAATGCGTGCACATTCGAAAATTCCGTACAAATGTTGCGTATTCGCAACTTGCAGATGACATTCGGACACAACAAAGACGCGTATGGCATCTCCCCCACCTTCGTCTCAATTGCGCCTTTCCTTCGCACTTGCAAAAAACCGCCTGAAGAACTCAAGGAGTGCCCGCAATGACCAAATGGGTCTACGGCTTCGGCGGCAATGCCACTGACGGCGATGCGACAATGCGCGAATTGCTCGGTGGCAAGGGCGCAAATCTCGCTGAGATGGCAAAACTCGGACTTCCCGTGCCGCCCGGCTTCACCGTCACGACGGAAGTCTGCACGCACTATTACGCCAACGGAAAGTACCTCCCGTCCGACCTTTCCGATCAGATGCACGCGGCGCTCGATTTAATCGCTGGCAAAACCGGCAAAGCATTCGGCGATCCGGCAAATCCACTTCTCCTTTCGGTTCGCTCAGGCGCCAGGGTTTCCATGCCAGGGATGATGGATACGGTCCTAAATCTCGGGTTGAACGACGAAACCGTCGTTTCCCTGGGCGAAAAGACCCAGAATCCGCGCTTTGCCTGGGATTCCTATCGTCGGTTTATCCAGATGTATGGTGACGTCGTGATGGGGCTCGACCATCATGATTTCGAAGACATTCTGGAGGACATCAAAGCCGCAAACGGCGCATCCGAGGATACCGATCTGACGGCTGAGCACCTTCAGGACGTCGCGACCCGCTACAAGGAGATGGTCGAGAGCGAGCTCGAGACGCCGTTTCCGGAGGACCCGTTCGATCAACTCATGGGCGCGGTTGGCGCGGTCTTCTCTTCATGGATGGTGCCGCGCGCGATTACCTATCGAAAGCTCCACGATATCCCAGAAGACTGGGGCACCGCCGTCAATGTCCAGGCGATGGTGTTCGGTAACACAGGCGACACGTCAGCGACCGGCGTTGCTTTCACCCGCAATCCGTCAACGGGCGAGAACGAGCTCTACGGCGAGTTTTTGATCAATGCCCAAGGCGAGGACGTCGTCGCGGGCATTCGAACGCCGCAAAACATCACCGAGAAAGCGCGGATGGATGCTGGATCCGAGAAGGCCTCACTCGAGGCCGCAATGCCAAGCGCATTCGGTGAGTTCACCGCCATCTGCGAAAAACTCGAGACCCATTTCCGCGATATGCAGGACATGGAATTCACGATCGAGGATGGCACGCTTTGGATGCTCCAGACGAGAAATGGCAAGCGCACGACCAAAGCCGCGCTCCGTTGCGCCGTCGATATGGCGAATGAGGGGTTGATCACGCGCAACGAAGCGATCAAGCGGATCGATCCGGCTGCACTTGATCAGCTCTTGCACCCGACAATTGCACCTGGCGCCACGCGCGATCTTTTGGGCAAGGGCCTTCCCGCCTCCCCTGGTGCAGCCTCAGGATCGATCGTGTTCGATTCCGATGAGGCAGAGGCTGAAAAAGCCAAGGGCGAAGCTGTGATCCTGTGTCGGGCGGAGACGAGCCCTGAAGATATCCATGGCATGCACGCAGCGCTCGGGATCCTAACAACGCGCGGCGGCATGACGAGCCACGCCGCGGTTGTCGCGCGCGGCATGGGTAAGCCATGCGTTTCCGGTGCCGGTGGTCTGCGGATCGACCAGAAGACTGAGACACTGACATGCGCTGGCCGGACGTTCAAAAAAGGCGATCGCATCACCATTGATGGGTCTACGGGCGAGGTCCTCGCAGGCGATGTTGAGATGGTGCAACCTGAACTTTCCGGCGACTTTGCGACCCTCATGAGCTGGGCAGACGAGACACGCCGCATGACGGTTCGTGCAAACGCTGAGACACCCGGCGACGCGCGCACGGCACGCTCGTTCGGCGCTGAGGGTATCGGCCTTTGCCGCACGGAACACATGTTCTTTGCCGGTGATCGCATCCTCACCATGCGCCAGATGATCCTCTCCGACGACGAGGCCGGACGGCGCGCCGCACTCGATAAGCTCCTTCCAATGCAGCGTGCGGACTTCATCGAACTCTTTGAAATCATGGCCGGTTTGCCCGTCACCATTCGGCTTCTTGACCCGCCGCTCCACGAGTTTTTGCCCCATGGCGAGGCAGAGGTCGCTGAAGTTGCCGGCGCCATGGACCTCGACACTGAGATCCTCCGGCAGCGGATCGAGGCGCTTCAGGAGTTCAATCCGATGCTTGGACACCGAGGGTGCAGACTGGCGATTTCTTATCCTGAGATTACCGAGATGCAGGCACGCGCGATCTTTGAGGCGGCACTCGACGCGGAGAAGAAGACGGGCGAAGCGGTCATTCTCGAAGTGATGGTGCCACTTGTTGCAACCGTGAAGGAACTTGACCTTCTGGCGGATCGGGTTGACGCGGTCGCCAAAGCAGTCGCAGACGAACGCGGGCGTCCGGTCACCTATCAGATCGGCACCATGATCGAACTGCCGCGCGCTGCGTTACGCGCCGGGCAGATTGCGGAGCGCGCCGAGTTCTTTTCCTTTGGAACCAATGATTTAACGCAGACCACCTTCGGCATCTCGCGGGACGACGCGGCGAATTTTCTCGGCGCCTACACCATGCGCGGCGTTCTGGCCGATGATCCCTTTGTCACCATCGACGTGAATGGCGTCGGAGAGTTGGTCGAAATGGCTTCGACCCGCGGAAAGGCCACAAGGCCCGATATCAAACTCGGCATTTGCGGCGAACACGGAGGCGACCCGCGCTCCGTCACATTCTGCGAAACGATTGGCCTTGATTACGTGTCGTGCTCGCCGTTCCGCGTGCCGATTGCGAGGCTCGCTGCAGCGCAGGCTACCATTGAAGACTAGCTGGCTTTTGCCATCAGGCCGCCCCGCGCGGCGGGAAGCGTAAACTTCAACAACGGCGCTCGGTTTGGGCCATTCGCGTCAATGAAGACGCCGTTCGCCTTAGATAGTGCGACCCGAAACCCAGCCATCGCAATCGCTGGGTCTGCCCCGTTTTCCTGAATTTTGGAGCGCGCGGCGTCGGCGGTGACTTCGAGGATCTGAAATTCGAGAGACCCGTTTGTGTCGGCGGCCACGACCTCGAGGAACGGCTTCGAGCGCTTGCATGAGGCATAGACGTAGAGCAACCCGAGGCGAAAGACGGCTTCGATCGCGCGTTTCGGCCCCTCAACAGGCGGCAGAAGATCATGCCTTAGTTTCCCATCGACAAGCCCCGCCTTCTGCGCGTGATCGTACCAATCATCGAGGATTTTCTCGGGCATTACGGGCTCGTTCGCCGCCTTTGGGTCGGTGCCGGCATCGATCAGCGTTAGGCAACTTTCCAGCATATGTTTGAGTTCGACGACGCGACCATTGAGCCGCTTCCGTTCCCCCTCGCTTCTTGCAAGCTTGGACCGCAGAGCGCTCGCCTCCTTCTCAACCGCTTCGAGACGCCCATCAGGTTCATCGAGCGCGTCCATCTGCCCATTCGATCCATTGGGTGAGCGTCCTTTCGCAGCCGCCATGAATGCAACGAGAAGACGGTCAAAGGCCCTTGCAATCTCGCCAACTTCATCCCGGCGCGACCAGCGCATCGCGAACCTCTTCGCGCCCTCTGGATTTGCCGCGGCTTGCGCCAGGCGCTTCTTTACCGAAACAAGCGGCTTGATGATGATGCGCCGCAGGAATTCCGCCATCACGATGCTGGTCAACAGCGAGATAAATAGGATCACGCCCGCCGTTTGCGCCAACCGCACCTTGAGCTTCGTCGCAACCCCTTTAAGGGGAACGCGCATGATCAAATCATGCGAGAAACCGTAATCTGCGCCCTTTACCACCACGTCTATGGCTGTACCAGCGGGGCTCTTCGCCTTTTCAAGGCCGTTCGTCCGCGCATACGCCATGGTGAGATGCGGCGGGGTCCCAAAGCGTCTGAGCGGCTCGCTGGCGGTATTGTAGACGACACCACCTTCGATCACGCCCTGCGCAACCAGACGCTCGCCAAGCTTGACCTTTTCCTCAACGGTGAAGAACGATCGCGGGTCTATTGCGACCGCGAGCGATGAGAGTGCGATGTCGATCCGGTCCGTTTCAGCCGATGCAACGACATAAATACCAACAGGGACGAGGACGACGAGAAGGACGATCGCTTGGGTCATCGCCAGCACGAGCAAAACGGATTTGCTCAGCGTGTCGGATTTTTGGACGAGGCGGAGCATGGCGCGGTGTAAACTCAGATACGCAATGGGCGCTGTATAGTCTTCCTGAACGACAGTCTCACTTTTTGGTTGAGAAATGGTAAGCCTCTGCAAACACTGTGAAAACCTGAGTTTACAGACACTTCACCGGGTGCACGGATGACAAAAACAGTTTTGCCGCTGAGCGAACGAATCGCATTTCGCGTACCGGATCTAAGCGCCTACGACGATCTCGTCCGGCTCCGCGGCGACGCTGAGGTGATGAAGTTCGTCTCGGGATCACCCCAAGACGCCGAGGCCGTCTGGTATCGCCTTCTTCGCTCAATGGGTCATTGGGAAGCCTTCGGCTACGGCTATTGGATGCTCCATGATCGCGGGACGAACGCATTCCTCGGTGAGGCGGGCATCGCTCATTTTCGAAGGCTGATTGTGCCGCCTTTGCCAGACGTTCCCGAGGCGGGATGGATGCTTTTGCCGTCAGCATGGGGTCGAGGTCTCGCAACCGAAGCGATGCGGGCGATCATCGCCTGGGCGGACGATCACGTCGACTATCAAGAGATGGTTTCGATTTACGCGCCCGAGCATACCGCCTCGATCCGCGTCGGCGAAAAATGCGGCTTTCAGTTCGAGCGAAAAGCGCTTTATCGGGAGGATGAAATCACGGTCATGCGCCGGTCGCGCGGTGCTACTGGCGGTTCAGCGTGAATTCGCAAAGCCCGCCCTCACCGCTTGGACGGTGAGCGTATACAGCACGATATCCCCGCCCGACCAGGACCTCGAAGAGCCGCTCAAAAACCCCGCAATGCCAAGGGCAACCGGGCGTCATGACCGGGTTGTGGGTGATCGTAAGGACCGCCGGTGAAGCCTGCCAAGCAAACGCCCCTGAACCAGCGAACGTCCATGAATTCCGTTCAATCGCCGAGAGAAGGAGCGGCGCGGAGAGGGCCCGGGGAAGTACTTTGAGCGCGCCACGCGCGAACGCAGGAATACGGTAAGCCATCACATAGTCTGCGGTCCTCCGCCCGGCCTCCTTCAGGATAGGGGAAGCGTCGTCCGGCCACGCTTCAAAAACCGCATGATGAAGCGCCGTGACCTCCTGCTCCGGCACCATCTCGGTTGGCGGGCTGTCCGCATAGACGCCAAGCCCTGCGCCGGTGAGGAGAAGTCGAACGGCGTTATCGCCCTTCACATCGCGGACCACATTGACGATTTGGATGATTGCATTCGGACCGATCGTGGCGGGTGCGATGGAGAGCATGTTTATCTCTTAATGAGGTAAGCCCGGACACGCATTGCGATCGAGCAAAGCGGTGCCCTGCCCTTTTTTCCAACGGCCGATCTTGATTGCCTGATCTTGATTGTCTGGAGATGTCGAACAGTTCCACAAACATGATCCAAGACCAAGAGCCCTATTCTTATCGGGACGATCCGAAGGTGCCCTCTTTGCCAGAAGGTGCGCACTTCACCGTTATGGATGCAGAGTGCTCGCTCTGCTCGAAAGGCGCGACCTGGATCGCGCGCAACGACACGGCCAATCAGTTCAAGATCATCCCGCTCCAATCCAAGCTCGGTAACGCGCTCATGATGCATTACGGCCTTGATTCAAAGGACCCAACCTCTTGGCTCTATTTGGAGAAGGGCCGCGCGTTCACATCGCTCGATGCATACATTCGTGTCGGGTGGCAGCTTGGGGGAGTATGGAAGGCTTTATCAGTCTTGCGTCTGATCCCGAGGTCGATCCAAGACGTGCTTTATAGGTGGGTGGCGACGAACCGCTACCGCTGGTTTGGCAAAGGCGATCTTTGCAGCCTCCCTGAC
>JBCCMK010000032.1:0-35162 GCA_039026395.1 Pseudomonadota bacterium | reverse complement strand
TGGCGACCTCCATGTTCCGACATGCGTGGGATCATAGGCACAATCAGGCGAAGGACATTATCAGAGCCGGAAAGCGTCAAATCGTGGAGCTTGATCAGCAAATCGACGGCTTACTGGAGCGTGTGGTAGCCGCCACAAACCCGCGCGTGATCAGCACATACGAGAACAAGATCGCGGCTCTGGAGCGTGAGAAGCTCATTCTCGTCGCAAACCTGGCCAATCAGGACGAACCAAAGGGCTCGTTCGAGGAAAAACTAGAACCAGTTCTCACATTCCTCGCCAACCCATGGAAACTCTTGGAAAACGGAAGCGTTCACCTGCGTCGGACAGTGCTCAAACTCGCCTTTGCGGGTCCTATCCCGTACTCCCGAAATGAGGGGGCTAGAACTCCGGAAATATCGTTTCTGTTCAGTGCGTTAGCAGGCAAATTAGGCAAGCGATTCTTCTATGGTGCGGTCGAGAAGACTCGAACTTCCACGGGTTTTACCCCACAGCGACCTCAACGCTGCGCGTCTACCAATTCCGCCACGACCGCCCATGACTGACGGCGCGGGGTACCAAATGAAGCGCGGGGCCTCAACCCCAATTCGCCCCAACACGGCGAGATTAGTTCAGATTATCCATACGGGTGAGCATTTTCGTGATCTCAATGCAGATCCGCTCTTCATTGAGGACCACATTTGCCTCCGCGATCGGTTGATCATTCGCGAGGACTTTCACCGGCGCGGTCTCCAGCGCCTCAAGGTCGATCACCGCACCACGACCCATACGCAGGAGCTGGTGAACCGGCATGGTTGCGGTGCCGAGAACCACTGATATATCGATATAGACATCGGCGAGCGGCTTCACGGAAGGCGATCCTTTAATATCCTGGCTCACTCTTTGGTTGGAATGGTGAACGATTGGTAAAAGCCCGCGACCAATTGGCGGAGAATTCAATTCTCACCAGTGATGATCCAGTGGAGTGGCGGATTTCTGATGGGGACGTCCCCTACCCCCAAGCGCTCAACTGGATGGAAGAGAGAGTTGCCGCCATCAGCGCAGGCGCAGCGCCGGAGTGCGTTTGGCTCCTGGAACACCCGCCGCTTTATACTGCTGGTACAAGTGCCAACGAAAATGACCTGATCGCGCCGGACAGGTTCCCGGTGTTTGAAACGGGACGTGGCGGACAATACACCTATCACGGGCCCGGCCAGCGAGTTGCATACACCCTGCTCGACTTAAACCGGCGCGGTAGAGACATTCGCCGCTATGTCGCAAATTTGGAGGCCTGGCTTATTGCAACGCTTGATGCGTTCAACATCAAGGGGGAACGGCGCGAAGACCGTGTTGGCGTCTGGGTCCGCCGACCAGAAAAGAGCGCGACCGCAGAAGACAAGATCGCGGCCATTGGCATTCGGGTTCGAAAATGGGTGACGTTCCACGGGATCAGCATCAATGTGGATCCGACGCTGGAACACTTTTCGGGGATCATTCCCTGCGGTGTGACTGAACACGGGGTCACGAGTTTTCATGACCTTGGCCAGCTCGTGACCTTGCCCGAGGTTGATACCGTCCTTCGCTCAAAATTCAGCGAGGTGTTCGGCGCTACCGTTGTTAACGCGGACGAATAAGGGGAACGACCGTATCGTCGGGTGATACCGCTGGGATATTCAGACCGCGTTCCACGTCAAACATGAAATCACGGGTCATAGGCACCGCGTCTCGCGTCCGCGAGAGCAGCATCTGAAAGACCATATTCGGCCCAAACAGGAAGGCCATTTCAACGCCTGCGAGATAAAAATCCCACATCCGGCAAAAGCGCTCATCGTAGAGCTCAACGGCCTTGTCCCGATTGGCGTCAAACCTCATCCGCCAATGTCGTATCGTGTGATAGTAGTGAAGCCTCAAAAGCTCCACATCACTGACCCAAAGACGGGATCGCTCTGTCGATGCGAAAACCTCCGACATGGATGGCGAGTACCCGCCAGGGAAGATGTATTTCCTGAGGAAAGGGCTCGTCGTGCTCGGCGGTGCCATACGGCCAATCGCGTGAACGAGCGCGTAGCCATCGTCTTTGAGATTTCGAAAGATGGTGCGGAAATAGGCGTCATAGTTTGGAACGCCCACATGCTCAAACATGCCGACCGATACGATCCGGTCAAAGCGCCCCGAAAACTCGCGATAGTCCAGCCGCTCAAATTTAACGCGGTCCGACACACCAGCTTTCTCAGCACGCTCGCGGGCAAGTGAAATTTGTTCGGGCGACGGGGTGACGCCGACGACTTTGACGTCAGCGGTCTGAGCCAGATGAAGAGCAAGCCCACCCCACCCGCTTCCGATCTCTGCGACCGTCATGCCAGGCTTCAAGTCGAGCTTGGCCGCAATGTGGTTCAGCTTCGCGTGCTGCGCCTCTTCAAGCGTATCGTTCTCGGGATCACGAAAATAAGCGCAGGAATACTGAAAACGCTCATCGAGGAAAAGCGCGTAGAGCTCGCGCGAAATATCATAGTGGTGACGCGCATTGCTGATCGCGCGCAGAACCGGATTGTCCTGCTGGAAGCGTCGAAGCGCGAGCCAAACCGTCTGCAAAACCCGCTGGCTCGCAAACCCCCTGAAACGCGCGCGATTGAGCCCTTGAAGATAGACGAGATCGTATATTTTTCCGCCGTTCTCGACCGTCAACGAGCCGTCCATATAGGCTTCGGCAACAGCAAGTTCCGGGTTCAGCGCGATCTTTGCAGGTAGCGATTTTTCGTGGAACTGGATCGTGACTTCCGGGCCGTCCTCGCTGCCGACAAAGCTGTGGGTTTTACCGTCAGCGTCGATGACGTGGAGCGCGCCGCGCTCGATAAGCCGCTCTAAGAAATGGGCAAGTAGCCGCATTCATTGATCCTCCCTGTGAGGACGATGAAAGAGGATTGGCGGCGCTCTATCAAGAAAAATACGGATGGTGTGTGTTCTATTCGGTCAAGGTCGCCACGACCGACCGCGCGGCTTCTTGCGGATCGGTCCAAAAACGCCCGACCCGAGCCACGATTCCAATTCCGCGAGATAGTCGGGGTCTAAAACCCAATCGCGTGCGGCGGGGATCACCGTCCCTTCATGGTAGGCACGGATTGGACGTCCCTCGCCGCGATAAAGGCCGGCATAGGTGAGCGCCACGATAGGCCCGTTTAGCGTATCGGTGGTCACGTGAAGCTTGCGATAGCGTCGCTTTGCGACCCCCTCATAAACGTCAAGCGTCGCGATGCAGTCGCGCGAGCACCGCCAGATCACCCCGTGAACGCGGCCACCGGCATGGGGTACAATGGATGCCGTTCCCCGCTGATTGATGATGAAGCGCCAGTCTTCGAGCGACGCAGTGCCGAGAGGTCGCGCAGCCGGGCAGCGCTGTTTCATCTGCGCGACTGACATGTTGGAGCCATAGGCAAAATAGAGGCGGATCACAGAGCGTATTGCCCGCGCGCCCGATGGTCTGGATCAGCGGCAACCAACTCCAGCGTATTGCCATCGGGGTCAGTCGTGAAAATGCCGCGCCATCCGATCCAGTCGAAGTACTCGACCCGATAGGTGATATTGTTTCGGTCGTACCAGGCGGTGATCGCGTCTTGGTCGTCAAAGGCCACGCTGAGGGCAATATGGTGAAGTGTGGAGTTGCCGCCACCTCGCACCGGTTGGCCGCGTGGATGAAGGTCTTCTCTGCCTGCCTGAGCATCAAAGAGCGCAAGCACGGCATGGTGCCCGCCATAGCTCTCACCAAGACCGAAAAAGACTATATCCGAGGACGTGTTCCCAGTAAGCGGCTGAAGCCCGACCACATCTCGATAGAACTTTATCATGGCAGAAAGATTGGATGTGCGGATAGCAATCTCGCCAAGCGCTCGAACCGAAAAGCCCCGCTCGGGCACTTATGAAAACTCCATGATCACCTGATCGACTGCAAGGCTATCCCCCTCGCCTGCCTTGATCTTGGCGACCGTCGCATCCCGCTCGGCACGAAGCACGTTTTCCATCTTCATGGCTTCGACGATGCAAAGCGTGTCGCCAGCGGCGATCTCTTGGCCTTCCTCAACCGCGAGTGAGACCAGCAAGCCTGGCATCGGACAGAGCAACATGTTGGACGTGTCCGGCGCCACCTTCACCGGCATCAGTGGCACGAGATCGGTCACGTGTGGCGGGAGGGCGCGGGCATGCACCGTCACACCGCGATGCGTCATGTCGATGCCACTGTCCGACCGCCTGACTTGGATCGCGATCGGCTCACCATTCACATAACCCTGCCAGACCGGCGAGCCTGGCAGCCAATCAGCGACCACTCGAACATCCCGGGCCGCGTCGCCCTTGCCGAGGCTGAGGACAAGCCCCTCTTCACCATCCTCAACGACAGTCACATCCAGCCGCTCACCATCAAGCAGGATTGAGACCTCATCCGGTCCGGCGCCATCGCCTTTGCGCCATTCATCGAACAGGTGGATTTGCGCTGCCGCAGCGCACAATACGGTCGAGATCTCCTCGGTGAGCGGTGCACCAGAAAACCCGTCCGGATATTCTTCGGCAATGAAGCCCGTCGTCAGGCGCCCGTCGCGCCATCTCTCATGGGTCATGAGCGCTGAAAGGAACGGGATATTGTGGGCAATCCCATCAAGTGCGAAGCGATCGAGCGCGTCGGTCATCACGTCGATTGCATTTTCCCGAGATGCCGCATGGGTGCAGAGTTTTGCGATCATCGGATCGGAATAGAGGGAGATCTCAGAGCCCTCGACAACACCGGTGTCGTTGCGGACCGTGACGCCACCACGGACCTCATCTTGTGGCGGACGATACGTCGTCAAACGGCCGATCGACGGCAGAAAATTGCGATATGGGTCTTCGGCGTAGACCCGGCTCTCAACCGCCCAGCCTTCAATGCCGATATCGTCTTGGCTCAAGACAAGCGGTTCGTTAGCAGCAACCCGGATCATCTGCTCGACGAGGTCAATGCCGGTGATCAGCTCCGTTACCGGGTGCTCGACCTGAAGCCGGGTGTTCATCTCTAGGAAGTAGAAGTTGCGGTCTTTGTCGACGATGAATTCGACGGTGCCCGCGCTCTCATAGCCAACGGCTTTGGATAGCGCGACGGCCTGCTCGCCCATCGCCGCACGAGTCTCTGGTGTGAGGAATGGAGACGGGGCCTCCTCAATCACCTTCTGATTGCGGCGTTGGATGGAGCATTCGCGCTCGTTGAGGTGGATAACATTGCCGTTCTTGTCAGCCAGCACCTGAATTTCGATGTGGCGCGGATCAACCACGAATTTTTCGACGAAGACGCGATCATCTCCAAACGAGGACGCCGCTTCCGACGTGGCGCGCTCAAATCCTTCGCGCGCTTCGTCCGCATTCCAAGCGATACGCATCCCCTTGCCGCCGCCGCCGGCAGAGGCCTTGAGCATGACCGGGTAGCCGATCCCCTCTGCGATCGTGACCGCTTCTTCTGCGTCTTTGATGACCCCAATGTGCCCGGGTACCGTCGAAACGCCTGCCGCGTCGGCGAATTTTTTCGATTCGATCTTGTCGCCCATCGCCTCGATGGCTTTGACCGGCGGTCCAATGAAGGCGATACCGGCATCTGAGAGCGCCGTCGCGAATGCCGCATTTTCCGACAGGAAGCCGTAACCAGGGTGAACGGCCTCGGCACCGGTCGCCTTGCAGGCGTCTATGATCTTCTCAATGACGAGATAGCTTTCCGCCGCTGGAGCCGGGCCGATCTCAACGCCTTCATCGGCCATTTCCACATGGAGCGCGTCCCGATCCGCCTCGGAATAGACGGCAACGGTCGCGATACCCATGCGCTTTGCGGATTTGATGACACGACAGGCGATTTCGCCGCGATTGGCGATGAGGATTTTCTTGAACACAGCGCAACAGACCCAAGACGGTAATTCAGCCCTCGGCTTTTATGCTGCGGCGCGGCATACCGCAAGCAAGGCAAAAGGCGAACGCTGAACGACAGGGAAAACCGCTCGATTTGCCCCCTGTTCATTGTCCGCGAACTGCGCAAAGGTGCGGGAAAAGAACCAAAAGAGGGAATCCACCATGGATGTTCGCGCAGCCGTTGCTACCGCCGCCGGAAAGCCGCTTGAAATCACAACCGTTCAGCTAGATGGACCGCGCGAAGGCGAAGTCTTGGTGGAGATTAAAGCCACGGGCATTTGCCACACCGATGAGTTCACCCTCTCTGGCGCTGATCCGGAGGGGATCTTTCCGGCCATCCTCGGCCATGAAGGCGCGGGCGTCGTCGTGGATGTTGGCCCGGGCGTGACGTCTCTGAAGAAAGGCGACCATGTCATCCCGCTTTACACACCGGAATGCCGTGAGTGCGACTACTGCCTGAACCCGAAAACCAACCTTTGCCAGAAGATCCGCTCAACCCAAGGTCAGGGCCTGATGCCTGATGGCTCATCGCGCTTCTCCACGGGTGGCGATCAGATTTTCCATTACATGGGCACATCGACCTTCGCGAACTACACGGTGGTCCCGGAGATCGCATTGGCGAAAGTCCGCGAAGACGCACCGTTCGACAAGATCTGTTACATCGGCTGCGGGGTCACGACGGGCATCGGCGCCGTCATCAACACAGCAAAGGTGGAGCCCGGCTCCAATTGCGTGGTGTTCGGCCTTGGCGGTATCGGCCTCAATGTCATCCAGGGCCTGCGGCTCGTAGGCGCAAACATGATCGTCGGCGTGGACCTCAACCCTGACCGCAAGGGATGGGGCGAAAAGTTCGGGATGACGCATTTCGTCAATCCGCGCGAGGTTGAAGGCGATTTGGTGCCATATCTGGTCGACCTGACGGGCGGTGGTGCGGACTATTCGTTTGAGTGCATTGGAAACGTAACCACCATGCGCCAAGCGCTCGAGTGCGCCCACAAAGGCTGGGGAGAATCGATCATCATCGGCGTCGCGCCCGCAGGCGCGGAAATCTCAACCCGGCCCTTCCAGCTGGTCACAGGCCGGTCCTGGCGCGGCACAGCCTTTGGCGGCGCGAGGGGCCGCACAGATGTTCCTCAAATTGTCGACTGGTACATGGAAGGCAAAATCGAAATCGACCCCATGATCACGCACACCATGCCACTCGACGATATCAATAAAGGCTTCGAACTGATGCACGCTGGCGAGAGCATCCGCTCTGTGGTGGTGTTTTAGGCGACAACGCCGGTCCGACATTGCCCATCTACGTCGACGGAGATGCATGCCCCGTGAAGGACGAGGTCGTTCGCGTTGCCGAGCGGTATGACGAAAAGGTCTTTATCGTCTCAAATGGTGGTTTGAGGCCCCATCGACATCCACTGGTAGAAAGCATCTACGTCGCCGAAGGCCCAGATGTCGCCGATGACTGGATTGCCGAACGGGCGGCAGATGGCGACATCGTCATTACCGCCGACATCCCCCTCGCCCACCGGTGCGTCACCGCTGGCGCGTCAGTGCTGAAGCCGAATGGCAGTCAGCTGGACACGACAAACATCGGAAGCATCCTCGCGACGCGCAACCTAATGGCTGACCTCAGAGATACAGGCGCTATCACGAGCCGCGTCGCAGAGTTTACGCAGCGCGACCGGTCAAACTTCCTGCAAGCGCTCGATCGCGCCCTGCGGTCAACGTCAAACCAGAAGCGCTGACGCCGCTTGAACTTTCTTTGTCGCCTCATCAACGACCTGGGTGGCGTCAGCGATCTCACGCACGCCGCTTGAGATCTGCGTAACGCCATCAGCGGCGATCTGCATATTCTCGGATATCTCCGATGTCGTCGCAGATTGTTCTTCAACAGCAGACGAAATAGCGGTCGAAATCTCGTTGATTTTCGCGATGGTCTTGGTGATTTCCCCAATTGCAGTCACCGCTTCTCCGGTCGAGTTTTGAACGGCTGAAATCCGCCGCGAGATTTCCTCCGTCGCCTTGCCCGTCTGGCTTGCGAGATCTTTGACTTCCGCCGCGACGACGGCGAAGCCCTTGCCGGCCTCTCCAGCCCGCGCCGCCTCAATGGTCGCGTTAAGGGCGAGAAGGTTTGTTTGCTCCGCGATGTCGGAGATCAGTTTCACAACGTTTTCAATCTCCTGTGCGGCGTCGGAAAGGCTCGAAACGATCCGATTGGTGTTATCCGCCTCGACTGCCGCCTGTTGCGAGATCGTGCTCGCATCGGTCACTTGCTGGTTGATCTCATTGACGGAGGCGGAAAGCTCCTCGATCCCGGCAGCCATGGACTGCACGTTGCCTGATGCCATCTCAGCACCGGACGAGGCGTTGTTTGCTTGGAGGCTCGCGTTTGAGATTGAGGAGGCAATGCCATCCAAATCGACGGCAATCTGGTCTTGAGCGGCCTTTGCTTTTTCGCGTTTTTGCACCTCTTCCGTCACATCAGTCGCGAACTTGACGATCTTCGTCACTTTTCCACTGTCATCGGAAATCGGATTATACGTCGCTCGTAGCCAGAGTGGCTCACCGGATTTGGTCTTGCGCTCGACTTCGCCCTCAACAAAATCACCGCCTGCGAGAACTTCCCACATCCCTTTGTATTCAGCACTCGCCACATGTTCCGGCGTGCAAAAGATCTTGTGATGCCGTCCAACAATCTCCTCAATCGCGTATCCGGTCGCCTTCAAGAAGTTTTCATTAGCCTCCAAAACGAGGCCTTCAGCATCAAACGCAATTGCCGCTTGGCTTCGACCTACGGCCTCAATCTGCGCTTGGAAATCGGCAATTTTCATACGTGCAGCGGTGTCGACCCATTCCACCATCGTGCCGATTCTCCGTCCCCGATTATCATTCAAAGGGCGCGCGATGAGATCGAAAAGAGCGTCTCCCACCTTGATGGTGGTCTCAAGTCGGCCATCCATTGATGCGATCATCTGTTTTTGGTGTTCAGGTTTTTTGTGGAAGACATCCACGGTTTGCCCAACGAGGTTCTCAACCGAAAAATGCGGAAGGTCCTTTTGGATCTCGCTTTCCATAGATGTCAGATAGTCTTTCAACGCATGGTTGATAAAGCGGATTTTTCGATCATTGTCGGCAATCATCACGTTTGAGTTCACATGCTCTATCGCCGAGATCAACAGAGATGAGGAGTTTGCTTTGCTATTGAACATTTCTACAGCCCCGTTGCCGTCAATTTCTCGTTCGCGCAATCTGGCCAAGGGTCGTAAAATAAGTGTTATTGATTAGAATAATTCGACAGTGTGGAACACGATACCCGTATTACGCGAGTTGACGTGCTCTCTTTTCCCCACCCGCTCCCGCGGAGAATGTCGAATTTCAGTCAGCGCAAATCAGGCTCCGAACGTGCTAAGCAGCAAAACGAAAATAAGGAGCACGCAGTGGAAACCGTATCGATCAATAGAAGCCAAGGCGGCGTGCAAGGCGTCTATCGCCATCAATCCAACGTATGCGCGTGCCCAATGACGTTTTCGGTGTTCGTGCCGGATCACCCTGACGGCGGTAAGCTCCCCGTTCTTTGGTATCTCTCCGGTCTCACCTGCACGCATGCGAACGTCACCGAAAAAGGCGAGTTCCGGCGCGCAGCGTCAGAACACGGGATTATTATCGTTTGTCCTGACACGAGCCCGCGCGGCGACGGCATTGCCGATGAAGATGACTACCGCATGGGAATTGGGGCCGGCATGTATGTCGACGCCACAGAGGCGCCCTGGTCCGCAAACTATCAGATGGCGCGCTACATAGAGGGCGAATTGCCCGATCTTGTCTTTGCGAATTTCCCAGCCGACGACGACCGTGAAGCGATCTTCGGCCACTCCATGGGTGGACACGGGGCTCTCATAACTGCGTTGAAAAACCCGGACCGCTATAGGAGTTGCTCTGCCTTTGCACCGATCTGCAATCCAATGGCGGCCGATTGGACGCGGGGTGCCTTCGCCGCCTATCTTGGCAGCGATGAGCAAGCATGGCGGCGCTACGATGCGAGCACTCTCATCGCGGACGGAGCCAAGTTTTCAGAATTCCTGGTGGATCAGGGATCAGCGGATGAGTTTTTAGAGACCGGTCTCATGCCTGATCGGCTCGCATCCGCATGCAAAGACGCAGGGATCCCCCTCACCCTCAACATGCGAGAGGGGTACGACCACTCTTACTATTTTATCTCGACCTTTATGGCGGACCACATCGCGTGGCACGCCGAGCGGCTGAAGCGATAGAGCATCTCCCTTCAAAGCGTTCACGCTTTGAAGATAGGAATATGCGAGAAAACAAACACTTAGACCATTAGAACCGTTCACACTGAACGTGAAAATGATCTAGAAACTAAGCGGCACTGTCGATCAAGGTTTGCAAGACCGGCGGCATATCAGGCGCTTCATCACGAATGAAGTGCAGAAGTGCTTTTTCATTCTCATGCAGGATACCATCCCGACCAATACGGGTCGCGAGCCAATGGGCCTCTTCGTCGGTCACCCGCTCAGCGACATGGGCCGTGACCTCCGCGCGTTCGGCATGGTCGGAATAACCCTCCAAGCCATACGCTGATCGGAAACTCTCCAAGTTAGATGTGAGCATTCGAGAGAAGAACCCGGTCAAGCTCGTCGACGTGTCATTGACCCAGGCTGTGCGGCGTAGGGCTTCGTCGCGGGTCGGTATCGTGTATCCGGAAGCGAACATAATCGCGTTGGCTATCGCTTTGACAAAAAGGTCAGACCAGTCGGGATGGTTCTCGATCTCCGCGGTCCGATCGTTCAGATCAAACAAAACCTCAGCTTCGGCGCGCGTAATCGCGACATGGCCTTCGCCGCCATACGCATAAAGAATCCGCCGGAGAAGCGTGACATCATCAGCAGTGATGATACCGGCAACACCTGGGCGTCCCCAGCGCCCCGCGCCGGTGCCGTCGATGACGGCGTAGTAAACCTGCTTCAAGGCGAAAGAAGACAGGGATGGCGGAACGCTCTTGGCGCGCTCGATGATCGTGATCAGTGCGTCGAGTTCGCTACCGCGATGGACCACGCCGTCAGCGGAAATGCGGGCCAGCAGCCAGTCTGCTTTTGCCTGATCGACATATCCGCGCGGCTCGACTTGTGTGACGAGGTAATCCGTCAGCGCTTCTGAGAAGAGCTTTGGCCAGGCAGCGGAGGCAGAGTCCGCATACCCGTTTACGTCAAAAAGAAACTCAGCTTCTTCTGAGGAAATCCCACCGTCGCCGTAAAAGAGCCCGCGAAGCTTGAGGACGTCTTCGCTTGTAACAGACCGTTTTTTCCGGATTGACTCGATGATATCCGACACGTGGACGCTCCCCTTACGCAATACACTATGCGGAGGATATCAATCGGATTTCACCAACCCCTTAACGACAAATTTCGGTCTTTACTGACCCGCTAAAGCGGAATGTTGTCGTGCTTCTTCCACGGGTTTTCGATGTCTTTATAACGAAGACGCTTCAAAGCCCGAGCAACCCGACGACGCGTGGAATGCGGCATGATCACCTCATCGATATAGCCACGCTCTGCCGCAACAAACGGATTTGCAAATCGGTCTTCATATTCCGCAACGCGTTCGGCGATCTTCTCGGCATCGTCCAATTCGCTGCGATAGATAATTTCGGCTGCACCCTTCGCGCCCATGACGGCGATTTCGGATGTCGGCCAGGCGTAGCTGATGTCACCGCGAAGGTGCTTTGACGACATGACCACGTAAGCGCCGCCATAGGCTTTGCGTGTAATCACCGTGATCTTTGGTACTGTCGCTTCGGCAAATGCAAAGAGAAGTTTCGCGCCGTGCTTGATCAGACCGCCATATTCTTGACCCGTACCGGGCAGGAAGCCTGGCACGTCAACGCAGGTGACGATCGGGATCGAGAAACAGTCGCAGAAGCGCACGAAACGCGCAGCTTTCCGCGAGGCATCTGAGTCGAGCACGCCAGCAAGCACCAGCGGTTGGTTCGCAACGATCCCGACGGTGCGCCCTTCAATGCGCGCAAAGCCCGTGATGATGTTTTTCGCAAACGATTCTTGGATTTCGAGGAAATCGCCATCGTCGACCAGCCGCGTGACAAGCTCCTTCATATCGTAAGGCTTGTTCGGGTTATCCGGCACCAGCGTATCGAGCGCGTCGTCTTGGCGCTCTGGGTCGTCGAACGCCGGGATATCCGGAACGTCGTCGCGATTGTGCAGTGGAAGGAAATCGATCAACCGGCGCATCTCCATCAAAGCGTCGAGATCATTGTCAAACGCGCCATCCGCAATTGACGACTTTGTCGTGTGGACTGAAGCGCCGCCCAACTCTTCTGCCGTGACAGTCTCGTTGGTGACGGTCTTCACGACGTCGGGACCCGTTACGAACATATAGGACGTGTCCCGCACCATGAAGATGAAGTCAGTCATTGCTGGCGAATACGAGTCGCCGCCCGCACATGGTCCCATAATCAGCGAAATCTGCGGGATCACGCCCGACGCAATCACATTGCGCTGAAAAACCTCGCCGTAACCACCAAGCGCCGCAACACCTTCCTGAATGCGCGCACCACCAGCATCGAAGAGCCCG
The DNA here is from genome assembly GCA_039026395.1 of Pseudomonadota bacterium. Taxonomy (GTDB): domain Bacteria; phylum Pseudomonadota; class Alphaproteobacteria; order Rhizobiales; family JAKSCL01; genus JBCCMK01. The sequence goes on along the minus strand of JBCCMK010000032.1, from coordinate 22,664 downwards.
ATGACAGGTGCTCGGTTCGCGAGTGCCATGTCTTGGATTTTGGTGATCTTGGCGGCGTGCGCGTCGGAGAGTGAGCCACCAAAGACAGTGAAATCCTTCGCAAACACGTAGATCAGTCTGCCATTGACCGTGCCCCACCCCGTGACGACGCCGTCGCCGGGCACTTTTTGGTCCGCCATGCCGAAGTCTATGCAGCGGTGTTCGACAAACATGTCGAATTCTTCGAAGCTGCCTGGATCGAGGAGCACCGAAATCCGCTCACGCGCGGTCAGCTTTCCGCGCTTATGCTGTGCGTCAATCCTGTTTTGGCCACCACCGAGCCGCGCGGTTCCACGGCGCAGTTCCAGCTCTTCAAGAACCTGCTTCATTTCAGCCCCTTTTACTCTCCGGTCCGTTCTATGACGGCTCTAAAACGCATATCCAAACGTCTCGATTTCCTTTCGGTACCAACCCGCAACCGCCTCGCGCGTCTCGTCGTCATAGTGCGCGCGATATCCGGTCGACGGGTCGCGCGTCGTAGATTTCAGCCGGGGCAATTCCGGCAGTGGTCCACATCCGACGCGCTCGGAAAATCGTGACTATTCTTCGTCGAGCGCTTCATAGCGGGCAATGTGATCGACCGCCACCTCGTCATTGATCGAATAGATCGACCAATTGCGGGCTTTGCGAGAAAATCGTGGATTGAGGATGAAATCTCGGAATGGTGGTCGCGTTTCCGGATCACGGTAACGCCAATAGTAGAGCGAAACTTGCCGGTCCCACGGGTTTCGCTCGAATGCGAAGGTGTAATATTCACGCCAAAGTCTCTCACCGACAAGCGGTCTCACGTTCCGGGCCGGCATGTGATTGTAAAAGCCCGCGTAGCGCTCCGGAGTATCGGTGAAAAACGCGCGGATTGGGTTGATCAGGCCGCGTTTGCCAAAGGGCAGCATGTAGTTCTGCGCACCTCGTCCCTCGCGAATGGGCTCCTCATCGCTGGATGCCGGGGTGATGACATCCTCATCGCCACACACTGCAGACAGAGCATATTCGATGCTCGACCCTCCGGTTTTCTTCGTCTTTATGAAGATGAATTTATGTCGATGCGATATGATCATGCGGTCATGTCTTCATGTGACGCACGAAATCGCTGACATTATTTCGCGTGTCGGAGAACGAGCATGGCGGCGTCAAACTCCGTCCTGCGAAATGCGCGCCGTCGGGTCGCCTCGCTGTCTTCTCCCCACTGCTCGATTTGCCAATCCTCATCAATGTGGGCAGCATGCCACACGCTGTCTGGCGCCTGTCCGGCATGGATCGCATCAAGGGCCAGAAAGGCCGAACCGGTGATGGAAGTCACCGTGAAGGCCGCAGCGAGCCGGAAGGGGTCGAGCGTAGAGAGCACTTCCGAAATGGCAGGCTTAAGGCCGTCTGGTTGATCCACATGCATGACACCAGCCGCCAAGACCGGGCGGTGGCTCAGCAAGTGCTCCATCCGCTCAATCACCGGATCCCACGCCTCCGTTTGGCGGGAAACCAGCGCCTCGGGGTGCGATGCACGGTAGCAAAGGAGGTCCGTTTCACCAAAAGACGCAATCGTGTCTCGGGTCTCGTCCATTTGGCCGGAAACGCCGTCGATCGCACTGTTCAAAAGCCGCGTGAGCGGCATGGCGCCGGGGTCGATGAACTCGACCTGTGCATCCCACTCCGCTGCGAGCGCACGACCAACGGTTTCGTTGGGTGCGTGGAGCACGTTTTTCGCCGGCGTCCGCGCTTGACGATCATCGAGCAAGAGAATGGTTTCACCATTCTCGCCGGTGCCGATCTCGGCTCGTTTAAAAAACCGCTTCGGCTTCGGCTGTGCCGCGTGCTCGGCCGCCTTGCGGATAGGGTCTGTATCACCCCAGCTGGTGGTCTCACTCATCGCTCAGCCATTTCATCATGTCATCGCGCAGATCATGCGCGTGATTATGCACCCGGTCGGCACCTGCTTTCACGAGCGCCGAGGTTGGATGATAACCCCACGCGACACCTACTCCACGAACATTTGCCGCACGAGCCATCTCAATATCAAAGACCGTGTCGCCGATCATGACAGCATCTCGCGCCGGGACGCTAGCCTCGTCCAAGGCCGCGTGAAGCATAGCCGGGTGCGGTTTCGATGGTCCGTCATCAGCGGTGTGGAGCGAGTTGAAGACACCGTGCCACTCATGATGCTCGATGATCGCTTTCAGACCTCTTCGACTTTTGCCAGTCGCCACGGAGAGAAACACATCGTCTCGTTCCCTAAGGCTCGCGAGTAGCTCTGCGATGCCGGGATAAAGCGGTTCTTGCATCTGTGGATCGGCCCGAAGGCGCGTAAACGCGGCCTTATACTGCTCGACCAGCGTCTCTACCGGGCTTTCCAGCGCGAGACGATGGATCGCCACCGGTAAAGAGAGCCCCACGATCGACAGGGTTTCTTCCCGCGAAGGCGGAGACAACCCCACCGCCTGAAACGCTTCGTCCATCGCCGCACAAATGATTGCTTGGCTGTCGATCAGCGTGCCATCGCAGTCAAAGACGATGAGTTTGTGTGACATTCGAGGCGCGCCGCAGTCAGAACCCAGATAAGGGCTGGCGATCGGACATCGCTCCCTGAATTCAAGGAAACGGTTTTCGTACCGCCAGGCCCAATGCGCGTGACATTAAAGGGATCATAGAGGCGCGTCGCGCTCATAATGTGGAGTTCAACCGACTTTACGTCAGACGAGAGCGCGATCATCGGCACGCCGCCCACGCGATAGACCGCCCGCCCCCGCTCAAACGCTTCAGTGCTTCCCTGAAACGTTCTCAAAATGAGCGCCCGCGCCGCGAGAGCGATACCTCGTTGCGGGTCCGGCCACCTGGAAATGGCCTGTACCGTCATCGTTTAGTCCTGCTCGAACATGTCCTCCGACATATTTGCAGGATTCATGCCGAGTACGGCGCAACTCTGCTGCATGTGCGGCGGCAGGGGCGCGGTGACGTCGAGCGTACCGCCATCGGGGTGCGGTAGCGTGATGCGACGCGCCAAGAGGTGCAATTTGTTTTGAAGGCCGGCTGGAAACTCAAAGTTCTGCCGGTCGAAGTAGCGCGGATCGCCAAGAATGGGCGTCCCCAGATGCTGCATGTGAACCCTGAGCTGGTGGGTTCGTCCGGTCACGGGCTTGAGCGACATCCACGCGTAGCGCCGGGCCGCACTTTCAATCACCGCATAATGCGTCACGGCATGGTCCGCACCCTCCTCACCATGACGCGCAACAATCATGCGTTCATCGCCCTTGGGACCGTGCCGCTTGAGCCACGTCGAGATCTTTCCTTGCGGCGGCTTGGGTGCGCCGACGACAAGTGCCCAATAGATCTTGCGCGCCGACCGGGAGCGAAAGGTCTTTGCAAGAGCCGAAGCCGCGAGCCTGGTTTTCGCGACGACCAGGCAGCCTGACGTATCTTTATCGAGACGGTGCACCAGGCGAGGCTTTTGACCTTTCGCGTCCCGCAGCGTGTCCAGCATCCCGTCGACATGGCGCGAAACACCCGGCCCGCCCTGGCTCGCCAATCCATGCGGCTTGTTCAGGACCATCAGCGTCTCGTCCTCATGGAGGATGAGTTTCGCAAGCGGAGACTCTGAGCGAGCGCGCTCCTGCCGAGGAGGCTTTGGCGCCTGCGCGTCATCGTCAAGCGGTGGTACCCGCACGACGGCGCCAGCATCCAAACGATGGTTCGTCTTGACCCGCGCACCATCAACCCGAACCTGACCGGAACGCAGGAGCTTTTGAAGGCGACCGAAGTTCAAACCTGGGAAATGCGTCTTGAACCACCGGTCGAGACGCATACCCGTTTCATCGGCGCTCACACTGATCTGCTGAACTCCACTCATGCAAGGAACCCGGCGCGCATGATCGCGAGGCCTGCGACCAAGGCCAAGAGTGAAAGGACGACAGAACCAATGATGTATCCGCTGGCAAGCATCGTTTCTCCGCGCTCAAAGAGAAGAACCGCATCGAGCGAGAACGCGGAAAACGTGGTGAACCCGCCGAAAACACCCGTTGCGACGAACAGGCGAAGCATGGACCCGCCGGTACCGTGACGGGCAAGCCACGCAATGAAGAGGCCCATCGCGAACGATCCGATAGTGTTCGCAGCAAGTGTGCCAACCGGGAAGCCAGGGCCGAATGCTCTTAAGGTCAGGAGGTTTACCCCATGACGCGCCATGGCGCCGAGGGCTCCGCCCGCGCCAACGGCAAGAAAGCCCATCATGGGTTTTCCTCTCGCGGCGCGCTAGCGCGCTCAGCCCTCAGCTTTGCCCAGTAGGTCAGGCGCTTTTGAATCTCGCGCTCAAAGCCGCGCTCGACGGGTTGATAAAGCAATGCGCGCGGCATGCCGTCTGGAAAGTAATTCTGACCGGAAAAACCATCCTCCGCATCGTGGTCATAAGCGTAGCCTGCACCATAGCCTTCGTCTTTCATGAGAGACGTCGGGGCATTCAAAATGTGCTTCGGCGGCATCAGTGACCCATGCTCCTTTGCGAGCCGGTTTGCTGCCTTGAAGGCAGTGTATACCGCGTTCGATTTCGGCGCGCTCGCGCAATAGAGAATGGCCTGCGCAATCGCCAACTCGCCTTCCGGCGAGCCAAGCCGCTCATAGGTCTCGGCCGCCGCCATGGTTTGAGGCAGCGCATGGGGATCAGCAAGGCCAATATCTTCGGTCGCCATTCGCACGACCCGCCGGGCGATGTAACGCGGGTCTTCACCGCCCGCGAGCATGCGCGCGAACCAGTAAAGTGCCGCATCAGGGTCCGACCCGCGCACGGATTTATGGAGCGCGGAGATCAGATTGTAGTGCTCGTCTTGGTTCCGATCGTAGCGCGGCGCCTTCTTCTCGATGCTCGCATCCACGTCCGCTGGGGTGATTGGTTCATGCTCGATCGCGGACAGGACAGTCTCCGCAATCGAGATGACTGCCCGCCCGTCACCATCCGCCAACGCCGCAATACGGTCCACGGCATCGTCCGTGAGAGCGCCAGCCCTCCCAATCTCCACTGCGGCGCGCTTGACCAATTCGGTGAGTGATGCGTGATCAAGCGGCTTGAAGGTCAAAACCTGCGACCGCGAGAGGAGCGCATTGTTAAGCGCAAAGGATGGGTTCTCCGTCGTCGCGCCAACAAGCGTGATCGACCCATCTTCCATCACCGGCAAAAAAGCATCTTGCTGGGCACGGTTGAACCGGTGAATCTCATCCACGAAGAGCAGTGTGCCCTGCCCCGCCAACCGCCGTGCCCGCGCGGTCTCAAACACCTTTTTCAAATCTTGAACGCCTGAGAAGATCGCCGAAAGCTGATCAAACTGGAGGTCCGTTTCCCCCGCTAAAAGGCGTGCAACCGTTGTCTTTCCCGTTCCTGGTGGACCCCAAAAAATAAGGCTCGGCAGGCTATCACCGCGCAGCAATCGGGAGAGATTCCCGTCATCGGCAACCAGGTGATCTTGCCCAACAACCTCGTTGAGGGCTTGCGGCCTCAAGCGATCCGCGAGCGGACGTTTTTGATCGCGATCCAGCCCCGCCGCCTCAAACAGGCTCACCACACTCAGCCCCCGATTATCGAGGTGATGATGCGGCCTGCGCGCTGAATCTGGATTCGCCATGGCCCTCGGCTGCGCTGATCGAGCCTCGATAACTGGCGTGTCGTATTCACCGGTTCACCATTGATGGTGCGAATGATATCGCGTGGGCGCAGGCCAAATCGGCGTGCTGGTGACGATGGATCGATCTCTGTGATGAGAACGCCGCTTTCCGCTTGGCCGCGAATGCGGAACTCTTCAACGACTGCCGGCGACAAATTTGCGATCGTCGATCCAGCAATTGGCGACCGGCCCCGCAACTCTCGGATATCGCGCGGTGGGTCCTCGGGCGGCGTCATCAGAGGAATGCTGACGTCAAAGAGATCACCGCCCCGCAAAACGCTGAGGCGTGCATCGCCTGACGTGCCTTTGGTCGAGAACCGGTATCCAAATGCGTCAGGACTGGCCACCTCGACCCCATCGACAGCGGTCACCACATCGCCGATCTCTAACCCGGCTCGTCTTGCTGGGCTTTGCGGGTGGAGCCCAGCGATCAGTGCACCGAGAGGCCGCTCAAGGCCTAACCCTTCGGCGATGTCTGGCGTAACAGACTGAAAACGCGCGCCGATCCAGGGGCGATTGACCCGGCTCCCGGTCTGTGCGGAGGCGACGACGAGCTGCACCATGTTTGCTGGGATCGCAAATCCAATCCCGTTCGACCCACCGGAGCGCGAAAAGATCGCCGTATTAATGCCCACCAACTGCCCCTGCATGTCGATCAGCGCGCCGCCTGAATTTCCTGGATTGATCGCCGCATCAGTCTGAATGAAGAACTGATAGTCGGTCACGCCCACCTGGTTGCGGGCAAGGGCAGACACGATACCGCTCGTCACGGTTTGCCCCACGCCGAACGGGTTTCCAAGCGCGAGCACCAGATCGCCGACTTGCACCGCGTCGGAATCACCAAGTTCGAGCGATGCATAGGGCGCGCCGCCTTCGTCGAGGCGAAGAACAGCGAGATCGGTCCGCTCATCCTTCAAAACGATTTCAGCCGCGATCTCCCGCCGATCGGCCAACGCCACACGAACTTCGGTCGCGTTTCGAATGACGTGGAAGTTCGTCACGACCAAACCGGACGGATCAACAATAACGCCAGAGCCAAGTGAATTGCTGACCCGCTCGCGCGGCATGCCAAACCCGCGATCACCAAAAAAACGGCGAAAAAACGGATCATCCATAAACGGCGAGCGCGTCTGTCGCTGCTGAACGACCTGCCGCGCATAGACGTTCACGACCGCTGGCTGTGCGGCTTCGACGAGAGGCGCGAAAGACAAAAGGATTTGCTGGTTCGTGTCCGGCACTAGCCGGGTCTGCGCACGGCTATCCGGCGTCATCACCATCAGCGAAATCGCAACCGCCGCGAAACAGAGCAAAAACCGTTGGAAGCTGTGCCGAATGGGGTGAGTCAATGCGTTCATGTGTGATGTCGACCGTACAATGCCAGCGAAAAACGTACTACACTTTGCCAACGCATCATGGAAACGAATCACATGAAACGCCGCTCGGCTTTCGTTTTTGGCCTTTTACCAGCTCTCGGTCTGCTTGCGAGCCCGACGATGGTGTCTGCTGAGCACAGCGCCGTGACCAAGGCGGCTGAATATTTGGTCAACGAGCAAATCACCGACGCTTGCGGCGATCGCGGCGGGATTTTTCATGCAGCTGGAATAATCGAGCAGGATCTTGACGGCGACGGGCTACTCGACCTCATCCTGGACCACCATCAACTGGTTTGCGATGAGCTCACCCACGGAAGCGGACACTGCGAATATGATGCGTGCCAGGTCCTCGTATACGTGCGTCGCGACGGCCTTTTGGTGCTTAAGAAAGCGTATCTCAGCATCGGGGTGTCGGTGACGAAAGAAATACGTCCGGTCTTAGGCCTCATGGATGCCGAAGAACGCAGCTTCTCCGTCCAATGGGACGAAGATGATTTCAGGATCTTGCGGGGTGACGACGAGTTAGACGAAGACCAACCCGCACTCGCCGAACGCCCAGTGACGTAAGTTAAGCTTACGCGGCTTCTGTCGCCTCTTCGACGTCATCCGCAGTCGGGCCAGAATCAAGGCCTTTCGCGTTGACGTCACGATCAACGAACTCGATCACTGCGATAGGCGCTGAATCGCCGTAGCGGTAACCCGCTTTCAGCACACGCGTGTAACCGCCATTGCGCTCAGTGTAGCGCGGCCCAAGCGTATCAAAGAGCTTCTGCACCATCGCTTCATCGCGGATTTGGCTGATCGCCTGACGACGGGCGGCAAGCGTGCCTTTCTTGGCAAGCGTGATGAGCTTGTCCGCGATCGGAGCAAGCTCTTTTGCCTTCGGCAAGGTCGTCTGGATCTGCTCATGCTTGATCAGCGCTGCCGCCATATTGGCAAACATGGCTTTGCGATGGCTCGCTGTTCTGTTGAGCTTGCGATATCCGTGTCCGTGACGCATCACGCTTCCCCGTTACAAACGCACCAAGCCGTCGGCTCAGTATTGATCTTCAAACCGCTTGGCCAAATCCTCGATGTTCTCGGGCGGCCAAGTGTTGATTTCCATGCCGAGGTGCAAGCCCATTTGAGCCAGCACTTCTTTGATTTCATTCAGCGACTTCCGCCCGAAATTCGGCGTGCGAAGCATCTCGGCTTCGGTCTTTTGAATGAGGTCACCGATATAAACGATGTTGTCGTTCTTCAGGCAGTTCGCAGAGCGAACAGAGAGTTCGAGTTCGTCGACTTTCTTCAAAAGCGCCGGATTGAATGCGAGGTCTGGTACCTGCTCTTCGACAACGGCGCGCTCTGGCTCTTCGAAATTGATGAAGACTTGCAGCTGGTCCTGCAGGATGCGCGACGAATAGGCGAGCGCATCTTCAGGTGTAATCGAACCATCCGTTTCAATTGTCAGCGTCAGCTTATCGTAGTCGAGGATCTGACCTTCACGCGTGTTTTCAACGCGGTAGGAGACTTTTTTGACCGGCGAATAAAGCGAGTCGACCGGGATCAATCCGATCGGCGCATCATCTGGACGGTTACGATCGGCGGGCACGTAGCCCTTGCCGATATTAACGGTGAACTCCATACGGATCTGGGAGCCCTCATCGAGCGTGCAGAGCACCAAGTTCGGATTGAGAACTTCCGTGTCACCGACGGTTTGAATGTCGCCCGCCATGACTTGGCCAGGACCTTCTTTCCGAAGCACCATGCGCTTCGGTCCGTCTCCATCCATCTTGATCGCGATGTCTTTGATGTTCAAAACGATGTCGGTGACGTCTTCACGGACGCCAACAATCGACGAGAACTCGTGAAGCACACCGTCAATCTGAACCGCGGAAACGGCAGCACCCTGCAGCGATGACAGGAGTACGCGGCGTAGAGCGTTGCCGAGCGTTAGACCGTAGCCGCGCTCAAGTGGCTCCGCGACAACCGTCGCAAACCGCTTCGGGTCGTGACCCGCAACCACGTTCAGCTTTGTCGGTCTGATGAGTTCTTGCCAATTTTTCTCAATCACATCCGCATCCTTTCGTTTGACGCCGCGCGCTTGGTCCGCAAGCGCAATTCAGTCCAGTCTTCGTTCTGACTAGACCCGGCGGCGTTTGCGTGGCCGACATCCATTATGCGGGATCGGCGTCACGTCACGGATTGTTGTCACTGTAAAGCCAGCGGCCTGGAGTGCGCGCAGCGCCGATTCGCGACCGGAGCCCGGACCAAGCACTTCCACTTCGAGAGTGCGCATGCCGTGCTCTTGCGCCTTTTTCGCGCAGTCTTCCGCAGCCACCTGCGCCGCGTAAGGCGTCGATTTCCGCGACCCTTTAAAACCCATCGCACCGGCCGAAGACCAGGCAATTGCATTGCCCTGTGCGTCGGTGATCGTCACCATCGTATTGTTGAAGGTGGAGCGCACATGCGCCACGCCAGCAGTAATATTTTTTCGCTCGCGACGTCTGACGCGTGAGGAATCTCTTGCCATATTCTAACCCTTCGTGACCCGCGCCATGTGCGCGACAGTCAAAACCTATTTCTTTTTGCCAGCGATCGGCTTGGCCGGACCCTTGCGAGTACGTGCATTGGTGTGGGTACGCTGACCGCGAACCGGAAGACCACGACGGTGGCGAAGCCCGCGATAGCAACCGAGATCCATGAGGCGCTTGATGTTCATCGCGACTTCGCGGCGAAGATCGCCTTCCACCATGTAGTCGCGATCAATGACTTCACGAATCTGAATGACTTCCGCATCCGACAATTCGTTCACGCGGCGCTCTTCAGCCACGCCGACCTTCTCGCAGATCTGGTTGGCGTAAGCCGGACCGATCCCGTGGATATAGGTAAGCGCCACTTTCACGCGCTTATTGGTTGGGATGTTCACCCCGGCAATGCGTGCCACGCCGTATCTCCGTTCATCGCATGGTGTGTGTCGGCTGCCTTTGGCCTCCGACGAGCGTGTTCGCCTTCCCAAGACGGAAAGCCCGAAAACGCAATCGTGTTCAGGATGTGCGGTGATTAAAGAACGCCAAGCCCTGCGTCAATAGGCTCAAGCGCCGTTTTCGCCAATAAATCTCAAAGACCTATCGCGACTTCCACATCCTTCGAAACAGCGTCGATGTCTTTCATGCCATCGACGATTTTCAGCGAGCCACGCCCGCCATAAAACTCAATGAGCGGCGCCGTCTGCTCGCGATAAACCGCGAGCCTTTTCCGAAGCGCTTCAACATTGTCGTCGTCGCGCGGACCACCTTCTGTCTCCGCAGCCCGCCGCTCGATTCGCTCAACGAGGATCCCCTCATCAACGCCCAGTTCGATCACCGCATCAAGCTGGAGGTCCATGTCTTCCAAAAGCGTCTCTAGCGCCTCGGCCTGCGCCACGGTCCGCGGGAAACCATCAAGGATGAAACCTCCCGCGATGTCGTCTTCTTTGAGCCGATCGCGAACAATTCCAACACTCACGTCGTCGGGCACGAGGTCGCCGCGTGCCATTATGCCCTTCGCCTGCACGCCAAGCGGCGTTTCAGCGGCCACGGCAGCGCGCAATATGTCTCCCGTGGAGAGTTGAACTGCGCCGTGTTTGTCTTGAAGTATTTTTGCCTGCGTCCCTTTTCCCGCCCCTGGCGGCCCCAACAGGATGATTCTCACTTCCGTCTCCCCCGAAGCTTAGACTTCTTAATGAGCCCTTCGTACTGGTGCGCCAGCAGATGCCCTTGGACCTGTGCGACGGTGTCCATGGTCACGCTAACGACAATGAGAAGCGACGTTCCGCCAAAGTAGAACGGGAGCCCGGTCGACGCGATCAAGAATTCCGGTATCAGACAGACCACCGTGAGATATATCGCGCCTACGACCGTAATTCGCGTCAGCACATAGTCGATATATTCAGCTGTGCGCTCGCCTGGTCGGATGCCGGGAATGAAGCCGCCGTGACGCTTCAAATTATCGGCAGTGTCCTGCGGGTTGAAAACGATCGCGGTATAGAAGAACGCAAAGAAGATGATGCCGGACGCGTAAAGCAGCATGTATAGCGGCTGACCGTGGCCGACGAGCGCGGTCACAGTTGTTAGCCAACCCGGCCCCTGCCCACCCGAAAAGCCAGCCGCGGTCGCTGGCAATAGAAGCAGCGACGACGCAAAGATCGGAGGGATAACACCAGCGGTGTTCAGCTTAAGCGGAAGGTGGGACGAATCGCCCTGGAACATGCGGTTCCCCACCTGGCGCTTTGGATACTGGATCAGAAGACGACGCTGAGCCCGCTCAACAAAAACAATGAGCGCGATGACTGCGATCGCCATGGCGATGACGCCGAGGATCAGCGGCGTGGAAAGCGCACCCTGACGGCCAAGCTCGAGCGTGCCAACAATGGCAGATGGGAGTTCCGCAACGATCCCCGCAAAGATGATCAGCGAAATGCCATTTCCGATACCACGCGACGTGATCTGTTCACCGAGCCACATCAAGAACATGGTACCGCCAACCAGCGTGATCACCGTTGTCACGCGGAAGAAGACGCCGGGATCAATAACGATGGTGCCCGCGCTCTCTAGACCAACCGCGATGCCGTAGCCCTGCAGCGTAGCCAAGGCGACGGTCAAATAACGCGTATATTGGTTGATCTGCTTGCGGCCCGTTTCGCCCTCTTTCTTGAGCGCTTCAAGCGTCGGCGAAACCGCCGTCATGAGCTGCATGATAATCGATGCCGAAATGTACGGCATGATGTTCAGCGCAAAGATCGCCATTCGTCCGGCTGCACCGCCGGAGAACATATTGAAAAGGCCGATAATCCCGCTCTGCTGCTGTTCAAAAATCTGAGCGAGCGCTTCCGGGTTAATCCCAGGCACGGGAATGTAGGTTCCAAGCCGATAAACAAGAAGCGCACCGAGCGTGAACCAGATGCGCTTTTTGAGCTCTTCCGCTTTCGCGAAGGCTGAGAAGTTAAGGTTAGCGGCGAGTTGTTCTGCGGCTGAAGCCATGAATCACGATGCCCTTTGTGGCGGTTCGTCTACGCGTCCCAGCGATATAATCAATCTGCAGCCGCGTCGCCGCCCTTTTTCGTCTTAGCTGCGGTCACGACTGTGACAGAACCGCCTGCCGCTTCCACCGCCGCAATGGCTGGTTTGGAACCGCCCGCAACATGAAGGTTAAGTTTTGCCGTCAGTTCGCCGCCGCCAAGGATGCGAACGCCATCGCGAATACGCGTGATAACGCCAGCCTCTTTCAGGACTTCCGCCGTAATCGGCTGACCCGCATCGATCTTCTTCGCGTCGACAGCTGTCTGAAGCTTCCCAAGTGATACTTCGACGAAGTTCAGTCGGAAAATGTTATTAAAGCCGCGCTTTGGCAGGCGACGGTGGATCGGCTGCTGACCCCCTTCGAAGCCCTTAATCGCGACGCCCGAACGGGATTTTTGACCCTTAACGCCGCGACCACCGGTTTTGCCGAGGCCCGAACCGATGCCGCGCCCGACACGCTTTCTCGCATGCGTCGCGCCGGCGTTGTCTTTCAAATCGTTGAGTTTCATGACGCCGCTCTTATTCTTCGATCACGCGCACCAGGTGGCTGACCTTGTTGATCATGCCGCGCACAGCTGGCGTATCTTCAAGCGTGCGCTTCCGGTGCATCTTGTTAAGGCCAAGGCCGACGAGCGTTGCGCGCTGGTCGCCGGGCCGCCGGATCGGACTGCCGATCTGCTCGACTGTGATTGTGTTTTTCTCAGCCATCGTCTTGAGACCTTCGCTTACGATGCTTCGGCGTCGATGCCGATTTCGCGGCGACGCGCTTGAAGAACGCTGGTCTTGAGACCGCGACGAGCAGCGACACCACGCGGTGAGTCTTCGCGCTTCAACGCGTCAAACGTCGCACGGACCATATTGTAGGGGTTGGACGTGCCGAGCGACTTCGCAACCACATCCTGCATGCCGAGCGTTTCGAAGACTGCGCGCATCGGGCCACCTGCAATGATGCCGGTTCCTGGAGGCGCCGCACGAAGCAGCACTTTACCTGCACCGTGGCGACCTTCCACGTCATGATGCAGGGTCCGGCCTTCGCGGAGAGGCACCCGGATCATTGTGCGCTTGGCCGATTCGGTTGCCTTGCGGATGGCTTCTGGCACTTCACGCGCCTTGCCGTGACCAAAGCCGACGCGACCTTTTTGATCGCCAACGACGACGAGAGCGGCGAAACCAAACCGACGACCACCCTTCACAACTTTCGCAACGCGATTGATGTGAACGAGCTTGTCGACGAATTCGCTGTCGCGCTCTTCGCGATCACCGCGTCCCTGACGTTCTCTATCCCTGCCAGCCATTCTTCGTTCCTAACCGTTCGCGCGTTCAGCGCCGATCGTTCCTAAAATTCCAAACCTGCTTCGCGCGCAGCATCCGCAAGCGCCTTGACGCGGCCATGATAGATGTAACCGCCGCGATCGAATATCACAGTTGAAACACCGGCCGCACTCGCACGCTCCCCAATGAGCTTGCCGACAGTGCTCGCCGCGTCGACATTTGCGCCCGTTTTCAACGAACCGCGGAGATCTTTTTCGATCGACGAGGCAGACGCGAGCGTCACACCATTCGTGTCGTCGATCACCTGCGCATAAATCTGCTTGGATGAGCGAAACACTGAAAGGCGCGGACGACCGTTCGCGACCTTCTTGAGGGCCCGCCTCACCCGCGCCTTGCGCCGGTCTGCTTTTGTCATCGGAGCTGCCATGATCGCACCCGTTACTTCTTCTTGCCTTCTTTGCGGAAGATGTATTCATCCGCATATTTGACGCCCTTGCCTTTGTAAGGCTCTGGCGGACGGAACCGACGGATTTCTGCCGCAGCCTGCCCAACCTTCTGTTTTTCAATGCCGGTCAGCACGATTTCGGTCGGCTTCGGGCAAACCGCAGAGACACCCTCTGGGAGCACGTAATCGACATCGTGGCTGAAACCAAGTGCCAGTTTCAGGCTATTGCCTTGGACCTGCGCACGGTAGCCAACGCCATTAATATCAAGCTTACGCTCAAAACCGTCAGTAACACCGACCACCAGGTTCTGCACGATCGTCCGCGACATACCCCACATGGAGCGCGCCCGCTTCGATTGATCAACCGGCTTAACATCGATGCCGTCATCGCCCATCGATGCAAGGACCTCATCGACCAAGACCGCTGAAAGCTCGCCCTTCGGACCTTTCACAGTGATGCTCTGGCCATCAATGTTGGCCGTCACGCCACCTGGCACAGCAATCGGTTTTTTTCCAATTCTAGACATCGTCTAACCTACAAACTTCAGCGCCGTTCAGCCAATTAGAAGACCCGGCAGAGAACTTCGCCGCCAACATTTTCTTCGCGCGCCCGGTGGTCCGCCATCACGCCCTTTGGCGTCGATAAGATCGAAACACCCAAACCGTTTGCGACCCGCGGAAGGTCTTTAACCGGCGAATACACGCGACGGCCTGGCTTCGAGATCCGTTCGATCTCGCGAATGACCGGGGTGCCATCATAATATTTCAGTTCGATCTCGATCTCTTTGCGACCATTATCGAAATCAACTTCAGCGTAACCGCGAATGTAACCTTCATCCTCAAGCACATCGAGAACACGACGGCGCAAGGACGATGCAGGCGTTGCGACCTTTGACCGGCGGCGCATTTGCGCGTTCCGGATGCGGGTCAGCATATCGCCGAGCGGATCAGACATAGACATTGCTCAGTCTCCCCTACCAGCTCGACTTTACGAGGCCCGGGATCATGCCCCGTGAGCCCAGTTCGCGGAGCGCGATCCGTGACATTTTCAGCTTGCGATAGTAGCCGCGCGGGCGGCCCGACACGACGCACCGATTACGGTGACGCGTCTCCGATGAATTGCGTGGAAGCTCAGCCAATTTCAGACGCGCTTTAAAACGCTCTTCCATGGGAAGTTGCTCGTCTTTCGCCATTTCTTTCAGTTTGGCGCGCTTGTTTGCAAACTTCGCGGCCATCCTGCGGCGTTTCTTGTCACGTTCGACCGCACTCTTCTTTGCCATGCGATCCTCTCCTCGGTTGTATTCGGTTCGCCGGCTTAGTTTTGCCGGAACGGAAAGTTCAAGCCGCGCAACAATTCACGCGCTTCGTCGTCAGTTTTCGCGGTCGTGCACACGATGATATCCATGCCCATAATGTGCTCGACTTTGTCGTAATCGATCTCCGGGAACACGATGTGCTCCTTCAGACCCATTGCGTAATTGCCGTGGCCGTCAAAGCTCTTCGGGTTCAGGCCCCGAAAATCCCGGACCCGCGGAAGCGCGATCGTCACAAGGCGATCGAGAAATTCGAACATGCGCGCCTTGCGAAGCGTAACTTTCACGCCGATCGGCATGCCTTCGCGCAATTTGAAGCCAGCAATGGATTTGCGAGCGCGCGTGATCACAGGCTGCTGACCGGCGATCAGACCAAGCTGCTCAGCGGCTGCCTTGACGCGCTTTGAGTCACCGACGGCTTCGCCAACGCCCATATTGAGCACGACTTTATCCAGCTGCGGCACTTGCATGACGTTCGCATACTTGAAGTCTTCAAGCAGCTTGGTGCGGACCGCATCATTGTATTGCGTCTTCAGACGCGGGCTGTAGGCCGTATCAGACATCGATCTCAGCTCCCGTCCGCTTGGAAACGCGGACTTTGCGACCGTCGTTTAGGAATTTGAATCCAACGCGGGTCGGCTTGTTATCTTCCGGATCGAGCAACGCGATGTTCGACATGTTGATCGTTGCCTCTTTGGAGACGATCCCGCCTTGCTCAGACGCCGTCTGCCGCTGGTGACGCTTTACAAGGTTTACGCCCTGGACGATTGCGCGCCCCTCTTTCGGCATAACCTTCAACACGTCACCGCGCTTACCCTTATCGCGACCGATCAACACTTCGACCCGATCGCCTTTTTTGATCTTCGCAGCCATCACAACACCTCCGGCGCGAGCGAAACGATTTTCATCGAGCCGCGCGAACGCAATTCACGAGTCACCGGGCCGAAAATGCGAGTGCCAATCGGCTCGCCGCTATTGTTAACGAGCACAGCCGCGTTGCGGTCGAAGCGGATGAGCGAGCCATCCTGGCGACGAACGCCCGACGCTGTGCGCACGATGACCGCCTTCAAGACATCACCCTTCTTCACGCGGCCGCGCGGGATCGCTTCTTTCACCGAAACGACAATCGTGTCGCCGATGTTTGCGGTCTTGCGCTTGGAACCACCCAAAACCTTGATGCACTGAACCCGGCGCGCACCCGAATTGTCGGCGACATCGAGATTTGACTGCATCTGAATCATGGCTTTACGCCCTTATCATTCACGCGGCTGGCCGACTGGTTAGTCAGCCAAAACCGTCCAACGTTTTGTCTTCGAGATCGGCTTACACTCCTCAATGCGAACCTTGTCGCCCGCCTTGAAGGTGTCGGCCTCGTCATGCGCCTGATAGTTCTTTGAGCGACGAACCGTCTTTTTGAAGAGCGGGTGCGTAAAGCGACGCTCGACCTTCACGACAACCGTTTTATCGGTTTTGTCGCTGACCACGGTCCCTTGGAGTATTCGTTTCGGCATTCTTTTTGTCCCAGACGATTAGGCCGTGGCCGGCTTGTTGCGCATTTCGGTTTTGACCCGCGCGATATCGCGGCGGACCTGCCGAACACGCGCTGTGTTTTCCAACTGTCCCGTCGCCTTCTGGAAGCGCAGGTTAAACTGCTCTTTCTTCAGGTCGACGAGCTTGTCTTGCAATTGGTCGGCGGTCAGATCGCGCACTTCAGTCATCTTCATCGCTCTGTCCCCTACTCACCAAGTCGCTGCACAAAGCGGGTCTTGATCGGCAGCTTCGCGGCCGCCAGGCGCATCGCCTCACGCGCGATCGGCTGCGCCACGCCGTCAATTTCAAACATCACCCGGCCAGGCTTCACCTTAGCTGCCCAGTATTCCGGCGAACCCTTACCCTTACCCATGCGCACTTCGGTTGGTTTCTTTGAAACCGGCACATCGGGGAAGATGCGAATCCACACGCGACCAGCACGCTTCATGTGGCGGGTCATGGCGCGACGGGCGGCCTCGATCTGGCGCGATGTGATGCGCGCAGGCTCGGTCGCCTTCAGGCCATAAGACCCAAAGTTGAGGTCCGTGCCGCCCTTAGCAAAGCCCTTGATCCGGCCCTTGTGCTGCTTGCGGAACTTCGTCCGTTTCGGCTGAAGCATTGTCTAACTCCTCCGCACGACCGACTAGTTGGCGGACCGACGGCCACCGCCGCCAGCTTCCATGGACTCTTGCGCGCGACGGTCATGCGCCATTGGATCATGCTCAAGGATATCGCCCTTGTAGATCCAGACCTTGATGCCATTCGTGCCGTATGCCGTGTGCGCCGTGGACTCGCCGTAGTCGATGTCAGCGCGCAACGTGTGAAGCGGTACGCGACCTTCGCGATACCACTCCGTCCGCGCGATCTCAGCGCCACCCAAGCGGCCGCCGCAATTGATGCGGATGCCACCGGCACCGAGACGCATTGCGGACTGAACCGCACGTTTCATGGCCCGGCGAAAGGCGACACGACGCTCAAGCTGCTGGGCAATGCCGTCAGCGACCAATTGCGCGTCAACCTCAGGCTTGCGCACTTCGACGATGTTGATGTGCACCTCATCGGACGTCATTTTCGAGACAAGTTTGCGCAACTTTTCGATGTCCGCGCCCTTCTTGCCGATCACGATGCCCGGGCGTGCGGAATGAATAGAAATCCGGCACTTCCGGTGCGGACGCTCAATGACGATCTTTGAGACTGCCGCCTGCTTGAGATGCTTCATCAGCGTCTCACGGATTTCGACGTCCTGTTCGAGCAACCGACCGTACTCTTCGCCCGACGCAAACCAGCGCGAATCTGCCGTGCGGTTGATGCCGAGGCGCAGGCCAATCGGATTAACTTTTTGTCCCATTAGGACGCTCCCTCAGTCTCTCGAACCACGATCGTGAGGTTCGAGAACGGTTTTTGAATGCGACCAACGCGGCCCCGTGCCCGTGCGCGCCAGCGCTTCATGACGAGCGACTTGCCGACAAACGCTTCCGCGACCACCAACTCATCGACGTCGAGGTCGTGATTGTTTTCCGCGTTCGCAATCGCGGATTCCAACGTCTTCTTCACGTCCTGCGCGATGCGCTTGCGCGAAAATGTCAGGTCTGCGAGCGCGGTTGACACCCGCTTGCCGCGGATGGACGACGCAACCAAATTCAGTTTCTGCGGGCTAACGCGGAGCATGCGGTTGACCGCCTTTGCTTCCGTTTCGCTGAGAGCCCGTTCGCGAGCCGGCTTGCCCATGGCTTATCTCCGCTTCGCTTTCTTGTCGGCCGCGTGACCGTAATAGGTCCGGGACGGCGCAAACTCGCCGAACTTGTGACCGACCATGTCTTCGCTTACCAGCACAGGCACGTGCTTCTGGCCGTTGTGGACACCAAACGTCAGGCCAACAAACTGCGGCAGGATCGTCGAGCGACGGCTCCACATCTTGATGACCTCATTACGGCCACCTTCGCGGACCTTCTCGGCCTTCTTGAAGAGATAGCCGTCGACAAACGGCCCTTTCCAGATTGAACGTGGCACGTCCCTATCCTTTCGACTTGCGCTTATGGCGCGAGCGCATGATGAACTTGTCGGTCGCCTTATTGGACCGTGTCCGCTTACCTTTGGTCGGCTTACCCCATGGTGTGACCGGGTGACGACCACCCGAAGTCCGGCCTTCACCACCACCGTGTGGGTGATCCACCGGGTTCATGGCAACACCGCGAACAGACGGGCGCTTGCCCAACCAGCGTTTGCGACCAGCCTTGCCGAGTTTCGTATTGCCATTGTCCGGGTTCGACACCGCACCCACCGTCGCCATGCAGGCGCCGTGAACGATACGTTGCTCGCCAGAGTTCAACCGAAGAATGGCGTAGGCCCCATCACGACCGACCAGCTGAACATATGTCCCCGCTGACCGTGCGATCTGACCGCCCTTTTCCGGCTTCATCTCAACATTGTGGATGATGGTGCCGACCGGGACGTTCTTGAGCGGCATGGCATTGCCGGGCTTCACGTCAACGCGGTCACCAGCGATCACCGTGTCACCCACGCCAAGGCGCTGCGGTGCCAAAATGTATGCCTGCTCGCCATCTTCATACTTGATGAGCGCAATGAACGCGGTCCGGTTTGGATCATATTCCAAACGCTCAACAGTTGCCGCGACATCGAATTTGCGACGACGGAAATCAATGACGCGATAGGCGCGCTTATGACCGCCACCCTGGCGGCGCGCGGTAATGCGACCGTGATTGTTCCGACCGCCCTTCTTCGTCAGGCCTTCTGTCAGTGACTTGACCGGCTTGCCCGAATGCAGGCCCGACCGATCGACAATGACAAGGCTCCGACGGCCCGGCGATGTCGCGTTAAATGTTTTGAGTGCCATACCCTTACGCCCTCACCTAAAGCCCAGTCGACACGTCGATCGAGTGACCATCTTCCAAGGTCACGACCGCGTTTTTGACGTCACTCTGCTGGCCAAGACGACCACGGAAGCGCTTCTGCTTGCCCTTCCGCACGAGCGTGTTCACGGCCTTCACGTTGACGCTAAAGAGCGTCTCAACGGCCTTCTTGATCTCTGGCTTCGATGCCGTCTTAGCGACGCGGAATACGATCTGATTGTTCTCAGAAGCGTAGGTCGCTTTCTCTGTGATCACCGGCGAGCGGATCACGTCATAGACGCGTGGATCAGTCATGAGAGGCGTGCCTCCAGCGCTTCAATCGCATCCTTAGAGAGCACCAGCGTGTCGCGGCGAAGAATGTCGTAAACATTGATGCCCTGAACCGGCAGAACATCGACGTTCGGGATGTTGCGTGCGGCGAGTGAGAGGTTTTCGTCCACCTCAGATCCACCGATGAAAAGCGCAGACGTGACGCCCATCTTGCCGAGCGATGCTTTCAGCTCTTTCGTCTTCGGCGAAGCGGCCGACGCAGAGTCAACCACGGTCAACGCACCGCCCTGAGCTTTTGCCGAAAGCGCATGACGAAGAGCGAGCGAACGAACCTTCTTTGGAAGATCATGGGCATGCGAACGCACGACTGGGCCGAACGCCTTTCCGCCACCGCGAAACTGCGGCGCCTTGCGGTTACCGTGACGCGCGCCACCTGAACCCTTTTGGCGCACAAACTTTTTGGTCGTGCCGTTGATTTCAGAACGACCCTTCGTCTTGTGTGTACCAGCCTGGCGCTTCGAAAGTTGATACCGCACCATGCGATGTAGAAGGTCCTGGCGCGGCTCGAGACCGAAAACAGCGTCTGACACCGTCACCGTCCCCGCTGAACCACCGTCCAGTGTTGAAACCGAGAGTTCCATTATGCGTCTCCCTCAGCTTCAGCGGTTTCGGTTTCTGCGGGCTCAGAGGCAGCAGGTGCATCTTCCGCTGCGGCAGATGCACGAAGCGCAGCGGGTGTTGGGACATCATCGGGAAGAGGCTTTTTCACCGCATCGCGGATAGTGACCCAGCCACCTTTTGAACCGGGCACCGCGCCGCGCACGAAAATCACGCCGCGCTCTGCGTCAGACGAAACGATCTGTAGGTTCTGCGTGGTGACCTTGGTGTTACCCATTTGGCCAGCCATCTTCTTGCCCTTGAAGACCTTGCCCGGATCCTGACACTGCCCCGTCGACCCATGCGAACGGTGCGAGATCGAAACACCGTGCGATGCGCGGAGACCGCCAAAATTGTGCCGCTTCATAGCGCCCGCAAAGCCCTTACCGATCGACGTGCCGCACACGTCAACGAACTGGCCCGCGATAAAGTGCTCAGCGGTAATTTCAGAGCCAACATCGAGAAGATTGTCTTCGGTCACGCGAAACTCAACGACCCGCCGTTTCGGCTCGACCTTCGCAACCGCAAACTGGCCACGGTCAGCCCGCGTCAAGTTCTTCGGTTTGCGAAAACCAGCACCGAGTTGAACAGCGGTGTAGCCATTCTTATCCTTGGTGCGCTGCGCAACGACCTGGCATTGGTCCACCTTCAGCACCGTCACAGGGATATGCTCTCCTGCATCGGTGAAGACGCGTGTCATGCCCATCTTCTGTGCGATCAATCCTGAACGCATCGGTTCTACTCCCGTGAGGACCGATAAGGCCCTACAGTTTGATTTCCACGTCAACACCAGCAGCAAGGTCGAGCTTCATAAGCGCGTCCACGGTCTGCGGCGTCGGGTCAACGATGTCCAAAAGCCGCTTGTGCGTCCGCATTTCGAACTGCTCGCGCGACTTTTTATCGATGTGCGGCGAACGGTTTACCGTGAAACGCTCAATCCGCGTGGGAAGTGGGATCGGCCCGCGCACGCGCGCACCTGTCCGCTTCGCCGTGTTGACGATTTCCAACGTCGACGTGTCCAAGATCCGGTGATCAAACGCTCTGAGGCGAATGCGGATGTTTTGACCATTCATTCTTATGCGCCTTTACCGGACCTGCCCGTAAAAAACCCTCGTACGACCGATGCCGCACGAGGGCGTATTGCTTTTTCTTATTTGACGATTTTCGAAACGACGCCGGCACCCACCGTGCGGCCACCTTCACGGATAGCAAAGCGAAGCTTTTCTTCCATGGCGATTGGCACGATCAGTTCGACATTCATTTCAATGTTGTCACCCGGCATGACCATTTCCGTACCTTCATTCAACGAGACAACACCGGTCACGTCGGTCGTGCGGAAATAGAACTGCGGACGATAATTCGTGAAGAACGGCGTGTGACGGCCACCCTCTTCTTTCGTCAGGATGTAAGCCTCAGCAACGAATTGCGTGTGAGGCGTCACCGAACCCGGAGCACAGAGAACCTGCCCACGTTCAATGTCATCGCGCTTCGTACCACGAAGAAGGATGCCGACATTGTCGCCTGCTTCGCCTTGATCGAGGATCTTGCGGAACATCTCAACGCCCGTAACCGTCGTTTTCTGCGTGTCTTTGATGCCAACGATTTCGACTTCCTCGCCGGTGCGGATGACACCGCGCTCGACACGACCCGTTGCAACGGTACCGCGACCAGAAATCGAGAACACGTCCTCAACAGGCATCAGGAACGACTGATCGCGCGGACGCTCTGGCGTTGGGATGTAGTCATCAACAGCCGCCATCAATTCCTTGATTGCGTTTTCGCCGATCGCTTCGTTGTTGCCTTCCATGGCCGCGAGCGCTGAGCCCTTGACGATCGGAATATCGTCACCTGGGAACTCGTATGATGAGAGAAGTTCGCGAACTTCCATCTCGACGAGCTCAAGAAGCTCTTCATCATCGACCTGGTCGACTTTGTTCATGAAGACAACCAACGCTGGCACACCAACCTGACGCGCAAGCAGGATATGCTCACGGGTCTGAGGCATCGGGCCATCAGCCGAGGACACGACCAGGATCGCACCATCCATCTGCGCCGCACCCGTGATCATGTTTTTCACATAGTCAGCGTGGCCTGGGCAGTCGACGTGCGCATAGTGGCGGTTATCCGTCTCGTACTCAACGTGAGCCGTGGAGATCGTGATACCACGCGCCTTTTCCTCCGGCGCGCCGTCGATTTCATCATAGGCTTTGAAGTCAC
>JBCCMK010000031.1:0-35403 GCA_039026395.1 Pseudomonadota bacterium | reverse complement strand
CAGGCGCAGATCGTCATCAATCACTGGCTCAAACAGTACAATCACACCCGACCGCATCAGGCCCTCAATATGCGCCCGCCAGTGCCAGAAACCTTATTAGAGAAACCGCAAATTACCGGCCCAGCAACAGGGGGCTAGACAAGTCTCCCTTTTGCGCCGGCTGCCAAGTGATGGACACGGATGACGGTACTATCCATCATTTGAACCGAGCCGGGACCGGCGCCGCTGTCATGTAGCGCGTCCAAGACCAGTTTCCATAACCCTGCCAGCGTCCAGCGCCGAAACTGCCGGTAAACCGATGACCATTTGCCGAACTCTTCAGGCAAATCTCGCCAAGGCGAGCCCGTTCTTGCAATCCAGAATATGGCGATTGGCCAGCGCAAACCGAATGACGTCATTCGCCATGGTGATCAGGGATCGCAATACACATCGTCCGGCAATGAACTCACCGTTCGGCCTTGGATTCAAGGAGGCCCGCGTCCATCCTTCAAGGGGACCGTCGTTTATGCATACGACAAAGTCCCTCTCATCATATTTAGCAAAACCAAATCGCCAGTCCGGCAATAGTGCCGGAGAATGGGTGTGTGAAAACTTGTTTGCAACTCTCGAATGCGAGCTCCCGGAGGAGCGGAAACTACAGACCAAGGCACAGGCCCGCAATTCGAGAGTTGTCGTTGGAAAGTCGTTTAATTCCCTTCCAAGCTATTATGCGTAGATGCCGTTACTTTGAACTGCGCGTAGCACAGATACGGCGCAAAAGCCGGTAATCCCAATCTGGTAGCTAGTCGAAGCTATTTCGACACTGGCAAGTACTTGAAAGCCCACTCGTTATAGCTTGTTTCGCCGCGATACCAGACGACATCTGTATCCGTGTTTTCGCCATGGTTCCAGCGAGGTCGGACACCCTGTTTGGAGGCTTCGAGCACGAGTCTCCGTCTTCGTTGGCTTAGTTTAATACTTTGAGACAATGCCTCGCTATCCCACCGTTGTCTGACCATCGATTGAAGCCGAGTTTCAGCTTCGTCGTGGGCCGGTTGTCCCGATAAGTTCCGTCTTTCGTCTCCGTCGGAACTCACGTCGAAAAGGAGTGGCGGATCGTCAGTGGATGAGACGTACTTATAGCGCCCCTGACGGATCATAAAAATCGGCGCCGTCGTCGCCTCTGCCAGATATTCGGCATAAATGGGTCGATCGGGGTTCTCGCCTTCAAGGAATGTCGCGAGATCAACACCATCTAAGGGCTCAACGCCGCTCGTCCAACCGGGCCCCTCAGCCACGCCCATGAACGTGGGAAGTAGATCAATCAAAGATGCCGGCGTCTTTACGCGCCGTTTTCCGAATAGGCCCCCGGCGATCATCAGCGGCACACGAAGCGACGGCTCAAAGAAGTGCTTCTTGAACCACATCCCTCGTTCACCGAGCATCTCTCCATGGTCTGATGTAAAAATGATCACCGTCTCTTCCGTCTTCCCGATTGCACTCAGCGTTTCGAGGATCTGGCCGATCATCTCATCCAGATAGCTTATCGATCCATAATAGGCTCGGCGTGCCGTCAGAATGTCTTCATCGCTGAAGCGCACATTGAGCATTCCAAAGTCTTTGAGAAGCCGTACGGAATGCGCATCGTGGTCCTTTTCGTTGAGCGCCGGAACGGCGGGTAGAGGGATGTTTGAACCCTCGTAGAGATCCCAGAACTTCTTCTGACAAAGATAGGGTTCATGGGGATGAGTATAAGAAACCTGGAGAAAGAACGGGCGCGGATCGTCAGAGCGAGCAATGTCATAGAGGTGTTGAACCGCCTTGAACGTGACCAGATTGTCGAAATCAATCTGCACGGACCGTTCACAGATGCCAGCAACCGTCACGGACCGGGGGTCGTTGGTGTCGCGTTCACCCTCGTCGCCCCAATTCGGCACCCAAGAGAAATCTGCAGGATAGAGATCCGGTGTCAGACGGGTTTCGAAGCCGTGAAATTGATCGGGCCCAATAAAATGCATCTTGCCCGACAGGGCAGTCTGATAGCCTGCCGCGCGCAGATAGTCAGCATAGGTCGGGATCGAAGCCGGAAGCTCTGCGGCATTGTCATAGGCCCCGATTTCAGAACAAAGACGCCCGGTCGCCATCGACGCACGAGACGGCGAGCAAAGTGGAAAGTTGCAATAGGCCGTCTCAAAAACAGATCCTTGGCTCGCGAGCCTGTCGAGGTTAGGGGCGTGACAGACTGCGTCTCCATAACATCGCAAGAAATGCGCTGAGAGTTGATCGACTTGAATGAAAAGGATGTTGAGGCCGGACATACACATGCCTTGAGAAAGCTGTCGACAATCATACTATCTGGATTCTAACCTCCGGCAATACGGGGGATTAAAGCCCAATGGAATGGAACTTTCTTGCGGTTCTAAACGATTTTGACCTGCTCATAGCGGGCCTCGTGAATACGCTGAAAGTTACGGGTTTGGCTTTGCTCTTCGGCGTTCCGCTCGGGCTGATTTTAGCTCTATCGAGGCTGTCAGAGTTCAGGCCCCTATCGGCAGTTGCCGCATTTATCGTGGAGTTTTTCAGAACCACCCCACCGCTCGTACAACTGTTTTGGTTTTTCTTTGCACTCCCGATTCTCGTCGACGTCCGGATGACGCCGCTCATCGCGGCGGTGGTGACCTTTTCAATCCAGTCTTCAGCGTTCTTCGCGGAGATATTTCGGGGAGGAATACTCTCAATCGACAAGGGGCAGTGGGAAGGCGCTAAGGCCATTGGCATGAGCTACACGCAGTCGCTGCGTCGTGTGATCCTGCCTCAAGCTGTAAAGCGAATGATCCCTGCATTCATGGAGCGGTCCATTGAACTGCTGAAGACAACGACCCTCGTTTCTACCGTGGCCTATACAGACCTAATGTTCCAAGCGAACGAGTTGGCCCAGAAGACGTTCCGTCCGCTGGAAGTCTACACCATCGTTGCACTCATCTATTTTGTGCTCATCTTTGTGTTCAGCCAGGCTTCGATTTGGGTCGAGCATCGGTTGGCCCGGTCGGGTGAAGGAACGGTGCGCTAATGGGGCACAATTGGGACTTTGCTACGATCCTGGCGAGCTGGCCGGTTCTTTGGGTTGGCATCAAGGGAACCGTTTTCATTTTTTTCATCACGGTCGTATTGGGTCTCGGTGGCGGACTCATTGTCGGCATTGCGCGCTACGCAAAATCACCGCTTGTCAGCTGGCCTGCGCGTGCCTTCGTCGAAGTCTTCCGAAACACTCCGGTCCTCGTTCAGATCATCTGGTTCTTTTACGCATTTCCCATTCTGACGGGCATTGAAACAGACCCGTTCCTGGCGGCAGTTCTGGGCATTTCGCTCAATACAATGGCCTTTTCAGCGGAGATCTATCGCGCCGGAATTCAGTCGATCGAACGTGGGCAGTGGGAAGCCGGCAAAGCGATCGGCATGAGTTACAATCAGACGCTTAGGCGGATCATATTGCCGGTTGCCATCAAGCGGGTGCTGCCCGCATTGACCAATCGCGGGATCGAGGTCTTCAAGATGTCAACGCTTGCCTCGGTCGTTGGTTACATCGAGACTCTCAACCAAGCAAAGCTCATCGCTGATTTGAACTTCAATCCGATTGAAAGCTACACAGCCGTTGCGCTGATTTTCTTCGTTATTCTCTATCCGGTCGTCCAAGGCACATATGTCTTGGAGCGGATGCTCAGGAAGGCCGATTGAATGGCAGAAATCGTCCGCATCGAGAGCCTTCATAAGAGCTTTGGAAACCTCGATGTCCTGAAAGGGATCGACCTGACAGTCAACGCTGGCGAGACGGTCGTCATTCTTGGTTCAAGCGGCTCTGGGAAATCTACCCTCTTGCGTTGCGTCAATTTTATGGAGGTGCCAAGCGATGGGCGAATCTTCCTCAACGGCGATTTGATCGGCAAAGAGAAGAACGGCAGGATGACCTACAGCGAGCCAGAGCTGTGCACGCTCCGATCCCGCATTGGCATGGTGTTTCAACACTTCAATCTATTCCCCCATATGACCGTCTTAGAAAACGTGATGGAAGGACAAGTGATTGTCCTTGGACGTCCGAAATCGGTTGCCGAAGAAAAGGCGAGAGCACAGCTTGATCGTGTTGGATTGGCGGAAAAGGCATTCGAATACCCGGCACGTCTGTCCGGTGGGCAAAAGCAACGCGTCGCAATCGCCCGAGCACTTGCGATGGATCCAGAGGTCATGCTGTTTGATGAAGTGACGTCAGCGCTCGATCCCGAACTTGTCGGCGAGGTACTAAAAACGATGAGGCAACTCGCGGACGAAGGGATGACGATGATTTGCGTCACCCATGAATTAGGCTTTGCCTATCATGTCGCCAACCGGGTTTTGTTTCTCAACGAGGGCACAATCCTGGAAGACGGCGAACCTCAAGCCGTCCTCAAGGCACCAAAAACCGATCGCATGCGCGAATTCCTTGACGGACATTCGCTCTTCAAACTGCCTGACTGACGGGTGGCACCAACAACAAGAGGGAAAGGACTGAACATGACCATTGTAAAGAGACTATTTGGGGGACTGCTTGCGGCGTTGATGGCCATGACATTCGCCGCTGGCTCCGCTCAGGCTCAATCAACTTGGGAGAAGATCCAAGAGACTGGCAAACTTAGGATGGGTGTGACGCAAGCGCCGCCTTGGTACTCAAAAAACCCGACAACAGGCGAATGGGACAGCGGTCTCATTGTGTCGGTTGGCAAAGCCATGGCTGGCGAGCTTGAAGTCGAGCTTGAAATGGTCGAGGTGACGTGGGCAACGGCTATTGCCGCGCTCCAGGCCGACAAGATCGATATGATGTTCCTCGACGCGACTCCGAAGCGCGCAATGGTCGTGGACTATCCAAAGCAGCCTCTTCTCTACATCTCGCTGGCCGTACTTGCCAATGATGACGTCGATGCGTCGACCTGGGAGGCCATGAACAATCCGGATGTCACCGTCGGGGTTCCGCAAGCCACATCAATGGACGCCTTCCTGACCCGCACGATCCCGAACGCTAACATTCAGCGTTTTCCCGACAACGGTGCGACGATAGCTGCGTTTCAGTCCGGTCGTGTCGATGCGGTTTCGTTGTTCCACCCGCCGCTTTTGGCCGCGCGCCAAAAACTCGGCCGCGGGCAGCTCGTAATCCCGACGCCGGCCTTCTCATCACCTTCGTCCATCGCTGTGCGACGCGAAGCCGACAAGACATTCCGCGACTGGGTGGATCACACGATTTTCTACTACTATGAGACCGGACGTACTCAGCTTTGGTATGAGGAGTTTTTAACCGGGTTCGGGCTCGACGCCAAAGCATCGCCAGTCATTCAACGCGAGTTACTCTTTGCAAACTGACGCAAAAAGAGGCGGCGGTTGATTGTAACCGCCGCCCATCGCTTTCCGGACACGACACCACCTGTGACATTGGATAGCCATACCTCGACTCATGACGCCGTCGCGGACGCGCGAAACGACAACATCCTGATCTACGTGGATGGTAGTCTCGTCCATCGCGATGAAGCCCGGGTGTCAGTTTACGATTCAGGGTTCATGCTTGGCGATGGCGTTTGGGAGGGACTTCGCCTTTACGATGGGCACATTCCTTTCTTAGACGATCATCTCGATCGGCTTTATGAAGCTGCGCTCTACATTGCTCTCGACATTGGCCTATCGAGGGAGGCATTAACACAAGCGATCTGGGACACGTTGCGTGCCAATGAGATGGAAACGGATGTCCATATCCGTCTCATGGTGACGCGAGGACGTAAGCGGAAACCTATTCAGCATCCGCATCTCAGCATCTATGGGCCAACGATTGTCATTATCGCTGAGCACTCCAAACCGGACGAAGCGGTCGTCAAAAAGGGAATTCGTCTCCAGACCGTTCCCCACCATCGTGGGCTGCCGCTCACCCAAGATGCAAAGCTCAATTCTCACTCCAAGCTGAATTGCATCATTGCCTTAAATCACGCGATCCAATCGGGGGCAGATGAAGCGCTTATGCTTGACCCATTCGGGTTCGTGAACACGACCAACGCGTGCAATTTCTTCATCGTCCGCAGGGGAGAGGTTTGGACTTCGACTGGCGATTATTGCATGAATGGAATCACTCGGCAGAAGGTTATTGATGTCTGTCGAGAGGCAGAAATCCCGATTTTCGAGCGAAACTACTCGCTTGTTGACACTTGCAGCGCTGATGAGGCGTTCTTGACCGGAACTTTTGGTGCGCAAACCCCCGTTTTTGAGATCGACGGTCGTCGCATCGGCGATGGTGTTCCAGGTCCACTCTTCAAACGCATCCGCTCACTCTACAAAGAGATGATCGAAAGGGATGCAAATCGATAAATCCAATCGCCGAACTCCGGCCGGTCATTAGATCTTTGGTTGAGCCGACCAGGGAGCAGGGGAGCCTCTGACAGCTCAGCCGCACATCTAAACTGCCCAATGAAAGACCAGTATTGACACCGAACTGGAACGGCTCGTGACGTTGAAGCGGACAGGGTTGAAAGCAAGCTATGGGCAGCTTCGTCGTCCGTCGAAGGCAGGTGGGATCCGGCGCGAGGAATGAAGTCCCCGGCTTTTTCATTTGCCTTTTCGTTTGCAGAACACTGACCGACTTCGCGACCACGTCGGCAATCCGAATTCTCGCCCGATCTTTGCCGGATCCAATCGGCTCTCTCTCGTCCGCGATAATACCGTTGACCATTTCGCCATTGCGGGACAGGCTTGGTTGCCCGGATAACTCAATGATCAAATCGTCCGGGACGAAGACAAAAATAATGCCGCAAAGCGGTATCGGGAGAAGCACATGAACATATTTATAAAAGGCCTTGCGGCCTTGGCCGCGGTTGCGGTTTTGTCCACGGGCGCGACGGTATCGCCGACGCTTGCTCAAGACAAAGGAACGATCGGCATTGCGATGCCGACAAAATCATCGGCACGTTGGATTTCCGATGGAAATTCGATGGTCGAACAATTTGAGGCAGCTGGCTACGAAACCAACCTTCAGTATGCGGAAGACGACATTCCAAACCAACTCGCACAGATCGAAAACATGATCACGCGTGGGGTGGATGTCTTGGTCATTGCCGCGATTGACGGTACGACCCTCTCTAACGCTCTGGAGAACGCGGCGGCGTCGGGCATCAAAGTCATTGCCTATGATCGTCTGATACGTGACAGCGCCAATGTCGATTACTATGCCACATTCGACAACTTTAAAGTCGGCGTGCAGCAGGCATCTTCGCTGGTCGCCGGACTAGAGCAGCGCTTTGCCGACGTCTCCCCTTGGAACGTGGAGCTGTTTGGTGGCTCTCCGGACGACAACAATGCGTACTTCTTCTACAATGGCGCGATGAGCGTCCTTCAGCCGATGATCGACGAAGGCAAGGTCAACATCGTGTCTGGTCAGATGGGCATGGACACCGTTGGAACCCTTAGATGGGATGGCGCCGTTGCCCAGGCTCGGATGGATAACCTCCTCTCAGCGCACTATACGGATGCGCCCGTTCACGGCGTGCTGTCGCCCTATGACGGCCTCTCCATTGGCATTCTGTCGTCGCTCAAAGGCGTCGGCTACGGCTCAAGTGATCAGGCTATGCCGATCGTTTCTGGACAAGATGCCGAGGTGCCATCGGTCAAGTCGATCTTGGCAGGCGAGCAATATTCCACCGTCTTTAAGGACACCCGCGAGTTGGCGCGTGTCACAGTAGGCATGGTTGATGCCCTTCTTGGCGGCGGTGAGCCTGAGATCAACGACACAGAAACCTATGACAATGGTGTCAAGGTTGTGCCGTCCTTCCTCCTTGAGCCGGTGTCAGTTGACGCTTCGAACTGGGAAGAAATACTGATCGGTTCAGGCTACTACACCGCAGATCAAGTCCAATAGTACTGGTTTTGACGTCATGAGCGCTTTGTGGGGCTACTCACGAAGCGCTCAGTCAGCCGATACATTCGTTTGAGCGAGCCGACGTGACCGCCCTCCTCGAGATGCGAGAAATCACCAAGGAGTTTCCGGGTGTGAAGGCTCTTGATCGCGTGTCGCTCAAGGTCAAAGAGGGTGAAGTTCACGCAATTTGCGGCGAAAACGGCGCTGGAAAGTCTACGCTGATGAAGGTGCTCTCCGGGGTATATCCGGCGAGCGCCTTTAACGGTGACATCATTTATGACGGGCAGCCGGCGCGCTTTCGCGATATTCGCGATAGCGAAACGCGCGGGATCATTATTATTCATCAGGAACTCGCTCTGATTCCGCAACTCTCCATTGCCGAGAACATTTTTTTGGGCAATGAACGCGCAAAGCGCGGTGTGATTGATTGGCGCGAAACCAATCGGCGGACCGAAGACCTTCTCGCGAAGGTGGGGCTCTCGGAGGCGCCAACCACAACCGTCGACACGATTGGCGTTGGTAAACAGCAGCTTGTTGAGATTGCAAAGGCGCTATCGAAGGATGTTCGGCTCCTCATTTTGGACGAACCAACCGCCGCGTTGCAGGAAAATGACAGCCGGAAACTCTTGGACCTCATCCTTGAGTTGAAGGCAGAGGGCGTCACCTCGATTATCATCTCGCATAAGCTCGGCGAGATACGGCAAATCGCCGACACTGTCACCGTCCTTCGCGACGGCATGACAGTGTCGACGCTCGACGCATCAAAGGGTTTGAGTGAAGATCAAATCGTTCGCGACATGGTCGGGCGTGACATGACGCATCGGTTTCCAGAACATGCCCGTTCGCCCGGTGACATCCTCCTCGATGTTTCAGACTGGACCGTTTGGCACCCGATCCAGACAGACCGGAAAATTATCAAAAACGCCAACTTCATGGTGCGGTCTGGGGAGGTCGTCGGCATTGCCGGTCTCATGGGGTCGGGACGCACCGAATTGGCCATGTCGATCTTTGGTCGCTCCTACGGACGAAATATCTCCGGAGACGTCAAACTGCGGGGAAGGCCAATCGACGTTTCATCCGTCGACAAGGCGATCGCGGCTGGCCTTTCCTACGTCACTGAAGATCGCAAATCCCTCGGTCTCGTTCTCGATGAGACGATCAGATTTAACACGACGCTTGCGAACCTGTCCGACGTCTCGAAAAGCGGCATACTAAACCGAAATGAAGAGACGGCAGTTGCCGAGCGGTATCGTGATGCGCTTAACACGCGCACGCCGTCGGTTTTTCAGCGTGTGGTCAACCTTTCAGGCGGCAATCAGCAAAAAGTGGTTCTGGCCAAGTGGCTCAATACAGAACCCGAGGTGCTGATCCTCGATGAGCCGACACGCGGTATTGATGTCGGTGCGAAATACGAAATCTACCAAATCATCAATGATCTCGCAGAGCAGGATAAAGGCGTCATCTTCATCTCTTCGGAAATGCCGGAGCTTCTGGGGATGTGCGATCGGATCTATGTGATGAACGAAGGCTCGCTGGTGGGGGAGCTTACGGCAGCTGAGGCAAGCCAGGAACGGATCATGTCGATGATCGTGACAAACTAAAGGGGCAGACGGGATGACCGATAGCGCGATCAATGACAGACCAGTCCAGGCCGATCGAAAGCAGCGGAGTTTGAAGGACTATCTGGTCTCGCATTTGCGCGAGTATGGGCTATTGTTTGCGCTCATCGCGGTGATGGTCTTCTTCCAGCTGGTGACCGATGGCACGCTTTTGCGGGCGGTCAACATCACCAATCTGCTTCTCCAAAACTCCTATATCATCATCATGGCGCTCGGCATGCTTGTTGTCATTGTGGCCGGGCACATCGACCTCTCTGTAGGGTCGGTGATGGGGTTCATCGGCGCACTTGCGGCGGTGATGATCGTCAATTTTGAGGTCTCGACCCCGTTGGCAATCCTCATCTGCCTGACAACCGGGGCTTTGATTGGAGCTGCTCAGGGGTACTGGGTCGCCTATTGGAAAATCCCGTCTTTTATCGTCACGCTCGCCGGCATGCTCGTCTTCAGGGGATTGTCGCTCTGGCTCTTGGAAGGCCAGTCTGTTGGGCCCTTCCCACGCGAATTCCAGATGATCGCGAATGGTTTTGTCCCGGACATATTTCCGCCCGGGCTCGGCGAGACGCTTGCCGGACTATTCAGTGTTCGCCAGGTGAATGTTTTGGCCCTCGCGGTCGGGATCACTGCCGCAGTGTTCGTGTTCTGGATCGGCCTTCAAAAGCGCGCGGCAAACAAGGCCTACGGGATCGAAGATGAGCCTCAAATTCTGTTTCTTACCCGCAACGTTATTGTCGCATTTGCTATCATCTTCATCATGTACAAGCTTGCGACCTTTCGTGGGCTTCCGAATGTGCTCATCACGATGGGTGTTCTGACCGTCATATATGCGTTTCTCACGCAGTCCACGGTAATCGGTCGGCGGATTTATGCTCTCGGCGGCAACGAAAAGGCGGCCAAGCTCTCCGGCATAAAGACCGAGCGACTAACGTTTCTCGCCTTCACCAATATGGGGCTATTGGCAGCCGCGGCGGGATTAGTCTTTGCCGCCAGACTGAACACTGCAACACCGAAAGCCGGGTTTGCTCTCGAGCTGGAAGTTATCGCTGCTGTTTTCATCGGTGGAGCCTCCATGTCTGGCGGCGTTGGGACGATCATCGGTGCCGTGGTCGGCGCGTTCTTGATGGGCGTTTTGAACAACGGCATGTCGATCATGGGAATTGGCATCGATTACCAGCAGATGATCAAAGGGTTGGTGCTCCTCGCGGCAGTAATCTTTGACGTCTACAACAAGACGAAACAGGGCTGATGTCTGTGTCTCGTTCAATCGCTCTCGTCGGGATCGGGAAGATCGCGCACGACCAGCACATTCCTGCGATCGCCGGCGACCCGAATTGGCACTTGGCAGCGACCGTCAGTCGGAATGCGTCTCTGGACGGTATCGATAGCTTTCAAACGATCGACGCGATGCTCGCCGCTCGACCGGATATCGAAACTGTCTCGCTTGCGATCCCGCCGCAGCCTCGCTTCGACTACGCAAGAAAGGTGATTGAGGCGGGACGCAACGTCATGCTTGAAAAGCCGCCCGGGCAGTCCTTGGCGGAATGTCATGCGCTTCGCGACATGGCGGAGCAGGCGGGCGTCACGATCTTTGCTACATGGCATTCTCGTTTTGCCGATTGCGTCCCTGACGCCAAGGCTTGGCTCGCTGACAAAATAATCACGCGGGTCCACATCACCTGGAAAGAAGATGTGCGCCGGTGGCATCCAGGACAGGATTGGGTCTTTGAGCCAGGCGGAATGGGTGTCTTTGATCCCGGTATCAACGCGCTGTCGATATTGACGGAAATCCTGCCGTTCGCGGTTCATATCGAGAGCGCAACTCTTGACGTTCCCTTAAATCGCGACACGCCGATTGCGGCGCAGCTTTCGTTTGCGAACCCGCCAAATGCGGCGATCACAGCGGATTTTGATTGGCTTCAGACCGGACCGCAGACCTGGGATATCGCAGTCGAAACGGCATCGGGAACACTGTTGCTTTCCGATGGCGGTGCAACTTTGATCATCGATGGCGTTCAAGTGAAAACCGGGTCAGACCACGAGTACCCAAACCTCTATGCGCGGATGGCTGAACTGGTTGCCGCGGGTACGAGCGAGTATGACATGCGGCCGTTGGTGCATGTCTCCGATGCTCTATCGCTCGGGCGTCGGCGACTTGTCGATCCATTTGAATTTTGAAGGCTGACGCATTTTTGGGCGAGCTGAGGCTCGTTTGGTTTTCGGAGCTTTCTTTCTTCATCCGTACGAACGTCCAACACGACTTAGATCGATTCTTCAATGTCATCACTTGACGGCTTAACTGTCCAACACTTCAGCCACAACTCTATTCCGGGTTGGTGGATTGCAACCATCCATCATGCAGCAAAGGGCGGCGGCCTCGGTTGCGAACTCGAGCATCTCGAGTGCTTCATCGATGCCAATTTCGGCGAGGCTTTGCTGGTCCAATTTACCGGCATGCGATAACCAGCTGAGCGTTGCTGCATGGAACGTGTCACCCGCGCCAATCGTATCTCTTACTTCAACCGGTGGAGTGTTCACGCTGGCCTTTCCAGCTTTTGTGTACGCGGTTGCGCCGTCGGCGCCGCGCGAATTCAGCAAAAGCTTGGTTGCACCTGAGAGCAACTCAGCCGCCACATCGTCGATGCTCTCACCAGGAAAGAGATAGTCGAAATCCTCGTCAGAATATCGAACGATATGGCTGAAGTCGGCGAGGCAGCGCATACGATCTTTGTAGCTGTCGCGGTCTTTTACAAGCCCCGGTCGGCAGTTCGGATCGAAGGATACAACCGTTTGCTCTGACATGCCGCGCGCAAACGCCTCATACGCGCTCGCGGAAGGGTCGAAAACAAGCGTTACGGATCCGATGTGGAGTGCATCGACCATTGGCCGCTCATCTGTGCCGCCCCACATTCGACCGGCGGATGTTTGGTCATAAAACGCGTAGCGCGCATCGCCTCCCGAGAGGGTAACAAAGGCGAGCGTACTGTCATCGGAGGTTCGCGCCACGCGGCTATAGTCGATGTTCTCGCCCTCCATGTGGGCGATGATCATGTCGCCGAAAAGATCTTCAGACGCAGCACCAATGAAGGCGACGTCCTCATTGAGCCTGGATAACGCCGTTGCGACATTGAGCACGGCACCACCGACTTTCGGGACGAAAGCGGTATCTCCCGTCTCCATATCGACCGGAACAAAATCGATTAAGGCGTCTCCGCCACACAATATCACGTCGGTTACCTCCCTCTCTACCACCATGATGAGTGCTGACGTCGCTTAAGGTCAATCGACACTTGCTGCCGCTGGAGATACCCGATTTACTCCGCCGCAATTATCCCCGGATTCTCGCGCTGAAGGATTGCATATGCCGAAGTCGATTGAGATCGATCCATCGGAAATACGAACGGCCACGACGCTCAAAACCGCCGACATTAAAGTCCATGCCTACTCCCGGCCCTTGGCGGATGAACGCGCGCTCCGAGGTAATGAGACGCTGAAACGCGTGCTGCGTCACATGCTGATCATTCGAGAGTTTGAAACCGGGATTGCGAGCTTGAAGGCGCAAGGGAGCTATGGCCCTTTGACCTATAACTACAAAGGCCCTGCGCACCTCTCCATTGGTCAGGAGGCAGCGGCCGTTGGCGCGGCATTGGCGCTCAAGCGAACCGACCACATCTATGGAAGCCATCGGTCGCACGGCGAATTTCTCGCCAAGGGGCTCGCTGCTATCGATGCGCTAGATGATGACGCTCTCGAGGAGATAATGGAGCGCCATCAAGGCGGCGCACTCCTTCATAAAGTTACACGGCACTATAGACCCGCAAGTACCAAAGAGGCGGCAGAGGCGTTTCTCCTCTCTGGCTTTCTAGCGGAAATGTTCACACGCGACGATGGCTTCAATGGCGGCATGGGCGGGTCAATGCACGCGTTCTTCCTTCCGTTTGGCGCCTACCCCAACAATGCAATCGTTGGAGCGTCTGCCGGGATCGCAGTCGGGGCCGCGCTTCAGATGCGGCTCGAAAACCGAGACGACATTGCGGTCTCTATGGTTGGTGACGGCGCGACCGGCTGTGGGCCCGTCTGGGAAGCCATGAACTTTGCAGGCATGGCGCAATTCGAGACGCTCTGGGAGAAGACAGGTGGCCTGCCGGTCCTGTTCTTTTTCACAAATAACTTTTATGCAATGGGGGGCCAGACGAAGGGCGAGACCATGGCTTGGGATCGCCTCTCGCGTATCGGCGCAGGCTTGAGACCCGACGCTTACCACGGCGAGACCGTCGACGGGACGGATCCGCTAGCGGTGGCAGACGCGGTCGCTGCCAAACGGTCCCTTATCCTGGAGGGCAATGGACCCGCTATTTTGGACGTCGAGTGCTATCGCTTCTCGGGGCACTCCACGACCGACGTCAACGCATACCGGACGAAGGACGAGATCGCCGCGTGGCAAACCGTTGACCCAATTTCGAGCTATCGCGGGCGTCTAGCAGAGGCTGATATTCTGGGAACCGATGCCTCCCAGACCATGGCTGAGGACGTCGAGGCGTTACTTCATCGCGTTTACGAAACCGTCGCTGACCCATCGAAATTTCCGCCGGTGAATGTGCACACGGAGCCGACACTCATCGGGCAAAAAATGTTCTCAAACGCGGAGACGCCGCCAAGCAACTCCCCACCAGCGCCTCTCAAGGACCCGTCAACGACAATCCGTGTCCGCCAGAATGCAAAGAAGGCACGCACCGGCGTCGACGAGGACGGTAAGCTCTATTCCCCGATGAAGGCGATTAATCTCAGGGACGGGCTGTTCGAAGCCATACTGCATCACATGCTTGAGGACCCGCGCATTACGGCCTTTGGTGAGGAATGCCGCGAATGGGGCGGCGCCTTTGGCGTCTACCGTGGGCTGTCAGACATTTTTCCCCATGAACGGATGTTTAATTCGCCGATTTCCGAAGCCGCGATCGTGGCGACGGCGGTCGGTGCGGCCATGGAGGGCGGGCGCCCAATCATCGAACTCATGTACGCGGATTTTCTGGGGCGCGCCGGAGACGAGGTCTTCAACCAGCTTGCTAAGTGGCAGGCCATGTCCAATCAGCATCTGAGCGTTCCAGTCGTCCTGAGGTGCTCAGTCGGATCGAAATATGGTGCACAACACAGCCAGGATTGGTCGGCGCTCGCAGCGCATATCCCAGGCCTCAAGATCGTCTATCCTGCGACACCCTTTGACGCGAAAGGTCTGATGTCAGCGGCGATAGCGTCAGACGATCCCGTGCTTTTTTTCGAGAGCCAGCGGCTCTATGACCGCGTCGAGCAATTTCAACCCGAAGTCCCGGTCGACGACTATCGCGTGCAGATCGGCATGCCGGATGTGAAACGCGTCGGCGAAGACGTCACTGTGCTCACGATTGGTCCGTCGCTCTACCAGGCCATTGAGGCCGCAGAAGCGCTTGCCGAGAGCGGCGTTTCTTTGGAGATCATCGACGCCCGCTCGCTTGTTCCCTTCGACTATGAGCCAGTCTTAAAGTCCGTTGAAAAGACCGGGCGGCTACTTCTCGTGACGGAGGCCTCAGAACGCGGCAGCTTCCCGATGACGCTCGCTGCAAATATTGGCCGGTTTGCCTTTGAAAGCCTGAAAGCCGCACCTCGCGTTCTCGGGAGCCCGAACTGGATCGTTCCGAGCGGCGACCTGGAATCAACATATTTTCCGCAGGCCGCCGACATTGAAGACGTGGTGATGGCGGAACTCCTCGGCTCCCACGGATACAACCGAAAGGGCGTGAGGAACTGGGACGACATGGAATTAGCGAAGTCTGGACTTTGAATGGCACGCACTGAACTAAAAATGCCCGCCCTCGGTAACGAAATCACTGAGGCTCAGATCGATCTCTGGCACAAGGCCGTCGGAGATAGCGTCAGCGAAGGCGACGAGATCCTGACGATCACGACCCCAAAGGTTACGATGGAAATAGAAGCGCCCGCGAGCGGCACGCTGTCTGAAATCCGTGTCGCGGAAGACGAACTTGCTGACGTCGGTGCGGTGCTCGCGATTATTGAGAGCTGATGCGGGCGGTTTTTCTCCACGCGTTTGGCGCGGATCGCTTGAGTTGGGCGGGCACAACACCGTCGCTTCCAGACATTGAGTGCGCTACGCCCGATTTGCCGGGTCATGGCAGTAAGATCAACGATCTCGATGACGGCTCTCTGACTGATTTAGCAGATCGCGTCACCGTGGATATCGGTGATGAGCGGAGTTGGCTTGTGGGTCATTCGCTCGGGGGGAGCATCGCACTTCAGGTCGCCACGCAATCACCAGAGCAATGCGAAGGTCTTATCCTCTTATGTCCACTCGGTCTCGGTTCCACGGCCAATCTAGAGAGGGTGATCTCCTACCCCGGGATCGCCTCGAAAGACGAAATGCGATTCTTCTTGGAGTGGCTTGTGGTCAAGACTGCGATCATTGCGGACCAGTTCGTCGACTATGGATTTGATCAACTTGAAATTCCAGGTGCGAGAGACGCCTTGGCGAAAATCGCAGGGAACCTCTCAAAAATCGCAGATGAGACAAGGAGCTCGCTTGCTGCGATAGAAGAGGCAAAGATCGACGTAACCATTGTCTGGGGAGCGGACGATCCGATCTGCGTCCCGGACCGCGATTTGATCAGGCCACATTGGGATCTTCACGTGCTTCCCGAGGTAGGTCACATCCCGCACGTTGAGGCGATGAAAGACGTCAACGCACTCCTGCGGTCAAAACTCGTTCCTTAAGACTCATAGTCACCAAGACGCCTCTGCCGCATCACGGTGTTGGCGCGTCTTCACGCATGAGGCCCTTTGACTTAAGCGTCGTCCAGAACGCGTCCGGGACCGGAGTCCTAAACCACTCAAGGATCTGCTCGAGTTCCGCCTTGCTGCGGGGGCCTGGAATTACGGACGAGATAATGTCGCTAGCGAGCGGAAACTGGATTGCCGCAGCCGCGAGCGGGATTGAAAAACTGTCGGCGACTGCGCCGAGCGCTTTTGCTTTCTCGACGATTTCAGGCGGCGCCTTAGCGTAGTTCCACATTTCGCGGCCAACGAGTACGCCCGAATTGAAAGGGCCACCGCAAATAATCGTGGTGCCCGCGTTGCGGCAGGCCGGGAACAAATCGTCCATCGGCGTTTGCTCCAGGAGCGTATACCGGCCGGCAAGCAGAAAGACGTCCCAGTCACCAATGCCAAGAGCGTCGAGACAGACCTGGTTCTCGTTCACGCCTAGGCCGATGGCTTTCACGGTTCCAGCATCTCGCAGTTCAGCCATCGCGCGGTAGCCGCCACTGGCGAGATCGGCGAAGTAGCGATCGTTTTCGGCCCCGTGTTGAAATTCGCCAATATCGTGGGCGAGCAGGATGTCGATCCGCTCAAGGCCGAGCCGTTGCAGGCTGTCCTCAAACGCCCGCATCACGCCGTCATAGCTGTAGTCATAGACCACATTAAACGGTAGGGGGTCGATCATCCCGAACGACATCGGGTCGTCGACCGCGCCAGGCTTGAGAAGCCGCCCGACCTTGTCGGAGAGGACGTAATCAGCGCCGCGAAGACCGTCGCCGACGACCCGCTCAGACCGCCCAAACCCATACCACGGTGCAGTATCGAAGAGGCTGATGCCCGCGTCCTTCGCCGCACCTATGAGTTCTGCTGCCTGACTGACCTGGAGGTCGACGAAATTGCCCCCGAGCGGCGCACAGCCGAGCCCCAAAACGTCGACTGACAGATCCGTTTGTCCGATGCGCCGCTTCTCCATATTGGTCATTCCCTTATTTCATTGTGGTGGTACTGGCCCAGAGACCAGTGTCTTTCCGAAAGCCGCTAGACCGCTGTGAACCCGCCATCGATCGGCAGGCAAACGCCTGAGATCATCGCTGCTCTGTCGGAGAGAAGAAAAACGATGGGTCCGGCGCAATCCTCTTCGCTCGCCCATTTATGAAGCGGCATCGTCTCTAAGAAAGGCCCGCCGATATCGTCACGCCCCCAATACCACTCCGACATCGGTGTCATGACAACGGTCGGGTTCACCGCGTTCACGCGAATATTGTGCTTTCCAAGTTCCAAGGCCGAGACGCGGGTCATAGCGTCGACTGCGCCTTTTGATGATGCGTATGAAACGTGCCCGGCGAGCCCAACGAGCGACGCTTGGCTTGATACATTGACAATTGAGCCGCCTCTGCCACCAGCAATGATGCGCTCTGACGCGTACTTGGTGACGAGAAGCGTGCCACGCGCATTGACATCGATGACCTTATCGAAGACTGCCATGTCAGTTTCCATCGGCGTTGCGATTTCACCGCCCCAACCGCCACAATTGACAACACCATAAAGGTCAAGATCGGCCAGCGCGTCCTGAACGTCGGCCTCCGAGGTTAGGTCAAAGGGCTTCGTCTGACACCCGGTTTCGGACGACAGTGCGTCGAGCTTTTCAATGTCTCGCCCGGCCGCAATGACCGTCGCACCTTCCATGGCAAGGAGCCGAACTGTGGCAGCACCGAGACCACCCGATGCTCCAGTGACAAGGATCGATCGACCGCTCAAACCCGTTTCCAGAACCGTTTCCCTTCGCACGATTGTGAAGGCCGATAGTCCCACGGCCTGCGACGAATGTACCGGGTCAATGCTTCTTCCGTCAAACCAGCTCGAACGGCCTAAAGTCCAACGCGCAGAAAGGCTTGGCTTCTGCCTGTTTATTGAAATGGCTGAGGGCTCGTTTGCTAGCCAATCTCCTCAAGGGCTCAAAATTTCCGCACAATGGGCGTAGCCACCGGGAGAATTGCACCCTAAGCTGACATCAGCCGAGCCAAAGAATGCTCGGGCTGTCATAAATCGACATGGGAGGGATAGTGTATGTCCTTACGTAGATGTTTATCCGCCGCGATCGTTGGAACCGCGGCTTTGGGGGGAGCTTCCGTTCCCGCGCTTGCTCAATATGACGGGGTAACTGTCAATATTCTGACGCGTCCCGGTTACGTGATCGCCGGCCCGCTGATTGAACGCGGCAAAGACTTCGAAGAACTCACAGGCGCAAAGATCGTCGTGACCGAAGTGCCATTTGCTGAGATTTTTCCGAAAATTCAGAACGATTGGGCAACGGGCACAAACTCCATCGATGTCGGCGTTTTTGCGGCCGGTTGGGGTGTTGAACTTGATGCGGCTGGTCTCCTCGAAGACCTCGATCCTTACATCGCAAAAGACGATAAAATCCAACTCGACGATATTGCGCCTTACTTCCGGGAATTCGGCCAGAAGGTCGGCGGAAAGACAAAAATGCTGATGGTCGATGGCGACTTCCAGATGGTCTACTACCGCACGGATGTCTTGGAAGAAGCGGGGCTCGCGCCGCCCGTCACCTGGGAAGACTATCTCGACGTCGCGTCGAAAATTCATGGCAAGGACATGAACGGCGACGGTGAAGCGGACTATGGCTCTTGCATCTTTAAAAAGCGCAACGCCCAGTCCTATTTCGCGATCCAAACGTTCGCAGCGCCAATCGTTCAAACGCAAGGTACAGCGCAAGGCTTTCACTTCGACAATGAAACCATGAAGCCGCTGGTCAACAATGCTGGCTGGAAAAAGGCTTTCGAGCTTTATAAAGCCACAGGCGAATTCGGACCGCCTGAAGAGTTGAACATGGACATTGGCGACACGCGGGCGCTCTTCAAAGCTGGCCGCTGCGGACTGCTTGTTGAGTGGGGTGACCCAGGAACATTGCAGCTCGATGAAGACGCTGCTGCCGTGAAGGGCAAGATCTTTGCAATTGCTGCCGTCGGCTCACGCGAAGTTCTGGACCGTGAGACCGGTGAGCTCGTCCCAGCAACCGCCGGGAGCGCACCTCATTCGATCGATGGCGTGAATTACTCGCCTTTCGCTGCTTTCGGCGGCTGGGCCGGTGCGGTTAACAAGAACGCTGACCAAGCCACGAAGGATGCCGCTTACGCGTTCCTCTCCTACATGAACCAGCCGGAACAGTCGGGCATTGACGTCACCATCGGCGCCACCGGCTATAACCCCTATCGGGTCTCGCAATTGGCGAGCACTGAGCCGTGGGTCGCAGCTGGCATGCCGCAGGAATTGGCTGACAACTATCTCGGTGCCATCAACGCCGCGCTTGCCAATCCCAACATGTCATCCGACATGAAAATCCCAGGAGCCCAGCAGTACACCGCAGTCGTCCTCGACACGGAGCTCGCCCGCTATCTCGCCGGTGAGATCACGGTTGAAGAGGCACTCGAAAACATCGAGGAAGGCTGGGAAGAAATAACCGAGGATTTTGGCCGGGACGAACAGGTCGCCGCGCAGGCTTTGGCTCTCGGCACTAACTGACGCACATCAGGAATGGCGTCTGATGCAACCCTTCGCCAGTCGGGATATCTCCCGGCTGGCGTGAGTATGCGTGAGCGGCTGGCAGAATGGGTGGACCGGCATTCCGGGACATTCTTCATCGCGCCAGCCGTCACGCTCATTCTTATTTTTGCGATATTCCCGACGATCTATTCGATCTTCTTTGCGCTTAGCCGTGTCAGGTTCACCGGTGACGGATTGCGCTTCCGTTTCGTCGGTTTTCGGAACTTCGCCAAACAATTCTTCGGTAGCAGCGAGGTTCACTTCCTCGGACGTACCGAACCCGTCGGCGTGCTTGGAATGGTGTTCTTTGCGATCGTGGTGGTCGCAGTTCTCTGGTGGCTTTACCGGTCGCGAAAGATCACAACGTGGGTCGGCATGATCGGCAGAACGATCTCTGCGGCGATGGCGATCTTCCTCGCTTGGATCCTTGGCGCATCGCTTCTTTCCGGCAACTCCATCGGCACGCTCTACACGACGCTCTTTTATGTCTTTGTCGGCTGCGCGATCCAGTTCTCCATCGGGACGGGGCTCGCATTCCTGTGTTCGCAACCAATCGCGGGCAAGAACTTCTTCAGGGTGATTTTCTTTATCCCGCTCATGATCACGCCGCTCGGCGTCGGCTATGCGATGAGAATGGTCGCCGACGTCACCAAAGGTCCGTTCGAACCCTTGTTGAACTTCGTCGGGCTCTCCGATTGGGTTTGGTCAGCGGACGCGTGGTCAGCACGCTTCATGATGATCACCAGCGATTCCTGGCAATGGATACCGTTCATCTTCATCTGCATGCTCGCGGCGTTTGAGAACATCCCCCGTGATCATGTTGAGGCGGCGCAGGTTGATGGTGCGTCGAGCTTTCAGATCTTTCGAGAGATCACGTGGCCACAGATCCTCCCCGTGGCCGTGACTGTGCTCCTGATCCGGATGATCGAAGCGTTCAAGATCGTTGATTTGCCGAACATCATGACCGGCGGTGGTCCTGGATCAGCAACTGAGTCGATGACGCTTCACTCGCTCTATGTTTGGCGCGCGAACGATCTCGGGTCTTCGGCGGCGATCGCCTATCTCCTTTTGATCCTTACAGTCGTCGTCTGCGCCTCATTCTTCAACTACGTTGTTGTTGGACAGATCCGAAAGGCGCGCGCATGAGCCAGGCCTCTTACCGGTTCAATAAGTCCGACCAGACCGTGATGGAATGGCTTTTCGAGGCGCCAGCTGTCGGCAAAATGTCGCCTGCCGCGAAGATCCTGAGCTACAGCCTCTTGGCCATCTGGTCGCTTTTCGTGCTCTTCCCGATCTACTGGGTGGTCATCACGTCCTTCAAGGATGCCGCCGCGGTCAATCAGGGGCCATTTTACATCCCGTTCGTCGATTTTCAGCCAACCCTCGAAGCTTGGCGAACACAGTTTACCGAAGACCCATTCTGTGACTTACCCTCGATCCTGAGGCAGTTCTATCTTCTGGTTCATAACTCAGCGGCCTTCATCGTCTCGCCCGTAATTTCAATCGAGCCGATGGAACCGCAGATCTGTAAGATCTATCTGGCGTTCACGAATTCGGTCGTCATTAGCATCTTCTCGACCGCTCTTTGTGTTCTGGTTGGATCGATGGCGGCCTACGCGCTCGCGCGCATTCAATACGCGCCGCGCTTCGGCAACATCGTCATCTTCGTCTTACTGATCTTCGCGGTCATCATCGCTACAACCTATGTTGGGGCACCGTGGTGGGCGGCATCGGCAGTTGCCTTGGCCCTCTTCTTCTTTTTGGCCCGCGCACTTGGGAAGCACTTCAAAATGTCGCTAAAGAACGGCGACATTCTCTTTTGGATCATCTCTCAACGGATCCTGCCACCGATCGTCGTTGTG
Source organism: Pseudomonadota bacterium (assembly GCA_039026395.1). Classification (GTDB taxonomy): domain Bacteria; phylum Pseudomonadota; class Alphaproteobacteria; order Rhizobiales; family JAKSCL01; genus JBCCMK01. The sequence goes on along the minus strand of JBCCMK010000031.1, from coordinate 13,666 downwards.
ATCCCGATATATGTGATGTTTCAGGCGGTGCGAATGCTCGATACGCATCTCGCACTCATCCTTCTCTATGCGGTCGCAAACATGCCGATCGTCGTGTGGTTGATGCACGACTTCTTTGCGAATTTACCTGTGGAGCTGGAAGAATCCGCGCAACTCGACGGTGCTACGCGACCTCGTATTTTCTGGGAGATCGTTCTGCCGCTGACACGCCCGGGCCTGGCGGCAACGACACTACTGATCCTGGTCTTGTGCTGGAACGAATATTTGTTCGCGGTTTTCCTCGCCACGGTCAAAGTTCAAACCATGCCGATTATGGTGGCAGCGAAAAACGCCGGCGAAAAAGGCGTCTTCTGGTGGGAAATGTGCGCGATCATCGTGGTCATGATTATCCCGGTGATCGCAATGGCGATCTTGCTCACCCGGTTCATTTCAAAGGGCGTTTTGATGGGCGCGGTGAAAGGTTAATCGATGGCAGAGTTTGGCGCCAAGGCATCCGTCCGATACGAGAACGTCCAAAAAAGCTTCGGCACCGTGAAGGTGTTGGAGAATTTCGACCTCGATGTGGAGCCCGGTGAGTTCGTCGTGCTTCTCGGCGCGTCAGGCTCTGGAAAGACGACCGCTCTCCGCATTCTCTCCGGTCTCGAAACGCCGAGTGCCGGAAGCGTCTATATCGAGGACGAGAACGTCACTGAGATTTTGCCGAAATACCGCAATATCTCGATGGTATTCCAGTCCTACGCGCTCTATCCGCACAAGACCGTGGCTGAGAATATCGGCTTTCCGCTTAAGGTTCGGAAGATGAACAAGGCGGATATCGATGCCGCTACCCTTGATGCGGCTCGGCAGGTCCAGTTGGAGGACTATCTCGAACGCTATCCGCGCGAACTGTCTGGAGGTCAGCGTCAGCGGGTCGCGTTGGCAAGAGCCATCATCCGGCGCCCATCCGTCTTTTTGATGGACGAACCGCTTTCAAATCTTGATGCGAAATTGCGTGGCTACATGCGCGCGCAGCTCAAGCACATGCAGCAATCGATGGGCATCACGACGATCTATGTGACTCACGATCAAATCGAAGCGATGACCTTGGCGCACCGCGTCGCGATCCTCGAAAAAGGCGTCCTGCAACAGTTGGCGACCCCGGCGGAGATCTACAACGACCCTGCAAACCTCTTCGTTGCTCAGTTCATTGGTTCACCGCCAATGAGTGTTCTCCACGGCACACTCCAAGGCAGCGAGTTCCTTGCGAACGGCGTGGAGATTGGGACAGCGGTTTCAGGGCAAGTGGATCGGGCAGTGATTGGTGTGAGGCCTGAGGATTGCACGATTGCAGCGCCCTCTGACGGGACGTTGTCGGGAAAAATCTACACCAACGAGCTGATTGGCGATCATGCACTCGTGACGGTCGACTGGGGGAATGATCAGATTTCAGTGAAGGCGCCAAAGGATTTCAACGGCCAACAAGGCGAAGACATCGGCGTAATGATCCCTCGCGATCACCTCTTTGTTTTTGACGAAAGCAGTGGCAGTAGGATCAGATAGGCCGTCCGCCAGTCCTTAAAACGCTCGTCGAGAAATCGAAAACAATTGTCCCTTACGAGGTGGAAAATCGATCCTCCACCCATACTTAACGCACATTGTAAGAGAGAGCGCCGGGACATCTAAGAAATTGGCGCCCCGCGGTCTATTTCCGAAAGAAGCGCGTGCGATCGAACATGACCTCGAGAGATTCCATTCGGTCTCTCGTTTTGTCCCAATTCCGCTCCTGCACCTCCGCGATCACACTTTCGACGAGAAGTAATCCCGTCACGTTGGAGTCCCATGCCGAAGGGACCATGATGTGGGTCTTAAAGACGGTATCTGCCAACCGGCTGACAGGGGAGACCCATTGATCGGTGAAGAGCACGATCTTAACGCGCCGCTCGGCCGCCAACTCAGCGAGGCGGAGCGTTGAATTCTCGTAGCGGCGAACGTCAAAGATGACCAAGACGTCGCCATCGGTCATATCCAACAGGTAATGTGGCCAAGAGTTTGAGTTTGAGGGAATATGCGTGACACGATTGCGCACGACTTGCAGATGCAAAAAGAAGTAGTCGGCAAGCGTTCGTGTGATCCGACCGCCAACAATTGCGACCCTCCGACTGGAATCCGACAGAAGCGTACATGCACGGTCAAACTCATCCAAATCGACCTGCGCTAGGGACTGGCCGATATTCTCAATCACGGACTTCGTGAGGCGGTTTAGAATGTGTTCGTCAGGGGCGTTATCGACCCACTTCTGCCGCTTTGTGAGAGGGCTTGAGATTTTCTCGTCGAGCTCCTCGCGCAGAACTTTCTGAAAACTTGGGAAACCCGGAAAACCGAGTTTTTGGACGAGGCGCCCGACGGTGGGTGTAGAGACATCTGCAGCTTCGGCCAGCGAAGTAATCGTCCCGAGCGCGGATACAGGATAATTTTGCAAGATAACATCGCTGACCTGGCGTTCCGAACGGGTCAGGAACTCCGTGTTGTGACGCAAAAGATCAGCAATAGTCTTGTGGTGCACACCACGATCCTCCCCGCTGAAGCCTATCACGAAAACGGATGGTGTGAAATTTTGCTCAAAAAATATTCAATCTGAAGGCGCCTGAAAATTTTCGAACAATAGCGATTGACAAGACTACGACATCGGACCGACTGTATGGGCGTCAGGGATGGGGCATTGTCGGACGATCAACCACACAGTTATGACATTCATGAGGCGGAAATTGTCCGGCCTCTGGGCAGAAGTGAAGTCGTCCTCGTTTGCGAGCATGCAAGCGCTTTCATCCCCTCTCAATTCCGAAATCTTGGTCTGAGTGATGCCGATATTCTGAGCCACATTGGCTGGGATCCGGGCGCCGGACAAACAGCCAATGAGCTAGCGAAGCATCTCGATGCGGTTTTGATCAAGGGGAGCGTCTCGCGGCTGGTGTATGACCTCAATCGACCACCGGAATCGCCATCAGCCGTGCGGGAAAAATTCGAAGGTGGAACTATTCCAGGCAACTCGCAGTTGAGTGAATACGAGCGTGAGAGAAGGGTAGAGGCCGTTTATCGCCCCTTTCGAGACACGCTGGCAGACAAGCTAAAGCGACATCATTCAACGCCGGTGCTCGTGACACTGCACAGCTTCACACCAGTCTTTAACGGTCAAAACCGAGTTGTTGAAATTGGGGTGATACACGACACGGATTCCCGTCTTGCCGACGCGGTCCTCGCAGTCGCATCCGGTTTCAATATCCGGCGCAACGAACCGTATAGCGCTGCGGATGGCGTGACGCATACACTTCGTGAGCACGCACTTCCTCACGGACTGCTGAACGTGATGATCGAGATACGCAATGATCTGATCGCAACGTCTGGACAGTGCCGGAAAATGGCACTGCATCTAAAGGGGTGGATAGAGGACGCGCTTGCGCTCCTACGCGCCTCACCCGCTGTTATGCTCCGAGCATGAACGCCATGCGGAGTTACGTTCGTATTGTTGACGGCTTCAATTACCGTATCGGTCGGATGATCATGTATGGGCTTTTCGTCATGATGGCGATCTTGCTCTGGTCGTCGATTTCAAAGGTCGCATTTGATCCGTCGCTCTGGACACTTGAAGCCGCGCAGTTTGCGCTGGTTGCCTATTTCATGCTCGGCGGTCCCTACGCTGTGCAGATGGGATCGAACGTTCGAATGGACCTCTTTTACGGATCATGGAGCCTGCGTCGAAAGGCACAGGTCGATGCGCTGACGGTCTTCTTTCTGATCGTCTATTTGGCCGTACTTCTCTACGGCGCGATATCGTCCTTTGCCTATTCGCTCGGCCACTTTCGAGGTGAACCATTCGCATTTTTCGGCGCTGTTTTGACTGGGCTTTTTTCAGGTGGGTTTGACGCAGCATCCGAAGAGTTTGGCGTTCTGGAGCGAAGCGCGTCCGCCTGGCGGCCCTACTTATGGCCAGTAAAGTCAGTGATGGTTCTGGCGATCTTCTTGATGCTCCTGCAAGCCTTGTCCGAGCTCTTCAAAGACATCCTGCGGATCAAGGGTCAGGACATGGGAGGCAAGCCCTGATGTCCTACGAGATGATCGCGATCCTGATGTTCTCGACCATGATGGTGATGCTCTTCACCGGACAGCGGGTCTTCGGTGCTATCGGTTTTGTCGCCGTAGTTGCGGCGCTCCTTCTTTGGGGTGACCGCGGCGGATATGATCTCGGCTTTTCAGCGGCGATAAAGCTGATGAAATGGTATCCGCTGATGACCCTGCCAATGTTCATTTTCATGGGCTACATCATCTCCGAGAGCCGGATCGCGGATGATCTCTATAAGATGTTCCATGTCTGGATGGGTGGCCTCGCTGGCGGTCTAGCCATTGGGACAATCGCTCTCATGGTTCTGATATCAGCCATGAATGGCTTGTCGGTCGCTGGCATGGCGATCGGTGCGACGATCGCGCTACCGGAACTCTTGAAGCGGTCCTACGACAAGCGGATGGTCACGGGCGTCATACAGGCAGGGTCCTCACTTGGAATACTCGTGCCGCCGTCGGTGGTGCTTGTGCTCTACGCGATGATCGCGCGCCAACCCGTTGGGCAATTGTGGCTCGCTGGAATTTTGCCCGGCCTTCTAATGGCAGCGCTCTTTGTCGTCTACATCGCAATCCGGTGCCGCATATCACCGGCGCTTGGCCCAGTTTTGCCGCAAGAAGAACGAGACATCCCACGCGGCGAGAAACTGAGGCTACTGCTAGCGGGCCTGATGCCATTTGGCATTTTCTTTGTGATGATGGTCCCCTTCGTCAATGGTTGGACGTCTCTCGTGGAGAGCTCTGCAATCGGCGCGATCGCAGCCTTCATGGCGGCCGTTTTGAAAGGCCGGATGACCTGGACTGTTTTTGAGAACTCGGTGCGCAATACGCTCGGAATAACATGCATGTTCATGTGGATTATTCTGGCGGCGCTTGCGTTCGGCGCAGTCTTCGATGGGCTCGGGGCGGTTAAAGCGATTGAGGGTCTTTTCGTCGAGCGCTTGGAACTCTCGCCTTGGGTGATCCTGATCCTAATGCAGCTCAGCTTCATTTTAATGGGCACATTTCTCGACGACACGGCGATGCTCGTCATCGTTGCGCCCCTCTATGTGCCGCTTGTCGGCTCCTTGGGCTTTGATCTCATCTGGTACGGCGTCCTTTATACGATCACGTGCCAAATCGCCTATATGACCCCGCCCTTTGGCTATAACCTTTTCCTGATGCGTGCGATGGCACCGCCAGAAATCTCTTTGAGCGACATTTATCGCTCGATCATTCCCTTTGTTTTCGTGATGATCCTGGCACTCGCAATTGTCATGATCTTCCCGCAAACGGCCCTTTGGTTGCCAAGTTATGTCTATGGACTCTGACACAAAAACGACTCCGCAAACGGAGCATGTTCCACTCCAAACAACTGAAGAAGGAGAGCGCAGATGACTTCCAGAAGGAGTTTCCTCAAAACAGCCGGGATCGGTGGAGCGGCTACGCTTGCCGCGCCGGCAATCGTCAAGGCACAAGCGCCGATCAAATGGCGCTTCCAGACTTATGCTGGTGCCGCATTGGGCGAGCATGTCACCAAACCAATGATCGATTTTGTGAATTCGGCAGCCAATGGCGAGATGGAGATCGAGCTCTTTTATGCCGATCAGATCGTGCCGACAGGTGAGCTTTTCCAAGCCCTGCAGCGCGGGACTATTGATGCGGTTCACTCCGACGATGACAGCATGGCCTCGCCGACGCCGCTTCGCCAGTTTGGCGGCTATTTCCCGTTCGCTACCAAACACATCCTCGATGTTCCAGTCCTCTTCAACCAGTATGGTCTCGCCGACATTTGGCGGGAAGAATATGAGAAGGTTGGCGTCACCTGGATTTCAGCCGCCGGTCAGGATCCGTGTAACTTCAATACCAAAAAGGAAATCACATCGGTCGCTGACCTGGACGGGTTGAAGCTCTACACTTTCCCGACCGCTGGGCGCTTCCTCGCAAAATTTGGCGTCGTTCCGGTGAGCATCCCATACGAAGATGCCGAAGTGGCAGTCCAAACGGGCGAACTGGACGGAATGGCGTGGTCAGGCATAACCGAAGACTACACTGTCGGCTGGGCCGATGTGACGGATTACTTCCTGACCAACAATATCTCTGGGGCCTGGATCGGGTCTTGGTTTGTGAATGAGCGTCAGTGGTCTGACCTTCCCGACCACCTGAAACAGCTCGTTATGGCGGCAACTCAGGCCGGACACACCTATCGCAACCAGTGGTACTGGGGCGGCGAAGCACGCCTGCGTGCAACTGGCGATAAGCTCGAACTTCGGACGGTTCCCGGCGAAGAGTGGGCACAAGTCGAAGGCGCTGCGAAAGAGTTCTGGAATGAGGTCTCTGAGGAAGGCGAAATCCAACAGAAGATCGTCTCGATCTTCCGAGATTACAACTCAGTTATCAACCAGGCTGGACCGCCTTACACCAACAGCTGATTGCCAGCATCTCATAAACACTTGGCCCCGGATTGGTCCGGGGCCTTTGCCCCCATTCAGGACCTGAGCCATGGCTAACCTTACATTCGACGCGCTTAAGGCGAAGGCGGCGTCTGGCGACATCGATACAGTGCTTGTCTGCCTCGTCGACATGCAAGGACGCCTGATGGGCAAACGGTTCCACGTCTCGAATTTCCTGGAGACAGCATACGAAGAGACTCATTGCTGCGACTACCTGCTCGCGACCGATCTTGAGATGGCAACGCCTCACGGCTACGCAGCGTCCAGCTGGGAACGTGGTTACGGCGACTACGTCATGCAGCCGGATCTTTCGACCCTGAGGCTGATGCCTTGGCTCGAGGGAACAGCAATTGTGCTCTGCGACATCCTAGATCATCACACGCATGCCCCAGTACCCCATGCACCCCGACAGGTGCTGAAAAACCAGATCGCGCAGCTCGAAGCGCTGGGCATGACGGCGATGATGGCAACGGAGCTTGAGTTTTTCATCTTCCGTAAACCACTCGATCAGCTGCGGCGCGAGGGCTATCGTGATCTTGAGCCGATTAGCGCCTACAATGAAGATTATCATATCTTCCAGACCACCAAAGAAGAGCATGTGATGCGCCAGTTGCGGAACACGCTCTACGCGGCTGGAATTCCAGTTGAGAACACAAAAGGCGAGGCAGAGGCTGGCCAGGAAGAGTTGAACATCCGGTATGCGGACGCGCTTGCTTGCGCCGATCATCACACGATTGCGAAACACGCGACCAAAGAGATCGCTTGGCAGCATGGACACTCTGCGACGTTTCTCCCGAAGTGGCATCCGAGCCGGGTCGGGAGTGCAAGCCACGTCCACATGTCAATTTGGCAAGATGGCGTGAATGCGTTTCACGATGCAAACGGCGAACACAGCATGTCTGAAACCATGCAGCAGTTTGTTGCCGGTCTGATTGCCTATGCCGCTGAATGCACCTGGTTCTTTGCGCCGTATGTGAACTCCTACAAACGCTTTTTGAAAGGCACATTTGCGCCGACAAAAATCGCATGGTCGGTCGACAATAGGACGGCCGGTTTCCGCCTGTGCGGTGCCGATACGAAGGCCGTGCGCGTTGAAAGTCGCATACCCGGTTCTGACATGAACCCGTACTTGGCAGAGGCGGCATTTTTGGCCGCCGGTATCAGGGGTATTGAAGAGGGCTTGACGCTCGCGCCACCCACATCAGGCGATCTCTATGACAATGAAGACGTCGCGGAGATCCCAAACACGTTGCGTGCGGCAATCGACACCCTCAACGGATCAGACATGCTTCGATCGGCCATGGGCGACACGGTCATCGACCATTATGTTCGCTGTGCCCGCTGGGAGCAGGAAGAGTTCGACCGCGCGGTCACGGATTGGGAAATCGCCCGCGGTTTCGAGAAGGCCTGACCCTCGTGAGAAAGATGATTCAATGCGTTTCGCCGATTGATGGCTCGATCTATGCGGAGCGGGAAACGCTCTCCATTGATGCGGCACGCGTAGCAGTCGCCCAGGCAAGAGAAAGCCAAAAGAGCTGGTCAGCGCGACCACTTGAAGAGCGCATAGACCTGGTCCTTGCTGGTATTGCCGCGCTTGGAGCGATGAATGACGAGATCGTGCCTGAACTCGCGTGGCAGATGGGGCGGCCGGTTCGCTACGGTGGTGAGTTTGGCGGCGTCAATGAACGCGCAACGCACATGGCGGGAATTGCGGCCGAGGCGCTTGCGCCACTGGACATAGCCGACGACGCTCACTTCAGGAGGCGGATTAAGCGCGAACCCCATGGTGTGGTTCTTGTCGTTGCGCCGTGGAACTACCCGTTCATGACGGCGATCAACACCGTCGTTCCCGCGTTGATTGCTGGCAATTCAGTCGTTCTAAAACACGCATCGCAAACACCTCTTGTCGGTGAGCGCCTCACCAAAGCGTTCCATGCTGCTGGTGTGCCAGAAGACGTCTTCCAGAACCTCTTTCTCGACCATGAAACCACGTCCAACCTCATCAGTGAGCGACGCTTTGGCTTCGTGAATTTCACCGGATCCGTGGGCGGTGGCAAAGCCATTGAACGCGCAGCTGCCGGCACATTCACGGGTCTCGGCCTGGAACTCGGCGGCAAGGACCCGGGCTACGTCATGGAGGACGCCGATCTTGATGCGGCCGTCGCAACTCTCATCGATGGCGCGATGTACAATTCGGGTCAGTGTTGCTGCGGGATCGAACGCATCTACGTCACCGCGAGCCTGTTCGATGCGTTTCTAGAGCGAGCCGTGGCTCTCGTCTCAGACTATAAACTTGGTAACCCGCTCGATGAGGCAACGACGCTTGGGCCGATGGCGCATCAGAGGTTTGCGAACGAGGTGCGCTCTCAGACTTCTGAAGCTATTGCGGACGGCGCAAAGTCACATATCGCGACATTTCCCGAAGATGATGGTGGCGCTTACCTGACGCCACAGATCCTGACAAACGTCACCCACGATATGCGCGTGATGCGGGACGAGAGTTTTGGACCTGTTGTCGGCATCATGCCCGTCAAAGATGACGATGAGGCGCTGCAACTCATGAATGATAGCCCCTACGGATTGACCGCCTCGATTTGGACCGAAGATGTTGATCGTGCGGAAGCAATTGGTGCGAGAATCGAAACGGGCACGGTTTTTATGAACCGCTGCGACTATCTCGACCCCGCCCTGTGCTGGACGGGCTGCAAGGACACAGGCCGGGGCGGCGGACTATCGGTCATTGGCTACCACAACCTGACCCGGCCCAAGTCCTATCACTTGAGGAAAGGCTGACCATGTCTTTGGTCGCAAACTGGTCTTACCCAACCACGGTTCGATTTGGGGCTGGTCGGATCGCCGAAATTGCAGACGCTGTGAAAGCAGCGAGCCTCTCTAAACCACTTCTTGTGACTGATCAGGCGCTCGCGTCTTTGCCAATAACCGCCCGAGCACTCGATCTACTTGAAGACGCCGGGTATCAGCGTGCGGTGTTTTCCGAGGTTGGATCAGACCCAACAGACGCAGACGTTACAGCCGGAGTGCGCGCCTATCATGAGGGCGGACATGACAGCGTGATCGCCTTTGGTGGCGGATCCGCGCTCGATCTCGGTAAGGCAATAGCCTTTATGGCTGGCCAGTCTCGACCGATCTGGGATTTTGAAGATATCGGCGATTGGTGGACACGCGCGAACGCGGACACAATTGCGCCCGTCGTAGCGGTGCCAACCACCGCTGGAACCGGCTCAGAAGTTGGGCGGGCAAGCGTCATCACCAACACAGAGCGCGAAGAAAAGAAAATCATCTTTCATCCAAAAATGCTGCCGGTCGTCGTGATCTGCGACCCGGAGCTGACAGTTGGAATGCCGAAGGTGATCACGGCTGGAACGGGTCTTGATGCGTTTGCGCATTGCGTCGAGGCGTTTAGCTCGCCGCATTATCATCCGATGAGCCAGGGCATCGCGCTGGAGGGGATGCGGCTTGTCATTGAAAACCTGCCCCGTGTCTATGCCGATGGGAACGACATTGAGGCGCGAGCGAACATGATGAGTGCGGCTGCCATGGGTGCGACCGCGTTTCAAAAGGGCCTCGGCGCTATCCACGCGCTGAGCCATCCAATCGGCGCAATCCACCATACGCACCACGGCACAACGAACGCGGTTTGCATGCCGGCTGTTCTGAAACTCAATGCCGATGCGATCCGAGACCGTTTTGACCGGGCGGCAGGCTATCTTGGGATCGAGAACGGCTTTGAGGGTTTTTGCGCCTTTGTGGACGCATTCAATGCCTCAATGGGAATTCCAAAAACGTTGACCGCGCTCGGCGTCAATGATCCTAACCTTGAAAAGCTCACTGAAATGGCTTTGCGTGATCCGAGCGCTGGTGGAAACCCAGTGGAACTGACACGTGGAAACACGCTTTCGCTATTGCAAGAGCTCGTTTGATCGCGTGCGAAACACTGAGCCGACGGGCTATCTGAATGCGACACTGACGGAGAGGCGACAGTCACAAAAGTTTCGCTTAGGGTGCCTATGCGGAAATGGGAAATTCACTGGCAAACCACGAGTGGAAGGGAGAGCAATGAAGAAACGTACATTGATCATCGGCGCGATCGCAGCGGCTGCGATGGCCTCGACAAGCGTATCAGCTGAAACGCTGCGGCTTCTGACCTGGGGCTCATATGCTCCGGACGAATTGATCCAGAAATTCGAAGAAGAAAATCCGGATATCACCGTTGAGGTGACGTTCTCTAACAATGAAGAAATGATCGCAAAGCTTCGCGCAACTGGCGGTGCTGGCTTTGACCTGGCTCAGCCAAGCCACGACAGGATCTTCGCGGCGCAACTCGAATACGACATTTACAAGCCGCTCGACCTCTCAAAAATCAACACCGACAGCATGTCGTCTGTCCATCTGGAATCTGTGAAATCGAACACAACGATCGACGGCGAAGTCTATGCGGTACCGCACCAGTGGGGCACGTCCGGCCTTATGGCCGACAAGACCAAAGCCCCTGACGTCAACGGTTGGGATGATTTGTGCGATCCGGCCTATCAGGGCCAAACGTCGATGCGCCTCCGTCGCACGATCCTTCTGGGTACAGCGTTTGCGATGGGCGAGGACCCGTTCGCGGCTTACGCTGATCTCGATAAATATCAGGATCTTCTTGATCGTGTCGCTGACAAGCTGATCGAGTGCAAAGCCAATATCAAAGCCTACTGGCAAGGCGGAGACGACCTGTCGGCGATGATGCTTTCAGGTGAAATCGTTGCGTCCGAGACGTGGGATTCAACGGCCTACAAGCTCTTTAACCAGAACAGCGATATCGTTTTTGTGCCGCCAGAAACCGGTGCGCTCGCTTGGATCGACACGTTTGCGATCCCCGCGAAAGGCAGAGCAGACGATGCCGCGTATAAGTGGATCAACTTCGTTCTCCGACCGGAAAACGTAACCATCATGTCCGGTAGCACCGGCGCAATTGCAGCAGTCCAGGGAGGTGCCGATCTCCTTCCAGAAGACAAGAAAGCCGCTGTGAACGCCGCGTTCTCGCAAGAGGACATCGACAATCTGAAGTTTTTTGCCAACATCCCACCAGGTGTTGAGGACATGGAAGGCAAGACACTTGAGAAGATCAAAGCGGCGACCGGAGGGTAGGCTCGCGACAGTAACGGGGCGGCGTGGTCAACGCCGCCCTTCTTTCTTCAGTTGGAGGTTAGATGGCGACAGCCGTGCGTGATGATCCAAACCCCATGACAGCGGTTGATGACCTCGAATGTAAAAACATCAGCAAAGACTTCGGCAGTTTTCGTGCCGTCGATGACGTCTCCTTTCAGATACCCAGCGGTACATTTTTCTCCATCCTAGGACCATCAGGGTGCGGTAAGACCACCCTCATGCGCATGATCGCCGGGTTCGAGACACCCACAAACGGCGATATACTCATCAAGGGCGCTTCAGTCCTCTCCGTTCCGCCGAACAAGCGCAATGTGAAGATGGTGTTCCAACACCTCGCACTCTTTCCCATGATGGATGTCTACGAAAACATTGCCTACGGCCTCAGATGTGCAGGCGCGACCAAAGATGAGATCGCGCGAAAGGTGGCGGATGTTTTGGAACGGGTGGCCTTGCCTGATCTCGCACGACGGCAAATTCACCAACTCTCTGGGGGGCAGAAACAACGTATTGCGATCGCCCGATGCATGGCCCTCAATCCAGATGTCTTATTGCTTGATGAGCCGCTCGGTGCGCTTGACTTGAAGCTTCGCGAAGCGATGAAGATTGAACTGAAATTGCTCCAGCATCAGTTCGACACGACGTTTATATATATCACCCACGACCAATCCGAAGCGCTCGTCATGTCCGACTATGTCGCGGTAATGAATGCCGGGCGTTTTGAACAAATCGGCCGTCCAGACGAACTCTACCATGCGCCGAAGACGGCTTTTGTTGCCGGGTTTGTTGGCGATTCCAACCGTTGGAGAGGTCGGGTCATAGACGCCAATTCAGATGAAGTGAAGGTGGATACTGATGCCGGATTGTCGGTCGTCGCGACGCCTTACGGCGATGCGAAAGTTTCTTCGGGCGATATAGTCGACGTGTTTGTGAGGCCGGAATTCATCGCAGCGACAAAACCCTCAAATGACGAGGCCGATACCGAGAACGTCCATCTTGGATCGATCGATAGCGTCCTGTTTAACGGCGCTAACAGCCGCGTCCTTGTCAGGAGCCCGACAGACACTCTCATTGAAGCGGACGTGGTTGTAACAGGTGGCACAGGGGATCTGCGAGCGGGCGACGCCGTCAAATTGAACTGGGCAAAGGCGCAAGCCATGTGCTTCGCCGTCTAGGTTTTATTGATGACATCCGACGCAAAACGCCTGTCATTCATTCTGCTTTTTTCGCCGTTTGCGCTCTGGATCGCTCTCCTAATCGTGCTTCCGCATATCGGCATGGTGATGCTGTCGCTTCGAGAGAAGGTCGCGCCAAGGGTCTATGAATTCGGCTTTGGCAACTATGTCGAGTTTCTAAATGAACCGATCTACTGGAATACTCTCCTCAGAACCGGATCAATGTCACTCCTGGTGACGTTTCTTGCGCTACTCGTTGGTTTTCCAGTTGCCTACTACATTGCCAAGATCGCCGGAAAACGCTCGCGCGGCGCTCTCTTTCTTTTGTGCCTCATTCCGCTCTGGGTGAGCGATCTGATCCGTGCTTTCGGTTGGATCCTGCTCTTGCGGGAGACGGGCGTCATTTCCCGTTTCTTGATGTGGATCGGCATGACGAGCGAGGGCATCGAGTTCCTCTACAATGACGCCGCCGTCATCGTCGGGCTGGTTTATACGGTCGTGCTTTTCATGATCGTGCCCCTTGTCTCGACCCTCGATGGCATGGGCGATGACATGATTGAGGCCGGCTACAACCTTGGCGGCGGCAACGTCACCGTCCTCAGGCGGATCATTATTCCCTATGCGATGCCAGGCATTGTTGCGGGGTGCATCGTCGTCTTCATGTTGACCGCGGGCAGCTATCTCACGCCGATCCTATTGGGTGGCAAGAACTCGAGCTGGTTCACCGAGCAAATCTACAATCAGTTTATCACTCGATTTAACTGGGAATCTGGAGCCGCGTTCGGGATCCTGCTCCTG
>JBCCMK010000030.1:0-36055 GCA_039026395.1 Pseudomonadota bacterium | reverse complement strand
GGCTGAGCCTCTCTGCCGTGACGGGGTCGGACTGATCACCAATCGTGACGTTCTCGTAGACGCCTTTACCGACCGATGTGCCTGAGATGTCATCTTCGTCGAGAAAGGGTGAGAGTTCGGTAATCTCGGCGGCGTTTGAGCTAAGCGGCACGAGAGCAACAAAACAAAACAGAGAAAAAGCGGCGAACCGCGCAGAAGAAAACATCAAGCCTCCCAAGGCCTATACGGCCATCTCAAGCGCATTTGGTTTTGTCCTAACCGATACGCCGTCTGGCGATGCGACGATGGCAGCGCTGCAAATATCGATGAAAAGCCCGTGCTCGACGATTCCGGCAATGCCGGAAAACGAAGCGGCGAGCGCTGCGGGCTCACGAATCACCCCGCAATCGCAATCCACGATCAAATTGCCATTGTCGGTGATGTAGTTTGAGCCGTGCGACTGGCGAACACGCGGATTAGTTTTGATGCCGTGTACACGAAGCACGCGAGTGAGGGCATTCATGGTCGATGTGGCACCAAACGGAAGGATCTCTAATGGTAGTGGAAACGATCCGAGCGGATCAACGACCTTGGAATGATCGACGATTGTGATCATCTTTGCAGATGCTTGAGCCACAATTTTTTCGCGCGTCAGAGCACCACCGCCACCTTTGATGAGGACAAGGTCCGAGCCAACTTCGTCAGCGCCGTCAACGCAAAGGTCAAGTTCCGATGTCTCATCAAGGGTGGTGAGACGTATGCCGCGTTCAACAGCGAGCGAGCGCGTTGCTTCAGATGTAGGCACGCCGACGACGTCGAGGCCTTTGGCAACGCGATCGCCCAACACCTCAACAAACGCAGCGGCTGTAGATCCAGACCCAAGACCCACACGCATTCCGGGTTCAACCCAATCGAGCGCCGCTTCAGCTGCTGCGGTTTTCTGCGCGGAAACGTCCATGCGCTAGCGATCGAGCCCTGACATCAAGAGGTATTTCATTTCAACGAATTCCTCGATGCCATGATGCGATCCCTCGCGCCCAAGGCCGGACTCCTTCACGCCACCGAAAGGCGCTTCCGCCGTGCCGAGGAGCGCCGCATTAATCCCGACCATGCCGTATTCGAGTGCCTCCGCTACGCGCCATATCCGACCGACATCCCGTGAATAAAAGTAGGCGGCCAGCCCATACTGCGTCGCGTTTGCCATTTCGATGACATCATCTTCGTCCTCGAACTTGTAGAGCGCGGCAACCGGCCCAAAGGTCTCCTCGCGGGTGATGAGCATCTTCGTGGTCGCGTTCTTCAATACGGTTGGCTCGAAAAATGTGCCGCCCTTCTCGTGGCGGTTTCCGCCGAGCATGACCTGTGCGCCGAGACCAACCGCATCCTCAATATGGCTTTCGACCTTGTTGACCGCCGCTTCTTTGATCAACGGACCTTGCGTCACCCCAACTTCCAGACCATGACCGACTTTGAGCTTGGCCACTTCACCGGCGAACTTCTCTGCAAACGCGTCGTAAATTTCCGACTGAACGAAAACGCGGTTCGCACAGATACAGGTCTGGCCCATATTTCGGAACTTCGAAATCATGGCGCCTTCGACGGCCGCATCAAGGTCGGCATCATCGAACACAATGAAGGGCGCGTTGCCACCCAGTTCGAGCGCGACTCGCTTCACGGTCGACGCCGATTGCTCCATGAGGAGCTTACCGACAGGCGTTGACCCCGTGAAGCCAATGAACCGAACAAGCGGATTAGACGTCATTTCACCGCCGATCGCCGGCGCATCACCTGTGATGACGTTGATGACACCTGCTGGAATACCCGCACGATTTGCGAGTTCACCGAGCGCAAGCGCCGTGAGCGGAGTTTCAGGGGCAGGCTTGATCACGACCGTGCAGCCTGCTGCGAGCGCGGGGGAAATCTTACGGGTGATCATGGCCGCTGGAAAATTCCACGGTGTAATTGCCGCGCAAACGCCGATTGGCTGCTTGATAACGATGATCCGGCTATCGGCGCGATGCGAGGGGATTGTCTCACCGTAAATGCGGCGCGCTTCTTCAGCATAATACTCAATGAACGATGCGCCATACATGACCTCACCCTTCGCTTCAGCGAGTGGCTTGCCCTGTTCAGAGGTCATAATGGTCGCGATATCGTCGGCGTTTGCGATAATGAGGTCGTACCACTTGCGCAGGAGCTTGGCCCGCTCAGCAGCGATCAGTTTTGACCACCCCCCAAATGCGGCTTGAGCGTCATCGATCGCTCCCTTGGTCTCTGCGCCGCCCATGCGCGGCACATGCGCCAAAATCTGATCCGTCGCCGGATCAGTCACCGGATCGGCACCATCGCCAACCCACTCACCATTGATGAGGCACTGTGCCTTCAGCAGGCTCGGATCATTGAGTTTCACGGGCGACCTCCGATTTTTCGTCTTTGGCAGCCGTGTACCACCCGCGGCACGCGAGCAAAAGATGGCTTGCAGAAAGTTTTATGCTGTCGGAAGCGCTGCGGCTTCGGCCTCAATGGCATCTTGAAGACCCGTGTCGAGGTTCAAGCGACCCGCTAGCCGGTCCAGATATCGGCGTTCATCCCGGTTCGGGTCTCCAATGACAACGACCGACGCCGCATAGATTTCAGCCGCCATCTCAGGCGTCGAAGCCAACTCGCCTATCGCATCTGGGTCGAGTGGGCGCTTCAGTTCATCAAACAGGAATGCCTTTTCATCAGACGCAAGGTCCGTGTTTCCGATCTCCTCGAAGATCTTATTTTGCTCGACCGAATCGATGTGCCCGTCGGCCTTTGCCGCCGCGATCATGGCTTGCAGAATGTTTAAACCAAAGGCTTCTTGCTCGTTCGGTGGCGGCAAAAAGCGGGTGTCTTCCGGCGGCCTAAAATCGTCTGCCATCGGAGATGGTGCCATACCTGCTGCATTCATGTTTCCGCCGGTAGGAGCACTTGGATGTGGCTGATCACCGCCTTGGCCGCCGCCTGCGCCACCGCCGGACTGGTGCTGCTGCCAGGCGCGGTAAGCAAGGCCACCAAGCACGGCCAACCCGCCATACTTCATGCCCTTTGACATCATCTTCCGGCCCTTCTTGGAGCCGAGAAGCAGCCCTGCGACACCGGCCGCAGCTGCCGCGCCACCGGCACCGCCTGGAAATTTGGACATGGCACCTTGGACGCCTTGTCCAACCTGATTGCCATGCCCTTGGCCACCGCCGCCAAGTCCACCCAAAAGTTGTTCGATCATGGCGTTGGGATTCATTGTCTCGGCCTCTTCAGGTTACAGGAGTGCATTGCATTTTGTCGCGCGCTGCATGTATGGACGATTTCACGCCCCGACAAGTTGTTACACCTTCTCTCGTAGCTGATTAGATGACCCATACAATCGTTTTCGACCTCGACGGCACACTCGTCGACACTGCGCCAGATCTTTGGCGAGCCATGAACCATGCCTTGTCATCTGAAGGCTTTCCGACCGTCGACGTTAGTGCAGTACATGGGCTCGTCGGCCAGGGTGCACTGGTGATGCTACGGCGTGGGTTAGCCGTTACCGGACAGAGCGTTGGCGAAGAGACGGTGAAAAAACTGCATGGTCTGTTTCTCGAATACTATCGAGAGAACCTCGTGGTCGACAGCAAGCCCTATCCGAGCGTTGAAGCCGTTCTCAATCATCTTAGAACCGATGGCCACATTCTCGCAGTCTGCACGAACAAGTATGAAGAGTTTAGCAGAGAGCTTCTGCAAAACATTGATTTTGCGAAGTATTTTGACGTCATCGCTGGCCCGGAGACATTCGGGGTGAGAAAGCCCGACCCGGCGCACATCATAAAAACCGTGGAAGCAGCCGGAGGTTCACCGGATCGGGCCGTCATGATCGGCGACTCGGTTGCGGACATTGATGCGGCCAAAGCTGCTCGTATACCTGTGATTGCAGTTTCGTTTGGCTACACCGACAAACCGGTGAACGAACTTGGTCCAGACACCATTATCGACCATTATGATGAGCTTACTCCAGCGCTTCAGCCATATCTTGCTGCTTGACCACCGCTGCTCGACAGCATTTAACCGAATTGGAAAGGGCGATTAGCTCAGCGGGAGAGCACTCGCTTCACACGCGAGGGGTCACTGGTTCAATCCCAGTATCGCCCACCATTTTCCAGTCGGAATAACCGGACGAGCCATAATCTGCGGCGTTATTGCACGCCAAAATGTGCGCTCCATCACAAATCGACTGTCTCATTTCGGCCATAGTCACACACATCTCGCCCGGCACACGGTTTGCGTGCTTGGCGGGGGCAAGCGACGCAGCTACCAGAAATAAACACAAAAAGACCAAGTGAGTTGGCGTCAAACCGAAACAGAGCGGAGACTGGGACAATGATTTTCAAGCACGGAAAGCTGATCGTGGGGACGATCGCAGTCGCGATGCTCGGTATGGTGATGACGTCACCGGCCGACGCGCGCAAAATGTACATTGATGAGCATGGCAACTGGACGCTGACCGCGCCGAAAAACATGAGCAAGCGCTCGCGCTCAAACGCATCACCGATCCCACGCCAGGTCGTGAGCTTTAGCGGGAAGCACTCAAAAGGTACGATCCTGATCGACACGAGCGAGCGACGCCTCTACCACGTTCTCGGCGGCGGCAAGGCGATGAAATACGCGATCGGTGTGGGACGCGAAGGTTTCACCTGGACGGGTCGTCACCGCGTTACGCGCAAGGCCGAATGGCCAGGCTGGACGCCCCCTCCAGCGATGATCGCACGTGAACGTAGAAAGGGCCGTATCCTCCCCGCACACATGCCGGGTGGTCCTGAAAACCCACTTGGAGCGCGCGCGCTTTACATCGGTTCAACGCTGTATCGGATCCACGGAACAAACGATCCGCGGACAATTGGGCACGCCGTATCATCGGGCTGCATCCGGATGGCGAACGATGACGTTATCCATCTTTACGAGAACGCTAGCGTCGGCTCTCGAATCGTCGTTCAGCACTAACGATAGCGAAGTGCAGAGTGGCCGGCGCTGCTACGGCGCCGGTCACTTTCTCGTTTTAGACGCCGCGCGTTAGGCCGGCAGCTTCCAGATCTGCGAGGTACGTTGACCAAAGCGCCTCGCGATCCGCATCCAACTCCGAAAAATACTGCCACGAGTAGATACCGGTATTGTGCCCGTCTGCAAATGTCAGGCGCACCGCATAGTTCCCAATCGGATCAATGCCGGTGATTTCCACATCGCGTTTGCCAGACACCAATTGACGCGGGGCCGATCCGTGCCCTTTCACCTCGGCGCTCGGCGATAGCACTCGCAAAAATTCAGCGGAATAGCTACGCGTTACTCCGTCGTCAGACGTGATCTCCAGCGTCCTCCGGTCTTTTTTCAGGACAATATCGATCGGCCAAGGCGTGTCTGAGGTCATAAGTGCTCGCTCGCTGCAATCCGCAGTGGGAACAGGTTCTCACGCCACATCGCGCTGCTCCGGTTCCAAGACGTCGATCACCCGGACAAGGGCGATTTCGTCCCCCTCTTTCAAGAGAAGGTTGCCGTGATCGTCGAGGCCCACGGCCGTGCCTGATCTGACACCATGAATTGTCTGGATTTCACACTGACCTAAGAGAGCAATCGCCCGACTGAGATAGGCATCTGCGATGATCTGAAAGCCCTGCGTTTCCCAAGCGTCTACGCGAGCGAGGAAGTACTCTGCAAAAGTGCAAAGCAAGTCAGTCGACGAACTTCCGAAATATCCTTTGAAGCGCATTCCAACCACCGACCAGATCGGAAAGTTGTCACTTCCGCGAGCGGCGGAAATTGCATACTGTGCTTTCACATACGTTGAATTTTGGCATACAACCCATTGCGGCCATTGAGCTTTTACGCCCCGATATCCGAGCGCTTCCAGAGCGTCTCCCGCCGCAACCTGCACCACAAAAAACATGTCGAGGGCGGCTTCAGCCTCGACAACCGGCTCCAACACGATCGCGCAATCGACGCCATCTTCGTGCATCGCCCATGCAAGGTCGCCTGCGCGGTAGCGTTGGGTCTCCGCGCCGCGCCGGGCCTCGACAAAAACATCAGATCCAGACTTCAACGCGCAGCCCACAAGCGGCTCAGGAAGCGCCAATTGGCGATCAGATACCATGCCTTAATCGAGCTTTATTTCGCCTTCAACGACATGCTCGAGACCATTCTCGGAGGTCAGAACCATCTTCACCGCGAGCGAGCCACCTGATTGGCTATTTCACGCACCCAATCCTCGACGGCCTTTTGAGACGTGACGCCGACTTGCTTGAGAAAGCTCCGCAGCGACATGTTGAAGGTTTCGTTGATGTCGCTCATCGCGCAATTCTCCTATCCATCATCATTTCTGCAGTTGCCATCGGGCGTGGAGCCACGTCAACCAGAGGCCCATCCCTCGTTCACGTCTTTGCGCTCCGCTCATGCTGGACACCAACAAAAAATTATCCCACTTTCGAACCAGCCAAAACGCGCCCATGACGTATTGGAGGCCGTCGCGCCATGTTTGAAACGCAAGCGTCCTCGCCACCTGGCGAGATGATCGATCCTTTCGGTCGCTCTGTGAACTATTTGCGCGTGTCGGTCACCGATCGCTGCGATTTCCGCTGCACCTATTGCATGGCGGAAAACATGACGTTCCTTCCAAAGAAAGACGTGCTCACACTTGAGGAACTGGACCGGCTCTGCTCCGCATTCATCGCGAAGGGCGTTCGAAAATTGCGGCTGACAGGTGGAGAGCCTCTTGTTCGCAAGAATATCATGTCTCTTATCCAGTCGCTCGGCGACAAGATCGAAGAAGGCGCGCTCGACGAACTGACAATCACGACAAATGGGTCGCAATTGGAGCGGCACGCTGCCGATCTCTATGCCGCAGGCGTGCGCCGCATCAACGTGTCCTGTGACACGCTCGATCCGGATAAATTTAAGCAAATCACGCGTTGGGGTGACTTCCACAAGGTCATGCGGGGGATTGATGCTGCCCAAAACGCGGGGCTGCAAATAAAGATCAATGCGGTCGCGCTCAAAGGATTCAACGATCACGAAGCCGTCGATATGATCCGCTGGGCACATGGTCGTGGAATGGACATCACCTTCATCGAAACGATGCCCATGGGCGAGATTGAGGAGGACCGCACAGACCACTACCTCCCGCTATCACGGCTACGGGCGAGTCTGATGGATACGTTCACGCTCGACGACATTCCCTACAAAACCGGTGGCCCGGCGCGCTATATGGAAGCGCGGGAGACGGGCGGCCGGATTGGCTTCATAACGCCCCTCACCCACAATTTTTGCGAATCGTGCAATCGGGTTCGCCTTACGTGCACCGGCATACTGTACATGTGCCTGGGCCAGGACGATGCGAAGGACCTCAAGACACCGCTCCGCCAATCCGAGGGCAATGACTTACTTTATGCAGCAATTGACGAGGCCATCGCGCGCAAACCAAAGGGCCATGATTTTGTAATTGACCGTCACACAAATCGCCCAGCGGTATCACGTCACATGAGCGTAACAGGCGGATAAGGGGCTGGGTCTAATTCAGGGCGGCAACAATGTATTCGTTAAACGCCGCCATTTAAGCTGATATCAAACCATCTCAGCTAGTCTTCCAGAGTAACTTGGGGGACGAAATGCGCACTCAGATTTCTTTGATCAGTACACTCTGGCCAATCATCCATCGATTTGGCTTTCCAGTCCTGTGCGCTTTAGCGTTTGTTGTTTCGACTTACACTTTTGGGCGGATGACGGGCGCAATCACCGTAATCGGCGCGAAATATCAAAGTGCGGAAGCCGGGTTCATGCGTTTCAACATGGCTTTTGGCGGGACTTTGCCGGTCTACCTCCGAAAAGGCGACGCCATTGAAGCGGTTGTTTCGACTGATGCCGCGCGCGGCGCGCTCGCCCTTCGCGTCAGACCCGTTGGACATCTTCTGAACTTCGGCATGCCATGGTCAAACATGCATATCGAAGGCGAGACAAACGTTCGCGTACGGTTCGTTGCAGAAGATAGTGGTTGGTTCATACCAAGCTCCGCGCCTTCGGTGCTTGGCGGGCCATCCTGCGATCGAGGCGAGGGAATTGGTGAGTTCCTCATGAGCCAGGCGAGTTGCCCGATGTACGATTTGGCGTACCGCGTCGTTTGGCATGCCGTTGGCCGCCAGAAATCTGCAGATATCAAGCTCGCACAAGAGATCCCCGCACTTGATCGCAAAAACCCAAGCGTTTTTGGGCGTATCAGGAACGGAACCACCGAAATCAATCGGATGTAGCGATCTCTTTCATCAACCAGTCCCGAAAGACCTTCACTTTTTCGCGCTCCATGGCGGCTGACGGACACGCAAACCAAAAGGACGCTTTCGTTGGCAAAACGAGGTCAAACGGCGCGTAGAGTTGGCCGCGCGCAAGGTCACGTTCAGCAAGCGCTTTCCGCCCGAGAACCACCCCTCCCCCATCAATAGCCGCGTCTATGCCATGGTCCGCGTGACTAAACCGTGGGCCGCGTGTGGCATCAACGTTCGTTACACCTGCCGCCTCAAGCCACTCGGCCCAACCGATCGGGCTTTTCATGAAGGCCATGGAGTCATCGTGAAGCAAGGTGTGGTGCGCGAGATCTGATGGCTGCTCGAGAGCATGCCCCCGTGACTCTGCTAGAGTGGGGCTCGCCAGCGGAAGGACGGCATCATCAAAGAGTTTCTCGTAAAAGAGTTCCTCATAGCCACCACCGCCAAAGCGAATGACGGCGTCGACTTGGTCTTCGCGAAAATCCGTCCGCTTCAGGCTTGCGGCGATCCGCAGTTCAATTTCTGGGTGTTCGTCGACGAAGCGATAAACGCGCGGCGCCAGCCACTTGGCTGAAAACGCGGGACCAGCACCAATGACGAGAACAGTGTCTGGCGTGTCCGGCCGCCATTGCGACGCGCCTTCAGCAAGTCGATCAAATCCCGAAGTTAGAAAAGGAAGGGCGCGCTCCGCTGCTGGCGTCAATCGGATCGCCCGATTAAGGCGCTCAAACAGAGGTTGGCCAATATAGTCCTCCAGGCTCTTCACCTGATGCGAAAGAGCTGACGGGGTGAGATTGAGCTCACCCGCCGCCTTCGCAAAGGACAGGTGGCGCGCGGTCGCCTCGAACGCGCGAAGGGCATTGAGCGGCGGCAAACGTCTCATCACATGAGTTTTCCTAATCTGACGGTTGCAACATACGCGTTTGTACCAGGCGATCAAGTCACGTATTTAAACGATCAACGCCGGGGCATTTTCTAACACCAGACCGGAAACTGATGAGATTAACAAAGGATAAACGTCATGAACACGAATACCGACACGATCACTGACGCAGAAATGCAGTTTTATCTCGCAAAAGGTCGGGCTGAGCGCTCAGAAGCTGCTCACGCATTCTTCGCATCAATCGGCAAGCGTATAGCTGACATATTCTCAAATGAACGCTCTGCGCAGCTGTCACACGGCTAAGCAATCCTTCCCGATCAAAGAAAAGGGCGTCACCGCTAATCGGTGGCGCCCTTTCTTGTTCGTGGTCCTTGCCGGATAGGAAACACGGTGCCATTTACGGTCGGCAAGCGCCAAAAGGCACTACCCCATGCAAACGGCATATGACGGCCACGCGCCAGACGCGTCACGAAACACCCGTGGCATCATTGCGATGCTTGCGGCAATGGCGTGTTACATCACCAATGATGTGTTCGTGAAACTTGCAAGTGACGCGTTGCCAACTGGCCAGATCATCTTTTTTCGGGGGCTTTTCGGAACAGTCTTCATTGCTGGCGCAATCACCCTTACTTCGGGCCTGCCCTCGCCCAGAAGCCTGGTCCATTGGAGCGTCATCCTACGCACCGTTTGCGAGATTGCAGCGACATTTCTCTATCTATCCGCGCTCTTTCGCATGCCGATCGCGAATGCCACGGCGATCCTACAAGCCATGCCGCTCTTCATTACCGCACTTGCCGTGATCGTCCTCGGCGAGCGCGTTGGATGGCGGAGGTGGTTGGCGATCTCAGTGGGGTTTGCGGGTATGCTTTTTGTCGTTCAACCCGGTCTTGGCGGTTTCAATGCGGCTTCGCTTCTGGTGATTGCGGCAATGGTTGCAATGGCGGGCCGGGATATCTCAACCCGCTTCATTCCAGCGGAGATCTCAAGCCAAGCGGTCACGCTCCTCACGGCTTTCAGCATAACCATCGCCGCGATTGCCTTTGTACCGTTCGAGACCTGGCAACCGATGAATTCCACCCTCATCGCCCACCTCATTTGCGCTGCGGTATTTCTGGCTGGCGGCTATCTTTTTATTACGCTCGCGACGCGTTCAGCCGATATCTCGGCGATAGCACCCTTTCGGTATTCAATACTCGTATGGGCATTCATCTATGGCGTTGTAATCTGGGGCGATTGGCCAAATCCACTTGCCCTTTTTGGAATGGCGATCATCGTCTCAAGCGGCCTGTACGTCTTCCATCGCGAGCGTTTGAAAGCGTCGGATACAACCAGTGACTGAGAAAACAGCGCGACCGCCCCTTATTCTGCTCATCATCATGACGGCCATTGGACCAATGGCACTCAATATGTTCATGCCTTCGATGCCGGGCATGCAGGAAGTGTTTGATGTCGAGTATGAAATCGTCCAGCTGACGCTAACGTTCTATCTTGCAGCTATCGCCGTATCGCAACTCTTCTTCGGCCCGATTTCAGACCGCTTCGGGCGCAGGCCGACTGTAATCGCCGGGCTTCTCTGCTTCGTCTTGGGCACAATTATCTGCCTTTTCGCCTGGTCGATATGGAGCCTTATCATCGGCCGCATCATCCAAGGCTTTGGCGGCGCGTCGGGACTTGTGCTCGGGCGAGCGATGATCCGAGATGTCTATAGCCGCGATAAGTCCGCCTCGATGATCGGCTATGTGACGATGGCGATGGTGCTCGCACCGATGTTTTCACCCCTCATTGGGGGCGTGCTCGATGTTCGATATGGATGGCAATCAAGCTTCCTCGTTTTGCTACTCTGTGGCTTTGTAACGGTCGTTTTGGTTGCGATGTTTTTGCCCGAAACCAACCGCCATCTCTCAGATCGTGCAGGATTTGGACCGCTTGTAGAAGGCGCTGCTGTCCTCGTGAGATCGCCATGTTTCCTTGCCTATACAGCGACGATGAGCTTCGCGAGCGCGAGTTTCTTTTCGTTCCTGGCTGCCGCTCCCGTCATTGTCATCGACATCATTGGCCATACGCCCGCCGATTATGGGCGTTACTTCATGATCGGCGCCGTCGGATACATGACTGGGAATTTCATTTCAGGCCGGTTTTCCGAGCGGCTAGGTGCCGACACGATGATCGGCATGGGCAACATTCTTGGACTCACAGGGGCGACGCTTATCGTGTCACTTGCATGGTTTGCTGAGCTGACGGCCCTATCGCTCTTTGGACCCCTTTTCATACTCGCCATGTCGAACGGTATGGTGCTCCCAAATGCGACGGCGGCGGCAGTTTCGGTCCGCCCCGACTTGGCCGGAGCCGGGGCAGGCATCGCCGGGTCGGCTCAGCTCAGCGTGGGTGCTCTCGCGACAGTGATTGTCACCGCGCTCACCAATGGCACGCAGTTTCCGCTCGTTTATGCAATCGCCACGACAATGACTCTGGCAACAATCGCTCACTTCTTTGCCCGACGTGCGCTCCGCTCAGAACTCGCGCTTACGCCTCAATCGTGATTTTCGGCGCCGGACGAACCGAGCCTTCACCGGCCGCATTTGTTTGAAGCACCGCGAACACTTTAGCCGCGATGTCTTTGTATATGAACGCATAATCGGAATCAGGCTCAGATATCACGACCGGTGTTCCAGCGTCTGATGTCTCCCGGATCGTCATATGAAGCGGGACTTCGCCGAGGAATGGCGCACCGAGTTTTTCCGCCTCGTCTCTGGCGCCACCATGGCCAAAAATGTCCGATCGCTGTCCGCAGGACGGGCAAATAAAGTGGCTCATATTCTCGACGATACCGAGAACCGGTACGTTGACTTTCTCGAACATTTTCAGACCCTTGCGGGCATCAATGAGTGCGAGATCCTGAGGCGTCGAAACAATCACGGCTCCTGCGAGAGGCACCTGTTGCGCCATCGTCAATTGAGCATCTCCAGTGCCAGGTGGCATATCAACGACCAGCAAATCGAGGTCGCCCCATTCCACTTCACGGAGCATCTGTGTGAGCGCCGAAATCACCATCGGCCCCCGCCAGATCATCGGTGTTTCTTCCTCTACCAGGAAGCCCATCGACATGACTTTGAGACCGTAACCTTCCATCGGCTTTAGGATTTTTCCCTGGACGGGTTCTGGTCTTCCGCTGATGCCGAAAATACGAGGGATGGATGGGCCGTAAATGTCCGCGTCCAACACGCCAATATCGAGACCAAGCGACTTCAAACCAAGCGCAAGGTTTGCGGTTGTTGTCGATTTACCAACACCACCTTTGCCGGAGGCAACGGCGATGATGTGTTTCACGCCTGGCAGCCCGGGTTTTCTTGATGAAGGTGGTCTGCGGTCCGTTGCAGGTGCCGGACCGACGTCCGCCGTCTTGGTCATCTTTGGCGGTGGCGGAGGCGCTGAGCCCTGCCCTGGCGACTTCTCAGCCGTCAGGCTGACAATCGCTTTTTCGATGCCATCGATGTCAGAAACAACTTTTGCGGCCGCTTCCCGAAGCGGTTCTAACTCGTTAGCGAGATGCGAAGGGACTGTGATCGATAGGAACACCTTGCCATTCGCGATTACCACCTCTGAGACGAGCCCGAGGTCAACGACGTTGCCTGAGAGATCAGGTCCTTTGACCCGCTTAAGCTGTTCCAGGACTTGGTCTTTCAAAGCTGACACGGAAAGCGCCTCAAAATGTCTCTCGCTCTTTGCAAGCGCGAAATGCCCGCCTAATGTCGTTGGGATACATCCGATCGCGCCCTGATGGCAATGAAAACAGGGCGGATTGCAAAGGACCGCTGGCGCAAACGTGACCGAGATCGAGAACCCTTACCGTTCGCTTGTCGTAGGCGTTGTTCTAGCGGGCGGGCAATCAAGGCGGATGGAAGGCGTCGATAAGGCGCTGGTGCCGGTTGGCGGCACGCGGCTCATTAATCGAGCCATTGAGCGGATGACGCCACAGATCGGTGAAATAGTGCTCAGCGCAAATGGCGATGCGAGCCGCTTTGCTCATCTCGGGCACAAAGTCATCGTTGACGAAATGCCGGGCTTTCAAGGTCCGCTAGCTGGCATTCTAGCCGCGCTCGACTGGGCAAGATCACACGATCCCCAAACACGCTTTGTCGCGAGCGTCGCCGTTGATACGCCGTTTTTCCCAACTGACCTAGTCCACCGTTTTGTCGGAACCGTGGGGCATAGCGATAAGATGATCGCGATCGCAAAAAGTGGCGACCGCAACCATGCCACCTTTGGACTTTGGCCCGTTGGATTGGCTGACGATTTGCGAGAACACCTCACCACACAGGACAATCGGAAAGTCATGGATTGGGTCGAGACCCAGGAACACACCACGGTCGTTTTCCCCGGTATGGTTTTGGACGGTGTCGAGGTTGACCCCTTCTTCAACGTGAACGCACCAGATGACGTCGATACGGCAAACGCGATCGCAGATGCGCTGATGGATCAGGCGGCATGACACCCGTTTTCGGCATTACCGGTTGGAAAAATTCTGGCAAGACCACGCTTGTGTCGCGCATCGTTGAAGAGTTGACCGCTCGAGGCTACCGGGTCTCCACTGTTAAACACGCGCATGAAACTTTTGACATCGACCATCCAGGCACCGACTCATTCAAACATCGAACTGCTGGAGCCGTCGAAGTGGCCCTCGTTTCGAAGAAGCGATGGGCGATCATGCACGAGTTGCGTGGCGATCAAGAGCCGTCCCTCTTGGATGTTCTGAAGAGTATGGCGCCCTGCGATCTCGTTATAATCGAGGGTTATAAAAGAGAACCACACCCAAAGATCGAATGCCGACGCGTTGACGCGCGCGATACAAAGCCCCTTTTTGTCGACGACCCATCGATTGTTGCGCTTGCATCTGACCAACCACAGAATGAGTCAGACCGCCCCGTGTTTGACTTGAATGCTATCGAACAAATCGCTGATTTCATTGAAGCATTTACCGGTCTTTCTGGAGATCATGTTGCCAGCCGGGCGTCTTGATTGCGGCACATCCACGAAATGACCGTTCGTCATCACGAAGCACTCGCTGCGCTCGAAGATGCGATCGAGCCTCTGGGAAATACCGAGAACGTTATGTTGCTTGCGTGCGCAAACCGGATTGCTGCGAAGGACATCGTGGCGACACGGCTTGTCCCTCCGGCTGACAATTCAGCAGTTGATGGCTTTGCATTTGCTCATGCGGATCTTAAGGCGACCGCCCAGACCTTAGGGATCAGCATGCGGCTTCCAGCAGGCATATCGGAGGTTAAGGATTTGCCTCGCGGGACTGCAGCTCAGATCTTTACCGGCGCACCTTTGCCTCCTGGAGCAGACACGGTTGCCATGCAGGAGGACTGCAGAGTTTCAGGTGAGACTGTCCAGGTTCCAGCAGACATTCAAAAGGGTATGAATTGCCGCAAATCCGGTACAGACATGCAGCCGGGTCAACCTCTCTTACAAGCCGGGAGAAGGATTAGACCTGCCGATATAGCCGCGCTTGCAAGCCAAGGGATAAGAAGTCTCGAAGTCGCGAAAGCACCGCGGGTAGCGGTCTTTTCGACGGGAGATGAGCTAATCCAGCCTGGTACCTCTCAAGGTATGGGTCAGGTGTTTGATAGTAACCGCCCTATGCTCAATGCCCTCTTAGAGCATTGGCCTTGCCGCGTTGAAGACGCTGGCCGACTACCGGACTGCGCCGACACCGTCGGTCGCGCTCTCCGCCAAGCAGCGACGAAAGCTGACGTGATTGTCACAAGTGGCGGCGCGTCTGCGGGCGAGGAAGATCACACAGCCCGCGCATTGGCCAAACTCGGTTCGACTATCGTGTCTGGTATCGCGATAAAGCCGGGTCATCCCCTCCAGATCGGCCGCATTGGCTCGTGCGTCGTGGTGGCGCTTCCAGGAAACCCAGTGGCTGCATTCGTTTGCGCGCTGCTTTATTTGCGCCCATTGTTTTACCGGCTGAACGGAGCACCCTTCCCCCAGCCTAAAGCAGTGCACCTACCGGCTGCATTTCAGATTGAACTGAAGAAGCCAGACCGGCGTGAATTCTACCGAGGCATCCCAAAAATCGAAAACGACGTCATTGTAGCGGTCGAAAAATTTTCACCTGACAGCTCCGCATTGATTTCCGGGCTGCAGGCCGCAGGTGGGCTCATCGAAATACCGGAAGAAACAACGAAGATCGAACGTGGAGAATTGGTTCGATATCTGCCATTCCAAGAATTCGATCTTTGAGGGTTGAAGACGCAAACACTCGCGCGAAACATCACACGGTCACAACCAAAACGCCCAGAAAACGGGCGTGCCGTTTTCTGTTGCAATTCCATCGAAAATGCGCCGGTATTACAGTCAACGGAGCACGAGAAAACACTCCGGTCGACTTGGTTTAGACAGAGGAACTATTGACCATGCGTTCTATTTTTAAGGCCGCCATTTGCGCCGTCGCACTCACCGCGATGGCAGGCGTTTCGATGGCACAGGATAAAGTGCGGATCGGCACAGAAGGCGCCTACCCCCCATTTAATTTCTTCGACTCCAATGGCGAATTACAGGGCTTCGATGTCGACATCGCGAAGGCACTCTGCGCTGAAATGGCTGTCGAATGCGAATTCGTAGCTCAGGATTGGGACGGCATTATCCCTGCGCTTCTCGCCAATAAGTATGACGCGATCATCGCATCCATGTCGATCACGCCGGAGCGCAAAGAAGTCGTCGATTTCTCGAACAAATACTATTCGACCCCCCCAGCCCTGATTGCACCGAAGGACACCTCACTCACCGCGACTGACCCGGCCGCTCTATCTGGAAAGACGATCGGTGCTCAGTCGGCAACAACGCATGCGACGTTCCTCGAAGACACATATACCGATTCAACGATCCGGCTTTACGCCACGCAGGACGAAGCCAACTTGGACCTCGTATCAGGCCGGCTCGACGCGGTCGCAGCGGACTCAGTGGTGCTCGGCGAATGGTTGAAGACGGATGATGGTGGGTGCTGCATGATGGTGGGCGCCATGGAAAATGACCCAGCCTATTTTGGCGACGGTGCGGGCATCGCAATCCGTAAGGGCGAAGACGAGCTTCGTGAGAAGTTCAACGCAGCGATCGATGCCATTCGCTCGAATGGAACATATCAGGAAATCAACGCGAAATATTTCGACTTTGACGTCTACTGATGGCGTTTTTAGTTTGCGGGAGGCATCGTGTCTCCCGCACGCTTTCCCAGACTTCTTATTTAGCGATGGTCGATGACTGAAGGGCTCGACCTCCTTGCGTTTGGCGCTGATGGCTGGGGAGACGAACTCGTTGACGGTCTTCGGCTCACGATCCTCCTCGCGCTGACGACCCTCCCATTTGGTCTTGCACTTGGGTTTATCATTGCGCTCGCAAAGAACTCGTCCGAACCCACACTGCGGGCAGCCGCAAATGTTTACACCACTATTTTTCGGGGGGTTCCTGAACTCCTAACCCTCTTCATCGTCTACTATGGCGGCCAGATCCTACTTCAACAGATCGTCGGACTGTTCACTGCCGCATACGTTGAAATCTCAGGCTTCACCGCTGGCGTAATCGCGCTTGGCCTCGTATTCTCGGCGTTCGCAAGTGAGGTATTCCTCTCTGCGTTTCGCGGCATTAAGGCTGGCCAATACGAAGCTGGTGACGCTCTTGGCCTCTCGCGGTTTAAAACCATGCGGCTCATCATCTTGCCGCAGCTTATCCGCCTCGCGCTTCCTGGCCTCTCTAACCTCTGGCTCATCCTCCTAAAGGACACAGCCCTGGTCTCGGTCATCGCGCTGGATGACCTTCTGAGAAAAACAAACATCGCGGTCGGCGTTACGAAAGAGCCGTTTCTCTTCTACTCTGTCGCTTGTCTTATCTATCTCATTCTCTCGATCATATCCTCCGTTGGCCTCGGGGGCATTGATCGCTGGACTCAACGCGGCGAGGCCCGCTGATGGCTGTCCTCGACGTGGAAATCGCGCCACCGCCTAAGCCACAAAAGTGGACAAAGTCCAAGATCATCGGCACCGGAGCACTTGCCGTATGGATCGCGATCGGACTTGGGATCGTCATCCACTTCGTTACGAATTTTGACGCTGACTTCTTCAATCGCTACGCGCCGCGCATGTTGGGTGGGCTGGGCACGACGCTTCAAATCGTGGGGCTCTCCATCGTCATCGGCGCGGCCCTTTCAATCCCGCTCACTTGGGCGCGCATGTCGAAAAACGCGATCGCGGGCAGCATCGCCTACTGCTACGTCTATTTCTTTCGTGGGACGCCGCTCCTCGCCCAGGTCTTTCTCATATACTACGGCGCTGGGCAGTTCCGACCGTTCTTCGAAAACATTGGGCTCTGGTGGTTTTTCCGCGATGCAGTCAATTGCGCAGTCTTCGCGTTTGCTCTCAACACTGCCGCATATCAGGCTGAAATCTATAAGGGTGCGATCCAAGCACTACCGAAAGGTCAGTGGGAAGGCGCACACGCACTCGGGCTCCCAAAAACCGTCGCATTTTTCAAAGTGATCCTCCCGCAGGCGCTCATTACAGCGCTTAGACCGCTCGGCAATGAGGTTATCCTGATGATAAAAGGCTCGGCAATTGCGAGTGTCATAACTGTTTTTGATTTGATGGGAGAAACGCGCCTCGCCTTCTCGCGCTCGTTCGACTTCCAGGTCTATATCTGGGCCGCGCTCATGTATCTCGCGATCGTCGAGGTCCTGCGCCGCATCTGGGATTGGTTGGAAATCCGCCTCACCCGCCATTTGGTGCGCTGACAAAGCGGACTGCCTGCCCTAAAACCGCGCGAAGCACATCGCAGTCGCAATCACTCAAAAGGCAGGGCGGAAACCATGGCAAAAGTGGCATTCATCGGACTTGGGGTCATGGGATACCCAATGGCGGGATATCTCAAAAAAGGCGGCCATGACGTCACAGTCTATAACCGGACCACCGCCAAGGCCGAGAAGTGGGTTGCTGAGTATGGCGGCGCGCATGCCACCACCCCTCGTGAGGCCGCAGCGGGTTGCGACTTCGTCTTCTCCTGCGTTGGGAATGACGACGATCTCCGCGCAGTCATGACTGGCCCCGATGGTGCTTTCGCAGATCTCGCATCTGGCGCCATTGTTATCGACAATACGACCGCGTCGGCGATCGTCGCACGCGAACTCCATGCGTCGGCTGCCGAAAACGGGATCGGATTCCTTGATGCGCCAGTTTCGGGCGGCCAGGCAGGCGCTGAGAACGGTGTCTTAACGGTGATGGTCGGCGGCGACACCGAGCATTTCGAGACGGCAAAGCCGGCGATTGACTGCTTCGCGCGCATGGTTGGGCACATGGGCCCGTCAGGTGCGGGGCAGTTGACTAAGATGGTCAATCAGATCTGCATCGCAGGCCTTGTCCAGGGTCTCTCGGAGGGCATCGCGTTTGGTCAAAAAGCTGGTTTGGACATGGCGCAAGTTATTGACGTCATTTCCAAAGGCGCAGCCCAAAGCTGGCAAATGGAAAACCGGTCAGAGACGATGATCGCTGATCATTTCGACCATGGATTTGCGGTTGATTGGATGCGCAAGGATCTCGCGATTTGCCTTGAAGAGGCGGCGGCTAATGGCTCGCATCTCCCTGTCACGGCAATTGTCGATCAGTTCTATGGCCAAGTGCAGGCTCGCGGCGGCAATCGCTGGGATACGTCGAGCCTCGTCAGACTCCTACGGGATTAAGCGGGTATCTATTTCCAGCGACCCTAATCGATTGGCGCAAGATAACGCCAAAGGCATTGCGCTCATGGTCCTGGCGATGGGCGCCTTCGCCATTGCCGATACGCTGATCAAGGTCTCAGCAAACGCCATTTCGCCGTCTCAGGTCATGCTGATCCTGACAGCGGGAAGCCTTGCTTTCTTTATTGTCCTGGCGAAAATTCAAGGCGAAACCTTGCGCGATGCCCGCGCCTTTACGCCAGTACTTCTGGTACGCTACGCCGCCGAGGTTATTGGTTTTGGCGCGATGGTCATGGCGCTAGCAACCGTTCCGCTTTCCACCGTTGGTGCTATTCTTCAAGCATCGCCGCTCATCGTAACACTCGGCGCGGTTCTCTTCCTGGGCGAACGCGTCTCCTGGCGGCGGTGGACGGCAATTATCGTCGGATTTCTCGGGGTTTTAATGATTGTACAGCCCGGCGCTGACGGTTTTGAAACAACCGTGCTGTGGGCACTGCTGGCGACCACAGGCCTCTCCATTCGTGATCTCGTGACGAGACTGACACCACCTGGTTTAGCGTCCTCCAGTCTGGCCGCGTATACGATGGCAGCCGCCATGCCATTTGCACTCGCGTGGGTGACTTTGACCGGCCAACCATTCGTGCCGCC
The DNA here is from genome assembly GCA_039026395.1 of Pseudomonadota bacterium. Classification (GTDB taxonomy): domain Bacteria; phylum Pseudomonadota; class Alphaproteobacteria; order Rhizobiales; family JAKSCL01; genus JBCCMK01. The sequence goes on along the minus strand of JBCCMK010000030.1, from coordinate 16,512 downwards.
AGACGCCAATTGGCTCTTTGTTGTCGGCATGGTGGGCTTCGGCTCGATCGGCTATCTGATATTGACGCTTGCCATTCGGATGGCTGAAGTCTCCGTCGTTGCGCCATTTCGTTATTCTCGGCTGCCATTCATGCTCATTCTTGGCTTCTTGGTTTTCGGAGAACGACCGAGCGCAGAGATGCTTTTTGGTGCTGCGCTGATCATCGGATCAGGGATCTACATCATGTGGCGAGAGCGGCAGGTGAAGGCTGAAACCGTCAACGGATAAGGCGCTGGATCTCGTCGCGTAGGACAGGCAGCAAATCATCTTCAAACCACGGGTTCTTCTTGAGCCACATATTGTTCCGCCACGAGGGGTGCGGCATGGGCAAGACACGGGGAAAAACCGGCGCGCTTAGGATATTGCGCCATTCACCGACTGTTTCTGTGAGGGTGCTTTTTCGCATGTGACCGAGGTGCCATGCCTGCGCATACTGTCCGATGACGAGGATCAGTTCGATACTCGGAAGGTGATCGAAGATCGGGTCACGCCACTTGGGGGCGCACTCTCTACGCGGTGGAAGATCGCCGCCCTTCGCATCAAGACCGGGGAAGCAAAATCCCATGGGAATGATCGCGATTTTTGATTCGTCATAAAAGACGTCTTCTCCAACGTTCATCCAGGCTCGAAGTCGGACGCCAGAAGGGTCTGTAAAGGGACGCCCCGAAGCATGCACCCGCGTACCAGGCGCCTGACCCGCGATACAAATCCGTGCGGATGAATGTACCTGAAAGACTGGACGCGGTTCGTGAGGTAGCGGTTTACCTGCCTCCGGCGCGTCGCGGCATAGCCGACACGCGCGCAGATCATCCATCAGGCGGCTAAGTTCAGCGCTGGTGTTCTCCATGTGCGTGATTTATCGCTCGGCTAGCAACTCATCAATGGGACACAAAATGACCGGACCCATCGACTTTACTGGCAAGACCGTTCTGATCACAGGAGCAGGCAGTGGTCTTGGCCGCGCGCACGCGCTCGCATTCGCTCAGCGTGGCGCGAACGTGGTCGTGAATGATCCGGCGAACGCCGAGACGGTCGCAGCCGAGATAAACGACGGAGGCGGAAAAGCGATCGCTCACGCGGCGAGTGTCACCGACGGAAATGCCGTAGGTGACATGGTCGAGATAGCGAACGAGGCGTTCGGCAGCATCGACATCCTCGTCAACAATGCCGGCATCCTGCGCGATAAGAGCTTTCAAAAGATGAGCGATGGCGACTGGCGCGATGTCATTGATGTTCACCTGCACGGTGCCTGGACCGTTACCCACGCTGTTTGGCCAGATATGCGCGAGCGCGAATACGGCCGAATCATTATGACCACGTCTTCATCGGGGCTGTTTGGCAACTTTGGCCAAGCAAATTACGGCGCTGCGAAAATGGCTCTAGTAGGCATGATGTTGACGCTCGCGATCGAAGGAGAGAAGGCGGGGATCAAAGTCAATGCGGTCGCGCCCATTGCTTGGACAGCTATGACACAAGGGCTCTTCCCACCAGGCACAAAGGAACTGATGGCGCCGGAAAACGTAGCGCCCGCCCTGCTCTATCTTGCAAGTGAGGATGCGCCTCAGGGGACCATCCTTGCTGCAGGCGGCGGGGCATATGCATCGGTGAGCGTTTCGCATGGAACCCCGTTCGCTCTTCATTGCAACAATTCACCTGAAGCACTTGCAACTGAGATGAAAAAGCGCGCTGAGAACGGCGAGATTTCAGGCAGACAGACTGGGCCAGGACATACGATCCAGATGTTTCAAGCGGCGATGCCCGGCTCCTGATTATCTCAACGCGGATTATCGCGCCGCCACTCATCAGGATACTGAAACTCGCCCTGCCAGATGCCGAGCCGCTGTTCTTTTGCCAGATCAGCCTCGTGAAAATAGGCTGAGTTCGGGACAGCCCAGCCGCGGCGCACCATTTCAAGGTTGAGATTAGTATCGCCTGAAAAGCAGGTCGCGAGCCGTCGATCGAAGCGATCTGTACCGCTGGCATCGCAGCTAACAACTGCGCCACCAATCAGGCGTTCGAGGGCGCGTTCTGCTTCACGACCACATGGCCACCGGCCGCTGGCGCGCGTGCACATTTGCAAAGCCTCCGGCGCATCAATCCCAGATAGCCTGACCCTTTCACCACTGACTTCGAGCGAATCGCCATCCACGATGATCGCAAAACCAGTGAATGTCTCGGTGTTAAACCCATCCAATTGCCACGCGACAATCGCGATCAAAATTAAAGCGCCGAGCCATCCGATTTCCCTGAAGCTCCCGAAAATTCGCATCCACTTGCCTCATACAAAGGAGCCATGACCGCTTAACCGGATATTCGTATTCGGCACCGAAAGTGAAGGCTATTGCGCAGCCAAAACATCGGCGTTTCATGCCAAAACCCAAAAGAAATCGGGGGCAGATCCAAAAAGATCTGCAAAAAGTCCGAACGCGACTGATGTCGCAAACCGGTACGACGCCCGCTTTCGACTACGAGCTTCTTTTCACTTACGTGAAAAATCAACAAGCCTCGACCTTGCCAGTCGGCTCGTTGGCGCTCTGCGTCTGTTTCATGGTGATGGTTTGGACACCACCGGTGGCAGCCGTCTTTTGGCTGACTGTTGTTCTCGCCTCACAAGGCGCTTTAATCCGCAGCTGTCGGCGTTTTATGGACGAACCGGCGGAAGAAATGGACCTCAACGGCTGGCGGCGCTGGTTCCTTATTACCGAGTGCATCTCAGCGACAGCGTGGGGCAGCATCGTTCTTCTTCCTGCCGACGACAGCGTTATGATGGCGGCCGCCCTTATTAAAGTCGGCGTGCTCCTCACCGTTATGGCGGTCCGCACCGCACTCTCGGCGACTGTAAGCCATGCGCTTTATCCAGCAACGCTTCCGATCGCCCTCTTTATGGTGATTTCGTTCCATGACCATCCGGTCTTCGAAGTCGTTGCCGTTGGGGCAGTCGCCATCTTCGCGCAAATTTTCTTCGTGGTACTGGCGAGACGAATTCAAGAGAACGCTCTCGCAATCCATAACGCCCAAGCCGAAAACGAAATGCTCATTTCTCATCTTGAGGAGGAAAAATCGAAGTCCGATGACGCTCGGATCCGCGCAGAGGATGCGAACCTAGCAAAGTCAAAATTCTTGGCGACCATGAGCCATGAACTCCGAACTCCTTTGAACGCCGTACTGGGCTTTTCCGAAATATTAGAGACCGAAGCGTTCGGTCCGCACGAAGTACCGCAATACGGGGAGTATGCGTCCCATATCCACCGTTCTGGGACGCATTTGCTCAAGCTGATCAACGAGATCCTTGACCTCTCCCGCATTGAAGCGGGCCGCTACGAACTCCGGGTCGGGCCCGTGATGCTCGCGGATGTCGTCGAAGACTGTTGCTACATGATGAAGATGCGAGCTGGCGAAAAGGCAATCTCGGTTCGACAGGAGTTTGCTGAGGATATGCGACCAATCATGGCCGATGAGCAGGCAATTCGTCAGATCTGTCTCAATCTCCTCTCAAATGCCGTGAAGTACACGCTTTCTCACGGCGAGATCGAAGTCCTTTGCGGCTGGACCCGATCAGGCGGCCAGTACATTGCCGTGCGGGACAATGGCCCAGGCATTCCTGACGATGAAATCGACACTGTCCTCGATGCCTTCGGTCGAGGATCGATGGCGCACAAAAATGCGGATGAAGGCGCCGGTCTCGGACTGACGATTGTCCAAAATTTGATCAGCCTCCACGAGGGTAGCTTCTCAATTCAGTCGAAGCTCCGTGTCGGTACTGAGGTCATCGCCAAGTTCCCGGCCAACCGCGTCATCGAAACGCTGCCGAAACAGAACGTTGAGGCATCATTGTCCGACGTCGCCCGAAAACGGGCAGCCTAAACAGGTTTATTGTCGACGCCCGCTTGCTCGAACGTCGCCATGTTCGCGTGAGTGTTCGCCGCAGCCTTCACAATCCCAGCGGCGAGCGCAGCGCCCGACCCCTCGCCTAACCTCATGTCCAGTTGCAGAAGTGGTGGATTGAGCCCAAGCTTTTCAAGGGCACTTGCGTGCGCAGGTTCCGCTGAAAGGTGCCCCGCTACGCAGTGATCAAGCGCGTGGTGGTCTGTCTCTTTCAGGACCGCGGCCGCAGCCGACGCAACAAACCCGTCAATGATGACTGGGACACGTTGAAATCGTGCAGCGAGCATCGCGCCTGCCATTGCGGCGATTTCACGTCCTCCGATCCGGCGTAGAACTTCGAGTGCGGACAGGCCCGACGCCGGTCCGCCAATGCGCCCGACAATCGTTTCAACGACCTCGGTCTTTCGTTTCACACCAGCGTCATCAAGACCAGTACCGGGTCCGACCCAGTCCGCAGCAGAACCGCCGTAAAGGGCATAGAGTATTGCCGCCGCCACGGTCGTGTTTCCGATCCCCATTTCGCCGACACAGAGAAGATCAACCTCGCCAGCGACGGCTTCCATCCCAAAGGCAAAAGTTGCCGCGCAGGACGGTTCGTCAAAGGCATCTTCTCGAGATACATCCGGAGTTGGAAGGTCAAGGGCGAGGTCAAATACCTTCAAGCCCAACCCGTGGGTCACGCAAATCTGGTTCACAGCCGCGCCGCCAGCTGCGAAATTTTCAACCATTTGTTGGGTCACGGACGCCGGAAAAGCCGAGACACCTTGCTCGGTCACACCGTGATTTCCGGCAAAAATCGCAACGAGCGGGCGTAAAACCGTGGGAGGCGCCTTCCCCTGCCAGGCTGCCAGCCATTCAACGATGTCCTCCAATCGGCCAAGCGCGCCGGGTGGCTTGGTTAAAACCTTGTCCCGCGCTTTTACTTCCGCGACTGCGGTCTGATCCGCGTCCGGCATCTGCTGAAAGAGCGCTTTTAGGTCATCGAAGGGAAGTCCGGAGACAGATGGAGTGACTGACATAGGGAGCCATTTCGGATAGAAGACGGTGGCGACCTAAATTCTATCTCCCGCCACTGCAAGTGCTTATGCGTCGCGGGACGTGCCACGAGGCGAAGTAATGGCCGACGAGCAGACGAAAACCGAAGACGACAGGGGCCGCTGGGCGGAGTTCCTGGTGTGTCTAACCTTCTTCTCGCGGCTCCCTGTGCCGAAAGTCGATCATGACGTTAATATGAGCGAAGCATGGTGGGCCGCGCCGCTCGCCGGCGCAATCATTGGCCTTGTAGCGGCGCTTGTACTTGCTTTTTTGGTCGGTCTGGGCATGACGCCGTTCCTTGCCGCGGTCTTTGCAGTAGCGACACTACTCGTCACTACGGGGGCACTCCATGAGGACGGCCTCAGCGACGTTGTTGATGGATTTGGTGGTGGCGCGACTAAAGACCGAAAACTTGAGATTATGCGCGACAGCCGTGTCGGCAGCTACGGCGCAGCTGCCATTGGCTTGTCGCTCATGGCGCGGGTCGCGGCCCTGACGACACTCGCCGAGGCTGGCGGATGGGCGGCCGCAGTCTCGCTCATCGTTTCTGGTGCAGTTTCACGATATGCGTGCGTACTCGTTCCTCGAGCGCTTCCACCGGCCCGTGAAGACGGTCTTGGTCACGACATTGGTGTGATCTCATCGGCAGCTATGACGCGCGGCGCAATCGCTTGCATTGCAATGATCGTTCTAGGGTGGGCCCTCGGTGTGCCGCTCTTTGCCTTGGTTTTCGCGAGTATTGCGACAACGGGCGTCGCCCTTGCGGCAATCTCACTCGCGAAATCACAGGTCGGTGGATACACGGGCGATGTCCAAGGCGCGGTTCAACAAGCGACCGAGATCGCGTTTTTGTCAGTCCTCGTTATGGCCCTAGCAAGGTAGCCGCGTTAGGTATCAGATTATGGAATCGCCTTGTGTCCAGATTTGCGTGATTGATGACGTGTCCGGCTTTTGTATCGGATGCGGGCGTACACGCCAGGAGATCGCTGGTTGGCGCTCAATGACCGACGACCAACGACGCGACTCGATGGAGGGCCTCGCCGATCGCATGATGTCGATTACCCGCGATCGAAAGCGGCGAGGCGGACGGTCGAGAAATACCGCCTAGTAGTCCTTCTCGGCGTTGAGAGAAACGCGGCAGTAAGACTTCTCATGCAGTATGGTGTGGGTTTGTACAGGGTCCCACGCAATGAATTTGATCCAGATGACCGTTCTATCGGTCGCCGGAGCGGCACTTGGCTTTGTCGCGGTCACGTCAGGGGCCGCAGAACGCCTTGTAGCGGCGATTTCAAACCAGGCGTCTGATCTCCCTCAAATCTCCGCACCAACGTTGAAGGCGTCTACCCCTAAAGCAGACGCGAAAGGTGCGGACGTCCCACGCTCTGGCCTTCGGCGCGTCGTACTCGACGCAGGTCGAAACGGACATTTCAAAACGGAAGCCTATGTGAATGGGCGGTCTATCGACGTACTCGCCGATACAGGCGCAAGCTGGGTCGTTCTCACTTGGGAAGATGCGCGCTCAATAGGTCTAAGACCAGATCAGCTCGAGTTTGTTTGTTGTGTTAACACCGCAAACGGTCAGGCAGAGGTCGCGCCAGTGACCCTCGACAAGGTCGAAATCGGACACATCACAGTCCGTGATGTGCAAGCGGCGGTCGGTGCCCGCGGCGCCCTTTCAACAAACCTGCTTGGCATGACCTTCATTGATCGTCTCGCGAAGTTCGAGCTTAGCAGCGGCCGTCTCATCCTTGAGCAGTGAATTTTGCTCGCCATTTGCGTTGTAAAAACACTTATGGGTTGCATTCGACCGAATTTCTTAAACGTTTCGTTAACATCCTGGCGTAGCTTGCGACCTTAACGTGTGGGAGTTTTCGATGTTCGATCTAGTCATCTACATTCTCAGTGGCCTCGCACTCTTTGCGACCATCAAGGCCGCACGAAGCGCTGCCCTAACCGCCGCAGCTGACACACTCTTTGAGGACGAAGACTCAGACGCCCGCCTAAACTAGCGTCCAGAAAAAGCGGATTGCGACGATCGTTAGGAAAACGGCGAACGCGATCTCAAGCTGCCGCTTCTCCAGCCGATGCGCGAGCTTTGCACCCCATGGCGCGAAGTAGACACTTGTCGGCAAAAGGCAGATGACCCCAAGCAGGCTCACATAGCCGAGCGAGAACGGTGGTAATGTTTCCACCCCCCACCCGCTCCAGATGAAGCCTAGGGTGGCCGGCACGGCAATCAAAAATCCAAGGCCCGACGATGTTGCAACGGCCTGATGTATGGGCCGATTGTAAAGCGTCATAAGCGTATTGTTGAACGTGCCGCCGCCAATCCCCATCAAAGTCGATAGAAAACCGATTGCTGAACCAAGCGCCGCACGCAACACACCCCTTGGGATGTCGGCACCAAGCCGGTAGCTTTCGTTTCCGAAGAAGAGCTTAAGTGCAACCGACAGCGCAAACACGGCGAATATAACCCGCAAAGCGCCACCGGAGATGAATGAGGCCGCGATGCTCGCGACCACAACACCCAGCAATACAGGCACCACCCACGATCGAAGCAACTCCATATCGACCGCACCTTTTGAACGGTGCGCCTGAAAAGATCGAACTGAGGTTGGAATAATCACGGCCAGTGACGTGGCAACAGAGACGTGCATGCGCACCGACTCATCAATCCCTAGAAACCCGAAGAATTGATAGAGCACCGGCACCATGACAGCGCCACCGCCTACGCCGAGCAGGCCTGCCATCAGACCGGAAACAACGCCTGCTCCCAAGAGCACTGCGGCAAGAGCCAGCAAATCCGTCGGTGATGATGTGTCGAGCATTGAGAGAAGCAGAAGAACTTGAACAGTCGCGTTCGCTACGACGCCGAGCATTCTCGGTCAAATTCATTCGATCCGACTAAGAAAACGAAATGTGACGGCAGTCACAGCACAATGGGACATCAGTCAGTATCTCTTAACCATGAACGGGGCTGAACCCGGTCACACCACCGAGCCGAGCACTACAAATCGAGAGACCAGAGAGACTAGACCGATGACCACAACTTCAAATACCGCAAAAGCCACGATCGCCGCCATCACCGCCGTCATTGCAGCCACTTCCATGGCAGTACCAACGACCGCTCAAGCAAACGACGCCCTCGTCGGCGGTGTCATCGGCTTCGCAGCAGGTACGATCGTAGGCGCCGCAACGCAGCCCCGCTACGTCCAGCCAGCGCCAGTCGTCGTCTACGAGCAACCGCGCGTCGTTCGCCGCGGCGGCAATATCACGCCAGCCGGTGTCTCTGTGAGCCACGCGCGCTGGTGCGCCTCGAAATACCGTTCCTACGATTGGAATTCGAATACCTATGTCAGCTACTCCGGCCACGTCCGTCAGTGCCGCTGATCCGAATACCCCTCTGGCGAGGCTAATCGCCAAACGCGTAATTGAGTTCACTTTGACAAGACTTTATGGGCCTCTTCGGAGGCCCTTTTCTTTTGCGTTGAGTTGGGCAGACTCGTTTCATGTGCCTGCGCCCCTACCCCATCAAGGCCCTAACAAGCGGCGACATCGATCTCGCTCGTGGCATGAACATGCTGTTTGCCAGCGTGTTCGACATGCATGACGATTATGCGCGTAAACCTCCAAGCGACACCTACCTCCGAAAAGCACTGGCCAACGATGCGGTCATCGCCATGGTTGCCCTCGATGCGAATGCGATCGTCGGCGCAATCACTGCGTTTGAGTTAGTCAAGCTCGAGCAAGAGCGAAGCGAGATTTACATTTATGATCTTGCGGTGGAGGCCGCCTATCGACGCCGCGGTATCGCGACTTCGCTCATCCGATCAATTCAGGCCGAGGCTAAAAAACGCGGCGCCTGGGTCGTTTATGTGCAAGCCGATTGGCACGATGAAGTCCCGGTTCGGCTCTACTCAAAACTAGGCGTGCGCGAAGACGTTCATCACTTCGACCTTCCAGTCAGGTGATCGGTAACCTTTAAAAAATCTCCGAATGCCTCTCACTGTGACTGCTGTCACAGCCGCGTGAAGACGCGTGAACTATCTCTCTAGTCATGGACGGGGCAACGCGAAACACCCCCGAACAAAGCGCCCAAAGTACCGGGCGGAGTGAGACGAGAACCCAAGGCAACACAGCCTGCCAACAAGGAACGAACCGATGACCACCACCGCCCTCAAAGCCACCGCAATCGCCCTCACAGCCGTTCTTGGCGCCGTAAGCCTTGACGCAGTCCACACACAAGCCAAAGCAAACGATGCCCTTGTCGGCGGTGTGATCGGCTTTGCCGCAGGTACGATTGTTGGAGCCGCTGCCCAGCCTCGTTACGTTCAGCCAGCGCCCGTCATCGTTTACGAGCAACCACGCGTTGTGCGCCGTGGCGGAAACATCACCCCAGCCGGTGTCCCTGTCAGCCACGCCCGCTGGTGTGCCTCGAAATACCGGTCCTACGATTGGAACTCGAATACCTATGTCAGCTATTCCGGCCATGTCCGCCAGTGCCGTTAAGGCGAGCGGGTATTCCACCGAATTCAGAATTTAAGAGCTGACCAAGGCCAACTTGGGGTGCTTCGGCACCCCACTTTTTTTATGCGGCAGCCTGTTTTTGCGTTACCGCGTCAAGCGCGCGATCGAGAACCTCAAGTGCCGCGCCAGGCCTGACGGAGTCTGACGTCATGATCCGTCGATAAGCACGGGCCCCGGGCTCGCCAGCAAAGAGGCCGAGCATGTGCCGTGTAATCGCGTTGAGCTTCCAGCCAGCTGCGAGTTGGTCGGCGATGTAGGGCCTCATCCGGTCGAAGGCTTCTATACGATTCATTGGCCTCGAAACGGTATTGAACACGGCGGTGTCCACCGCAGCCAAAAGCCAAGGGTTTTGGTAAGCTGCCCGGCCCAACATGACACCATCCATGACTTCAAGATGTCGAACGCACGCCTCAACGGTTTCGATACCGCCATTGATCCCGATCCATGTTTTCGGATGTGCACGCTTCAACCGATAGACCAGGTCATAATCAAGCGGGGGAATCGAGCGATTTTCTTTTGGCGAAAGCCCCTTTAGCCAAGCTTTTCGAGCATGAACGACAATGGCATCGACACCAGCAGATACGATTTGATCGGCGAGCGCGAAAAGAGCCTCTTCGGGGTCTTGATCATCAATCCCAATCCGACACTTTACGGTCACGGGGACGGACACGGCTAGCTTCATAGCTGCTACGCAATCGGCAACCAACTCGGGCTCAGCCATCAGGCAAGCGCCGAAACGACCGCTCTGTACGCGATCTGATGGGCAGCCGACGTTCATATTGATCTCGGAATAGCCCCAATCCTCACAAATCTTTGCCGCTTCAGCCAATCGTGCAGGATCCGATCCACCGAGCTGGATTGCCACCGGTTGCTCGCGCGCACCGAAATCCAAAAGCCGGGATCGATCTCCATGAACGATCGCGTCCGCCGCAATCATCTCGGTGTAAAGGAGCGCATGCCGCGTCAGTTGCCGATGGAACATTCGGCAGTGCCGATCGGTCCACTCCATCATTGGGGCGACCGAGAACGTGCGTGAGTGGGCGACCGACACTACTTCGAATGGTTTTCTAAGCTTAGCATCTACGCGTTAAGCCACCTGTCTGATCGTGTTGCAACGCCAATCGGTGATACGATTAGCGGCTGGAGGAAACAGGCTCGTCGCAGACGACTAAGATGAGGCGTTGAGCGCGGCCTCTATCGCGCGACGGACGCGACGTGTTTCTGGCGCAATCTGGCTTGGGTAAGCGTCGATCAACTGACCGTCGCGACCGACCAAATATTTATGAAAATTCCAGCTCGGCGCATTCGCAGTACCCAGCGCCCGCTTTGCCCAATCGTAGAACGCGTGAGCGTCATTGCCCCGAACTGAAACTTTCTTCGTCATCGGAAAATCGATGTCAAAGTTGACTTCGCAGAAGTGTTTGATCTCGTTTTCCGTGCCCGGTTCCTGATTGCCAAAATCGTTTGAGGGCACACCGATCACGATCAGCCCGTCGTCGCGATATCGCTCCCAGACCGACTGAAGGCCTGAGAACTGGTTTGTGAAACCGCAGAGCGATGCCGTATTCACCACCAAAAGAACGTTGCCTCGATACTCAGATAGCTGCAGCTCACCGCCTTCGATGCGATCGAATGTGAAATCAAAGGCGGATTTTCCGGCTGATCCTTCGGCGTCGCTCGGAAGTACGTTAGCAGCGACTGCTCCAGCCATTGAAAGGGCGAACGCAAGGGCAGCGGACTTCGGCATCTTGATCTCCTTATCTGCAGCGTTTACGCGTCAAAGTCTGCATCAGACCAACCGCAAGAGAGCGGATGGCCGTTTAAAAGACGGCGTTAAAGTCAACCCGCTCCAGCGCATTCAAGTTGCCACCTACCCCTGCATTCGCCAGAAGCCGGCCATCCGCTTCAAACGCCCGCCGCGCCACTTCGAATTGGGCATTTACGCGGACAAGGCTCGCTCGTGCGGCAATCGTCTCTGGATCTTCCTCGTGCGCAATGTCTTTTGTGTTCATCTCGTAGAAGTATTTGTTGCCTGGGTTATATTGCAGGTCGCATCCGATGATGAATACCTGCGTAAAGCCGAGAAAAAAGAAGATCTGACACGCAAATAGGAGGATCGTTCCGTCGCTGCCTAGGCCATTGACAGCGTTAGTCTGAAAACCGGTGGTGGTCATAGTACCAGCACGCCGGAGTGGGAAGAACGGACGAGCGCCTCGCTCGGGAAGCTCTTCCCAATACGGCTTCAGCTTATATCTATAAAATCGCCACGGCACGTTGTGGGCAATGCACTGGCGCTCTACTTCTTCGCGGAACTCAAGGTATCCGGGCTTAGATGACATCATATGAAAGTCAGCACGGGGTAATACGCCTTGATCAACGGCCCGCAACCCACGATTGACGACACAGATATGCTCTTTGCTGAGACGCTCCAGTTGCAGCTCTAAGAGTGAAGGTGCATTCCCAACAAGGACAATGCGCTGTCCCTTGAAGTGATCACGTAGGGACGCAAATCGGTTGACCTCTTGCCGATACAGAACCTTTCGAACCGGGAGGTTTAAACGCCGCCATAAGGCCGTCAGTGGCTTGCGCTCTTTGTGCCAATTTTCGGGGCGCCATGATGGGTCGTTGTGATCCAATTTACGTCTTCATATCGTTGAACAAGGTGTCGCTAGCTCCATGCTATCGAAGTTCAGAGAGCCTCGAAAACAGAGCATTCCTTGATCGGGAAGCGTCTGCCAAAAAATCATCAATGGCTTCCTTCTCGGCCGTCGAATAACCCATTTCGTCTGCACGCGGAACGGTTTCTGGGGACGTTTTCATGAGGCGCCATCGATCAAGGCCACACTCTTCGACGAGCGCTTCGCATTTTCTTGAATTGGACTGGATAACCGAGACAGGCACGCGCGATTTTATCGCCAAGCAAGCCGCATGAAAACGACCGGTTAGGTAGTATGCGCAAGATCGAAGGTGAGCTTCGAACTCTTTGCTCTCTGCGAACATTCGGTAACGGCCATAACGGGCCCGATAGTATAATGCGTTTATGTGCGCAAAGGCGGTGTCGACAGTATCTATGGCAAAACCTCGACCTCGATGAACCGTGCTGCGAATTGGCAAATAGCTTGAACCTGGGGTCTTCCTAAATAGTCCGAAAAGCTCTTGTCTAACGGCTTTGAGGACACTGTCGCCGATTGCGACGCCGTTTGCCGGAGACACTTCAAATTTTGCATTCAACTCCGCGCCGAAGACAAGATCTGGACAATAGAGCGGGGCCCGCCCCGAAAATTCTTCAAATTCAGCCTGGCTATTCCGGTCCCGAACTGAAACCAAATCGAGACCGTCAAAAAGCGGCTTCCAGTCTTTGGAAATGGCTTCAAACAGCGCATTTACAAGCGCGACGCGCTTACCGGCTGAGCGCGCATATTGTGCGGCCTGCATCATTGCTTTAGCGCGATCTTGGTCGTGATGTATCGTGCCCTCGCCATTGATCACCACAACATCACAAGTCTCGACTTGACGTTTGAACGCATCGCTTGCACCCCAATCAAAGCCGATTGGGAAGCTGCACGTGATTTCCATCCCATGTGACTGAAGTCCTTGCCTCAGCACGGACATCACATCGCGACAGCCATGGTGTGGAATGATGCTCGTATCGTTGAGAATGAGAACTCTCGAAGACATGTCGATCGCGAAACGCGACTTACTGACTTTCCGTCACAACACGCAGACTGAGCTCACGAAGCTGTTTCGGGCTCACTTCAGCGGGCGCACCCATTAACAGGTCGACCGCCTGCTGGTTCATTGGGAAGAGTGCGACTTCGCGAAGGTTCTCCGCTCCGCAAATGAGCATGACGATGCGATCGATACCAGCAGCCATGCCGCCATGCGGTGGCGCGCCGTACTGAAAGGCGCGGTACATGCCACCGAATTCTTCTTCGAGTACGTCCTTGCCATAGCCAGCAATGTCGAAAGCTTTCTCCATGATCTCAGGGATGTGATTTCGGATCGCGCCCGAGGCGATTTCGAAGCCGTTGCAGACCAAATCATATTGGTATGCGTTCAGTTCGAGCGGATCGGTGTTTTCCAACCCTTCAAGGCCGCCTGCAGGCATGGAAAACGGGTTATGGGAGAAATCTACCCTCTTCTCGTCTTCGTTCCATTCATACATCGGGAAATCGACGATCCAGGCGAGTTCGAAGCGCTCAGTATCCACGAGTTTAAGCTCTTGACCGACACGGTCACGAGCCAGGCCAGCAAACGCAGCGAATTTTGAAGGCTGACCCGCAACGAAGAAACAGGCGTCGCCGTCTCCAAGAGCCAACTGCGTGCGGATCGCTTCGGTTCGCTCAGGCCCAATATTCTTGGCGAGCGGCCCCGCACCTTCGAGTGCGTCGCCTTCGGTGCGCCAAAAGATGTATCCGAGCCCGGGCTGTCCCTCGCCTTGGGCCCATGAGTTCATACGGTCGCAAAAGGCGCGCGAGCCTCCGGTCTTCGCCGGGATCGCCCAAACGGCAGCCTTCGCATCCGCGTCGAGCATCTTTGCGAAGATTTTGAAGCCTGATCCGCGGAAGTGATCCGAGACGTCTTCCATCTCGATCGGATTCCTCAAGTCCGGTTTATCAGACCCATACTTTCGGATCGCGTCCGCATACGGAATACGGGGGAAAACCTCGGTCACTGACTTTCCGTTGGCAAAAACGGCGAAGATGTTTCTCATCACCGGTTCCATTGTCGAAAAGACGTCTTCTTGTTCCACGAAGCTCATTTCTAGATCGAGCTGATAGAATTCCCCCGGCAAACGGTCGGCGCGCGGATCTTCATCCCGAAAGCACGGCGCGATCTGGAAGTACCGATCGAAGCCCGCCACCATGAGAAGCTGTTTATACTGCTGTGGCGCCTGCGGCAGAGCGTAGAATTTTCCCGAGTGGATGCGGCTTGGAACGAGAAAGTCACGCGCACCCTCCGGCGAGGACGCAGTGAGTATCGGCGTTTGAAATTCGCTGAACCCGGCCTCGTTCATACTCTTTCTGAGTGCGGCAATGACCTTTCCACGCGTCATGATGTTGTCGTGAAGGGTCTCGCGCCGAAGATCGATGAAGCGGTACGTCAGACGTGTCTCTTCGGGATAATCAGGCTCACCGAAGACCGGCAACGGCAGTTCCCTTGCCGCTGACAAGGTCTCTATTTGGGTTGCGAAGACTTCAATCTCTCCAGTTGGGAGATTTGGGTTGATCGCCTCCGCGTCCCTTGCCTTCACCTTGCCATCGATCCGAATGACCCACTCCGCGCGAACGGCTTCTGCGGCAGCGAACGCCGGTGAATCTGGGTCAGCGACGACTTGTGTGATTCCGTAGTGATCGCGAAGGTCGATAAACAACACCCCACCATGATCTCGCACCCGATGCACCCAACCTGATAACCGGATGTCAGAGCCGACATCGCCTGCGCGCAGGGCGCCGCAGGTGTGTGAGCGGTATCGATGCATGCTGGGCCTCGTGGGTGATAGAAATGCCGCTATGGCGCTGAATTTCGCTGTGCGGGTCATCGGACCAGCGCTTCAATTTGTCAAGGCGGGCGCGACCCGGTAAGAGCGGGCAATGCTCAAATCGAACGCACATCTGATCGCCATTCGCAACGAGCCGATTACGGACACCGGTTCGCTCGCCAAGTTTTGCGATGCGGCTTCCAGCGCGCGTTTCTTGACGGTCGATACTGAGTTCATTCGCGAGACAACATTCTGGCCACGGCTTTGCCTGATACAATTGGCGACAAACGAGGAAGCCGTCACTGTTGATCCGCTGGCAGACGGTCTCGATCTTCAGCCGTTTTTTGAGTTGATGGGCAATCCATCGGTAGTGAAAGTCTTCCACGCCGCGCGACAAGACATTGAAATTATCCACCATCTCGGCGGACTCATCCCTGCACCGATATTCGACACGCAGGTCGCGGCCATGGTGTGCGGCTACGGCGACGCCATTTCGTATGATCAACTCGTCTATCGGATCACCGGCGAGAAGATTGATAAATCATCGAGGTTCACGGATTGGGCGCGCCGACCACTCTCACACAAGCAGCTCTCCTACGCACTCGCGGACGTGACGCATCTGCGCGACGTCTATCGATCGCTTTCCGCCAACCTAAAAGAACAGGGGCGAGACAGTTGGGTGAGCGAGGAAATGGCAATCCTCACATCGGTCGGGACCTATGAGGCGAAACCTGAGGATGCGTGGAAACGGCTGAAACTTCGCGTCAAAAAACCAAAAGAAATTGCTGTAATGATTACTGTCGCAGCTTGGAGAGAACGGGAAGCTCAAAGCCGCAATGTACCTCGGGCGCGCATCATTCGTGACGATGCGATCCACGAATTAGCCGCACAACAACCGAAATCCACGGAAGACTTGAAGCGGATGAGGGCATTGTCTCGGGGGTTTGAAAGGTCAGACATGGCCACGCCTTTGCTGCAAGCCGTATCAGACGGTCTGAAAACTGATCTGGACACCGTGCCGAAGCCGGACAGAGGCCGCCCCATGCCGAACGGGGTGGGCGCCATCACGGACATGTTGAAGATTCTGCTGAAGGCTGTGTCCGAGAAAGAAGGCGTTGCGGCACGCGTGATCGCCACCTCCGACGATCTGACAAAGATCGCAGCTGACGACAACGCCGACGTCGCCGCACTTTCGGGCTGGCGGCGCGAGCTCTTTGGCAATGAAGCGCTGAAACTCAAATCCGGCGAATTGTGCCTCACCGTCGAACAGGGCCGGGTCGTCACAATCACAAAGGGCAGATAATTTCGCCTCGTTTGTAAGTTCGACGTCGACAACTCATATATCTCTCGGGACGCTTAACCTGAAGAGAGAGAAATGACCTACGACAGCGACGCAACGCCAGCTTCAAGCTCATTTATCAGCTGGAGAGAGCTTGACGGGGTCAGAACACGTCGCGTGATCGCATTCCTTATCGACTTCACGATCATCAGCATTCTCGTGTCCATCGCGGCAATCGTAATCTTCTTCTTCGGCATCATCACG
>JBCCMK010000029.1:0-36843 GCA_039026395.1 Pseudomonadota bacterium | reverse complement strand
CCGTTCTGTGCGGCGGCCAAATCCCAGACCAATTGTCCAATGAAACCCGCAATCAGCATTGCAATACCGGCGGTTGGCGGCATGAGAAGGGCGACCCAACCCAGAAGCGACGGTACGACTGAACCGACAATATCGATCGTGCGGTTGGCCTGAAAGACCGGTGAGACCGCAAGCCCCCAACGAATGCCTCCGAGGAATGACAGGATCACCGCGCCATAGGCTTGGCCAGCAGCGATAACGCCGACTCCAAATAGCGTGGTCACCCCCATCCATGACAGAAACGCAGGGGCAAAAAAGGGGATCAACCCGCCATAACCCATGAGCGCGATAGGAAGCGACATGCGGTCATTCGGGTCGATGGGATCGTCTGAGAATACGGTCATGCGCGCAATTGGTCCCCAGTCAGTCTCACCTTCATAGTCAGTCTCGCCGGAATATCACGCCGGCCGCCCAACCGGTAAAGATCGCGAGAAGGACAGCAATTATCCCGTAAAGAAGTGGCTGATTGTGAGCAAGATTGAACATGAACTGCTCAAAGCCTGTCTTTTGAACACGGAACGCTTCGCTGGTTTGCCCGATCAGAGCACCATCCCGGAACGCATAAATGTCGACGGTAAAGTCTCCGATTGGCACGATCGCGGGGAGCGCAATGTTTGCCGTGAAAAGCGTATCAGACAGGAATGAGACCGCGCTTACATCGTCGAAATAGAGCGCATCGCTGGCTTTGAGGCGTATAAGAGCCTCGCGAAACGACGCCGCGTTCGGCTCAAATCCTCCAACCTCAAGCGGCATGGAGGCGGTGCCAATTCCAAAGCGTTCTTTTGAAGCGGCAGGCGCAATCTCTTCGAGCGGATTGGAGGCCAGTGTCGCGTAATAGAGCGGCGCATTCTCAAATCGGGCAGCCTCGCGATTGACCCAAATTCCGAGCACGCGGGCCTTTCGCCTGGTCGTGATATCCGAGCGCGGCCCAGTTACAACGATCGCCACGTCGTACTTGCCTGCGCGGGCAATCGTCTGCGCGTCTCGATTGATCGTGCCGAACACGACGAGCGATCCGCCAACAAAGTTAGAGGTGATCTCGAAACGGTCCGTTGAAAGACCGGCAATGATCTCCTCCGCGCGCGGTGTCACCGTCGAAGCGATTAACGTTATTAACACAAGCCACCACCGCATTACGACGCCCCCGCAACGCTCATGGTGTAAATTTCTTCGGGCGGAAGCACGAGTTCGAGCGCGAGACGCGCGCAGACGGCAAGCACCATCAATGCCAGGAGAGCTCGCAACTGTTCGCCGCGCAAGCGATGGCCCGCTCGAACGCCGAACTGTGCGCCGATCACGCCACCAATCATCAGCACCAGTGCTAAAACCATGTCGACGGTTTGGGTCGCCGCTGAGTGCAGGATCGTTGTGAACGCTGTCACAAACACGATTTGAAAGAGCGATGTTCCGATTACGACGTTTGTCGGGACCCGAAGAAGGTAGATCATGGCGGGCACCATGATGAAGCCACCACCAACACCCATAATTGACGCAAGGATGCCAACAAAGGCGCCGAGCGCCCCAACAGGTATCACCGAGAGGTAGATCTTGGAGCGCTTGAAGCGCATCTTAAATGGAAGGCCGTGAAGCCAAGTGTGTTGTCCAGGGCGGCGGATTTCGGCGCTTCCACCCTTTCGGCTACGTCTCAGCGCATTGATGCTTTCTACGAGCATGAGCCCGCCGACAATGCCAAGAAAGACGACATAGAGAAGTGAAATGATCAGGTCGAGTTGGCCGACATCCCGGAGAACTCGGAAGATCTGAACGCCGATGACGGAGCCGATAATGCCGCCGACCAAAAGCACAATGCCGAGCTTGATGTCGACGGACTGCTTCCTCAGATGACCCAATGCGCCGGAAAAGGATGACGCGACGATCTGATTGGCTTCTGTTGCAACCGCGATTGCCGGCGGAATGCCGGAGAAGATGAGGAGTGGCGTCATCAAGAAGCCGCCGCCCACGCCGAACATCCCCGATAAGAAGCCGACCGCGCCCCCCATCCCAAGAAAAACCAGGATGTTGACCGGGATTTCGGCAATGGGCAGATAAATCTGCATGGGCGCAAGCCATAGGCCTATGTGAGAACGCCACGGGGCCGAATTTGGCGTCCGTGGTCTGTGATCATAAGCACGCGCGAACGCGGTGAAGTCAAACTCTCAGCGCGCGTCCGGCGTCACCACTTTGTAGCGGTGGATAAAACGCGCGAGCTGGAGGCTTTGCTCAGGTCGAGCCAGCCTTCAAAAGGGCCATCAGTTCGGGTGTCACGAGACCGGTCTCCGGGAGACCCGACTGTTTTTGAAAACTACGAATTGCATCAGCCGTGCGTTCGCCGACAATCCCGTCCGCGGTCCCGGCACCAAAGCCAAGATCATTCAAAAGGCTCTGGGCCTGGCGGATCGTGTCGCGATCAATTGCGGCCGCTGACGCGGGTGCGAGCGCCACGTTCACTTCGCCCCAGCCGCCTGCTGGCTGCGGAACGACATTGGCCGTGTCGAGCGTCGGGAGTGGGCTGAACGATTGAACCGCTAAGCGCGCGGCGACCAGTGCATCCTGGCCAATCCGTTCTTCGAGTTCATCACGCTTTGCGATTGCATCCTGGTCACCGGAATCGGCAGCAAGCGCAAACCACTTGTAGGACTCGGCCATGTTTTGCTCAACGCCGAGGCCCCGGGCATAGAGAATGCCGAGATTGAACTGGCTATCCGGCAAGCCGAGTTGTGCGGCCTGCGTGAACCAGTTTGAGGCCCGGCGAAAATCCGGCTCGCCGTTTACCCCTTCAGCGTAGAGGACCGCGAGATTGTGCATGGATTTGAGATTGCCCTGCTCGGCGCTCCGCTCATACCACATCTTCGCTATGTCGAGGTTCTTCGCGAGGCCGTTTCCCTGCTCGTAGAGGCTGCCCAGGCGATACTGGGCCGGAGCCAGACCCTGCGCAGCAGATCGCGCATACCATTCCGCCGCCTTAAAGACGTCTTTCGGTGCGCCTTCGCCGTTAACATACCGGCTTGCGATTTCGAATTGGGCGTCAGCGTCTCCGCTTGCCGCAGCAAGGCGGAGATTTTCTGGAAACTCAGTGCTGGGGAGAATGGCGAGCATATCTGCCGCCGTTTCACCGCCGGCGTTCCCTTCGATCGATGAATCATCGCTCGCGCCATCCGGGATCGAAAGTGCGAGCGCATCGCCGTCGCTGCCGTCTGAGGGCGCGGTCGGGATGACGCGAACATCGTCATTCAGCGTGAGTTCGCCCGCGGCGGTAGATGCTTCGATGTCGCCGAGAACGTTTTCCGACAAACCGTCATCTGCGGTGGCGACGGCGGTCTGGTCTGCGGTCGGCGCTGCAATATCGAGTGCTGCTTCTTGGCTGCCGACCGCAGTTGGCGCCGTCGCAACAGATCGCTCAGATACGCCGCGCAGGATCGACGCCACCTGCAAAGTTCCGACAAGCACAAGCACAATTGCGGTGCCTGCAATCAAGGGCTTTTTGATCTTCTGCAATCGCTCAGAAGCTGAGGGTTTAGCCTCATTCTTTGGCAGATGCTGCGGTTCGATCGGCGTTGATGCTTCGGCGGCGGCTTGTGCAGCGCGGCGTGCGGCGGCAATAAAATCAGTCTGACTTTCTGGCGCGCTCCGGACGGCGCCGTCACGGCCAAGAATACGCGCGCGCGGCGGTGTCTTGCTCTCTAGTGGCGCTGCGGGCTCTCCGGTGGTTGGAGCAAGCGGGGCATCATCATCGAGTGATGGGAAATCGGGTTCCGGCTCGATTGGCTCGTCCGGTGCCGACGACACCGTTTCCAAAGCTGCGCTGAGTTCGTCAGCAGGTTCTTCGTCTGCTTTCTTCGGTTTCCGCTTAGCCCGCTCAAGGATCCGAGAAACAAGGCCTGGCTTTTCCTCAGGTTCCGGGTCGGGCTGAACGGTTGGGAGACCGTTTGCAAGGCCAAGCGCTTGGGCGCGGGCATCCCGGTTGGGCTCTGTGCCATTCTCCCGCGGCTGGGGCGGTTGCGGCGCATCGACGAGCGATACGGGCTGCGGTGCCACCGGCTCGGGCTCGAAGGGTGCAGGCGGTGGAGCGGAGAAGTCCTGTGCGGGGTTCGGTGCCGGTGCCGAAAGGTTGGCTGTCGGCGCGGTTTGTATCGACGTGCTCTCGTTCACGCTCGGCATGCTCTGCGCAACCGGCGGTGGCATCTCGAGCGTCCGCATGCGCTTGACAACGGTCAGAAGGGCATCTTGCACCGTTGCAAGCGTCTCACGCGTCCGTTGGTCCGCAAGGGCGGCCTCTTCGCGAAGAGCATTAACCCGCTCTTCCAACTCAAACATCATTTGGCCATGTGGTCGTGTGCCGTCACCGGCGATCTCGCGCACGACATCTTGCGCGGCGATACGAGCGGCCTCGGTTGCGATGTTCGATGGGTTCGGTTGGGCGTCGAAGAAATGGTTGAGTGCGCGCTCGATATTCTCAATTGAGCGGATTTGCTTCTGCTGCGCTTCGAACTTTTGGCTCAGTTCAGCGATCTGCGTTTCGATCTGATGCGGAAGCGAAGGATCACTCGCATTCTGTCGCGCTTGATCCAGCCGGTCAGAGAGCGACTTAACCTGCGCGCTAATGGCAGCGAGCGCCGCTTCTGATGCTGGCGTCTCGACCATTTGGACTTGTTGATCGACATGCTGAGTCAGCGCGTCTATGCGAGCCTCGATGCGGCTGAGGTCTGGCGCGGACTTTTCCAAGGATTGTTCAATCCTCGATGTCATGTCGCGCAGGCGACTATCGAGAAGAACAGCGTCTGGGAGCGGCTCGCGGATTTTTCCGGCTGTGCTTTCCAACTGGGCCGAAAGCGCTTCGATCCTCGCCTCAATGGGGCTCAGATCGGTCTTCTGATTAATCGGCTCTGAAAAAACCGTGTCGATGCGGGTCGCGATATCCTGGACGCGCTGATTGAGTGCGCCGATCTCGTTGCTGACCTGATTTGTCCGTGGATCGCTGAGCATGGTGTCCATGCGTTCTTGGATCGACTGCAGCTTTTGATCAAAGACTTGGAAATTATTGGGGTTTCGGTCTGAGGCGAAAGACTGAACGGCAGTCGCGAGCTGGTTCTGAATGTCTTCCAAGCGATCTTCGACGCGGTAGACCTCTGCTGGAATGTGTGCGGCACCGGGGGCGAGTGCGGCTTCGATCCGCTCAGCCATAGCGCGCAGGCGTGCTTCAATCAGAGAGGCGTCGGGCTTATTTTCCGTCACCGTGTTCTGGATCGCGCGCGACATATCCTCAATGCGCGCCTGCAATCCAGAAAGGTCGGGCGCGCTCGTCGATATGCGTTCGGCCAGAACTTCTAGCCGATCATTCATGCGATTGTCAGCGTCGACGCTCGCGTGAAGTGCGCCGTCTATCCGATCAGAGAGATCGCGCAGCCGCTCATCGAATGGCGCAAGGTCAGGCTTGGCGCTTTCGATCGTTGAGTGGATCGTGCTTGAGAGTTCCGCGACCTGGTTTCGAAGCAAATCGAGTTCGGGTGAACGCTCGGCTTTTGTTTCTTCGATCCGTGTTGCGAGAGCGTCGAAACGCTCTTCGATTGCCTTCAGGTTAGCCGCATCCGCACGCGACACTTCTTCGATCCGCTCGGCGTAGACCGTTTCCATGTCGGCTTGTTTTTTGGAGACCTGATCGATGCCGCTCCGAAGTTCAGAAACGGTATCGACAAGCGCCATGAGCGCCTTGGAATGCTTTCGGCTCGGTTCGATGTGTTGGGCAACGCCGCTTGCAAGCTTTTCAGGCGTGAGCGCGTGAGCGAGGCCGGCCATGCGGTCCTCAATCCCGGCAATCGCTGTCTGGAGAGCTTGAACCTGTGCCCGCGTCTCAACGGGATTTTCGACATTTGAGCGTTGTGTCGCGAGTACCGAGGTTATGTCACCCTGAAGTTTCTCAAGGTCGGCTTGAACATGCGACATCACTTCGAGGTTGCGTGATGGTTCCTGGCCGCGTGCGATCGGTTGGCTTGGCGCTGGTGTGTCCAAACGCTGTGCGATAAATGAAAGTTGATCTTCAAGCCCGCTCAGTTTGTGATCGACCGAGGCGAGAATGCGGTTTTCCAGTTCATTGTGACCGTTGGCCGCGGTCGTGTGCTTTGGTGTTTGCAGCGAGGATTGAGGCTCTGAGAGGCTGGTCAGTCTCTCGTTAAGCTGCGCTATTTTCTCATGGATTGATGCTTCGGCCTTTGAATGCCACGGCGCTGCCTCAGAGTGTTGTCCGCCAGCTGCATTGGCGGTCTGTGGAAACAGACCGTAACCCGAAGCCGGATCCGCCATCGGTGGGACGCGATTGTCAGCGTGGTTCATCTGATCAAGGCGGCGCGACAATGCCTCGATCTGTGTCGATACATCGCCCAGCGATTGCCGTTGAACTTGCTCGCGCTCAAAAACTCGCGAAGCCAGCCCCTGAACCGCTGCGGCCATATCAATGACATCGTCTTCGATGGGGTGCTGAGTGCCGAAAGACCCAGGCATTGTGTTTTGGTTCGATGGAGCGATTGAGCGATGGAGCGCAGGACCACTATTGATGGCGTTTGCAAGTTCCGCCAATTGATCCTGCATCGCTGCGATCTGTCCGGCGACTGGCGACTGCATATCAGAGCGCGGCATCGCGAGCTGCGCGCGCCGCAAATCCGCACTTGATTCGGCAATCACTGCGTTCAACCATTGCCCGACCGTCATACCCGCACGACGAGCAGCGCCCTTCGCTTGCTCGCGCATATCGGGAGTAATTCCCTTGATACTCCACGGATTTTCGCTTCTCATCGCCATATGACTGCGTTCCGTCTGCGGTCGGTGATCGAGCGACGGAAGCTACGCGTCGCCGATGGGTTGGAAAGAAACTCACTCACACGGCGTTAACCAATCCGCATATTGGGTAAATAAGTCCTTAAATCCGGTCCGTTTTCGGGACGATCCCAAGAGCATCTCTTGCCGCTCGGACTGTCCCGGAAGCAGGGCGCTGCCGTGTGATTCGGAAACAAAATTACCGGAAATTCGAAACTTGCGTAATATT
Organism: Pseudomonadota bacterium; assembly: GCA_039026395.1. Taxonomy (GTDB): domain Bacteria; phylum Pseudomonadota; class Alphaproteobacteria; order Rhizobiales; family JAKSCL01; genus JBCCMK01. The sequence continues at coordinate 29,768 of JBCCMK010000029.1, read as the reverse complement.
TTACTACTCAAAATAATAATTGACGTTTACGTAAGTGTCAGGTATCCAGCAGCCCGTGAATGACGAAAGGAAACTCCGTGACTAGCACGACCCAGTGGAGGGACGACGAGATGACGACACGGCTAAAGAATCCGCTGCTGGAGCGGGAAAAATTTATCAATGAGAAGTCGACGATTGACGCGGATGATCCGCGAACGTTCTCGATCGGCGAACTCTCAAGAGAGTTTGGCGTCACACTGCGGACGCTTCGGTTCTACGAAGACAAGGGTATTGTTTCGCCGCAACGCGCCGGGACGACCCGGATATACGATCGTCGCGATCGCGCGCGTTTGAGATTGGCACTGCAGGGAAAACGCGTTGGCTTCTCGCTTGTCGAAATCAAAGAGATGATCGATCTCTACGACCTTCGCGACGGTCAAATTACACAATACAGGGTAGCGCAGGAGCGTTTTTCTGCGCAGATTGAAAAATTAGAAAAACAAAAAGCTGACATCGAAGAAGCGTTATCGGACCTGCGGGCAGCGAGCGCGGAACTCGATGAGATGCTTCTGAGAGATCAGCAACAAACCGCGAAAGCGAGCTGATCGAAACGTCGTAAAATGCGCCGCCTTTGGTGGCGTAACGATTAGGCGAGGAGAGAGACATGCCAACCTACACCGCACCTGTCGAAGACTTCATGTTCGTTTTGAGCGACGTGCTCAACATCGAAAAGTACGGAAATCTGGAAGGGTTTTCGGATGCTACGCCGGACGTGGTTGAGGCTGTTCTTGAAGAGGCTGGTAAACTCGCCTCGGATGTCATTGCACCCTTGAACCGCATCGGTGATGAGGTTGGCTGCGTGCGGAATGAAGACGGCAGCGTGACAACGCCGCCCGGCTTCAAGGAAGCCTATGACACCTATGTCGAGTCCGGTTGGCTCGGTCTCTCTTCTGATCCTGAATATGGAGGCCAAGGTCTGCCCTATGTTCTCGCAGCTTGCGTCAGTGAAATTTTCACCTCCGCAAACATGTCGTTTGGCATGTATCCGGGCCTGACACAGGGCGCCGTTGCAGCACTTCACAAGCACGGCACGGAGGAACAGAAGCGCACCTATCTGCCGAAGATGATCGAGGGTCGCTGGTCTGGCACGATGAATTTGACGGAGCCGCATTGCGGTACCGATCTCGGCCTCATCAAAACCAAGGCGGTGCCCCAGGGCGATGGCAGCTACAAGCTGAGCGGCCAGAAGATTTTCATCTCAGCTGGTGAACATGACCTGACCGACAACATTATCCATCTTGTGCTCGCGCGGATTGAAGGCGCGCCGGCTGGGGTCAAAGGCATTTCGCTCTTTGTCGTGCCGAAATTCATCCCCGATGCCGATGGTAATCCAGGCGAGCGCAACGCTGTGTCTTGCGGCTCCATCGAAGAGAAGATGGGCCTCCACGGCAACTCCACCTGCGTCATGAATTATGATGACGCAACCGGCTGGCTCGTGGGCGAAGAGCACAAGGGCTTAAAGGCCATGTTCGTTATGATGAACGAAGCCCGCCTCGCGGTCGGCGTTCAGGGGCTCGGCATCTCCGAGGTTGCGCACCAGAATGCTGCCACCTACGCCAAGGACCGCATTCAGGGTCGCGCGCTGACAGGAGCCAAGGACGAAGAAAAAGCCGCGGATCCGATCATCGTGCATCCAGACGTTCGCCGGATCTTGATGAACAACAAAGCGCTCAATGAAGCGGCGCGGGCGTTGGTCCTCTGGACCGCGATCAATTCCGATATCAAAGAGCGCTCGCACGACGAAAATGACGTCAAGACGGCCGATGATTTGATGGGCTTGATGACCCCGGTGATCAAGGGTTTCATCACGGACAAGGGCTTCCAAAACACAGTCGACTCGCAACAGCTTTACGGTGGCCACGGCTATGTCCGCGAATGGGGCATGGAGCAGTTTGTGCGCGATGCCCGGATTGCCATGATCTATGAGGGCGCAAATGGCATCCAGGCGCTCGACCTGGTCGGTCGCAAGCTGCCGAAAGATGGCGGTCGCGCCGTCATGGCCTTCTTCAACGAGGTTGGAACCTTTGTTGCGGAGAATGCTGAAGACGAGGCGCTCGCTCCTTACATTGCGCCGCTCAAAGACGCCGCGGACCACCTGCAACAAGCGACCATGTGGTTCATGCAAAATGCAATGAAGAAGCCGGACAATGCCGGTGCCGGTTCGACGGATTACATGCACCTCTTTGGCTTGGTCGCATGCGCCTACATGTGGGCGAAGATGGCGAAAGCGAGCCGCGAGCAGCTCTCAAACGGTGCAAACGGAAAGTCGCAGTTTTATGAAAACAAGCTGACGACGGGCCGCTACTACATGGAGCGCATCCTTCCGGAGACTGCAGCACACCTTGCACGCATCAAATCCGGTGCAGACTCGATGATGGCCCTCGACGCGGAAGCAATCTAGGGATCCGTTAACGCCAGCGAGGTTCGACCATGTCTAACCCCTCAGCCGACTACCGGCTCCATTGCTTTGCGCAATCTGGAAACGCCTACAAGGCAGCTCTCATGCTGAACCTGTGTGGCGTATCCTGGGAGCCGGTGTTCGTCGATTTTTTCAATGGCGGCGTTCGGACGCCGGACTATCTGGAACTTAACCCGATGGGTGAGGTTCCGGTCCTTGAGCATGGCTCAGAGCAGCTGAGCCAGTCGGGCGTTATCCTCGACTATCTGGTCGATAAAACCGGAAAGTTCGGGCCCAATTCACCTCAGGAAAAACGCGATATCCTTCGGTGGATCCTGTGGGACAATCATAAGCTCACAGGCTACACGTCGACGCTGCGGTTCCTTAGAAATTTTGCCAAGTCGGGCGAGACACCGGTCACCGAGTTTCTCGAGGGTCGGGCCGTCAACGCATACAAAGTGCTGAACAAGCACCTCGATGGTCGAGATTGGATCGCTTCGGATCGCCCGACGATCGCTGACATCTCGGTTTGCGGGTACCTTTTCTGGCCGGACGAAATTGGCGTCGATTTTGACCAATTTGGGCATATCCAGGCCTGGACCAAGCGCATTGAAGTGCTGCCAGGCTGGGTTCACCCTTACGAGCTCATGCCGGGTCATCCACTTGAGGCCGCGTCGTGACAATCCCAGTTTACCGTAGCTAGCTTTTGAAACGGCGCGACGTCCTTACGAAGCTGGAGGCTGCTAAATTGACTTTGAAAGAAGGCGGGCGCCACACATTAGTGTTCCGAGATGGCAAGCGGGTTTCGGCTATTCCTCGACACAAGGAAATCGCACCTGGAACAATTCGTGCCATCGAACGGCAGACGGGCGTCAAGCTGACCTAAGGACCGAGAGCGACATGCAAATCTATTTCCCTACGGTCGTAGAACGCGACGAGACTGAGATCTACTGTGCTGAAGTTGTGGGAAACGCCATCAACGGACAAGGTCCGACGCTTGCATCCGCACTCGATGACGCGGCTAAAAGCCTTCAGGAGGTCATCTGGTGGTCTGTCGAGCAGGGTGAAGACGTTCCAACACCGCAGGAACCGACAGAGTTAGAGGCCGGACGCGGCATCGTGGCACTTTTGCAAGTTACAGTGCCAGCGCAGGCGGCATAAGCAAAACAGAATAATGAAGGGGAGGCACTTAGATGCCCGACGCACTGATTTACGATCATGTTCGCACGCCGCGGGGACGCGGGAAGGCTGACGGCTCGCTCCATGAAGTGACCGCGGTCAATCTCGCAAAGCACGCGCTTGAAGCGGTGCGCGACCGCAACGAACTCGATACGCATCAGGTCGATGACGTGGTGCTGGGTTGCGTCGACCCCGTCGGCGAAGCGGGCGGTGACATTGCGCGCGCCGCCGTCTTTGCGGCTGACTATGGCGACCACGTCCCCGGCATTCAGATCAATCGCTTTTGCGCCTCTGGCCTTGATGCCGTGAATTTCGGCTCAGCCCAGGTCATGTCCGGTCAGCACGACATGGTCGTTACCGGCGGCGTTGAAAGCATGAGCCGTGTCGGCATCGGAGCGTCCGGCGGCGCATGGCCGGTCGACCCACAAGTGGCGGTCCCTTCCTACTTCATGCCGCAAGGTGTTTCGGCTGACTTGATCGCTACAAAATACGGGTTCTCGCGCGACGATTGCGACGCCTACGCCGTTGAGAGCCAAAACCGGGCCGCGAAGAGCTGGGAAGAGGGCCGGTTTAAGGACTCCGTCATCAAGGTCCGCGACGTAAACGGCCTCACGGTTCTCGATCACGATGAACACATGCGGCCAGGCACCGATATGCAATCTCTCGGCGCGCTCAAGGCGTCGTTTGAAATGATGGGCCAGATGGGCGGCTTTGACGGCGTCGCCGTGCAAGCGCATCCGGAAGTCGAAAAGGTCAACCACGTCCACCATGCCGGCAACTCGTCGGGCATCGTAGACGGCGCTGCCGCAATCCTCATCGGCAATGCACGCGCTGGCAAAAAAGCGGGGCTTAAGCCACGCGCTAAGATCAAAGCCTTTGCCAATATCGGTTCCGATCCAGCTCTGATGCTGACCGGTCCGGTCGACGTGACGCAAAAGCTCCTCAAAAAAGCGAAAATGACGCCGGACGACATCGACCTCTTTGAGATCAACGAAGCGTTTGCCTCGGTTGTCCTGCGCACGATGCAGGCCTTTGATCTCGACCATGAAAAGGTCAACGTCAATGGCGGTGCGATCGCGATGGGTCACCCGCTCGGCGCGACTGGCGCCATGATCCTCGGCACCGTGCTTGACGAGCTTGAGCGCCGCGATCTTAACACCGCGCTCGTTACGCTTTGTATCGGCGCGGGCATGGGCACGGCCACGATCATCGAGCGCGTTTGATGCCCAAAATCGACATTGATGCGATGGACTGGAAAGGCGGCACTGGCTACCCGGCGCCTTTTGCCGACGTCACTGAAGGCCGGTTCCGCAAGCGTCTCGGTAATGAAGTCGGGCTCGACCAATATGGCGTGAACCTGACCAAGCTTGAGCCGGGCGCGCAGTCGGCCCTCCGGCACTGGCAGGAGAAGGAAGACGAGTTCGTCTATATCCTCGAAGGCGAACCGATCCTGATCGAAAATGACGGCGAGACACAGTTGAAGCCGGGCGATGCGGCAGGCTTCAAGGCAGGGGTCGCGAACGGTCACCATCTGGTCAATCGAACGGACAAGCCTGTTTTGTACCTCGAGATCGGATCGCGGTTGCCCGCCGAACGCGTGCGATACCCGGACGTCGATCTCTTCGCCGAAAAGACCGATGCGGGCTACCGCTTCACGAAGAAAGACGGCTCTGCGTACTGAGCGAAAAAAGTTTGGAGAGCGCGCGACGAAACGGCCCGGATGAGGCGAGGCGCGCAAGGGAGAACGACAATGAACACCACTCACTTCACCGTTGAGATTGACGCGGACGGCATCGCGCTTGTCACCTGGGACATGGCGGACAAGTCCATGAACGTCATTGACCAGGCCGTGCTTGAAGATCTGGAAAAGCTCGTCCCGGCGCTTGAGGCTGATGAAGCGGTGAAGGGCGTCGTGATCACGTCAGCGAAAGCGACGTTCTGCGCCGGCGCAGACCTTACCATGTTGGAAGGTCTCCTTGGGCGCTACCACGCGGAGAAAGAGAAAGACGCGGAAGCCGCGATGCAGGCCATGTGGCAGGAAGCGGCCCGGCTCTCCAAGGTTACCCGCGCGATCGAAACGGGCACGAAGCCCTATGTGGCCGCGCTCCCCGGTCTCGCGCTCGGCGGTGGTTTCGAGGTGGCGCTTGCCTGCCATGCGCGTGTCGCAGCTGAGAATAAAGGCGGCAAGGTTGGTCTCCCCGAAGTGAAGGTGGGATTGCTTCCGGGTTCTGGCGGGACGCAGCGCGTTCCCCGCATGATCGATCCGCAAGCGGCGATGGAAATGCTCCTTCAGGGCAAGGAGCAAAAGTTTGATCGCGCAGCAAAGCTTGGGCTCATCGATGAAATCGTCCCGCCCAAAAAACTCATTGATGCCGCAAAGGCAAAGCTCGCCGGTCTTTCGCCGAAGAAAGCGTGGGACCAACCGAAATTCCGCCCGCCAGTGCGGGTCTATTCGGCGGCCGGCATGCAACTGTTCCCGGCGGCCAACGCCATTATGCGCCGCGAGACCTACAACAATTATCCAGCCGCGAAGGCAATCCTCTCCTGTGTCTATGAGGGCAACCTCGTGGATATGGACACAGCGCTCCGGATCGAGAGCCGCTATTTCGCGCATGTGCTTCAAACGCCCGAAGCCAAACACATGATCCGCTCCTTGTTCGTGTCCATGCAGGATCTGAACAAAGGCGCGCGCCGCCCCGCCGACGTGCCGGACCAGAAGATCAAAAAGGTTGGCGTTATTGGTGCCGGCTTCATGGGTGCGGGAATTGCTTACGTTACGGCCAAAGCGGGCATCAAAGTCGCGCTGATCGACCGCGATCAAGAGAGCGCGGACAAAGGCCTCAAGCACTCCCAGGACCTTGTGGCGAAGCAAGTTTCGCGCGGGCGCATGGATAAGGCCGACGGAGAAAAGCTCGTCTCACTAATTGAGCCGTCTGCCGACTACGCGTCCCTATCCGATTGCGATCTCGTCATCGAAGCGGTCTTTGAAAATCGCGAACTCAAAGAACAGATTTTCGCCCAGTGCGCGGACGTCATGAAGCGCGGCGCAATCCTCGCATCCAACACGTCGACGTTGCCGATTACCGGTCTGGCCAAAGCGACGAAAAAGCCGCGCGATTTCATCGGGATCCACTTTTTCTCGCCCGTTGACCGCATGATGCTCGTCGAAATCATCATGGGCAAACGGACCGGCGACAAGGCGCTCGCCCGCGCGCTCGACTATGTGAAAGCGATCAAGAAAACCCCGATCGTGGTCAATGATACGCGCGGCTTTTACGCCAATCGCTGCGTGACGGCCTACATGCTCGAAGCGCACAAAATGCTGTCCGAAGGCGTACCGCCGGCGATGGTCGAAAACGCCGCCAAAATGGCAGGCATGCCCGTTGGTCCGCTCACACTCAATGATGAAGTGGCCGTCGATCTCGCCTGGAAAATCTTGCAGGCGACCAAGGCCGATCTCGGCGAAAAGGCCGTCGATCCGGCGCAAGAGCATCTGCTCGATCAGATGGTCAACAAACATGGCCGCGTCGGCAAGAAGGCGGGCAAAGGCTTCTTCGATTATAATGGTCGCGACAAGTCGCTCTGGCCGGGCCTTGCTGATATTTTCGAGCCGAAGCCCGCATCCGAATTCAGCATTGATGAGTTGAAGGAGCGGTTTCTCGTCATCCAGGCGCTGGAAGCGGCCCGCTGCATGGCAGAAGGCGTGGTTGTCGATCCGCGCGAGGCGGATGTCGGCTCGATCCTTGGCTTCGGCTTTGCGCCATGGTCGGGCGGAACGCTCTCCTACATCGACGGAATGGGTACGGCCGCCTTTGTCGATCTCGCGAAGCGTCTCCAGAAAAAGCACGGCGTTCGCTTTAAGCCGAACCGGTTGCTGACCGAAATGGCGAAGACCGGTGAAGCCTTCTATGAGCGTTTCGGTGAGGCAACGGCAAAGGCCGCCTAAGCAATAGACCAACGCGCCATAGTGCGGTCAAAGTGACGGGAGAGTGTGTTGGGATGCAAAACACAGTTCGCATACTCTCAGCTTTCCTCGTCGCGACCGGTGTGACCGCCGCCGCCCCTTCCGTCGCGCAGGTCGCAAATGACAGCGATCGCTACATTCTGGAGCGGACGGAAAGCGGCTTCATTCGCATGGATCGTCAGACGGGCGACATGTCGGTCTGTACAGAACAGGCAGGCAGCCTCGCATGCCGCGGTGCAGCGGATGATCGCACGATCCTTTCGACCGAGGTCGAACAGCTTCGCCGCGAAAACGCGGAACTTCGGCGCCAGATCGCAGCGATCTCCAAGGCGCTTGGCGTTGAGGCGCCTGCCATAGACGTTCCGCCCGAAAACAGCCTCGTCGATGGCCTCCCCACGGAGGAAGACCTCGATCAAGCGATGGATATGATGGAGGGCGTGATGCGGCGTTTTTTCGGTATGGTCGATCGCTTACGCGAGGATCTGGAAGCGCCGAAAGACCCGAACGAGACTTAAGCGTCGGGCGCGTATTTCTGATCATTGAAATGATAGGCGCTATCGCCTGAGGTCGTCTGGGAAGGGAACGGACTTTCTCGTTTTCAGATCCATCAGCAGCGCTGCGATCTGCGTCGTTGCAAAGATGCGGTTGGCTTCCACATCCCCCAGACACAGTCTGAACGTGATGATGCGCGGCGTGATCGCCAAAACCTTTGCGACGACCTTGACCAGCGTGCCAACCGGCGGTCGTTGAGCGATTGTCAGCTTCATCTCGACTGCCACCCGCCCTAGTCCTCGGTTTTCCAAAAAACTCTGGGTGATGCCAGCCGTTGCCCAGGCATGAGCCACGCCATCGGTGACACGCGTGATGAAGTAGCGGTCAGCCATCAAAGCTTCTGGCCCCAGATGGCTAGGTTCAACGACGCCAGTGTAGATCGTTTCGTAATCGCCAGCAGCGAGCGACGAGAGCGACCCCGTTTCGAGATCCGGAGTGGGATCAAGCCCGCGCGGAGCAACTTCGTTCGGTAACGCAACGCGACTGAGTTGACGGGGCGCTGCAACATCGGAGCGAAAGCCATCCAGGGCGGTGGCGAGAAGTTCTCCGGTTTCTGCGTGATAGAGCGCGTGTGCGATTTCCGTGTCTCCGACGACCGTGCTTTCGCCGCGCAAGACATCGCCTGTTCGACATTCGCGGTGGTATCGAATGTGTCGCGTTAGGAGTGCCGAAAATGGCCAGCGGTCGCCGATCCCGGCGTAAAGATGGCGGGCCATGATTTCAAACCGCTCAGAGTAGAACTGTACGTTGACGTGGTCGTTCTCATCGCACTCCCAGGCATTGACGAAACCGCGATAGGTCTCAGGCATCGGCTGGCCCGAGAAACGCGATCATGTCGGCGAGGCTTTCTTCCGCGAGCGGGATTGGAAACGCCTGAAACACATGCGCGCCGCCGGGGTAGAGCTTCACGGTGCTTCCGTTCCCAGACGCCAGCCAACGCGCGCCCATGAAGAGCGTATCATCGACCAACGCGTCCTTCGTCCCGACGGAAAAGAGAGCCTCCGGCATGCCAGAGAGATCAGCGTAGAGCGGTGAGATATCGGGGTCGCTGCGATCTCGATCATCCAGGAAACACTGCGCAAATTCGAGTACGTCTTTCGTGCGCAGAACGAGGCGGGTATCTCCAAAGCGTCGGGCGCTGGGCGTCAGACCGAGATCGAAACACCCGGCGACCAGATTTGCTTTTTGAAACGGTGAAAGTCCATGTTCGTCGCGGAGCCTTAAAAGCGTCACGACAGAGAGATGCGCGCCCGCGCTTTCGCCGCCAATCGCATGGAGCGGTGCGCCAAACTCTTTTTCCGCGTTTTGGACAAGCCAGAGTGCGGCTGCTTCGCAATCATCGGGTGCTGCGGGGTAGGGGTCTTCCGGTGCCAAGCGATATTCAACGCTGACGGCGGTTAGCCCGCAGCGGTCCGCAAGCACCTCAAGATAAGGATCTTGCTCGTCCGCACCGCCGAAAACCCAGCCGCCGCCGTGAATGTGCATGAAAACGCCACGCGGGTTTTCCGCTTCGAGGATACGCAAAGCGATCGGGCCCGCCGGTCCATCGATCTCGATGGTCTTTGCGCGATCGGAGAGCGGTTTCGGCGGAAAAGCGCCGAGCCCCTGTTTTCGGCGTTCGCGCACCACCGCGGGTGGGAAATCCCATTGGTCTGGCAGCGCATCGAGCCTTGCGATGATCTCGGCGTTGAACGCAGCCGTCTCCGGCGCGATTGAACTGTCTGCAAAAACTGTGGGATCGAAAAGGCGTGCCATGGCGTCGACTCCAAAATATTAGCGACATTCATGGACAGAACCGAGAGGATGTCATGGAAATTCGTGAAACCGCAACGAAGACAACAACACTTTCCCAACAGATCGCGCGACTGAGTATGCGGACATCGCCCCGTCAGTTCCACGATTTCACGCGCGAACTGGCCGGTTGGCTACGAAACATCAGTGCGGGCGATGGTCTGTTGACCGTCTTTGTGCGTCATACCTCGGCATCCCTGACGATCCAGGAAAACGCCGATCCAGATGTCCAACGCGATCTTCTGGACGCATTAGATGGGATCGCGCCTGAGAACGCTGGCTATCGTCATAGCACGGAGGGACCGGACGATATGCCCGCGCATATCAAGGCCATGGTGACATCGACCAACCTCTCTATCCCGGTCCTCGGCGGCAGTATGGATCTCGGGACGTGGCAGGGCGTTTACTTGATCGAGCATCGGGCGACGCCGCACGAGCGCTCCGTAGCGCTGGTTTATCAAGGCTCGACTGACTAAATCTAAGGCATGCCCAAGAAAAAGGCTCGTTTCGTGTCCTCACCCGGGGCACGATGAAGCTCGAAAGGGTCAATCGATGAAAATTGGCGTCATCGGCGCAGGAATGGTCGGCAGCGCGTCAGCCTACGCGATGGCTCTGATGGGCGTCGGATCGCAACTGGTTCTTGTCGATGAAAACAGAGCGCTTTCCCGCGCGCAGGCCGATGACATCGCGCATGCAACGCCGTTTACATCCCCGGTCGTCGTCGAGGCGGGCGAGATTGCAGACCTTGAAAACGCCGGCATTATCGTCATTGCCGCAGGGGTCAGCCAAAAGCCAGGCGAAACGCGGCTCGAACTCCTTGACCGCAACGCTGCGGTCTTTGAGGCGATCATCACGCCTGTCATGAAGGTTGCGCCTAACGCGATCCTGCTAATTGCCACGAACCCCGTAGACATCATGACCCTGGTCGCAACCCGGCTTTCCGGGTTACCCGCTTCACGGGTCATCGGTTCGGGAACAATCCTCGACACGGCCCGTTTCCGCTCCTTGATCGGACGGCATCTCGGGATCGCATCTCAATCCGTCCATGCCTATGTGATCGGCGAGCATGGGGACAGCGAAGTCGCAGTTTGGTCGAGCGCAATGGCAGGCAGCGTATCAGTGTCGGCGTTTGCGCGACAACGCGGCGTCGTGCTCGATCAAGCGACCCGCTCTGATATCGCTGTAAAGGTTCGTGACGCGGCCTACGGCATCATCGAAGGAAAGGGCGCGACCTGGTACGGCATCGGGGCCGGTGTAGCACGCGTCGCTGGCGCGATCCTTGATGATGAGCGTGTGCTTCAATCCGTTTCTATCGTAACGACGGGGTTGGAAGGTGTGCCGGAAGTGCCGGTGTCCTTGCCGCGGATCATTGGTGCAGAAGGGGTCATTGCTGATCTTGTGCCAGACCTCATCGTTGAGGAGAGGGCGGGGTTTGTTGCGAGTGCGAACGTCATCGCCGAGGCCGTATCGACGCTCAAACTTTAAACGGGTCGCTCGCGTCTTAGATTGCTCGGTCAGAGAAACCTGCCCGGAGCATGAGAGGAGCCACCACCATGACCCTTACACGCATCTTCGTCGGCGCTTTGTCATTGGGCTTCGGTGCGCTCGTCGTCTGGGCGTTTGGCGCAGCGTCCTTCGGCGAGAGCTTTGCGGCGATTACCAGCGATCCGTGGGGAATTGTCTCGCTCGCCGATCTTTATCTCGGTTTCATCTTGGCGGCGGTTCTCGTCTGGATCCTCGAACCGTCTCGGCCCCTTGCCCTTGCTGTGATTCTTCCGACCTTCTTCCTCGGCAATATTGTGCCGGGCCTTTGGCTCGCCGCGCGCCTTCCGATGATCGTCAGCCGCGTTAGCGATCGGCAAAGTGCATCGTCGATTTGACAATAGCGTCCACGATGCCCGGCTCCGAAACCGCATGTCCGGCGTCATCGATGACGAAGAGTTCTGCCTCCGGCCACCGTTCTTTCAGGTCCCAGGCATTCTTGAGCGGCGTAATCACATCGAACCGACCGTGCACCACATGCGTCGGGATGTGACGTATTCCGTCGACGCCATCAAGGAGTGCGCCGTCCCATTCAAAGAACCCGCCATTCATGAAGTAGTGGGTTTCGATACGCGCAAACGCGCGTGCATAACTGTCGGAGCCAAACATTGAAATCCGCTCTGGCGAGCGGTTCATGGAAAGCGTGCGGCCTTCGTAGAGGCTCCACGCGCGGGCCGCTGTGAGCTGGACTTCCATGCTTGGATCATTCAGCCGCTTGTGAAACGCAGTCAGCGGGTCACCGCGCTCGGACATTGGGATCTGGCTTATGAAGTCCGAATAGGCATCGGGGTATAGCGCGTTGCAACCATGGCGGTAAAACCAATCGATCTCTTCCTTGCGCATTAAAAAGACGCCGCGAAGGATCAATTCTGAAACGCGCTCGGGATAGCGCTGCGCATAGGCAAGCGCGAGGGTCGAGCCCCAAGAACCGCCCACCACCTGCCACCGCTGAATGCGTAGATGGACGCGCAGCTTCTCCATGTCTTCGATGAGGTGCCAGGTGGTGTTGGCTTCCAGGGACGCGTGCGGTGTTGAGTGGCCGCATCCGCGCTGGTCAAAGGTGACAATCCTATAGACATCGGGGTCATGAAGCCGTCTGAGCGTCGGACTTGCCCCGCTTCCGGGACCACCATGAAGTACGACGCAGGCCTTGCCTGATGGGTTTCCGCTATCCTGGAAGTGGATGCGATGACCATCGCCCACGTCCATGTAACCGCTACGCCTCGGGGACAATTGCGGGTACAGACCGTGCCGATTCCCGGCGACAGCTCGGTCCATGTGTCGGACTTTTACCGCTTCCAGCGTACCGTCCCCCCGCGTCTAACTCGGCTCTTTATACGCGCAATTACGGAGAGAAGCCATCAATACCGTGCAACCATGTCGCACCCGGTGTTTCTCCGGGTTGCATCCAGACGGAATAGGTCTTTAGCTTATTATTCTAAAGTGCAATCAGAGCCGGCTAAATTCGGTCACGCCAAGGGGGAAAGCGCTTGAGCACGCCCAATGAACATACTTTCATCATTGCTGATGATCATCCACTGTTCCGTGACGCGTTAAAACAATCGCTTGCGCCAGCCTTTCCAAAGGCGGTCGTGGTTGAAGCGGGTGATATCGAGCAGGTCTCCGCGGCAATCGAATCGCATGGCGATGTGGATCTCATCCTTCTCGACCTTTCGATGCCGGGAGTGCGGGGCTATTCCGGCCTCATGCTCTTGCGGGCTCAGTACCCGGCAATTCCCGTCGTGGTGGTATCAGCGACGGAGGAGCCTGCTGTCATTCGCCGTTGTATGGATCTCGGAGCTTCAGGTTTCATCCCGAAATCAGCGGGCATGACCGAAATGCGAGATGCGGTCGACGTCGTGCTGAAAGGCGGGCTTTGGGTTCCAGATGGGTTATCCTTCGACGGCGCGGACGATACGGAAGAGGCCGAACTCGCCCGACGTCTCGCGACCCTCACACCGCAGCAAGTGCGCGTGTTGATGATGCTGTCAGAAGGTCTTCTCAACAAGCAAATTGCCTACGAACTCTCAGTCTCTGAGGCGACGGTGAAGGCGCACGTGTCCGCGATCCTGCAGAAACTCAAGGTCGACAGCCGGACACAAGCTGTCATTGCGGCATCGCGGATCGAGGCCGGTCACTTCCGCAGTTTGCTCGTCGAAGAGGTGGGCTAAAAGTCCCTATTCCGCCGCGGCGCGGGTCGCGGCGAGCTGCGTGAGAAGGGCGCGTAGCGCGGCAGGTTTCACTGGTTTTGCAAGAAGCTCCAGATTCTTCTCTTGAGCTTCGCCCCTCACTTGGTCGGTGCGATCGGCAGAGATCAGAACTGCTGGGATCGACGCATCGAGCGCCCATCTGACCTGGCGGATCACATCCACGCCGGTGCCACTATCGAGATGATAGTCGGCAAAGATGCAATCGATGCGCGCGCCGTCATTTACGGCGTCAAGCGCTTCTTTGCGGTCGGTCGCGGTAAAGACCGTACATCCCCACTCCTCCAAGAGCAGCGTCATCGCGTCAAGAATTGCGGGTTCATTGTCGATGCAAAGCACTGAAAGCTGCGCAATTCCGCGATCATCGCGTCGAAACGGATCGTTGGCTGGCTCATCTTCCGGCGTCTTATGGCGCCCAACGAGTGGCACGCGAACGGCTGGAACCGTTATGGAAAAACTGCTTCCTTTCCCCTCTCTGGACCGCACATCAATGGCGTGATCGAGCATTCGACAAAGACGCTCGACGATAGAAAGCCCAAGACCAAGACCCGTTTCACCCCGAACGGTGTCGAGCCGCTGGAACTCTTTAAATACGGTATCGAGTTTCTCAGACGGGATGCCGACACCCGTATCAACAACCTGAATGATGACGCTGCCGGAGCGACGGCGACAGCCAACGACGATCCCGCCGGTCTTGGTGTACTTGATTGCGTTTGAAACGAGGTTCCGCAGAACACGCCGCAACAAACGCTTGTCGGTGCGGACGGTTTGCGAGCTTGGAACGACGGTGAATTCGAGCGAGCGCTCGCGGGCCATCTGCTCAAACTCACCCTTGATCTGATCGAACACGTCAGAGATTGGGAACGTGACGCGCTCGGCTTTGACCGCGCCCGAATCAAGTTTTGAGATATCGAGGAGCGACCCCAAAATGTCCTCGACGCCCTCAAGTGCTGAATCGGCGCTTGAGAGAGCGGTGCGGACATCCGGCAAAAGATCTGACCGTTCAGCGATGCCGGAAACATAAAGTCGAGCCGCGTTCAAAGGCTGCATCACATCATGTCCCGCCGCCGCCAGAAAACGCGTTTTTGAATGATTGGCGCGATCAGCATCAGCCTTGGCGATCTTCATGGCATCATTGGCGCGTGTCAGCTGTTCCGTTCGGTCCGCCACCCGCTTTTCAAGGGTCTCGTTGGCGCGAGCGAGGTCGTCCTTTGCTTTCACTCTTTGCGTAACATTGTTGAACGTTACCACCATGCCGCCATCAGGCATGGTGTTGGAGCCGATCTCGAGAAAGATGTCTGAGGTTTGAAAGCGAACCGTGAAGCCGTCGCCCTTGGCCATCAACCGGTCGATCATGGCGTCTGATATCGCGGTCAAATCCCCAGGACCGAATTCACCGCGAGCGGCGCAATGGCCGGTGATTTCGCTTATCGCAACCCCGACCATGCCAAGGTTTGGTGGAAGTTGAAGAAGCTGACGGAACTGGCGGTTCCAACACACGAGCTGCATGTCGGGGTTAAAGACCGCGATTCCCTGGTCGACTTGATCAAGCGCTGTTTGGAGAAGATCGCGGTTTTGTTGGATGGCCGTCGACGCGTCATCCAAAAGCTTCATCGCGACCTGGGCGCTCACGTCCTTTCTACGCAGGAGCAGTGACATGACGATCCGCGAGGATGCCGCGCCGATTGCGCTTGCAAGCATGTGTTCGGCAAAGCGGATTAGTTCGATGTCTGCTTGACCGTCGGGTTCGAGGGCTATGCCCCGCTGCTCGGCGTGGTCCTCAAAGGCCCGTTTCGTGCGGTCGGCCCCGAGATAGCCTGAGATCGTTTCTTCCAAAGCGCCGACTGTGACGGATGTCCTGACCCGGCGCAGGTCGGATGGTCGTGAAGAGCGGTCGATTGGTACAAAGAGCCCGGCTTGGAGGCGTTCGATCGGTTCCGGCGCTTTAGCAAGTGAAACCGCGACAAATGTCACGATGTTCGCGATCAGGCTCCAAAGGACACTGTTCGCGATCGGGTCGAGTTCGACGTTGAAGAGTGTCTGCGGCTTGAGGAAGCCGATGCCGAACAGTCCTTGTGAGAGGATAGCCGGCGGCATCGCTCCCGCCTCGACAAGTGTCGGGATCAAGAGGGTGAGACCCCAGACAAAAATCCCCGCGGTCATGCCTGCGATCGCACCTTTCGCCGTGCCGCCCCGCCAGAGAAGGCCGCCGAAGAAAGCGGGCGCGAGCTGGACAATCGCGGCAAATGATAAAAGCCCAATAGCTGCGAGCGGCGCACCGAGTGCTGTGAGTTTGTAGTAGGCATAAGCAAGGATAAGGATCGCGAAAATTGACGCGCGCCGCACAAATAGGAGCCGTGCGCCCATGCCCTGCGGCGCTGAATTCGGTGCGTCTTGCCGTTTCAGCATGACGGGCACGACAAGCTCGTTCGAAACCATCACGGAGAGCGCGATCGTGGCGACAATGACCATGGCGGTCGCAGCCGATAGCCCACCGATGAATGCGAGAAGGGTAATACCGTGCGCTTCGGCTGAGATTGGCAGCGTCAAGACATACATGTCAGCATTCGCCGTATCTGGGCCAAAGGTCAAAAGACCGGCGGCTGCGATCGGCACAACAAAGAGGTTGATCGCAACGAGATAGGCCGGGAAGAGCCAGCGCGCTCTGGCGAGTTCACGGCTATTGTCGTGCTCGACAACGAGGACGTGAAATTGGCGCGGAAGCAGAAGGACGCAGGCCGAACTTAAGAGGATCATCGCGAGCCAAGCGCCGGGATCGACCGATTGCGAGAACACAGACTGGACGTTTGGGTTCGCCTGAACGGCAGAAAAGAGCCCACCGAAGCCGCCAAACATGCCGAAAACCACGAAGAGCCCGACAGATAAAAAGGCGACAAGTTTGACGACCGACTCTGCGGCGATCGCCAGCATCATCCCATCTTGGTGTTCCGTCGCATCAATCTGTCGGGTGCCAAACAGAATCGAAAAAAGCGCGAGAGCGACCGCGACGATGAAGGCGACGTCGCCTAGAAGCGGAACTTGCGGCGTGGTCGGCGGCGCGATCGCCAGATGCTCCAACATTTCCGTCAGCGACAGCGCAACGGCCTTCAGCTGCAACGCGATATAAGGGATGCCGCCGACAAGCGCGATCAGCGTCACGATCGCTGCGACCGCGCGGCTCTTGCCGTACCGCGCGCCGATGAAATCCGCGATCGACGTAATGTTTTGTGCCGATGAGAGCGTCACAACGCGTCTCAGAAGCGGATAGCCGAACGCGATCATCGCGGCGGCGCCGATATAAATCGTCAGAAATTCAAACCCGGCGGTTGCGGCTAGCCCCACAGAGCCGAAAAACGTCCACGATGTGCAGTAGATCCCGAGCGCTAGAGCGTAGACGAACGGGCTTCGTCGACGCGGCTCGCCGGACAGTTCACGTTTGCGCGCAACAGCGTCGCCATAGCTCGCAATCCCGAAAAGCGCGATCAGGTATGCAACGGCAGCAACGACGACGACCCAGCCTGGCATCTGCCATCCTTTCAGACCTGGCTCGAAATGCTCAAAGAAAGAGTAGCCGTGTGTCTGCTCGCCCTGCAATCCACGAATA
Source organism: Pseudomonadota bacterium (assembly GCA_039026395.1). Taxonomy (GTDB): domain Bacteria; phylum Pseudomonadota; class Alphaproteobacteria; order Rhizobiales; family JAKSCL01; genus JBCCMK01. Next base: position 12,492 of record JBCCMK010000029.1, on the reverse strand, counting down.
GTCACAGGCGGAGGGGGTAAGCTAACCGCCCGCGTCGGTGTGTACCGGCCTATCGAGTTGTTATTACAGTGAAACCTTGTAGTGTTGTCTTCGGTGCGAGGGGGATTGCACCGCTTACCTAGGCGCTATTCTTTCGAAAGCGCGATCAAGAAAACTGTAGCAGGCGAGAGGAGAGACTTGATGCTCCAGGAATTCAAGGACTTTGCCATAAAGGGCAATATGGTCGACATGGCCGTCGGCATCATCATTGGTGGAGCGTTCGGCACGATCGTCTCATCCTTGGTCGATGACATCATCATGCCGCCAATCGGCCTGCTTCTCGGTGGGATCGACTTCTCAAACATCATGCTCGTCCTCAAAGGCGAGGGGCCGTTCCCGAGTGTCGAAGCGGCGGCAAACGCTGGCGCCGTGACCATGAACATCGGGCTCTTTATCAACGCCATGATCTCCTTCCTGATCGTTGCTTGGGTGCTCTTCCTGATTGTGAAGGGTATGAACAAGCTGAAGAAGGAAGCGGAAGCTGCACCGGCTGAGCCGCCAAAGCAGGAAGTTCTCCTGGAAGAAATCCGTGATCTCTTGAAGCGGACTTAAGGGTTCTAAATACCCGGTCACGGCTGGCCCGCTCATTCGGCGGGTCAGCGCCTCGAAACGAAGATCAAAATGACCGTTTCCGACCTCATCGAAAGCCTATCAACGCCCGCGCGCGGCGCGCCCGAAAGCGGGATCGTCGACGTCTTTCGCTATGGCATGGGCCGCCCGGAAGTTATGGCGCTCTGGGCGGGTGAGGGCGATCAGCCGACACCCGAGTTCATCTGCGAGGCGGCAGAGAGATCGCTTCGCGACGGCGAGACGTTTTACACCCACCAGCGCGGTTTGCCTGAGCTGCGCGCTGCGATCGCGGCCTATCACGAACACCATTTTGGTGTTGATCTGCCGATGGAGCGCGTGGTCGTCACGGGTTCCGGCATGCAATCGATTCAGATTGCAATGCGGGCCGTTGCTGGCGCTGGCCAATCCGTTCTGGTGCCGTCTCCCGCCTGGCCCAACGCTGCGGCAGCCGCTGGATTGTCTGGCGCGGCCGTCCGGTTTGTGCCGATGACCTATCGACCAACCGGGTGGGACCTCGACCTCGATCAGCTGTTTTCGGCTGTTGACGAGACGACATCTGCCATTTTTATCAATAGCCCGTGCAATCCAACCGGATGGGTCATGACGCGCGATGAGGCGTCTGCAATCCTCGATTTTTCACGTGAGCGAGGGCTTTGGATCGTCGCGGATGAGATTTATGCCCGCTACTTTTACGGTGACGGCATGCGCGCGCCGTCGTTTTTCGACGTCTCTGACCCAGAAGACCGGATCGTCTTTGTCAACACCATGTCGAAAAACTGGGCGATGACCGGTTGGCGGGTCGGCTGGGCGATTTACCCCGAAGCTCTCTCGCAAACCTTTGAGAATCTCGTTCAATATTCGACGTCTGGCGTTGCGGCTTTCATGCAGCGAGCGGCAATCGTCGCGATTGAAAAGGGCGAGGATTTCGTTGAGAGCCAAATCGCCCAGGCGCGGACCAATCGGGACCTTATAACCACGAGACTGGGAACAGATTCGCGGCTCGACATGGCGCGGTTAGAGGGCGCGTTTTACGCGTTTTTTTCCATAAAGGGCGTCGACGATACCCGGCATTTGGGACGGCAATTGATCGACGAGGCCCATATCGGTCTTGCGCCCGGCACCGCCTTTGGTCCCGGCGGTGAACGGTTTATGCGCCTTTGTTTTGCTAGAAAAACCAGTGACATAGACGATGCCTGCAACCACCTCCTCGGGTGGTTGGATCGACGCGTCTGAATTCAGGCCTTTTCCTTGGAGTAAGACCAAAGACGCAGCGGATAACGTCTGGTTGCGCCATTCCGCCACGTTGCCAGCGTTCATGATGTGGCGTCAGTATTTTTCCGTAATGGATATAATCGCGAACGTTTCCGAGGCCCGACTGTTCAGTGTTCTAGACACTGCAGTCGATGGCATTGTGGTCATCGACGCCGATGGCGCGATCCTCATGTACAATGCTGCATGCGAGCGACTCTTTGGATATACCGCCGCTGAAGCCTACGGAAAAAACGTAAAAATGCTGATGCCGCCGCAATATGCGGATCATCACGATACCTATATTTCAAACTTTCATCGGACCGGCGTCCGCAAAATCATCGGCATTGGTCGTGAGGTGTTGGGCCAACACAAGGATGGATCGATCTTCCCGATCGAGCTCTCAGTCGGAGAGACCGAAACGTCCACTGGCCGCCAGTTCATTGGGATTATGCGCGATCTGAGACCGCGCTATGCCAATCAGCGCCGTCTCGATGATCTTCAAACCCAACTCGTGCAGATGGCACGGCTATCGGCTCTGGATGAAATGGGGGCGACGCTTGCTCATGAACTCAATCAACCGCTGACCGCAATCCTTCTTTATCTCCAGGTTGTGGAGCGGAAATTGGAGGCGCTTGAGGCAGGCGACAGCTCTGCCCAGATCGTTCACAAAGCCCGTCATGAGGCTGAACGGGCAAGCGCGATTATTCGACGTCTGCGCCAGTTCGTTGAACGCGGAGAGACAACGCGATCCGTGCAAGATCTGACAACGATCGTTGAAGACGCGGTTGAACTGGCGAGCATTGGTGCAAAGAACAAAGGCGTGATTGTCGTCAACGAGATGGAGGATGACCCATCGCTTCTCATTCATGCCGACGCGGTTCAAATCCAACAGATCGTCGTCAACCTTGTCCGGAACGCCATTGATGCGACATGCACCGCCGAGGGGAAAGAGGTTCATGTTCGGGCGTGGCGGGAAAATGGAGATGCGTATGTACGCACCATTGATGATGGGACAGGCATTGATCCCATGGTCAAAGACACGCTCTTTAAAGCTTTTCAGACAACAAAAAAGGACGGGCTTGGTATCGGGCTCGCGATTTCACAATCCATTGCCCAGAGCCACAGCGGTGAGATCATAGCAAAGAACCGGAAAGGCAGGACAGGCGCGGAGTTTACGTTGCGCTTGCCGGTTGCCAAGCCGGAGATCGCATGAGGCAGACTTAAAGACTGGCCAACAGCGAAGAAGACCAGTCACACGAGGCGCGAGAGAAAAGGCCGACAGAGGGGCCAAAAAAGGGGAAAAAAATGTACGATGACGGAAAACCGGCCATTCACATCGTTGATGATGATCCGTCGATCCGCGATGCGCTGTCGGTTGTTTTTCAGGTCGAGGGGTTCGAAACCATGGGCTTTGGTGACGGGGCAACGTTTCTTGCATCCTGTACCGATGCTTCGCCCGATTGCGTGTTGATCGATGTGCATATGCCCGGCAAATCCGGTCTTGATGTCCTGCGTGAACTGAAAGATCGGAAATACGACAATCCGGTTTTCGTGATTTCAGGCCAGGGCGACATTCCGATGGCTGTCCAAGCGATTAAGGACGGCGCCTTTGACTTCATCGAAAAGCCATTTGACGCCGACATCGTCGTAGACCGCGTACGCGAGGCGATCGCCGTTTCAGCACGCGACGCCGAACCCGGCTCAAAACTGCCGTCTGATTTCGAAGGGCGCGACACGCTCACACCGCGCGAACTTGAAGTGCTCGGCGAAATCGCATCCGGCGCATCCAACAAAGAAGCCGGTCGGACGCTTGGGATTTCGCCGCGAACGATTGAAGTGCATCGCGCGCGCATCATGGAAAAACTCGGCGCGCGCAACGCGGCTGATCTCGTCAGGATTGTCCTTACGTAACTTTCTTTGCGCCGCAGCAATCCGCTGAAGACCTAGGGTCAGGGCCCGTTAATTTCACAATCATGGCGCTCGATATGGCAAGAGCTACAAGAAAAAGCTCGAAGAGCGGGGTTTTGCCCCGGTCGAGGGCTTTTTCGATGGAGATCGACACCAGATCGAGCGTCCGATAAGCCAATTCCGATTCACGCCTACGGGTTCTCATCGAAAAGCGACCGAACTTAGGTCGCTTTTCGATACGATTCGATCGGAAATGGCTCTGGATGAGGTGTCTTTGCACGCAGGACTACGTTCAAAAACCTTGAAAACCAGGCGGTTTCCGGCGGCTTTTCGCCTTGTCTGCGCACAAATCCATCCTCACCATGACTGCGAAATTAATGGGTCCTGACCCTAGGGCAAACCTCATGGTTTGCCCGTACGCGGTGTAACAGATTGCGCACTGCACCTAATCACATAATCATGGCGGGGAATGGCTGACGGAAGAAAGCTGCCCCCGTGTCCGTATACTTGATTGAAGATGATGTGGCTGTCGCTGACTCTATCGCGATGACGATCGCTCAGCTTGGTTATGACATCCACGTCTATGGCGACGGTGAGACATTTCTAAAGTCCGCCTCGCCCTCGGACGATGATCTCGTATTCATCGATCTCAAACTTCCTGGAATGAGCGGTCGCGAAGTTTTTAACAGCCTGAAATCCGTGCCGTCCGGGACGCGTGTCGTCTTTATCTCAGGCGAAAGCCAGCGCACGATTGATCAAGAGATGGCGGGTTTGGTTGAGCCGCCGGTACTTCGAAAACCGCTCACCGCCAGCGCGATTTCGCAGTCTCTCCCAAATTGAGATCGCCGCGGCATTGAGAAAACGCCTCGCCGGGCTTTCAGCCAGACAACGAAATTCGGCCTAAAAAGCTTGAAAAATCGGGCCTTCCAATCGCCGTTCGATTTTCTTTGTCGGCGTGAAAAAATACATATATTTCATATGATTAGGGGAATATCCGCTACGCGCTTATCCATACGTAACCGCGCGAATTTCGCGCGCTGCCAATTGGACTTAACGTTCTTTCATTGACCGAGGCCGCCAACTCTGGCGCAACCGAAGGAACGATTGCCATGCAAACCCCAGTGCTCTCCGAAACGACCGGAACCGTGGCTTGGGCCGTTGCATCCACCTCCGGCGTAGCTGACAGACAGGTTCCAGAAGACCGCGAAGCGATTGTCCTGCGCACGCTGAGTTTCCCGCACAGCTTCGATGCGCACGATCTGATTTTCATGGAAGGCGATCCGTCGACGCACATCTACCGGATCCAATCCGGCGCGGTGATGCTTTATAAGCTCCTCCCCGATGGTCGCCGCCAGGTTGTTGAACTCCTCGTCGCTGGTGACATGTTTGGGCTCACGCTCGCAACAGAGCATGATTGCTCTGCTGAAACGCTGGTCTCGACCCGCGTCGATGTCCTTCCCGCAAGCGCGGTTGACGATAATCCACAGGTCCAGCGCGCCATCCTTCATCAGACACGCCTGCAGATGCAAACACTGCATGATCATACGGTGCTCCTCGGTCGGAAATCCGCGATGGAGCGAGTTGCCTCGTTCATTGAGCGCCTCGCGATTGCGACCGATGACGATGCGCTTCACTTGCCGATGACGCGCCAGGAAATCGCTGACTTCCTCGGGCTGACGATCGAGACCGTAAGCCGGTCTTTCTCCGAGTTGCGTCGCCGCGGGCTCATTGTTTGTCAGCGCCAAGACCGTGTTCGTGTTCCAGACATAGACAAACTCAATGCCATGACTGGAGCGGTCTGAAGCCCCGCCCGTCGCCATCCTCTTCCTCCTAGGAGCCATCCGCTCCTTCTCTTGCCAACTTGCCGTGTCTTAGGACACGGCAATTTTTTTGCCCGGAGCGCAGCGACCATTCGGGTCCGCAGTCAAATCCGCTCAATCAGATCGCCCCAAACGGATCGGCCCAATCAAATCGCTTCGGAGTACTTTGCGTCACTTTCGCTCAGATACGCATCGAACGCTGATGCCGCGATCCGAGCGAATGGTCGTCCCCGGTCCGTTATGTTGAGCTGCACGCCGTCGCGCACGAGAAAGCCGACATCCTCGAGCACCTTGAGTGTCTCGCTGTTAGGGCGGAGCGAGTCGGTTGCGACCTGGTAATGGCCGGCGACGGCGCCAACGTTCACGGACATGGAGCACATCAATTGCTCAATCACGGCGCCTCGCGCTTTATCGTCGGCGGAAAGGGCCTTGCCGCGCACGGTCGCGAACTGGCCCGCCTCAATTGCTGCCCGATATTCTGGGACGCCGGGTGCATTTTGCGCGTAGCCGGACGGGAGTTTGCCAATCGCTGAAGCGCCAAGACCGATGAGGGCATCGCCCGCATCGTCGGTGTATCCCTGAAAGTTACGCGCGATGCCGCCATCGGTGAGCGCGGTGACCATCGGATCATCGGGTCTTGCATAGTGATCAAAGCCGATCCGGACATAGCCGCGTTTTTTCAAGACCTCCGCTGCCCGCTGCGCTTGTTCGAAGCGTTCCTCGGGTCCCGGTAGTGTGGTCTCGTCGATCAAGACCTGGTTTTTCTTCGCCCATGGCACATGCGCGTAGCCGAAATAGGCGACACGGCTCGGCTCCATGGTCAGCGAGATCTCGACGCTCCGCTCGACCGAGTGCACGGTTTGACCTGGCAGGCCGTACATCAGGTCGAAGTTTATTGCCTCTATGCCCGCCGAACGCAGTCTTTGGGTCGCTTGAGCGACGACGCCAACGGGCTGAACGCGACCAATCAGCTTTTGCACGGTCGGTGAGAAGTCCTGAACGCCGAGGCTTACACGATTGATTCCGGCATCGACGAGACGAGCGACAAATGGTTTGTCGACATAGCGTGGATCGATTTCGATCGCGTGTTCGCGAATATCCGAGAGGTCAAATCGATCGTGGATCGCATCATTGATCGCGTGAAAGTTTTCAGACGGTAGAATGCCCGGTGTTCCGCCGCCCCAATGGATATGCGCAACCGGTTGTCTGCGACCGATGGCATTGGCCACCATCTCAATCTCCCGTTCTAAGAGCCCGGCGTAACTGATGATGGGGCTGTCGCGATTGGCGACCTTGGTGTTGCAGCCACAATAGTGGCAAAGCGCCCGGCAAAACGGCACATGGATATAGAGTGAAATCCGGGTCGATGGATCGATCCCGTGGAGCCACTCATTGTAGCGGTCCGGGCTGAACGCGCTCTCAAAATGCGGCGCGGTCGGGTAGGACGTATACCGCGGTACGCGCATCCGGCAGAAGTTAGCGAGGGTCTCATCCATAAAAGTGAGAGAAGCACGATCTGTCTGATGGCGCATTGACGCACCGCAACGTTGCGTTGAATGCCTGTCGGATCCGTTTAGGCGAGTGCGGTACTTCACCGAAGATGCGGTTTAAGAAAGTGCAGGAGAGCGGCGGATCGCCTGTGGTTTTTCCAGGCGAGATATGGGACAGCACGCGTATGAGTGCACAAATCCGCATCCAGGATTTATCGAAAACCTATCAGAGCGGCTTTGTCGCTCTCAAGTCGGTGTCGCTCGACGTTCAAAAGGGCGAAATCCTCGCTCTCCTCGGCCCCAATGGTGCGGGCAAGACCACTCTGATTTCCATCATTTGCGGCCTCGTCACGCCGACCTCTGGCGCCGTTACTGTCGATGGTCACGACATCATCAATGATTTTCGCCAGACGCGGCGTAAGATCGGCCTCGTGCCTCAAGAGATGGCGACTGATACGTTCGCCACGGTCTTCAAAACCGTGTCCATGTCGCGCGGGCTGTTCGGGATGAAGCGAGACCCGGAGCGGATCGAACAGATCCTGAAGGCGCTGACGCTCTGGGACAAAAAGGACAATACGATCCTGACGCTCTCGGGCGGTATGAAACGGCGCGTGATGATCGCGAAAGCGCTCGCCCATGAGCCCGACATTCTCTTCCTCGATGAGCCCACGGCTGGCGTGGATGTTGAGCTGCGTCAGGATATGTGGCGGCTGGTTGAGGAGCTTCGCCAAAGCGGCGTTACGATCATTTTGACGACGCATTACATCGAAGAGGCGGAAGAGATCGCGGATCGGATCGGTGTGATCAATAAGGGCGAACTCATTCTCGTTGAGGAGAAGACCGCCCTCATGAGCAAGCTTGGCCAAAAAAGACTGGTGCTGGAGCTTGCCGAGCCGCTCTCAGAAATTCCGAAGGCGCTGTCGCATTTCGATCTTTCGCTCGAAGCTGAGGGCTGTCGGTTGGTCTACTCATACGATACGCAAGGAGTGCGAAAAGATATTACTCGGCTCCTGCGAGAGCTCGCCGACGAACGGATCCGCTATACGGACCTCTCCACCGAGCAATCCTCACTCGAAGACATTTTCGTCAATCTGGTGCGCGCGGCATGAACCTGATCGGCGTTTGGACGATCTACGCCTATGAGATGCACCGGGCGTGGCGCACCGTGTTTCAAAGCATTATCTCGCCGGTAATCTCGACATCGCTTTATTTCGTCGTGTTCGGTGCCGCGATTGGCTCCCGCATTGAGGACGTGGAGGGCGTCAGCTACGGCTCGTTTTTGGTGCCAGGGCTCGTCATGTTGTCCTTGCTCACCCAGAGCATCACGAACGCCGCCTTTGGCATCTTCTTTCCAAAATTCATCGGCACGATATACGAGACGCTCTCCGCGCCGGTCTCAGCCTTTGAAATCGTGCTCGGCTATGTCGGCGCCGCAGCGACGAAATCGATCATTCTCGGACTCATTATCCTCGCGACCGCATCGCTCTTTGTGCCGCTCCAGGTCAACCATCCGTTCTGGATGCTGACGTTTCTGATTCTCACCGCGCTGACGTTTGCGATGTTCGGGTTCCTGATCGGTATTTGGGCGGAGAATTTCGAGCAGTTGCAGTTTATCCCGCTCCTGATCGTCACGCCGCTCGTCTTTTTAGGCGGGTCCTTCTACTCGATCTCCATGCTGCCGCCGGTCTGGCAGACGGTCACGCTCTTTAACCCGGTGCTCTATCTCGTAAGCGGCTTTCGCTGGAGTTTTTACGGGATCGCTGACGTTAATGTCGGCATCAGCCTCGCTATGGTCATTCTATTCATGGCGTTGTGTATGACTGGTATCTGGTGGATTTTCCGAACGGGATACAAGATCAAGCCGTGATGCAGCGCGGCGCGTAAACCACACTGACACTGGAAAGTGTCCAATTTACGTGACATTCCGGACTGTCGCCTTTAGAATAGCGGTAGCCGATGGAGTGTCTGCCGTGACCTATCCTTTCTCCGCGATCGTTGCCCAGGACGAGATGAAGACCGCGCTTCTGATCGCGGCGGTTGATCCCGGGATTGGCGGTGTTCTCATTCTTGGGGACCGGGGAACGGGTAAATCGACAGCGGTTCGTGCGCTCGCGCAGCTTCTGCCGAAGATGGCAGTGGCGGATGGCGATCCTTATAATCGCGTGCCGGGCGACGGAGATAAGCGGCGACGGGTTGGCGTGCCGGTCATTGATCTGCCGCTCGGCGCAACAGAAGATCGGGTTGTCGGCGCGCTCGACATCGAAAAGGCGCTGACAGGCGGGGAACGCGAGTTTCAGCCCGGGCTCCTTGCAGCGGCGAATCGTGGTTTTCTTTATATCGACGAGGTCAACCTTCTCGAAGACCATCTGGTCGATCTTCTTTTGGATGTGGCGGCATCCGGTGAAAATGTCGTTGAGCGCGATGGGCTCAGCATTCGCCATCCCGCACGCTTCGTTCTGGTCGGCAGCGGAAACCCGGAAGAGGGCGAATTGCGGCCGCAGCTTCTTGATCGTTTTGGGCTGGCTGTCGACGTGGCAACGCCTTCGGACATCAATACACGGATTGAGATTGTAAAGCGGCGCGACGCCTATGACCGCGATGCCGACGCTTTCATGGCCAAATGGAAGCGCAAGGACGCGACCGTCCGCTGCAAGATCACGAAAGCTCAAGGCCGGCTTGATGCGGTGATCGTGCCAGACGCGGTGCTGGAAAGCGCGGCCGGCCTTTGCCAGTCTCTCGGCACGGATGGCCTGCGCGGTGAACTGACTTTGATGCGGGCGGCGCGCGCAGTCGCGGCGATCGCTGGTCGCGATGAAGCAACTGTGGCTGACCTGCGGACTGTTGCGCCGATGGTGCTCGGCCATCGCCTCCGTCGCGATCCGCTGGATGACACGCGCTCAACCATCCGCGTGGAGCGGGCGCTCGAAGAGCATTTCGCGTCTGAGGGGCAGGCCGCGTGAAAGACGAGGCCTATCAGCCTCCCCCGAGCGGTGGAGGTGGCGGTGATGCGGCATCCCATGATGCCTGGATGAACGCGCTTCTGGTGGCGGCACTCTTTGCGCGCGATCCCACCCGCTTTGGCGGCGTTATCGTGCGGGCGCGTCCCGGGCCTGTGCGTGACGCCTGGTTTCGCCGCTTAAAGGCTCATCTCGGTGACGATTCGCTGGTGCGCCGGATGCCGATTGGCATCACCGAAGACCGGCTTCTTGGCGGCCTTGATATTACCGGCACGCTCAACGCCGGAGCCCCGGTCTTTCGAAATGGGCTCCTGACCGAGGCCGATGGCGGCATCATCGTCGCGCCAATGGCGGAGCGCATGGATGCGCTCACCATCAGTCGCGTGGCGGCAGCCCTCGACACCGGCGCTGTCCGTGTCGAGCGAGACGGGGTCTCAAGAACCACGCCTGCGCGCTTCGGGTTCATCGCGTTTGATGAGGGCGCCTTTGATGAGGGTGCCTTTGATGAGGGTAAACGGCCCGACGAAACGGTGAGCCCAATCCTTGTCGACCGCGCTGCATTTCTGGTTGATCTCAGCGACGTCACGCTCCGCCAGACCGCGATGCCGGTTTCGGCGCCGATGGTCGAGCGCGGAGACGTCACCGCCACGCTCACAAGCGAGCAATTGACCGCTAGCGTCGCGCTTGCTGCCGCCTTCGGCGTGACATCCGTTCGAACGCTCGGGTTTTTTGCTAAAACGATAGCCGCGTTGGCTGAAATCGCTAGCCGTGAGGCCCCTAACGAAGCTGATATCGAGCGCGCGGCAGCCTTGGTGATCGCCCCCCGCGCCACTCAGATGCCAGCGGAAGACGATCAAACTGAGCCAGCACCGGACGAGCAAGACGAAGAGGATCAACCGGAGCGTCAGAACGAAAACCCTGACGCGATGGAAGACCGTCTGATTGATGCCATCGCGGCAAATCTCTCTGCCGCCATCCTCGATCGGATGGCGCGCGGTAAGTCTCGGCGCGGAGCAGCAAAAGCGACCGGCGCCGGGGCACAGGCGGTCAGCCAAAATCGGGGTCGTACGGTCGGAACAAGACGCGGTGAACTGAACGGGAAAGCCCGGCTCCACGTTTTGGAAACGCTTCGCGCTGCGGCACCCTTCCAGCGCCTTCGTCGCCAAGAAACAGGTCCGACGCATCACCGGCTGCATGTCCGCGCCGAAGACATCCGCGTCCGCCGCTTCAAGGATCAGCGCGAGACGCTCACCATATTCGTGGTTGACGCGTCGGGCTCCACCGCCGCCGATCGGCTCGCCGAAGCAAAGGGCGCGGTCGAGTGCTTCTTGACCCGCTGCTATTCGCGCCGGGACCAAGTCGCACTCATCGCCTTTCGTGGCGACCATGCGGACCTTTTGCTTCCGCCGACCCGCGCGCTTGCCCGGGCAAAACGTGCGCTTGCAGGCGTCCCAGGTGGCGGTGCAACGCCGCTCTATGCGGGTCTTGAAGCGGCCCGCGCACTGACCGAGCAAGCTCAGCGACAGGGACAATCCGTCAACATCATCGTCTTCACTGATGGCAGCGCCAATATGGGCCGCACAGGACCTGGTCGGGCGCAGGCGCATGCCGACGCGCTTGATGCCGCAACCCGCCTCTCGATCTCCGGTGCATCCACGCTCGTCATCGACACGGCAACCCGACCCCGCTCGAAGGCGAGAGAGATCGCAAACGCGCTCGACGCCACCTACATGCCGCTCCCGCACGCCGACGCGCGCACCGTGGCCACTGCCGTGGAAGCGATTGCCGCCTAACGAAATGCTGGACGAGACTTACATGCCTGAGCGCCTAAATTGGGAAACGGATGGGATCGACTGGCCCAACCGTGAGGCGTCGCGTTTTGTCGACACGTTCGGCATCCATTGGCACGTGCAGGACGCCGGTGAGGGACCAACGCTCGTGCTGGTCCATGGCACCGGAGCAACGACCCACACGTGGGACGAGCTTCTGCCGCTTTTGACGCCCTACTTCCGGGTGATCGCCATGGATCTGCCGGGTCATGGCTTCACGCGCATGGTGCCGCAGCGCCGCCTCACCATCGGTCGCATGGCGCGCTCCGTCCGTGATCTCCTCAAGGAATTGAATGTCGTTCCCGATATCGTGGTCGGTCACTCGGCCGGCGCTCCGGTTCTGGGGCGCATGATCATGGATGACCACATCGCCCCCCACGTGCTCGTTAGCCTCAATGGCTCGTTCAAGCCGTTCGAAGGCATGGCGCGTTCGATCTTTCCAGCGCTTGCTCGCATGCTTTTCGTCAACCCGGTGACGCCGCGCCTCTTTGCGTATGCGGCCCGCGACCGCGAGCGGATCGACGCGCTGATCGATGGAACGGGTTCGAAAATCGGGGCCCGCGGCAAGGATTTTTATCACGGTCTTTTCATGTCGCCTGCGCATGTGAATGGCGCGTTGTCGCTGATG
>JBCCMK010000028.1:0-37163 GCA_039026395.1 Pseudomonadota bacterium | reverse complement strand
CGATCCGTTACCCCGCAAGCCTCAAGGACGCCACACCCCACACCCGCATAACAGGACGGTCCGGAACACCCCCTCGGATGGGCATGAGGTGGCGGGGAGAGTAAGGGAGGTTTCTGGGGCGGGGATAAAGTGTGTTGTCTTTAAACCGCTATGGCCCTTCGGAGACTGAAGAAAAATGTCTGCTTGGAGCCCGTATCTAACCAAGTAAAATTGGTCGTTCGCATATGCGAAATAAGAGAATAATTTGAAACATGGTGCAGCGCACACAAAGACGAGACTTTCAAGTGGGGGCCGGTGACTAGTTTGAGTTAATTGGAAGAAGGCGCGCGATCCTTTTAATCTTATCGGCATCGATCCTCCGCTGGAGCAGGTGAAAGGCTTGATCGCAACGGCTGAGATGAAAAAAATACAAGCGGCTGTGGCAAGTGTTGAGCGTATTACCTCGCAGCATTAGAGTCTTGCGAGGAGTAAAGGTGCGGGGGTTATTCAGCGTGCGGAGATTTTTTCGATTTCGGCGCTTATGGAAAATACAGCAAGGCATTTATCCCCGTGTCTCCGTGCGTCCGGTAAGATAAATTGGACTGTATCATGGATATGTGGCACCCGATTAGTAAGTAAGACTTTACCAATTCGGGGGCTAATATTGAACGGATGGGATAAATTTAGCGCAAATTTCCTTGAAAAGCTCGCTCCGCACGGGCCAACTCCACTTCTTTGCGGTGGTATTGCTATCGGAGGTTTGGTCGCGCTGGTTTTGGAAGCCCCACCTTGGTCGGTGATAACTCTGGTAAGCATCGTTCTGGTTTCCTATTTTGCTATCATGGAAAGAAAGGCATCTTGGGATCGGAAGGATATACGCAACGCGATTGACCGTGACATGGCAATGGGAAAACGTGTAAGGGACCCACTCCGGCGTCGTCTGGAGCTAAAGAAGCGCGAGTCAGAGCCAACGCTCTTTGACAAGTCAGCGAACGTTGAGGACAGTGAATGAACGATCCATTTGAGTTTTCAGTCGCGATATCACTGGTCACAATTTGTGCTTTTGCTTCGATGTTTATTCAGGAGCGGGCTAAACGCCATGAACATAAGCGTATAAAGCTTATCGCGGCTTCAGAGGCTCTCAAGAAGCACTTCGAAGCGATGAAGGAGTTAGATAGCGACGATACTCCAGTTGAGGTTCTAGAGAGTGCACTCCAATTCAGCGCTTTCTTCTGCAATACCGAAACGCCGCACGTCATTGAACACCTGACTTGCGAAGATGTCGCCAAAATAGACGTGGATCTCAACAAAGAACACGCTTTCCACCACGCCTTTCAGGAATTTTCTCGAAAGCGTCCCGACTTGGCGGCGAAATTTACTGAGGCATCAATCTATGGGCTCTTTGCGTATGTGCAAAGATGGCCAAAATGCTCGCATCTTTTCCCTGATATGGTGGTTGAGATTGTGGCTCATCCTGCGACCGAAGTTGACAAAGTGTACCGGCTTACAAGGTGGGCCGACCTAAAGGCCTCTCGTAGCGTAGCGGCACACGCCTGACCCACAAGACGGATCGCCTCCGGATTTGAAGCATACTGGGATACATACAATCCCTTTTATTGTCCGGGAGAGCGCGAATAGAAAGCTCCTTTTGGCAGTGATTGGCAGCACCTGATCTGGGCGAAACTAGCACTTGAACGTCCGGTTTCGGGATCATTGTCACAGCAAACGCCGAAATAGACTGTCCGAGGTGATTCTGGAAGAAGCGTCGAGCTTGCAACTGCTCGGGTCTCATTTCTACGCAAAAACCTCAATTGGTTGTCAAGTTCGCTTCCGCTACCTCTCTTTTCTTGGCTTCCCGCTCCCGCGTTGACCCGGCTTCCCGACCGTTGACCGTCCCACAGGTACTTCTGTCCGCTTGACCGTCATCTCGTCGAGGGAGTTTTTTCTGACTTTTGAGTTTTCGCTCACGGGGATGGTGTCTTCGCTCACGCGCTGATCCTCGCTTTGCTCGGGCGCTCCGCGGGGGCGGGCTGACCGCCCGGCGCGCTTTGCGCTTGCCTCGCCTGCGACTCGGCTAAATCCAATTAAAGTTGCCTTATTCTAACGCGGTAAACGAAAGCCCCGCCAGTGTTTTGGACTGGTTCGGCTGAATGTTGCGTTATTCGCCATTCTTCTCGCCGTCATTCGCTGTGCCAAAACCGAAAGCCCCGTGGAGAATTGCTGCAATCATGGCGATTACGACGAGCTCAATCACGATAATTGGCAAAGTCAATGGGAAAAGAGAGAAAAATTGGCCCCTGTTCATCAAGTAGACAGGAATTATTCTACCCGGGAAACTTTCGCATGAAAACGCGACAACCAAATCAGCTGATAGAAAACAACTCTGACCGTTATACTGATCAGATGATTTAAATACGAATGGGCCGTAGCGAATAAGTAGAATCGCGAAAAGAGCCTGGAGGATGGACATAGCATTGATGAAGACAAGCCACCACCAGTAGGTTCGGCCTCTGAAGAAGTTCAAGACTTCCTCGTCCGTCTCGGCTTCCCGCTCCCATGCATCCCGGGCTTGCCAACCGTTGACCGCCCTACAGGCACCTCTGTCCGCTTGACCGTCATCTCGCCGAGGTTGTTTTTACGGATTTTTGAGTTTTCGCTCGCAGGCGAGTCGGCTTCGCCAACGCCCTCCGCGGGGGCGCTGGATTTTTTGCTTCCCTGTCGCGACTTCGTCGCTCCACGCCTCTTGTTCGGCCTTGTATCACCTTCGGCTCGGGTTGAAGTTTTTTCATTCCCGGTCGTGCCTCCGGCACTCCTCGCCTCTTGGGCAAGCACGTTCGCGTTGCCGCCATACCGGCGTTTGCCCTGATATCCGCCGGAGCGATCTTCGACTTCCGCCTGCCGGGCCATCGGGTCGTCGGCGAGCGCGAGTTCGGTCTCCTGGAGCCGCTTGATCTCATCGCGCAGCCGGGCCGCCTCCTCAAACTCAAGGTTCGCCGCTGCGTCCTTCATGCGGCTCTCCAGATCAGCCAGGTGCGCCTTCAGATTGTGCCCGACGAGCGTGCCTTCCTCGGCCATGCCGGTGTCAACCTGCACCCGGTCGGCCTCGTAGACGGACCCCAGAATGTCGCCGATATTGGCCTTCACCGACTGCGGCGTGATACCGTTCGCCTCATTGTAGGCGATCTGCTTTTCGCGGCGGCGATCGGTCTCGTCCATCGCGCGCTGCATGGAGCCGGTCACATTGTCCGCGTAGAGGATGACGCGGCCATCGACATTGCGCGCGGCGCGGCCGATGGTCTGAACAAGCGAGGTCTCTGACCGCAGGAACCCCTCCTTGTCGGCGTCCAGGATCGCGACCAGCCCGCATTCCGGAATGTCGAGACCCTCGCGCAGGAGGTTGATGCCAACCAGCACATCGAACGCGCCGAGCCGGAGATCGCGGATGATCTCGATCCGCTCCAGCGTGTCGATGTCGGAGTGCATGTAGCGCACGCGCACGCCCTGCTCGTGGAGATATTCGGTGAGGTCCTCGGCCATGCGCTTCGTGAGCACCGTGACGAGGGTGCGGTAGCCATTGGCCGCGACCTGGTGGATCTCGTCGAGCACGTCATCGACCTGGTTCTTCGCCGGGCGGACTTCGATGACTGGATCGGTGAGACCGGTCGGGCGGATGACCTGCTCGGCGAAGACGCCGCCGGTGCGCTCCAGTTCCCAGCCGCCGGGGGTGGCCGAGACGTAGACCGATTGCGGGCGCATGGCGTCCCACTCCTCAAAGCGCAAGGGCCGGTTGTCCATGCAGGAGGGGAGGCGAAAGCCATACTCGGCGAGTGTCGCCTTGCGGCGGAAGTCGCCTCGATACATGCCGCCTAGCTGGCCGATCGTGACATGGCTCTCATCGACAAAGACAAGGGCGTTGTCGGGGAGATATTCAAAGAGCGTCGGCGGCGGCTCACCCGGCTGACGGCCGGTGAGGTAGCGGGAATAGTTCTCAATGCCGGCGCAGGAGCCTGTTGCCTCCATCATCTCCATGTCGAAGATCGTGCGTTGTTCAAGGCGCTGGGCTTCCAGCAGGCGCCCGGCATCGTTCAGTTCGTCGAGCCTGGCCTTCAGTTCGGTTTTGATTCCCTTGATCGCCTGCTGAAGTGTCGGGCGCGGGGTCACATAGTGCGAATTCGCGTAGATTTTGACGGATTTATACTCGTCGGTCTTCTTGCCGGTGAGCGGGTCGAACTCGGTGATGGTCTCGACCTCTTCGCCAAAGAGCGAGAACCGCCAGCAGCGATCTTCCAGGTGGGCGGGCCAGAGCTCGATACTATCGCCGCGGACACGAAACGTGCCGCGCGCCATGACGTCGGCGCGCTTATATTGGAGCGCGACCAGATCGGCGAGGAACTGGCGCTGGTTCAGCTGTTCGCCGAGCGACACGCCGAAGGTCATTGCCGTATAGGTCTCGACCGAACCGATACCGTAGATGCAGGAGACCGAGGCGACGATGATCACGTCGTCGCGTTCCAAGAGCGCGCGGGTGGCCGAATGGCGCATCCGGTCGATCTGCTCGTTGATCGACGATTCCTTCTCGATATAGGTGTCGGAACGCGGGACGTAGGCCTCCGGCTGGTAGTAGTCATAATAGGAGACGAAGTACTCGACCGCGTTTTCCGGGAAGAATGATTTCATCTCGCCATAGAGCTGGGCTGCGAGCGTCTTGTTTGGCGCCAGAATAAGCGCGGGGCGGCCGGTGTGGGCGATCACATTGGCCATGGTGTAGGTCTTGCCGGATCCTGTGACGCCAAGCAGCACTTGGTCGCGCTCATGGTCTTTGACGCCAGAGACCAACTCGCCGATCGCTTCAGGCTGATCGCCCTTTGGCTCATATTCCGAGACCAATTGGAAATCGATCCCGCCTTCGGACTTTTCGGGTCGATCGGGTCGGTGCGGCACCCAGACGTCGCCGATCGTATCGGCGCGGCCCTGTTCAATCAGACGGGAGAGGGCTTCAACGGTCGCCGTTGCACCCGATTTCGGGAGTGATTTTGCCTCTTCGAGGCTGATGTCCATGCCCGCGACGGGGTTCAGCCCGCCCGCCGCCCGCTCTTCGGCGGTCGCAGGACCACCCATAGACGTTCCGCGCGCGGTCTTGAGATTTTTCTGTTTCCCGGTCGCGCCTTTGGCGCTCCTCGCCTCTTTGGTGCGCTCGCGGGCAGGTTCGCTACGCTCACGCCTCCCTTCGGTCGGTTTCTTCGCTGTCTTGCGAGGAGACTTTGCGTCGGTAACATCCGCACGAATGCTTTCGTCGCCGCCGTGGCGGGCGCGTTCCTTGGCTTTGCCGCGCGGCGTTCGCTTCGATGAGCCGGGCGTGCCGGGTGCCTTGGTGCCCTTCTCCTCAAGGAGCCGAACCCATTCGGGCATCTCGGTGACCGAACCGGAATCGAAACCAGCCTGCGGGGCTTCTTCGAACCCCTTATTCTCATCGCTCTTTGCCATTCTTCAGATATGGCCCAAGCAAGCGCGAAAGGCGAGAGGTGCTGTCAGTGCTAAGCTGCAATGATGTCAGGATGTGGCAGCAGGTGACCGTCTCACCACTATGGCTAGCCTACGAATTGGAGGCGCGTTCCCCAGTCAAGCCCAACCCCAATAGTCCAAACGCACCTCGTTGACGAAAGACATGTAGTTTTTGTCGGGCTCGTTGATGTCGAAACCATAGGAGTCGCGGATCACCATTTGGATTTTGACATCCCTTGAGAGCAAAGATGAGAACGACAAAAAGAGCCGCTTAGCTTCCCCGGAGTAGTGGTCCGTTGCCCGGTAATGGTAGTTGGCTGGAAGCTTCAGATTTCTCGGTAGTGGCTTGTCCATCAGATATTGCGACGTGCCCAAAATGTTCGGCGAAACCATCACTGTTTTGCGAGGCGCCTCGATTGTCTTGCGTATCCTGACGAAATTGACCTTTCCAGGGCTGGGTCGAAGGGTGTCAGCGCGGGCCGACGCGTGTAAAATGAGCGTTTCGGTTGCCAAGAGCTGAAAAGGCCCTGATCGCCGGAACGGGCTAACAGCCAAATTCCAACTGTCTGGCATCTCGAGCCGCTTCGTCCGATCAATGAGACGCTTCGCGAACTCAAGGATTTCCTTGAGTGTCTCCGCGAGCGTTTTTCGCGCCAATGCGTTGGTGAAAACGAGCGTACCGACCGGATCGAGAATTCGAGGCTCAAATCCAAAAAAGATCTCGGTGAAAGCGTTCCGAACCCACTCCGCGACTTCGGCGAAATCGGGCCCGTTTTCAACCGGGCGAGCGACAGAGTGCATGAAGTCCAACAGAGTATCGACCAGATGCGGGGGCGGGGCGACAGGATGCTCGCTTGCCTCCTGGAGGTAGGTGGTGAGTTCGAAAACGAGGGCTGGCGGTAAAGCCTCAACGTCTGCAAACGCAACATCGACATAGTTCGCCAGAAAACTGAAGGCGACCTCAGATCGCATAGCCCCCTCAGCATCTTCTGCCGTCAGGACTTCGAATTCGTCTTCAGAGTGCTCGGGCATGGTCTGTCTCTTCTCAAAATGGTCAGCCCATCAAAGATGATGGATTTTTCGTATGAGCATCGTGGTGGCGATCACACTTATGCCGCGCAAGATCAGATTTCGGCTCAACGCACGCGACTATGCTTGCGATTCTCCTGAGTCGGCGGACGCCAAAAAAGGCATGGCATCCTTTGTGCTCACATTTTCGTCAGGACGGGTGCCCCAAATTGAAAAACGTTGGAAACCCGTCGTTTACCTTGTTGCGCGACTATTGCATCGGCAACACAGCAACGCCGGATTTGGTAAATGGGGTCTTGCGTATCAGTGTGCCCTTGCGTTCGATAACGCTGCGATGCGGTTGATGAATCGGCCGGCACTCAGCGCCGATTAGGGGATTTGGGTTAGAACATGACGATGAAGCGACGTGAATTTGTAACGGGTGGCGTGGCGCTGTCGGCACTTGGCTTGGCCGGATGCCAGACAACCTACCAGTCATTCAGTTCTGTGCCGTCTTTGGGGCTCGGAATTAACGAAAAGCATCGGCTTGAGCCGGTGAACATGAATGTCATCCCGCGGGAGTTCCACCGCCAGCGGGTGAATTACGAGACGAAGTATAAGCCAGGCACGATTGTGGTCGACACGTCGTCCAGGCATCTCTTCTTCGTTGAAGAGGACGGGACAGCGGTGCGTTACGGCATCGGTGTTGGCCGTCAGGGCTTTTCTTGGAAAGGCACGGCACGCATCGGTCGGAAGGCGAAATGGCCGACATGGACGCCTCCACCGGCGATGATTCGCCGTGAACCGCACCTGCAGGAATGGGCAACCGGAATGCCAGGTGGCCCGCGCAATCCGCTCGGTGCGCGCGCGCTCTACCTCTACCAAGGTCGCCGTGACACGCTTTATCGTTTGCACGGCACAAACCAGCCGCGCTCGATCGGTCAGGCCATGTCATCGGGTTGCGTGCGGATGCTCAACCAGGACGCTGTCGATCTCTATGAGCGTGCAAGCGTAGGAGCCCGGGTCGTCGTCGGCTAGGCCATCTTCCAGATGATCGCAGAAAGGCCGTCCGTATGGGCGGCCTTTTTGTTTTCAGGCAATCTCTTTGGCGTTTTCGACGCTATCGAGACCCGTCTCGATATAATCCGAAACCATCGGCATTTTCAGCACGTAGCGTGACGTGGGTCCGTCGGCGCGTTCCTGGGCAAGCCTCATGGCTTCTGACCAGTCCGAGGCATCCATGTCGCCGCGCCCGATCCAAATCAGCGCGACAAGTTCGGCAGCCTGATCGGTGTTGAGATCGTCGATCAGACCGCGCAATTGGTCGGCACTTTGGTCGCCCAATTCCTCCTCGGCTAGTTCGTCGTGGTGGTGGGCACGGGTAAGCGTTTCCATGTCAATCTCCACCTCGTAATCATGGCCGTCGGTGAAGGTGTCATCGCGGATCTCTGAAACGGCGCGTGCCATTTCCGCAATCTTTAAGATCTGAGTTTTTGAAAGCTGTGTTGGTGCCATCGCTGGTGTCCTCCCAGCGATGACTATCAGCCCGGTTTGTTGGCGCCGCCTTGATCTGGCGCATGGAGCATACCGTCAGGATTGACGGTCGGGTGTGATGCGTAAAATGCGGCCTTCGGGGCTGTCAGTCAGCGCGTATAGCGCGCCATCCGGGCCGACCCGAACGTCACGGATCCGCTCGCCGAGGCTTTCAAGGATCTGCTCTTCGCCGACGATGCGGTCACCATCGAGACTGAGCCGCGAGATGTGGGCGCCGCGTAAGGCACCAACGAAGAGGCTCGATTGCCATTCCGGCACCGATAGGTTCGTGCCGAATGCCATGCCGGATGGCGCAATCGACGGATCCCAATAATGGATCGGTTGCTCATAGCCCGGCGCTTCGGTTCCGATGCCAATCTTGCCGCCGGAATATTCGCGGCCATAGGAGATTATCGGCCAACCATAGTTCAGGCCGGCTTGCGGGATGTTCACCTCATCACCGCCACGGGCTCCATGTTCCACCGTCCAAAGGACACCTGTTGTCGGATTGATCGCGGCACTTTGTGGATTGCGGTGCCCGATCGACCAAGTGACGGGCGTTGCGGGCACGCTGAAGGAGGGATTATCAGCGGGCGCGCTGCCGTCGAGATTGATCCGGATGACGGAACCTGCATGGTCACTTCCGTCTTGTGAGCGATTTGGCTCGCCGCGGTCGCCGGTGGTGATGAAGAGCGTGCCATCCGGCGCAAAGGCGAGACGCGAGCCGAAATGCCGTCCGCCGAACGATTTATTGTTCATTGAAAAGATGCGCTCGACATTGGCGAGCCCACTTTCCGTTAGCGTCGCCTTAGAGACGGCGGTGCCGATTCCGCGGAGTGCCGGCTCCGAGTAGGAGAACACGATCGTGTTCGAGGTCGCGAAATCAGGCGCAAGGGCAACGTCCAAAAGGCCCCCTTGGCCACGATCGGCGATATCGGGAAGTCCGCTCAGCGGTGTGCCGACCGTGTCGCCGTTAACGATCCGCATCGCGCCGCCGCGTTCGGTCACCAGAAATCGGCCGTCGGGCAGAAAAGCCATGGCCCACGGTGATTCCAAACCCGATGTGACGGTCTCAATTTGGATCGGACCGATTTCAGATTGTTCGGTAACCGTCTCTGCGGTGCTCGGTGCGCCTGCGAGCGCGAGCGTCAGGATCGATAGGGCAAAAGGGGTCAACCTTGAACGAAACATGCGGATCCTCCGTTGGGGTCGTGTTCGTTACTTATGGCCTACCTTTGCCTTTGCCAGGCCTGATTGATCTTGCTTGCCCTGACCGACCATCGACCGTCGGGCACCAGAGAACATCGAGAAAACCCCGATCGCCATGAGGAAGCCGACGCCCGCGGCCATAAGAAGCGCCTTCATATCAATCGGCCCGTTTGTGCCCCAGGCTGCGCGCGCCTCGACCGACCCCATGATCAGGATCGATGCGATTGTGATCAGCGCAAAGACCATCAGAGTGCGCCGCTTTATTCGTTTGCTCGTTGAGTACATTTGAAACCCACATCCACGTCAGTTATCCGCCCGTCGCCTATGTGGCGATGGAGGATGGCGGACCGAAGCCGGTAATGTGGCGCGGTGCGTATCGTTTCGTGACCCGTTTGTGGCAGGGTAAGCGGGGGGTTAACGCGGCTTGCGCTTGATCGCGGGAAGGCGCAGGACTACGGTCTCGTCGAACGATTAATCGCCTTCCCGGAGCAACAGATAATGGCCTTCCTGTCCAACACACTTGCGCGCGTCAAACCATCGGCGACGATCGCCGTTTCGACGAAAGCGCGTGACCTCAAGGCCGCTGGTCGTGATGTTATTGGACTTGGCGCCGGCGAGCCAGATTTTGATACGCCTGAGAACATCAAACAGGCCGCAATTGACGCGATTAAGCGGGGTGAATCGAAATACACCGCCGTTCCGGGCATCGCAGAGCTGCGCGAGGCGATCGCCGCGAAATTCAAGCGGGAGAACGGGCTTGATTACACCCCAGAGCAGACCATCGCCGGGACGGGTGGCAAGCAGATCCTCTATAACGCCTTTGCCGCGACCTTAAATCCAGGCGATGAGGTCCTGATCCCGACGCCGTTCTGGGTGAGCTACCCGGACATGGTGCTCTTAAATGGTGGTGAGCCGGCCTTTGTCGAAACCTCGCTCGAGACAGACTTCAAACTGACGCCCGAAGCGCTCGACGCCGCGATCACGCCGAAAACGAAGTGGCTGATCTTCAACTCGCCATCGAACCCGTCGGGCGCTGCCTATATCAGAGACGAGTTGAAGGGTCTGACCAACGTGCTCTTGAAGCATGAGCATGTTTGGGTGCTGACCGACGATATGTATGAGCACCTCTGCTACGGCGATTTTGTTTTTACAACGCCCGCGCAGGTCGAACCAAAACTCTATGAGCGCACGCTCACCATGAACGGAGTCTCCAAAGCCTATGCGATGACTGGATGGCGGCTTGGATATGCGGCGGGACCGCTCGATCTCATCAAGGCAATGACCAAAGTTCAGGGTCAACAGACGTCAGGCACATGTTCGATCACCCAGTGGGCGGCGGTTGAGGCGCTGAACGGTACGCAAGATTTCATACCCGAGCGGCGCGCAATCTTTCAGGAACGGCGAGACTTGGTCGTGTCAATGCTGAACCAGGCAAATGGCATTTCATGCCCGACCCCTGAGGGCGCGTTTTATGTCTATCCGGATTGCTCAGCCACGATTGGCAAGACGGCGCCATCGGGCAAGACGATCGAGTCCGATGAGGACTTTGTCACGGAGCTTCTCGATAGTGAGGGCGTTGCTGTGGTTCACGGCTCAGCTTTCGGCTTGGGGCCGAACTTTAGAATCTCCTACGCGACGTCGACCGAGGCGTTAACAGAAGCTTGTCAACGTATTCAAAAGTTCTGCAACGCTTTGAGTTAACAAGGATTGTTGCTGGAATATCACGGATCAACAGTCACGCGCTGTGGTTCTGACTTAACGCTTGCTGCGCTCAGTCGCCCCGATAGGGTGCGTTTGCGGAAACAGGAGCGCAGGCGGAAAAAATATGGCGCTAAGTCGAGTTTTGATGTCGGGCCTTGCGGGGCTCATGGGCATAGCGTCGGCAAGTGCAGCTGACCTCTTCACCGTTCCATCCGGGACGGTTGCGGAGCGGCTCCCCGCTGTATCCGGCGTCAACGGGAAATTAGGCGTCCTTGGTGGTGTCATTGACGATGAGGCGATTGCTGCGGTCGCAGGATCGCTCTCCGTCCCCGTGCCTTATATCCCGATCCTCGGTGTCCAGATTGATGCGCTAGCTGGGACGTGGGACGAAGACACGGTCCTCTTTGGCGGGCTTCATATCTTTGCACGAGACCCTTCGATCGGTTTGATCGGCATCTATGGTGACTGGAGCTATACCTCGCCTGAGCATTACGGCCGCGTCGGCCCCGAACTTGAGATTTACCTCGGCCGCATCTCGCTTGAGGCGACCGGCGGTCTAAGCTTCGGTCAGAATGTCGAAGATGAAGCGTTCGGGATTGCCGATATCGCGCTCTATCCCATCGACGACCTTCGCCTGTCAGCTGGCTATCGTTATACGGCGCGCGGCAGCCAAGCTGCGGCGGGTCTTGAGTACCAATTGCCGTTTGAGAATCGTGTCGGCGTAACCGTCTTCGGTGAAGGCCGCGTCGGCGAAGACGATTACACCGCTGCTTGGGGTGGCCTCCGTCTTTACTGGGGACCGGAACCCAAGTCTCTCATCCGGCGGCATCGTGAAGACGATCCGCGCATTAAAGGTCCATCTTCAATTGCGTCTATCACGCGTTGCGGTTCGCGGTCTGGCGAAGGCGCCTTCTGCGGTGACGAAGACGATCTTGATGATGACTACGATGACTCTGACACTGGCAGCATGATGATGACTGGCAGTGATCCTGTCTTTAGTTCCGATCGGCGCATCAAGACTGACATCGTTGAACTGATGACGTTCTCTAACGGTCTGAAGCTCTATGAATATCGCTATGTCACGGGCGTTGCGCCGCAGATCGGGGTGATGGCTCAAGAGGTTCGCCTCTTCATGCCCGATGCTGTCATCGATGCGGAGACGCACCTAGCTGTGAACTACGCGAAGGTCTTTGCCGATCAGACAATGCGCCAAGAGCTAGAAGCGGCGGGGTACGTCCTCGACTTCTGATTGAAAGTCGGCTTCGCCAGTCAGGGCCCTGTCTATCCGTAGTCTTACGGAGCGAATTCGGCCTCTCCTCCCCTTGCCAAGCTAAACCTGGCTTGGAACGATGCGTGTGCACGGCTCGCAAAGAAGCCGTCACCATCACATGACCGCGTGGGGAGCGGTCCTCCTCGCTCGGTACAACCGAAGGGGAGACATTTGCCATGACACAGTCAGAAGGACGCCCAACCGGCGCTAGAGCGATCGCGATCGTCGGTCCGTTTCAATCTGGAAAAACCTCTCTCCTCGAAGCAATCCTCGCCAGAACCGGCGCGATCAACCGCCAGGGCACGGTCGCCGACAAGAACACGGTCGGAGACGGCGCTCCCGAAGCGCGCGCTCACCAAATGAGCGTGGAGGCGAATTTCGCATCCATCGATTTCATGGGCGACCGTTTCCATTTCGTCGATTGTCCGGGCTCGGTGGAGTTTCAATTCGAAAGCGCGCCCGTCATTCCAGCCGTTGATGCGGCAATCGTCGTCTGCGAACCGGACGAAAAGAAATTTCCCGCGCTCCAGGTCATCTTGCGCTCGCTCGAAGAACGCAGCATTCCGCACATCCTGTTCATCAATAAAATCGACAAAGCGACGGGGCGCCTGCGTGATCTCGTGCCGCTTTTGCAGCCAACGAGCCGTCTCCCGCTCGTTTTGCGGCAGATTCCGATCTGGGAAAACGGCGTCGCCACGGGCTTTGTCGATCTCGCGCTGGAGCGAGCATTTGTTTATCGCGAGCATGCGGCAAGCGAGGTGATCGAGATCCCGGCGGACACGGCAGACCGCGAGGCTGAGGCCCGCTACGGCATGCTGGAGCAGCTCGCCGATTATGATGATGACCTGATGGAGCAGCTTCTGGACGATATGGAGCCGCCACGCGACCGCGTTTTTGACGATCTCGCGGCTGACGTCATTGAGGGCAAGATCTGCCCGGTGATGATCGGTGCTGCAGAGCGCGGCAACGGCATCTTGAGGCTCCTCAAAGCCATTCGCCATGAAATCGGCGGTCTCGATCGCGTGCGCGACCGGTTGAGCGTCGAAGATGACGGCCCGGCACTCTTGCAGGTGTTAAAAACGATCCACACCACCCATGGCGGCAAGCTTTCGGTGGCTCGCGTGCTGCGGGGCTCTGTCCATGATGGCGAGACGGTCACCGCCCCATCGGGTGAAAGTGCCCGGGTTTCCGCCACATTCACGGTCATGGGCCAGGATGCGAGGAAGAGCGACGGCGCAGACGCTGGCGACATCGTCGCGCTCGGGCGGGTCGAGTGCGCGGCGACGGGCGATACGCTGACGGTCGAAAAGGCAGCGCCAGACCAAGTGCTGACGTTCGAAACGCCATTTCCTGTGTACGCAAAAGCCGTTTCGGCTTCGGAGCGCAAGGACGAGGTGAAACTTGCGACAGCGCTCGGCAAGGTGCTCGATGAGGACCCATCGCTCACCCTTGACCACAACCAAGACGCCGGAGAGATGGTGCTCTCTGGTCAAGGCGAGATGCATCTTCGCGTCGCACTGGAACGATTGACCGGGAAATACGGCATCCCGGTTGATATCTCAGAAGCGAGTATTGGCTACCGCGAGACGATCCGCAAAACGATCACCCAGCGTGGGCGCCATAAGAAGCAGTCAGGCGGTCACGGTCAGTTCGGTGACGTGGTGCTCAATATCAAACCGCTGACACGCGGCGAGGGCTTCGGCTTTGACGATACGATCACCGGTGGGGTCGTGCCGAAGCAGTATATCCCCGCTGTGAAGGCAGGGATCGAGGACTATCTCGCGCGCGGCCCGTTAGGCTTCCCGGTCGTCGACGTCGCGGTGACGCTCACTGACGGTTCGTACCATTCGGTCGATTCCTCGGAGCAGGCCTTCAAAATGGCAGGACGGCTCGCAATGGCCGAGGGTTTGCCGCACTGTTCGCCTGTGCTCCTTGAGCCCGTCATGCGCGTGACGATCACCGTGCCGAGTGATGCAACGGCCAAGGCAAATGCCATTGTTTCGGGGCGCCGTGGGCACATTCTCGGCTTTGACGCACGTCCAGACTGGGATGGCTGGGATCAGATCGAGGCGGAAATGCCTGGGTCAGAACTCTCTGACCTGATCATTGAGTTGCGCTCGATTTCAGCGGGCGTCGGGTTTTACACCGCCGCGTTTGATCACATGGCTGAACTCGCAGGACGCAGCGCCGACGCCGTGATCGAAACGGCAGCGCAACGACGCGCGGCCTGACGCGGCTGTGAGTTGAAAATAAACGGTTAGGCCTCTAGGTGCGAATGAAACGCTCGCTCTGGAGGCCTGTCCATGCTTTTCAAAACCAAACGCGGCTGGGAAATCCCTGAATCCGCCGCAACGCCTGAACACGTGTTTCTCAACCGGCGTTCATTCCTGGCGGCAGCGGGGTTTGGCGCGGCAAGTGTGGCGATTGGCGGTTCGGTCCAAGGTGCACTAGCCGAAACCGATCCGACCGCGGAGCTTTACCCGGCGCCGCGCAACGAGCGCTATCAGGTGGAGCGACCGTTGACCGACGAAGGTATCGCGTCGACCTACAATAATTTCTATGAGTTCGGCTCCCATAAGCGCATATCGCGCGCGGCACAAAAGCTAGAGACGCGGCCCTGGGCGATCACCTTTGACGGTCTGGTCGAAGAGGAGCGCACGGTTGATTTCGACACCATCATCCGTGCCATGAGCGTTGAAGAGCGTGTCTACCGACACCGCTGCGTGGAGGCGTGGGCCATGACAGTGCCGTGGTCTGGCTTTCCGCTGAAGGACTTGGTCGCCTACGCCAAACCCCTCAGCAGCGCGAAATATGTCCGCTTTGAAACCTTCCTCGATCCGAAAGTCGCGCCGGGGCAAAAACAGAGCTGGTACCCGTGGCCCTATGTCGAGGGCGTCACGATTGAGGAGGCTGCAAATGAACTCTCCTTCATGGTGACCGGTGCTTACGGCAAACCGCTCGCTAAACAATTCGGCGCGCCGATCCGCCTTCACCAGCCCTGGAAATACGGCTTCAAGGCGGTCAAATCGATCGTGCGTATGTCGTTCACCGAAGAGCGGCCGGTGTCGTTCTGGGAAGAAATTCAGTCTCGTGAATATGGCTTTTGGGCCAATGTGAACCCGGAAGTGCCGCACCCGCGTTGGAGCCAAGCGACTGAAGAACTGATCGGCGAAGACCGCAGGGTCCCGACGCGGCTTTATAACGGCTATGGCGAGTTTGTCGCCGATCTCTACGCGGGCCTGGAGGGCGAGCGCCTCTTCATGTAGGCGGCGCCTTTTCTAACCAATCTTCAAGGCCAGAAAAAAATTGGCCGGATCTAACGATCCGGCCAAGTGTGTTTGCTATGCAAACCATTCCAGAGGGAACAGAAGACAAGGTTTGGGAGTGGGAGGAAACTCGAAAACCGTCCGTCTACTGATGCTATGAATATGGGCAGAATGTCGCACACAGCAACCCGAGGGAGAGCATGTCAGCTATGCGCAAAACGCATAGCAAAGCCCTTGTTATGCACAGGGTGACGTCACGCGGTCAGTATCGCCACTGTTTTGCTTTATCGAGCAAAAAGTCCCGAAATACTTGAATTCGCGCGGTATTCCTCATTTCTGCGGCATACACGAAATACGTGTCAAAGGAGGGCAGCTCGACATCTTCAAGGTTGATTTGCACAATATTCCGCGATCCACCGATGATGTAATCTGGCAACACTGCGATGCCAATGCCCGCTTGGATCGCCTGCTTCAACCCGTAAAGATTGTTGACCCTGAAAACCGAGGGTCGGCGCTCATCGCTGGTCATGCCTGCTGATTCGAGCCAGTTTAGGTCTCGAAGATTGTTCGGCAGACCATCCCCATATGTCACGAGGCGGTGGTGTTTGAGGTCCTCGACCGTGCGCGGCGATCGTCGTGATTTCAAATATTCCGGTGACGCGTAAAGGTGCAGGTGCACCGTGAAGAGCTTGCGCTGAATGAGTTCCGGTTGGACGGGCTGCCGGAGCCGGATCGCGACATCGGCCTCCCGCATGGCGATGTCGAGCTCGTTATCGCTCAAGAGAAGCTGAAGATTGATGTCGGGATAGAGAGTGACGAAGTCCTTGATACGCGGGGTCAGCCACGCGGATCCGAGCCCAACCGTCGTTGTAATCCTGAGTTCGCCGGTCGGGCGGGACTTCGCGTCCACCAATTGCGTTTTGACCGCTGAGAGCCTCTCCGAGACGTCCTTAGCGGCGCGGTAGAGAAGTTCACCCTGTTCGGTCAGCACGAGCCCGCGCGCATGACGGTGAAAGAGCGTCGCGCCGATCTCGCCTTCTAGGCCTGAGACCTGTCGCGAAACCGCTGACTGGGAGAGGCCCAACGTGTCCCCGGCGTGGGTAAGGCTGCCTGCTTCGGCAACCGCACGGAAAACGCGGAGTTTATCCCAGTCGAGTGGCATGGAGGCTGGCCTACTCGGCTATTCAGCGGCCTGAAGCGTCTCCACTTCCTCAGCGAGGAACTTTTCGGCTTCCAGAGCTGCCATGCAGCCCATGCCGGCGGCGGTCACCGCTTGCCGGTAGATATCGTCGGTCACGTCGCCAGCGGCAAAGACGCCTGGAATGCTGGTCGCGGTCGAATCTGGAGCGGTAACGATGTAGCCGCCCTGCTTCATCTCGAGTTTTCCGTCAAAAAGACTGGTCGCCGGTTGGTGCCCGATCGCAACGAAAACGCCATCGGCTGCCAGATCCTGCGTTTCGCCGGTCTGGACGTTTTGCAGTCTTGCGCCCGTGACGCCTTTCGGCTCGCCGCCGCCCAAGACCTCGTCGACCACGTGATCCCAAACCACCGCTATCTTCTCATGGTTGAGGAGGCGGTTTTGCAGGATCTTTTCAGCACGCAGGCTATCACGCCGGTGAACGAGTGTGACGGACTTTGCGAAATTCGTAAGGAAGAGCGCTTCTTCCACGGCGGTGTTGCCGCCGCCGACCACGATTACGTCTTTGCCGCGATAGAAAAAGCCGTCGCAGGTCGCGCACGCCGAAACGCCGACGCCCAT
Source organism: Pseudomonadota bacterium (assembly GCA_039026395.1). GTDB lineage: Bacteria > Pseudomonadota > Alphaproteobacteria > Rhizobiales > JAKSCL01 > JBCCMK01. The sequence continues at coordinate 19,936 of JBCCMK010000028.1, read as the reverse complement.
GAATTCTTGCTCAGATGGAAGTCCGAGCCACTTCGCCTGCGCGCCGGTCGAAATGATGAGCGCGTCCGCGGTGTAAGTGTCGCCGCCGTCTCCGACGAGCCGGAAAGGCCGCGTGTTCAGATCGACCGATTGAATATGGTCGGAGACGATGGTCGTGCCGACATGCTCGGCCTGCGCCTTCATCTGATCCATCAGCCACGGGCCTTGTATGACGTCGGCAAAGCCCGGATAGTTCTCGACATCGGTGGTGATCGTCAGCTGACCACCCGGCTGAATGCCTGAAATGAGCATGGGTTCAAGCATGGCGCGGGCCGCGTAGATCGCAGCGGTGTAGCCTGCAGGGCCTGACCCGATGATGATGACTTTGGCGTGGCGGTTGGCCATCTCTTTGTCCTTTCCGCGTTCAGCGGTGCTTTTCTCGAAAGACAGAATATCGATTGAGGATCGCTTGCGCTATCTCAGGCGTCGCGTCGAAGGGCGGCTGTCCACCTGATTCAAGTGTTTCATCGCATGTGTGGATGAAGCCGCGCTCTCGCAAGGCTGCGAGGAAGCGCTCAATCTTTTGTGTTCTCTTTTGTGTTCTGGCGGATGGCTCAAAGACTGCCACACGCGCGCCGGTGGCGAGTGCCTCCCCGACCATGTTGACGGAATCGGCCGTCACAATGATGGCGTCGGCTTTGGCAAGGAGCGCTGAGTATGGGTTTTCGCCGTTTCCGTCCCAGAGATAGCCGCCGGTTTCCTCAAACACTGACGCAATCGCGTGTTTAAGATGCGGGCCGGAGGTGTCAGTCCGCCTCGAGAGTGATCCCATCAGGCTCCAACCGCTTTCGGTAGCGGACTTCAAATGCCGCGCGAGCCTCGCGCTATCGTCGGGTGTGAAGGTGTGATTGCCGCTATCGCCACCGACCAAAACCGTAAGCCTCGGGCTTTTGAGACCGTCAATTTCAGCATGTGGTGCGGCGCGTGCCTTCGAGAGCGCCTCTCTCGATTGGCGGTGCGGTGATGTCAGCGTGGTCATGACGTTGTCACCGCGCAGCGCATCGTGCTCCGGCACCCAAATAAAGTCCGCTGTCTTTGCGCCCGTGCGCGGATCCTTCAAAAAGACGGTGAACGTTCGAGGCGATGCACCCTTCAGCGCGCGAAGGTAAGCAACAGTTCGTCGGCCGGTCGCGATTGCTAAATCCGGAAAGGGCGGATTGATCGGGCTCGACGGTCTGCCCGGCCGATGGCGCCAGGGGATCGGCCAGCGCGGCATGAGAAGTGCGGCGAGCTTGCCGGGGTCGACAATCCGCTCCTCCGCCTCGAGCCCCATAGCTTCCGTAACGCCCAAGCACTGCACCCGGTCACCGGCCTTTCCGTCGGTCAAAATCCAAGTGGTTTGGGGACGATACGCAATATTATTGCGCGGAGCGGTCATTATGGGCCAGTGTTTGCACAGCGAGTGAGCGGGAATCGCGGCACAGTCAGGGGGTTTATGATGCGCGTCAAGCTTGACGAGATCGATCGCATCATATTGCGCGAGCTTCTGGCCGATGGTCGGATCACGAATGTCGAACTGGCCAAACGCGCTGGTATTTCAGCGCCGCCCTGCCTCAGGAGGGTTCGGGCGCTGGAAGAAGCAGGCATTTTGGTCGGCTACCACGCGGACGTTGATCAAAAATCGCTGGGGTTTGAGGTCACTGTCTTTGCCATGATTAGCCTGCATTCCCAGGCCGACGCGGACCTTACCGCATTTCAAGACGCAATCGATGGCTGGCCCTATGTGCGAGAGGCGCACATGCTCTCGGGCGAGATTGACTTCATGTTGCGCTGTGTCGCGCCGGATATGGACGCGTTTCAGCGCTTCGTGATCGAAGATCTCACGGCCGCGCCAAATGTTGCTGGCGTGAGGACCTCGCTGGCGCTCAGGCAGACGAAGTATGAGCCCGGCGTGCCGATTGAGGGTGTTTAGGTTGAGAACTCATATTCCTGATGTGTTTGGCGTCTGAAACGGCTAAAAGCTAGGCGTAATTTGAGTGCAGAGCGGGCTTTGTGCCCGGTCAAATTCAAATTGCGATCAGATTGACGCCAATTCGACGTCTGGAAGATTGGGCAGATTTGATTGCCTGCTGTGTTGCAAGACCTTGAAAGTCAGGGAGACTTCCTGTGGTCTTGCGCCGTGCAGGAAACCAAATCTGCTCCAACTAAACGCACCAGGAATATGAGTTCTCAACCTAACCTCCGATAAGTGGCAGGCTGTGCCTGACAATGAGACCTGCGGCGACGCCCACAAATGTTGAGAGCAACATGCGCCTCGTGCCAATGAAACACGCGAGCGCTGCGATCAGACCCGTCACCCCAGCTGCACCTGCCGTCACGACCATGGGCGCAACGAACGAGAGGAGCACGCCCGCTGGTAGCGCGTTCAAAAACCGCTCAATTGCCGGTGTCGGGTTGAGGAACCGTGTGGTCAGATAGCCAGCGACCTTCAATCCGAACGTTGCCGCGCACATCGCAAGAATAGCGATCATCATCTCGGGCCTTACTGCGAAAAGATCAGGCGTCATCGCTAGGCTCCTCGTCAGAGTGCCAAAACGCGGCGATGAGGGCCGATACGAGCGCGCCAACCACGATGTGCGTGTGGCCGCCAAAGGTGTGCCAGATCGTCAGTGATACGCCGATGGCGGCAACCCAGGACGCGGCCTTTGACCAGCGTGTTTTCCAGGCTGGCACGAGGATCAGCGCGAAATAGACCATGACCAAAAGGTCGATGCCAACGGCGTTGAGGTCCGTGATCTGCTCGCCCAGGAAGTAGCCGCACGCGGTGGTAACGAGCCAGATCACGAGGATGAAGACGCCGCTTCGGATGAGGAAGTTGCGGCGCTCTTCGGCGGCGCCCTCGCGCTGCATGACAGTTGCCCAATTGGGATCAGTCGTCAGAAAGAGCCCGGTGAACGTCGTCGCAAAGCCCGACCCTTTCAGGATCGGCGAAAGCGTCGCGCCAGCCAGAAAATAGCGTGAATTTACGGCGGCAACGATAGCCGCCAGTGCAACCGCGACAGGCGGGTTCATCCAAGCTTCAAGCGCTGCGACTTGCGACGCGCCCGCAAAGACGAGGCCGGACATCAGCACGGCCTCAAGCAGGCTAAAGCCGTTCGATGCTGCCAGGACGCCGATCGCGAGGCCGAACATCACGAGCGCTGGAACGAGCGGCAGCACGACATCAAAAGCGTCGCGCCAACTGCCCGGTTGGACGCCGTCGTTGCTAAAGGCTGATGTTGAGGATTTCAGTGACGTCTCGGTCGAGCCCTAGATGTAGACCACGTTCAAGATCTCGTAGGAGCGAGCACCGCCAGGCGCCATCACCTCGACGCTGTCGCCGATGGACTTGCTAATGAGCGCGCGTGCGATGGGCGACGAGATTGAAATCTTACCGGTCTTCACATCGGCTTCGAGATCCCCGACGATTTTGTAGGTCTTTTCTTCGTCCGTGTCCTCATCGACGAGGGTGACGGTTGCGCCGAATTTCACGCTATCGCCCGAGAGCTTCGTAATGTCGATGATCTCCGAACGCCCAAGCTTTTCTTCAAGCTCGGCAATGCGGGCCTCATTCATACCCTGCGCTTCTTTCGCGGCGTGGTATTCGGCATTTTCCGACAGGTCGCCATGGGCGCGCGCTTCAGCGATCGCCTGGATGATGCGCGGGCGCTCCACGGATTTCATCCGCTTCAAATCTTCTTGCAGGGCTTCAAAACCCTCTGTCGTCATGGGGATCTTTTCCATCCCGTGCTCCTTCCCGTCTCGCAACCGCGCATCCGGCCTATATGGGAAGCGTTGAACAAATTGCTCAAAACTTCCGCCTTGGCGCTCAGTGCGTGGCGAAATAGTCCTGAAGTGGCTTCACACTCAAAGTTCCCGTCGCGTAAGCCTCAATCCCCGAGGCGGCAGCCACGGCGCCAGCAAGCGTCGTATAATAGGGGACTTTGTTCATCAACGCTGCCCGCCTCAGCGAACGACTGTCCTCAAGTGCCTTGGGCCCCTCGGTCGTGTTGATGACCAGTTGGACTTCACCATTCGTGATAGCATCGACGATATGGGGCCGTCCTTCAAGCACCTTGTTGATTTTTGTGCACTCTAGCCCGTTTTGCGCGAGTGCACGTGCGGTTCCGCCTGTGCCGATGAGCTTAAAGCCGAGCCTCGTCAGGAGTTTGGCGGTTTCGAGGATAGTGGATTTGTCCTCGTCGCGAACAGACAGAAAGACGGTTCCGTTGAGCGGCAACACCGTTCCGACCGCGATCTGGCTTTTTGCAAATGCCGTGGTTGCGTCCATGTCGAGGCCGATTACCTCGCCAGTTGAGCGCATTTCGGGGCCGAGCACCGTGTCAACGCCTGGGAAGCGGTTGAAGGGAAAAACCGCTTCCTTTACCGCGATATGGGCGCGTGGTTTGGGCTGGAACCCAATCTCGCTCAGCTTTTCGCCTGCCATGACGCGTGATGCGATCTTAGCAATCGGCTCGCCGATGACTTTTGCAACAAACGGCACGGTCCGGCTCGCACGCGGGTTCACCTCGATGATGTAGATCTCATCGTTTTTGATCGCGAACTGAACGTTCATCAGCCCACGCACGTCGAGAGCGAGAGCGAGTGCCCGTGTCTCGGCCTTCAGCCGTTCGAGTTGGTCATCGGTAAGAGATTGCGGCGGTAACCAACAGGCGGAATCGCCGGAGTGAATGCCCGCCTCCTCAATGTGTTCCATGATCCCGGCGACGAAGACGTCATCGCCATCACAGAGGGCGTCGACATCAATCTCAACAGCGCCAGACAAGAACCGGTCAAAGAGCAGAGGATTTTGCCCCAGCACAGTGTTGATTTGGCCGGTTTTGTCATTGGGATATTTGGCCTTCACATCCTCCGGCACAAGCGTTGGGATTGTGCCGAGCAAGTAGCTATCGAACGCCCGCTCATCATGGAGGATCGCCATTGCACGACCGCCAAGAACGTTTGAGGGACGCGCGACGACGGGAAAACCGAGGTCTGATGCCACAAGGCGTGATTGCTCAACGGAAAATGCGATGCCGTTTTTCGGTTGGCGCAGCTTGAGCTTGTCCAGAAGGCGCTTGAACCGATCGCGATCCTCAGCGAGATCGATGGCGTCTGGCGATGTCCCGAGGATTGGGATGTCCGCCGCTTCAAGGGCGGCCGCGAGCTTCAATGGCGTCTGCCCGCCAAACTGGACGATGGCGCCGAGTACGGTGCCGTTCGACTGTTCGCGCTTGATTATCTCGATCACGTCTTCTGCGGTGAGCGGCTCGAAATAGAGCCGGTCGGACGTGTCATAGTCGGTGGAGACCGTCTCGGGGTTGCAGTTGATCATCACCGTTTCATAGCCGGCGTCAGACAGCGCAAACGCGGCGTGGCAGCAGCAATAATCAAACTCGATCCCTTGGCCGATCCGGTTGGGACCGCCGCCAAGGATGATCACCTTGGTCTTATCGGATGGGCGCGCTTCGTCTTCCGGACCGTCAGCAAAATCGGTCTCATAGGTTGAGTACATATAGGCCGTCGGCGCCGCGAACTCGGCCGCGCACGTGTCGATCCGTTTGTAGACTGGATGGACATCCAGTGCGTCGCGGGCAGCAACGACCTCAGACGCCTCCAACCCCGCCAACTCGGCGAGACGCGCATCCGAAAAGCCCATGGATTTCAGCAAGCGTAAGCCGTGGCGGCTCTCTGGAAGGCCGCGTTCTCGAACCTTGGCCTCCATGTCGATGATCTCTTGCATTTGCTCAAGAAACCACGGGTCGATGCGGCAGCTCTCGTGGATTTGGGCGTGGTCGACGCCGATGCGCATGCACTGGGCGACCTTGAGGATGCGCTCCGGTGTTGGGGTGCCCAGCGCGGCTCGGATGGCGTTCTTATCATCACCGATGCCCAGACCCTCAATCTCAATTTCATTGAGACCGCTGAGCCCCGTCTCCAGACCGCGAAGGGCCTTTTGAAAGCTTTCCTGGAAGCACCGTCCGATCGCCATCACCTCGCCGACAGACTTCATGGACGTGGTCAGCGTTGGTTCGGCGCCTGGGAATTTCTCAAAGGCAAAGCGCGGAATTTTGGTCACGACATAGTCGATCGTCGGCTCAAATGAGGCTGGCGTCGCGCCGCCCGTAATGTCGTTTTCCAATTCGTCGAGCGCGTAGCCGATCGCGAGCTTTGCCGCGACTTTCGCGATCGGAAAGCCGGTCGCTTTTGACGCGAGCGCCGACGAGCGAGAGACACGCGGGTTCATCTCTATTACCACCAAACGACCGTCAGCAGGATTGACCGCGAACTGGACGTTTGAGCCGCCAGTTTCGACGCCGATCTCACGCAGGACAGCGATCGAAGCCGTCCGCATGCGCTGATATTCCTTGTCGGTGAGTGTCAACGCTGGAGCGACGGTGATGGAGTCACCCGTGTGGACACCCATCGGGTCAACGTTTTCAATCGAGCAGATGATGATGCAATTGTCCGCGCGGTCGCGGATCACTTCCATCTCGAATTCTTTCCACCCAAGGACAGATTCTTCGATCAGAACTTCGGTGGTCGGCGACGCGTCCAGCCCGCCCTCGACGATGTCGAGAAACTCCTGCCGGTTATAGGCAATGCCGCCGCCGGTCCCGCCGAGCGTGAATGACGGCCGGATGATGGCGGGGAGGCCAATGTCCCGGAGGGCCTGATACGCATCGCCCATGGAGTGCGCGAGCACGGAGCGCGGCGTTTCGAGCCCGATTTTCGCCATTGCTTGTTTGAAAAGCGCGCGATCCTCCGCCTTGTCGATGGCTTCAGCGCGGGCGCCGATCATCTCGACTTTGTGTTCGGCCAAGACGCCCATTTTGTTGAGGGAGAGCGCGCAGTTCAGCGCCGTCTGACCGCCCATAGTGGGGAGGATCGCGTCCGGCTTCTCCTTCTCGATGATCTTTGCGACGATCTCCGGCGTGATCGGCTCGACATAGGTGGCGTCGGCCATCTCTGGATCCGTCATGATGGTGGCGGGGTTCGAGTTGACCAGGATGACCCGATACCCCTCATCTTTGAGCGCTTTGATGGCCTGCGTTCCGGAATAGTCGAACTCGCAAGCCTGGCCGATAATGATCGGCCCTGCGCCAATCACGAGGATCGAGTTTATGTCTTCGCGTTTCGGCATGCGGACCGCTTTCCTGGGTGCGCGAGCGGACAAGTGGCGCGCGCAAAAGATCAAAGATGTGGGCTAAGCGCGTCGTTTACGCGGTCAGGGCGCCAACCGAAAGAGGCTTCTTGCATTTCTCGACACAAATCGAGGAGGGGACACGAAAAGTCAGCTCTTGTCGTGTCCGTTTTCGAGCGTCATGCGGTTGGCATCCTTGCCGTTATAGTCCTCGACGCCATCGGACAATGCGTAGCAGGCGAGGCGGACATATTTCGGGATCTGGACCTTCTTTCCGTCCCTCACACCCGTTTCATAATATTGGATCATTCGCTTCTTGAGCCCAAGGCGCTCTGCCGCCTCTTTTTGACGTAATCCCAATGACTTACGCCAGGCTCGAAACTGATCTGGTGACATGGATCGGTCGGATCTCTGCACGTCACTTTACTCCACCTTACACGACGCCGACGCCGGGATAATGACGGCGACTGCGAGCGGATGCAACCGGGTGGTGCGCACCATTTTCGAGTGCCTGGTTGACAAAGGCGTACTTTGTGCGCATTTTAGCCTCACGAATGCACTGATTGCGCATTACGGCAAATTCGAAAGGGAATCCAATGCTCAAGCTCAAATTGTTGGGCGAAGCGGCACTGGGAAATCATAGGCCAGACCTGCACAGGCACGCGACATTTCGCTGTCAAATGACAAGCCTTCGCAAATGGTTTTCTGATCTGCTTCGGTAGTTGAAACCAACGGACTTCGAACTTCGAGAAAGCGAGCCACGGCTCGCTTTTTCTTTGTCTGAAGAGACAATGAAGCGCGGCATGAACGCCGTTTTCCTGACACCATTCCCTTGCTAAGCTCGCAAACGGAGAGAAGAGGGGAGTGGCAGTCATGCGGTGGCGCGGACGGCGACAAAGTTCAAACGTTGAGGATCGCCGGGGTGGCGGCGGAGGCGGCGGCCTTTCATTTCCGCGCAGTCGTGGGCGGATCGCAAGACCAAGTCGGGCAAGCGGCGGCCTCGGCCTTGGCGGCATCGTTCTCATCCTGATCGTGTCTTGGGTCCTAGGGATCAATCCGCTCACACTGCTCTCTGGCGGCGGTGGATCGATTGCGCCGCAGCAAACGCAGTTTAACCAACCGTCCTCTGGCGGTGGTACGGATGACGAGATGAAGCAGTTCGTCTCGACCGTGCTGGCGGATACCGAAGACATTTGGCATGCGATCTTCGAGGCGGCAGGCGCGCGCTATCGCGAGCCATCGCTCGTTCTTTTCACCGACCGCGTACAATCGGCGTGCGGTTTTGCGTCGTCTGCGACTGGGCCGTTTTACTGCCCAGGTGATGAGAAGGTGTACATTGACCTTGGCTTTTACCGCGAGCTGCACACGCGTTTTGAGGCCCCAGGCGACTACGCCCAGGCCTATGTTTTGGCGCATGAAGTGGGCCATCACGTTCAAAACCTGATCGGCGTTCTGCCGAAGTTCAATCAGATGCGCAGGCAATTGTCCGAAATCGAGCGCAACCGAATGTCGACCCGGGTCGAGCTTCAAGCGGACTGTTTCGCTGGCATTTGGGGCTATCACACCCGTGAACAGGGTTGGATTGAGCAGGGTGACCTCGTGGAGGCCATGAATGCGGCCTCGCAGATCGGAGACGACGCGATCCAAAAGCGCATGCAAGGCTATGTCGTGCCGGAGAGCTTCAACCACGGAACGTCTGAGCAGCGCCAACGTTGGTTCAAAACCGGTTTTGACACCGGCTCCATGGAAGCCTGCGATACGTTCAACGCCGCACAATTGTAAAACCCATGCGCCGGATCGTGCGCTGGCTCTGTCTACTGCTCGGCGTCGTCAGTTTTTCGCAACTGCCGGAGTTTACCCAGCAATACCGACAGCGTCTGAGCGGCGCGACCGAGGCGCTCGCCGTTGAGGTCGCCCGATTTGATGCGGATGCCGCGCGGCAGGGGCTCTCTCGAAATGCCGCACTAGAGCGTTACTCCGGCTCCAATGATCCGTTTGTCTTCGATCGCGGAATCTCCGTCAGTGCGATGGTCGAAAGACATGAGCGGCTGGAGATCCAAGACCAGCGGCTTTCAGAGGCTGACCCGCTTGTGCGCGGTCTCGTCCTTTTAACGTCGATGGATTTCCGGCTCATGGCCCAAACCGCGGCGATCTATCGACCTGCCGTTCCCATCCTTCAAGAAGGGCTTCTTTACGGCGGGCTTGGCGCCGTGATTGGCTGGGTTTCCGGTTCGCTCGTTATGTTTCGGCGGCGTCGCTCGAAACAATCAAGGGAGATTGAGGCTTAGGGTCCTGACCCTAGGCCGCCTTTTTGTGCTCCTTGATCAGACCGACAAAGCGATCAAACAGGTAGTGCGAATCCATCGGCCCGGGTGATGCCTCTGGATGATGCTGGACAGAAAACACTGGCTTGTCAGACACTTCCAAACCGCAATTCGTGCCATCAAAGAGCGAGACGTGGGTCTGCTTCACCGTTGACGGGAGTGTCGCTGGATCAACCGCAAAGCCGTGGTTCATCGAGACGATTTCGACCTTATCGGTGGTGTGATCCATCACTGGATGGTTCGCGCCGTGGTGCCCCTGGTGCATTTTCATGGTCTGGCCGCCAAGCGCGAGACCCAGCATTTGATGGCCGAGACAAATCCCGAACGTTGGAATGCCGCTGTCGATAATGGCTTTGATTGTCGGAACGGCATATTCGCCGGTCGCCGCCGGATCGCCAGGGCCGTTTGAAAGGAAGACGCCGTCTGGCTCGAGACCCAATATCGTATCGGCATCCGTCGTAGCCGGCACCACAGTGACCCGGCATCCAGCGTTTACAAGAAGACGCAAGATGTTTCGCTTCACGCCGTAGTCGATCGCCACGACATGGTGGGGAAGGGCATCGTCGCCCATCGTCTCAAAGCCGTTCGCATCCCAATCCCAGGTGCCTGAACGCCAATCGAACCGCTGTGCTGCCGTTACGCCCGGAACCAGATCCGTGCCATCGATCCCGTGCCACGCCGTTGCCTTTGATTTCAGGGTCTCGACGTCGAAGTTCCCCGAAGGATCGTGGGCAATGACCGCATTAGGCATGCCGTTTTCGCGGATATGATTGGTCAGTGCCCGGGTATCGACACCTGAAACGCCGATGATCTGCCGTGACGCCATCCACTCCGAAAGGCCCGCAAGTGCGCGATAATTTGAAGGCGTCGTGATTGGCATCCGAACAATCGCGCCGACGGCGCCAATCGCAGCGGCAGCATTTACCGTCTCGATATCATCGTCATTTGTCCCCACATTTCCGATATGTGGAAAGGTGAATGTGATGATTTGGCTCGCATAAGACGGGTCGGTGAGCACCTCTTGATAGCCGGTCATGGCGGTGTTGAAGCAAACCTCGCCCGCAACCGTCCCAGTTGCGCCAAACCCTTGACCGCGAAAGACAGTTCCGTCCGCAAGGATAATGAGCGCAGTCGGTTTTTGATCTCGCCACGGATCGTTCATATATCATCTCCAGCTGGGGTGTGACTGGCATACTGGAATGGCATGCCCGTCGCAATCCGCGTCAGTCTGTCCACACCCAAAGGATTCGAGTTGCACCTGGATCAAGGACGGCGTATCTCGCCGCCGCTAACGCGGTTCAGATGAACTCGATTGATCACAGAAGATCGGGCGAACTGAGGACGGTAACGATTTGTTCACCAATCGAGGAAACTCTTCAGGGCCTTGCACGGGTTGAAGATCCCGGTGAGCTGGAACACGTAGAACGCGAACCACAGCATTGAATGCAACATGACATCCTGCAATAGCTGCTGGACTAGTCGGGAGTAGTTGAATGAGTGAACTCCGAGATCGCATCACCGGCGAATTGAAAGCCGCGATGAAAGCTCAGGACCGTCGCAAGACGTGCACATTGAGGCTCGTGAACGCGGCCATCAAGGATCGCGACATTGCTGCGCGTTCGGCAGGCAAGGATTCGATTGCCGACGGCGAAGTGATGGCACTTCTCTGCAAGATGGTGAATCAGCGCCAAGAGTCGAAGGTCACCTACGAAGAAGCGGGTCGTCTTGACCTTGCTGAGCAGGAAGAGCGCGAAGTCGAGATTATTTCGGAGTTTTTGCCGCGTCAGCTTGATGCGTCAGAGATCAAGCTTGCGTGTCAAAATGCCGTTGCAGAGACCGGTGCTGCTGAGATGAAAGACATGGGCCGCGCCATGTCGGTGCTGAAGCAGCAATATCCTGGTCAGATGGACTTTGCTCGTGCGAGCGAAGAGGTGAAGAGCCTTCTTGCCACCCAGTAGGCACCGGCGCCAGCGAGCCTTCCTAACCGATAAATTCGTGTCTCGCACCGCACAGGTGCGAGATATGATCCGGTCTGATGCCGCAACATCCGCCGATTAAGTTTACACCACGATCCAGCCAAGTGTTGCACGCCGCTGTATACGCGTTGGGCGTGATGGTGTCCTGAAATCCCCATTTGCCATCGACGAAGCGGCCGGAATGGGCGTAGACGCCGACGAGCCCACTCCAGTATTTGTCGACAACGTCTAGGCAGGCGTCGATGTGTTGAACATCGGTGTGCATGACGCTGAGAAGTGGGACATCATAGCCGTCGAGTGCGGAAATGGCGTCGGCGAGATACGCACCATCGCGAGCGTAAACAAAGCCGTTGCTATCGGCCTCAGCGTTTTGCAGGCACATGGTCCCAGATTTTTCTGGCGCGCAGGACAGTCCGACCCAGATCGGGAGGTCTGATGACAAGGCTCCATCCAGCACGGCCATCATGCGCGGCACCTCGACCATCATTTCAAGCATGATGAGATCGGCGCCCGCCTCCTTCATAATTTGCGCCTGATCAGCGGCTCCGTCTCTGAGAGCGTCCAGGGTCGGCAGTCGCCGCGAAAACGACCAGTGGGAGATACCGCCGGCAATTACGGTATCTGGTTTGTCAGCGCGGTCCCGTGCCTCGATGGCAAGCTCGACTGCGCTCCGGTTATAGGCGTCGAAAAGCTCAGGCACACCTGCATCTTCGAGAAGATTTCGGGAGGTCGCAAACGTGTTTGAGATGATGATCTCAGCTCCAGAGTTCAGATAGTCCTCGTGGATCGCCCGCACGATGTCAGGATGGCTGAGCGTGCCACCGCTATTCCAGGCGTTCTCCAACTGGGGAACGCCGCGGCGCTCAACCTCAGTGCCGGTGCCACCGTCAATGACGATCTGTTCGCCATTCTTCATCCGCTCAAGCAGGTTTTCATAGCGTGTCATGATATCGGCTAGCCCCAGGCCATGTGAGTCTCGGGGACGTTTGGCGCTCTGCCCTTGGCTTGGCAAGTGGGACTTGCCATATCTTTAGAAATAGGAGAGCCGCGCAAAGCGAGGGTCAGGACCCTAATGCGTTTTTCAAACAATTTCCTCGATGAGATCCGCGCGCGGCTGCCCGTCAGCCACGTGGTTGGTCGGCGTGTTGACCTCAAAAAACGCGGCCGCGAGTTCGTTGGTCTCTCGCCGTTCAACTCCGAAAAGACGCCGTCCTTCACGGTCAATGACGCGAAAGGCTTCTATCACTGTTTTTCGAGCGGCAATCACGGTGACATCTTCCGTTTCCTCGTTGAAACGGAAGGTGTGAGCTTCCCCGAAGCCGTTGAACGCCTCGCGAACGAGGCGGGCGTGCCGATGCCAAAGCGCGACCCGGACGCGGACCGTCGGGAGAAGGAGCGTGATGGCCTTCATGACGTCATGGCCGCCGCTCAGCAGTTTTTCGTCGATCAATTGCATACGGCGGGCGGCGCCAAGGCGCGCGGCTATCTCGCTGATCGCGGCCTGTCGGCGTCGGCGTTGGAGCGCTTCGGGATCGGTTTTGCGCCAAACAGCCGAAACGCGCTGCGCGAGCACTTGACGGCAAAGGGTTTTTCCAAGGAGGCGATGGTCACCACCGGACTTTTGATCCATGGCGATGACATCCCGGTTGCTTATGATCGGTTTCGCGATCGGGTGATGTTTCCCATCACAGATTTACGCCGCCGTGTGATTGCCTTTGGTGGGCGCGCGCTCTCGCCTGATGCTCCAGCGAAATATTTGAACTCGCCGGAAACGCCGCTCTTTCGGAAAGGACACATCCTCTACAATCTCGCCAATGCCAGACAGGCGGCGCATGACGGAAACCCGATCATCGTCGCTGAAGGCTATATGGACGTGATTGCGCTTGCGATGGCCGGATTTGCCGGCGCGGTGGCCCCACTTGGGACGGCACTAACCGAAGATCAGATCGGGCTCTTGTGGCGGATCACGGACGAGCCGCTTCTTTGCTTCGATGGAGACAAGGCGGGGGTGAAGGCCGCGTTTCGATCGCTCGACATCGCGCTGCCACGCCTGATGCCCGGCAAATCACTGCGCTACGCGCTGTTACCTGAGGGGCAGGACCCGGACGACCTTCTGAAAGCTGAAGGGCCCGCCGCTATTGAGAAAGTGCTGAGCGGCGCAAAACCACTTCTCGACATGCTCTGGTCGCGGGAAACGGAGAACCAGGACTGGTCGACGCCCGAAAAACGCGCCGCGATCGAAGCGCAACTCGGACAACTCGTTTGCCAGATTGGCGACGAGACAATTCGCAAACATTACGGCCAGATGCTGCGGGCGCGGTTTGAGAGCCAGACGGCGCGGGACGGCCCCGTCCCCTATCGCGGTAGAGAAACTACGCGTGGCTCTAGCCAGACGCGTAAACAGGGCTGGGGCCGGCAAACGCGCCAGCGCAGCATTCGCCCGACCCTTTCAACCATCCGCAGCGGACGGGTGACGTCAGGTGGTAAACGTATCAGCGAGCGCGAAGCCGTTATTTTGGCGGGGGCGATCCGCCATCCGGCGTTAATCGAAAGCTACCTTGAAGACTTCGCTGCGCTTGAGTTTGCCGCACCAGAACTCACGGATTTGCGTGATATGCTCATCGGTCTCGTCAGTGAGGCGACCGACGGACAGGCGCTTGAGGAAGAAATCCACATTCGTGGGCGGTCACCTGCATTTCAAAAGGTTGATGACAGGGTCAAGGGTGCAGGCGAACGCTGCTATCAGTGGCTCTCATCCGAAACGCCGCTCCAAGACGTCGAATTGGCTTGGCTCCAGCTGGTGACAGCGCACACTCGAAACGTGACGCTCGTCCGTGAATTACGAGACGCTGAAAAAGCACTCGGCGACACGCCATCCGACGAAACGCTCGCTCGCGTCATCGACCTGAAGGCGCAATTGCAATCTGCCGCCGGGATAGAGGCTTTGGGCGAAGGCGACGAATTGGCGTCGTCGGGATCGGGGCGGCGGTTCTGACAAAGCGTGTTTTTCAACAACAGTTCGTCGAAAAGCGGCCCCCGAGAGCGCTTCAAACGACTGGCAACCCTTGCGATTGCTTGTGTTGCGCCCCATCTCATGGTGAATTCATTGAGGAGACGCGTGGGGGTCGTCTCCAAAACACGCCTTTGCGACATGGCATTACGGTTAAGCCTTGCTTAAACGCACTGCCGTATTGACGCAGTAGCCGTGCTTTCTCCGCGGATCGCACCATTTTGCGTACGAGGGGAGCGAAACAACTGATTGACGCGGAGCGATCGCCAATATGCCTGCAGCGGTAAAAGAAGCAACCAAAACATCCGAGAAATCCAGCGAAGGCTCCGATAAGCCGCTTCTGGACCTCTCCGATGCCGCCGTCAAAAAGATGATCAAAGCCGCGAAAAAGCGCGGCTATGTCACGTATGAAGAGCTCAACGAGGTCATGCCCTCCGATGAGGTCAACTCCGAGCAAATAGAAGACACAATGGCGATGCTCTCCGAAATGGGCATCAACGTGATCGACGCTGAAGAGGCTGAAGAGCCGGAAGGTGTCGACGGCGACAACCGCTCCACGGAAGTCGCAACCACCGGCACGACATCGGTCGCAAAGACGACCACGACACGCGAGCCTGCCGAACGGACCGACGATCCCGTCCGCATGTATCTCCGCGAGATGGGCACGGTTGAGCTGTTGTCTCGTGAAGGCGAGATTGCGATCGCTAAACGGATCGAAGCCGGTCGGGAAGCGATGATTGCCGGGCTCTGCGAGAGTCCGCTGACATTTCAGGCCATTATCATCTGGCGCGATGAGTTGAATGACGGCAACGTCTTGCTGCGCGACATCATCGATCTCGAGGCCACCTACGCCGGACCGGATGCGAAGAACGCGCAAGCTGCGAATGGTCAAGCCGTCAACGGTCAGCAAGTCAATGGTGAGCATGCGAACGGCGTTGCAAATGGCCATGCAAACGGCGCTGTTTCGGGCCAACCGAATGGTGCCGCTCCGCATGTTGCAGCCGTGCCGTCGCCCGCGGAAAGCGCTGGTGAACCGTCAGCCGACGGCGAGAACACGACCGAAGGCGAAGACGACGAGGATGATGACGACGATTATGAAAATAATCTGTCGCTCTCGGCCATGGAGGCTGAACTCAAGCCGAAGGTGCTTGAGATCTTCGACCAGATCGCCGCCGACTATAAAAAACTCCGCAAGATGCAGGACGCGTTTCACGAGAACCGCCTGCTCGACAAAGCGCCGACAGCCGCACAGGAAAAGAAATACAGCGCTCTCAAGGCCGACATCATCACCGAGGTGAAGAGCCTTTCACTGAACCAGGCCCGCATCGATGCCCTGGTGGAGCAGCTCTACGCGATCAACAAACGCCTGATCGGATTTGAGGGTCGTTTGCTGCGGCTGTCCGAGAGCTACGGGGTCAATCGGCTCGAATTCCTGAAGGAGTATCAGGGTTCTGAACTTGACCCGAATTGGACCGATCGCGTTGCAGAACTGACATCACGCGGCTGGTCAGCCTTCACGACGAAGGAGCGTCGGACAATTGACGATCTCCGCACTGAAATTCAGACGCTTGCGACAGAAACCGGTCTCGAAATCCCCGAGTTCCGACGCATCGTCAACATGGTGCAGAAGGGTGAGCGCGAAGCACGCCAAGCCAAGAAAGAGATGGTCGAAGCAAACCTTCGCCTCGTGATCTCGATTGCGAAGAAGTACACGAACCGCGGCCTTCAATTTCTGGACCTCATCCAGGAGGGCAATATCGGCCTCATGAAGGCGGTCGATAAGTTCGAATACCGCCGCGGTTACAAATTCTCGACCTATGCCACTTGGTGGATCCGTCAGGCCATCACCCGTTCAATTGCCGACCAGGCACGCACGATCCGCATCCCGGTCCATATGATCGAGACGATCAACAAGATCGTGCGGACGTCTCGCCAGATGCTCCACGAGATTGGTCGCGAGCCGACACCGGAAGAGCTATCTGAAAAGCTTGCGATGCCGCTTGAAAAAGTCCGCAAGGTTCTGAAGATCGCAAAAGAGCCGATTTCGCTCGAAACACCGATTGGTGACGAGGAAGATTCGCACCTCGGTGACTTCATCGAGGACAAAAACGCCGTCCTTCCGATCGATGCGGCGATCCAATCGAATCTCCGCGAGACGACGACCCGCGTCCTTGCCTCACTCACACCGCGTGAAGAGCGTGTGCTTCGCATGCGGTTTGGGATCGGCATGAACACCGATCATACACTTGAAGAAGTGGGTCAGCAGTTCTCGGTCACCCGCGAGCGTATCCGCCAGATTGAGGCAAAGGCGCTCCGCAAGCTTAAGCACCCGAGCCGTTCGCGGAAATTGCGGTCCTTCTTGGACAATTGATCGTGTCAGTGACCGCATTCGCGGTCACGGCTCGTCTCTCCTTCAGTTTTGAATTACGCTCAAGCGTCATGGGCTCCCATGACGCTCAAAACCCGTGCGCCAAACATGAAAGGTCTCGCCAATGTCTTTTCTAAAAAAGCTGTTCGGAGGCGGTGGCGATAGCGGCGGCGGCAAACCTGCCGCGGAAACGACCTATGAGGGGTTTGCGATCACAGCGATCCCGCAGTCTGATAGTGGCCAATTCCGGCTGAGCGGCACGATCACCAAGGAGGTGAACGGCGAGATGAAGGAGCATCGCCTGATCCGCGCGGACCTCTTTCCCTCTGCCGATGAGTGCGCTGAAGCGACGATCCGAAAAGCCAAGCAGGTGATCGACGAACAGGGCGAAAAGCTCTTCCTATGAGCGCTCATCCCACCCAAGACGAACCGCGCGGCGACCTCACCGTTCGCACAATTGCCATGCCTGCCGACACGAACGCCAATGGCGATATCTTTGGTGGTTGGGTCATGGCCCGCATGGACCAGGCGGGTGGCATTGCGGGCGTGGAGCGCGCGCGCGGGCGGGTCGTGACGATCGCGGTGCAGGCAATGACGTTCTTGAAGCCCGTACGCGTCGGCGACGTTTTATGCGTGTACACGGACGTGGAGCGGGTCGGCCGCACGTCAATGACGATCCATGTGGAAGCATGGGCGAAACGCTTCCTGACCGGCGAGAGAGAGAAGGTGACGGACGCGGTGTTCACCTTCGTTGCGATCGATGATGACGGCAAGCCACGGCCCGTGCCCCAAGACCTGGAATTCCTCGAAGACGCGGGGTGAGGCGAAAGGCCAGCAAACAACACAAGAACACGCCCTGGGATGGGCATGAGGTGGTCGGTAGGTTAGGCGCGGTATTCGGGACGGAATACCTCGCACCGTCCTCGCGGCACTGCGCAGCATCCAAGACGGAAGCATGGTGTCTGCATGGAGCCGAGGGTCTGTGGAAACGGAATTTACCCTCTGCTTGCTTTTGTCACTGATCGGTGAAATAAAAGTGCCATGGCGCGTCGAATCGCATACAACCCGCAGGAACTTCGTGCGGATGTTCTCCAAAGCTTCTGGGCGAAGGGGTACGCTGAGACGTCTCTGTCTGATCTTGAAGAGGCAACCGGGCTTAACCGTCGACAGCTTTACAATGGCATCGGTGATAAACGCGCGATGTTCTTGCAGGCGATAGACGACTTTGCCGATACAGCCGGGCGCCGGTTCCTTGCCGCACTGGAGTCCCCTGAAGCTGGTCTTGCTGAAATCGAGACGCTCCTGATGACCTTCGTCACGCTATCACAGCAAGAAGACTGTCGCCTGGGATGCATGATTTGCTCGGCTTCGCAGGAAGAGGTTGCTTCCGACCCGGATGCAGCGCGCCGCATCGACAAATATTTTCAGCGCATCCGTGCGGCGTACTCGAATGCCCTCTCTCGAGCCGTCGAACGCGGGGAGGTCGTTCTCGGTCCCAGTGCCATCGAAACTCGCGCGGACGCGCTCTTCGGTACGCATGTCGCCTTGTGCATATTGGGGCGTGCCGGGCGTCCAGGCGAGCAGCTCGAACACATGGCGCGGCAAGCGGTGGCCGATATCGCATAAAAATTTTGCTTAAATTTCACTGATTGGTGAAGAAAGGACGAAAAATGCTCAAAAGAACTATGATCACCCTAGCCGCGCTAGCCGCTCTGGCGGCGCCTATGGCGGTTCCCGCGACCGCACAGGATGCGCCTGGCATATCGGCCGAGTTCCCATACAAGCGACAGTTCGTCGAGGTCCTTGGTAGTCGGATGGCGTATGTCGAGGACGGCGAAGGCCCGGTCGTGCTGTTCATTCACGGCAATCCGACCTCATCTTATCTGTGGCGCAACATTATTCCCTATGTATCGGACGATCACCGAGCCATCGCGCTCGACCTCATCGGTATGGGAGCATCGGACAAGCCCGATATCGACTACACCTTCCAGGACCACTACGCCTACGTAGAGGGTTTCATTGAGGCCCTAGGGCTCGAGAACATCACGCTCGTTCTACATGACTGGGGTGGGGGCTTGGGCACCTATTACGCCGCAAATCATCCCGCGAAGGTGCGCGCTGTCGTCATGATGGAGGCTGCGGCGCCGCCGGCCCTGCCGATTCCGTCTTGGGATGCAGTGGCAGACCCACAGGTGCGCCAAACGTTTCAGGGTTTCCGCGATCCTGAGATTGGACCGCAGATTATTCTTGAGCAGAACATGTTCGTAGAGGGCTTGCTTCCGGCATCGGTGATCCGCCCATTGACGGAGGCAGAGATGGAAGCCTACCGCGCTCCATTCCCAACTCCGGAGAGCCGAAAGCCCGTTCTGGTGTGGCCGAACGAGATACCGATCGCAGGCGATCCAGCCCGCAACGTTTCGGTGATGGAGGAAATCGGCGCATGGCTGGCAACCTCCGAGCAACCTAAGCTCTACCTCTATGCATCACCGGGGCTGATCATCTCGCCTGACGTCGCCGCATTTATCCCGCAGGTGATCAACAACGTGCAGACCCGCTATGTGGGCGCCGGCATCCACTACATCCAGGAGGATCAGCCAGTAACTATAGGCCGCAACATCTCCGATTGGCTCCGCGATATCGTGGCGGAGGGCTGAGCGATGACGAACCCTGTCTACATGATCGTGATGCTCGACGTGACCGATATGGACGCGTTCATGCGGGACTATGCCGGACCGCTTCAGAGCCATCACGCAAAGTACGGCGTCGAGACCGTCATCGCCACTCCGGCCCCGCAAGTGCTGGAAGGCCAGTATGACAAGTCGCTGACGGTGGTGCTGAAGTTCCCCTCCGCCGAGGCGCAGCGTGCTTGGTATTCCGACCCAGCCTATCAACCCCTGCTGAAGCGCAGATTTGATCTGACTGATACCGACAGTTCTGTTGCGCTCGTCGTTCCACAATTTTCACCGCAGGCTGGCTGAGATGGCACGGATCATTGAATTTACCAGCCTTGGCGGACCAGAAGTGCTGAACATCGTGGACCGCGATCCGATACCACCAGGTCCAGGTGAGGTGCAAATCGCTGTCAGGGCAGCTGGG
>JBCCMK010000027.1:0-37695 GCA_039026395.1 Pseudomonadota bacterium | reverse complement strand
GCTCAGAGCCAAGGCCGAAAGGACGATCCCAGCCCTCTGGGACACAGTCGGCAACCTCATGGATGTCTTCGAACAAGACGAATGCGCCAACTACTTCATCGCCGCCGGATATGATCCGGTTTAATGTGGACGCGCTCTAGTCAGAATGTTTATAGAGCGCATTTTATCCCCTTCCCAAAAACCTGCCTTACTCTCCCCGCCACCTCATGCCCATCCGACGGGGTGTTCCGGACCGTCCTGTTACGCGGGTGTGGGGTGTGGCGTCCTTGGGGCTCGCGAGGTAACGGATCGCAGTCTTTCAGGGATCGGCTCACGGGTTCGCCGGGCGGTGAAAATCCGCCACGGTCAGTCCCCCAAGAAAACTGAGGCGGCCTGCGGGCCAAATCAGCGGACTTGGGAGAACTCTTGGGAAGAAACCCGTCCCGATCAGCGCGTCACGCGGCGGGCTTTGCTTTCGCCTCATCTTAGTATCTCACCAGGGCGATAAGCCCAGCCTGCTGCATTACCCTCGGGTCTCTCCTGGCCGCGAGTGCTCCTGGCGTGGCTGGTTTTCGTTGGCGTTCCGGGTCT
Organism: Pseudomonadota bacterium; assembly: GCA_039026395.1. Lineage (GTDB taxonomy): Bacteria > Pseudomonadota > Alphaproteobacteria > Rhizobiales > JAKSCL01 > JBCCMK01. The sequence goes on along the minus strand of JBCCMK010000027.1, from coordinate 37,125 downwards.
CAGGCCGCCTCGTCCAACCCACGTTTTCGAAGGAGAGCGGCGGCATTCGGCATATCTCCGCGAAAGGCCCGATAGGCCTTATCTGGTGCCTGTCTGCCGCCTGCCGAGTAGATCGCGTCGTGGAGCTTTTGCGCGAGGTCTTGATCGAACGGATTGCCTGTCTCTTCAAAGGCTTCAAAAGCATCGGCATCCATCACCTCCGACCACATGTAGCTGTAATAGCCGGACGAATATCCATCGCCGGAAAAGACATGAGCGAAATGCGGTGTGCGATGGCGCATGCCGATCGCGTCCGGCATGCCGAGCGTGGCCAAAACATCGGCTTCAAAGGCGATCGGATCGTCGATTGGCGCGCCAGTGCTGTGAAACGCTAAATCCACCAGCGCTGACGCCGTGTATTCAACGGTTGAGAAGCCCTGGTCAAAGTTTCTCGATGCCAAGAGACGTTCCAGTAGCTCTTCGGGAAGGGACTCCCCGGTCTCATAGTGCACCGCGTAGGTCTTCAGGATGTCGGGAACTGTCAGCCAATGTTCGTAGAGCTGACTCGGCAGTTCGACGAAGTCGCGAGCAACCGATGTGCCTGCAATGAAGGGGTAGGTCACATCGGACAAGAGCCCGTGCAAGGCGTGCCCAAACTCGTGAAACAGTGTTCGGGCATCATCGAGCGTCAAAAGGGTTGGTTGACCGTCGGGCGCCTTTGCAAAGTTTTGGACATTCACAATGATTGGACGCACATCACCTTCGATCCGGTGCTGGTTGCGAAACCCGCTGGCCCAAGCGCCCGAGCGTTTTGAGGCGCGCGCGAAATCATCCGATATGAAGACACCGAGATGAGTGTCGCCACGTCGAACCTCCCAGGCTTTTGCGTCTGGATGATAAAGGACAGCGTCAGACAATGGCTCAAAAGAGAGCCCAAAAAGTCGGCGAGCGACCTCAAACGACGCCTCCCGCATTTTGTCGAGTTGGAAGAACGGCTTGATCGCGCTCTCATCGAAATCATGCTCCGCCTGCCGGCGCTTTTCGGCGTAGTAGCGCCAGTCCCATGTGGCGAGCGTGAAATTTTCTCCGTCAGACGTGATGAGATCTTGGAGTTTTTCAGCGTCTTCGTTTGCTTTTCCACGGGCACTCTTCCAGACGCGGTCGAGTAAGTCCTTCGCCGTCTCAGGGGTCTTCGCCATCTCAGTATCGAGCTTGAAGTCGGCGAAGGTTTTGTAGCCCAGGAGGTTTGCGCGCTCGGTGCGGAGCGCGAGCGTCTTCGTGACGATCGCACGATTGTCATTCGCATTTCCGTTTTGTCCCCGGCTTGCCCACGCGTGATAGGCAGTCTCTCGAAGGTCACGGCGAGACGAATAACGCAGGAACGGTTCAATGAGTGAGCGCGAAAGAGTGATCGCATATGGAGCCTCGAGGTTCCGTTCCTTCGCGGCTGAGCGCGCAGCATCAAGCAATGACTGCGGAAGACCTTCCACCTCGCTGTCGTTCTCAAGCGGCAGAACCCAATCCTGTTCTTCCGCCAATACGTTTTGCCCGAAACTGGTGCCGAGCGAGGCGAGCTCCGACATAATTTCGCCCATGCGCGTGCGTTCGCTTTCTGAGAGCTTAGCGCCCGCTCGGACAAACATGCGATGGATCAAGAACAGCACTCGCTGCTGTTCATCGGTAAGGTCGAGCGCGTCTTTGTCCTCGTTCAAGGCGTCAATTCGAGCAAAGACTTTCGGATCGGTCAGGATCTCTGAACGATACTTCGAGAGGATTGGTGCAAGCGTCCGCTCAACCTCCTGAAGATCCGGGTTTGTATCAGCGGCTGCGAGATTGTAAAAAACAGAAAGCGGTCGGCCCACCTGAAGGTCTATGCGCTGCATCTCAAGGATTGTGTTTTCAAACGTTGGAGCGCCGCTGTCTTCTGCGATTGCGCGATAGCGCGCTTTTGCCTGCTCCAGGACGTGCTCAACCGCTGGCAAGAAATGCTCTGGCTTGACTTCGGCAAAGGGCGGGAGGCCAAACGGACCAGACCAAGTAGCGGGAAGAGGGTTGTCGCTCATTTCGGTTGTAGGCATGGCGATTTATCTCCTCAATCACGTTTCGTCTTAGACTGGCTGGCGTCGAGATAAGAGATGGGGCTCTCGGACGTACATTGAAGTGCCTGTGGCGATGAGAGGCGACTGCAAAGAGAATTTATCTTGGATGGATCCCGACCTTCGATCTTGGGGACCAACTTGCGTCGAGGCTCCGCGCGCGCTCCGGGTCCGTCGGGTCGTCTCCACTTCAATTCCAGGTGACTTGTACACCTCTGCCCTTGGAATATGCCGGCAAATCCGCACATCAGGGTTATCATAGGCTCGTTCATACCCAGACTACCGACAGAGCCCACACTATCGAGAGAGCAAAACCACCCATGTTCCATCTGTCCCACCTAACACTCCGCTCGTCTCGCGCTTTTTCAAAAGGTCTGCTCGCCCTCGCAATCTTGGTCGGCGGGGTTTCTCATGCCTCATTTGCGCTTGCTGAGAGCGAAAAGCTTACCGTCGCAGGCGGCTGTTTTTGGTGTGTGGAGAAGGATTTTGAGTCTGTCGAAGGCGTCTCAGAAGTGGTCTCCGGGTACACCGGCGGTCGTACCGAAAACCCGACCTACAACGAGGTGGTGCGTGGCGGCACGGGTCATTACGAGGCGGTGGAAATCTTCTTCGACCCGGCTGAGGTCTCGCGGATGGAACTCCTGGCAAAGTTCATCCGCTCAGTCGATCCGACCGATGCGGGAGGCCAGTTTTGCGACCGTGGGGAGAGCTATCGCACGGCGATTTTCGTCGAAAATGACGAAGAGCGTGCGCTCGCGACCCAAATCCTGCAGGACGCGCAGGCGGAACTTGGCAGAGAAATCGTGACGCCCGTTCTCGACACGGCAGAGTTCTTTAAAGCCGAGGACTATCACCAGGACTACTATAAGAGGCAATCTCTGAGACTGACCCGCTTTGGGCCGCTGACCTATGCCGCGGCCTATAAACGCTATCGGAAGGCGTGTGGTCGTGACGCGCGCGTCCTTGAACTGTGGGGCGACGCGGCGCCCTTTGCGGCAAAAACGAACTAGGGTCAGGACCCTCATCACTCGCTGAAGGCCGCGACTGTTGTCGCAGCGGCAAGGAAACCGCTCGACATATGATCGCGGCATAGTTCCAATCCAGATATGCAAACGATCGCGGCCGCCTTTGCACTCCTTCTGATACTCACCATTCCCGCTCGCGCCGAGACGCCCGTCGATGTTGAGCTGATCTTAGCCGTCGATGTATCGCGCTCAATGACGGAGCGTGAACTCGAAATTCAACGGCGAGGCTATGCGGAAGCCCTTGTTAGTGATGAGGTGATCGAGGCGATCCGCTATGGCGGTTACTACAGCCAGATCGCGTTAACCTATGTCGAGTGGGCGGGCGTATACTCGCAAAGGGTTATTGTCGACTGGACGCTTATTCGAGAGCGCGCCGACGCCGAAGCATTCGCTGAGAAATTGACGAGCAATTTCAACACTTCGCTTCGACGCACGTCGATTTCCGGGATCATCGATCATGCCATCCCGAAGTTCGAAACCAACGATTTTGCGGGCGAGCGGCAGGTGATCGACATCTCCGGCGACGGACCAAACAATGATGGACGCCCAGTCCTGTCAGCGCGCGCAAGAGCAAACGAGCGTGGAATAACGATCAACGGCTTGCCGCTGATGACCCGCGAGGGAATGGGGGCGCAATGGCATCTCGATGATTTGGATGAGTATTACCGCCAGTGCGTCATCACGGGTCCGACGGCATTCGTCATCCCGGTCTTGGAGTGGCAGGACTTCCCCACCGCCGTGCGTCAAAAACTCGTCCTTGAACTCGCCGACCGGCAGCCGCACGATGAGCCGATTGAACGGATATCCGGCTATGATTGTTTGATCGGTGAGAAGATCTGGGATCGCTTCTTTGGAGACTGGAACTAAGCGACTGCGGTTTCAAACGTCAGTAAGAGATTGTTCGCGGGCATCTGGTCCGTCGCAACTGACGCGAAACCTGCCATGCGAGCCGTTTCACTGACATTCTCCAACGACTTATAACCAATCGCAGGGTCGCGAGCGCGCAATGAAGCATCGAAGGCCTGATCACCGTCAGAGGCATATGTCGTTCCGCGCAAGAATGGCCCATAAATGAGTATTCGCCCCTTTCCGATTAGCGCGGCTCGTGCCTCTTTGAATAGCGCTGGAACAATGCTCTCCGGGATCAGGTGAAGAAGATTGATCGTCAGAACGATTTGGACGCTCTCTTGTCCGACCGGCCAAGGCTCCTCAATGTCAATCGCAAGAGGCTCTGCGATATTCTGTAAGCCGCTGACGCGGCGCCATTGCGCGATACTTTGCCGTTGACCCGCGTCAACATCGGACGGAATCCAATCAAGGTCGGGGAACGCTTCGGCAAACGCGGCCACATGCTGGCCCGTTCCACTTGCAAGTTCCAAGACGCGACCATTTGCAGGTAAGCGCGTCTGCAAAGCCTTGATGAGTGGCGCAGTATTCCTGAGTGCAGCCGCTGCTGTTCTTCGACCGTCCGAGGCTTCATCGGCCTCTTGAATGATGTGGCGTTTCATTGGACTTCAAAAGCGAGCATGGCTGCTGCCACACTCGTAGTTCGTTACTTCTGATCGGCGCGACGGAAGGCACCCTGAACAATCCGGTCAATGACCATCGCCACGAACAGGATAGCAAAGCCGCCGAGCAGGCCCGGTCCTTTTGCAGCGAACTGGAGGGCCTCAAGGATGACCTTCCCGAGCCCACCACCGCCAATGAGCGAGATGATCACGACCATCGAAAGGCACATCAGGATCGTCTGATTGACCCCGGTCATAATCGAAGGGAGGGCAAGCGGTAGTTCGACATCTTTCAGGAGTTGCCATCGGGAGGCGCCGAAAGCGGTCGCAGCTTCTTTGATCGAATCTGGAACCCCTCGCATACCGAGCGCTGTCAGACGAATAACCGGGGGCATCCCGAAGATAATCGTGGCCAGAATGCCTGGCGGGTTCCCGGTTCCGAAGAACGCAATAATCGGGATCAGATAAACAAATGCAGGGAGCGTTTGCATGAGATCAAGGACAGGCTCTGCAAACTTGTAAGCGCGGACCGACTTGCCGAACCAAATGCCGAGCGGGATACCCATCACAACACAGAGAACCACTGCTGCCCCGACGAGCGCTACTGTCTCCATCGCGATTTCCCAGTAGCCGAGAAGTGCAATGTAGGCGAGGGCGGCGGCTGTGAAGATCGCGACACGAGGCCCCGCCGCGCGCCACGCAAAGACGCAGATGACGGCCATAACAACGATCCAAGGCGTGCCGATCAACGCGACCGAGATGGCGTCCAAAATCTGCCTGACGCCGAGCACAATGCCATCGAACGCACCGGCTCCATTTCGGGCAGCGGCATCGATCACGCCCTCAAGCCAACGGGCAGTGCCAGTATAATGGTCGGAGTTGGCGGGGAACGCCGTTAGCCACTCTGGAACACTTTCGATTGTGAAGCGATAGACCGTGAGCGGGACGATCACGAGCCCGAGCACAATCCCGAGGATCATGTTCTTTTGGTCCATGCCTGACGCAACCGAGTTCGAATCGATCCGCCATTTTGAATATTGCTTCTCGTAGGCGAGGTTGCCCCACACGGCTTGAACAAGGCGAAGGAACAAAAGGATTGCGAGGCCAGAGATCAAAATGATCTGCGCGTCTCCTGCTGCCGCTTCCGCAGCTTCTCGTGAGCGTTCGGCAGCCCGCATGAGGTTTCCGCCAAGGGTCTCAAATCGGCTTGGATCGTTGCCCGCGTCGCGCGCCGCCTGTGCTTGATCCAGAAACTGCTGGGCACGGGCGGCTTGGCGTTCCGCTTGGGCGAGATCCGATGCCCCGAGTTCGCCCCATGTGCCGCGCCCGATCTGGACGAAAGCGATGATCTCGAGGATGAGAAAGCCCCAGAAGAAGCCCCAGATCCCGCGCGCAGCCGCCCAAAACGGGCCAAATACAAACGCTGCGATATTGAAAACCGGCGGGATGCCCCAGCGGGTGTCATGGATGCGGTGGAAGACTTTTTGGTAGTAGGGCGAGTTGGTTACGACGAACTTCTCGATCGATTGATCGAGTGCTGCGCGATCAACCTCGATGTCCGCGACTGCAGCTGTAGTGGCGAGCGCTTCCGACGCGACCGGCTCTTTCGGATCCATGACGTTCATCATTTGCCTCCTTGGATGCCGCGAAGCAGCGTCGTTTTGGTGATCACGCCGACGTCCTCGCCGGCAGATGTCACAACGAGGGGATGGTCGGTGCCGACTGAGATATCGATTAGACCGTCGAGATCACTTTGACCTTCGACGCGTGGAGCGTCGGCAGGCGGGTTCGCATGACCGTTTGTCAGTGGCTCCATGATGGTGTGCGCCTTCACGAGCTTGAGGCGGGATATGCCCTGAACAAACTCGCGAACATACTCATCAGCGGGCTGGGTGACGATCTCTTCGGGCGTCCCAATCTGGACGATAACCCCATCCTTCATGATCGCGATCCGGTGGCCGATGCGGATCGCCTCATCCAGGTCATGGGTAATGAACAATGTCGACTTATTGAGGTCGCGGACGAGCGCCTTGAACTGGTCCTGCAGTTGCAGACGGATCAACGGATCGAGCGCAGAAAAGGGCTCATCCATTAAGAGAATTTCGGGGTCTGACGCGAGCGCGCGCGCAATGCCGACGCGCTGCTGCATGCCGCCAGAAAGCTCCTTGGGCAGGCGATCCTCGTAGCCGGTCAGATCGACCAGTCCAAGTGTATGGTCAGAAATCGCCCAACGCTTCGACTTCGGGATCTTCCGGATTTCGAGCGGATAGGCAACGTTCTCGCGAACCGATCTGTGTGGCATCAGCGCCATGTGCTGGAACACCATGCCGATGTGCGTTGCACGCATCTTTCGAAGTTCGGTTGAGTTCATTGCACCGACGTCTTGGCCAAGAACGGTGATTGTTCCGGCTGTCGGTTCAATCAACCGATTGACATGCCGGACGAGTGTCGACTTGCCGGAGCCGGAAAGGCCCATGATGCAAAAGATCTCGCCTCGGGCGACGGAGAACGAGGCGTCGCGAACGCCGATGACGGTCTTGAATTGCTCAAGGGCTTCGGCCTTGGACAGTTCGCCTTTCTTAGCGGCTTCAATTGTCTCATTGGCAAGCGAGCCGAATACTTTCCAGACATTATTGAGTTCAACAACGTTTTCAGCCATGGCCCATGCTTTCTCGTCCTAGATCGAAAAAGGGCCGCGGAAGTGTCTCCCGCGGCCCTGTGTTTGAGTGCTTAGTTGGTCAACCAGCTGAGCACGACATCTTGGTTATTCGCCACCCAATTGGCTGCGTACTCTTCAACCGGTACGTCCTTGACGGACAATTCGTAGCCAGCCTCGGAGAGAACCGCAGGCGGCATTTTGTAGTTGTCGAGCATCGCCGCGACTTCTGGGAAGTTTTCGCGGACTTCGGCGGCGTAATGGAGGTGAAGCTGAGCGCCCTTCCATGCTGTCGAAGCAGACGATTTTTCAAGCCATGCTGGATCGTCCGTTGGCTGAACAATGTTCCAGGTTGCCGGATCGTGCGGTGGCTCTTCAAGGTACACGAGGTCGTACGCCACAAAGATGAAGTGTGGCTCGTAGCAGAAGCCAATCCAAGGCTCGTCTGCGTTTGCGGCGGCGCCAAGCTCACCCCATGCAACGGTGCCGTCATACTGCTTCAATTCAAAGGTCTGGTCGTAGCCATAATCCTTTGCGCGGATTTGCTCGATGACAGTCGAAGCCCAGCCTGGCGCGCCAATCCAAACTTCAGGCGTTCCATTTCCGTCCTTATCAAAGATCGAGGTCTTGTCCGGATCGGTCAGGTCATCGATTGACGTAATCCCGTGGGTTTCAGCCGTGTGCTTTGTGACGCACATGCCCTGCACCGCTTGAACTGGGTTTTGGTTCGCGACAACCGTCTTGTTTTCCTTCACGAATTTTTCGTGCAGGTTCGCTTGGTTTGGCAGCCACACCTCCGGATGAAGGTGCATGGAACCGGTATCCATAGCTTCGAAGATGATCGGGTTCGTGCCCGATTGAAGTTCGACTTCAAGACCGAAGTTCTCTTCAATCACGACCTTAATGATGTTCGAGGTCGCACTGGCTGCTGGCCAGTTCGGCACACCGAGCACAAGGTCAGCGGCTTGCGCCGTGCCCGTGATGCCAAAGGCGAGCAGCGATGTTGCGAGCAACGCCCGCGTTTTTTTCTTCAACATGATTGTTGGGTCCTTCCCTGTTTTTGGTTGAAGCGTCGAAGTTTTGCGATCCCGCAAGCTTAGGAGCATAGGCCTAGGCCGCATGGGTCAATTGGAGTTTCTCAGCGCAATGGACGATGATTTCTGCGATGTGCGCGCAATCATCGAGCGAAAACGTCAGCGGAACGCGGAGATCAAAGAGCCCCGACTGGATGCGGTCGGTCTGTGGTAAGTCCTGCGCCTCGATGTAGTGCCAACTGTGGTGGTTGGACGTGAAGGCGATTGGCTCCTCGGCTCCAAACCATTTGAGTTCGACGCCTAGCGCCGCATTCGCTTCGAGGAATTGCACCGCTGTTTCACTGCTGATCCCGGGCATCAAAAACTGAAACGAGCTGCCGACATATTTTTCAGCCGCAGGACGCGTTGGAACATAAAGACCTGCGGTTTCTTTAAGCCGCGCGGCGAGCAGATCATGCCGATTGTTCCAGCGATCAATATTCTGATCCAGCGTTTCGAGCTGTGAGATGAGAATGGAAGCACGGAGGTTGTCCATCCGCCCTGACATATTCGGCGTCTCGAGACGGATGGTCTCAAAGACCTCAGGCTGTGGCGCGGCGCCGTGGCGCCCATAGAGCATGTACGAGCCCGAAAGGATGATGGCGCGCGCCATGAATTCGGGATCGTTCGAGGTCAAGAACCCGCCTTCGCCCGAATTGATATGCTTGTAAGTTTGCGTGGAAAAACATCCGGCGAGGCCAAAGTTTCCGCTCTTCTGGCCACCCCACTCGGCGCCCATGGTGTGTGCGCAGTCTTCTATTAGCGTGACGCCACGAGCCTCAAGCAATTCACAAAGGGCATCCATATCGCAGAGATGTCCGCGCATGTGCGAAAGTAACAAGACCTTGGCGCCGGACGCTTCGATTTTTCTCGTCAGATCATCGAGATCGATAACGAGATCTTCTGTGACCTCGACGAGAACCGGTTTCGCGCCAACCGCCGCGATTGCCCCCGGTACAGGAGCGAGCGTGAACGCATTTGTCAGAACAAGATCATTTTGCCCGATCCCGGCCGCCCGCAGGGCTGTCGCCATTGCATATCCGCCCGACGTGCAGGCGAGGCAGTACTGTGCCTTTTGATAATCCGCATACGCGCGCTCTAGATCTGAAACGACGCTCGCTTCACCTGGCCCTGAATTGTAGCGATGAAGCCGGCCGGAGTTTAGGACGTTTACGGCAGCCGCGACCGCATCGTTGGAAATCGGTTCTTGTTGCGTGAAGTTCCCGCTAAACGGTTTCACGGCAACCCCGACATTCTTTTTCCGGCAGGTAAAGTAGCTGGCTTAACAATCATGCCTACTCAAAAGATGCGTCCATCTTGGTAACAAGAGTGGCACGCGGCCGCCGCCTTTTCCAAACCCTTTTTCCCTCTGGGATGTCGAAATAATCGCCTCATATGGCGGAATAATGGGCGTTTTGGAGCTGATATGAACCAGGTGAGCGGTAGTCCATGAACGATCATGACTGATCTAAGATGTTAAACCGGCTTCGGATCCGCTGATCGCAGGCGTTACCGAGATAGTCGGGCTGATGGTTTTCTAGGATTTCTTCAGCCTTCTCTCGAGCCGTTTGCCAAGCATCTGGCGTGCCGCCCTTGTTCCACATGGCCGGCGAATCGCGGTTTGCAAGTTTGGGATACAGATAGTCGCGCTCCATGGCCGCGAGGGTGTGCGCACCACCTAGAAAATGCCCGTCGCCGGTAACGGCGCTCAAGATTGCTTCGAACCCAAGCGTTTCTTCAGTCACCTCAATTCCCCGGATGGAGCGGTGAACGGTGCCGAGCATCTCGTCATCGAGAACAAAGGCTTCGAAGGAGACGCCAAGCAAGGATGCCATCATGCCAGCGCTCTCATAGATCATGTTCGCGCCAGCAAGGCCGCAAAGCGCAGCAGTCAGTGACTTTTCTGCGCCCATCTGAGCGTCGACCGCTTTCGCGTCAGCCATGGAAGAGGCGACGCCGGTCGGTAGGCCAAGGTAGTTGCCGATTTGCGCGGCACCGGCATTCAAGAGAGCGATCTCGCCGCCCGATCCGCAGAACGCCCCTGTTCTAAGATCGATGACAAACGGCCAGTTGGAAAAGATGACCGGATAGCCGGGCGCGAAAAGGTTGACCAGGATAAGCCCTGCGAGGGTTTCTGCCGTCGTTTGTGCAAGCATTCCGGCGAGAGGGGCAGGGGCTGTTGCTCCAGATTGCGCGGCGATGATTGCATTGATCGGCAGATTGTGGCGCACGCACGCAAGCATAACATCTACGGCATCTTCTCCATAGCGAAGCGGTGAGATGACCGGCGAGATATGCGCTTTGCAAAAGGGGGCTTTCGCAAACTGTCCTACTCCACCAGCGACGTGGTCAAACAGTTCAACGGCTGCATCAACATGATTGTCGAATGTGAAACTCATACCGACAGGTTTCTGCGTATTCTTCATCAAGGCATAGGCCGTATTGATCTCGACATCGAATGCGTCCTCGATGTCGGTCGCGATGCAACAGCGGGTGAACCAAGAGATATTGTCGAGGCGATCGATCAGGCGGGTGAAATTGTGCAGGTCTTGGAGGGTGGAAGGACGGTAATGGCCAGTCTCCAGATCAAGCGTCTGGACCGCTGCGCCGCCGGTTCCGAAATAGACGCGATCGCCGCCGACTTCGATTGTGTGGCGTGGATCACGGCCATGGAACGTGAAACGCTTACAGGCGCCAGCGACGATGTCTTGAACAAAAGGACGCGGAAATGAAAGTCGGCCTAAGGCGTTTACAAAGCAGCCATGCTCAAGTGCGCGATCCCTTACAAGATCGGGCACTTCAGCGAATCCGATGTCTTCCAGGATCCGGTATGCGGTAGCGAGGACGCTTTCAATTTCAGAGTTGGTAAGGGGCGCGTAGCGTCCGCCGACTTGTCCAGGTAGCGCAGGGTGCACGAGTTTTTCGGGTGCTTGCCGTGCCGCAACGCGTGCGGCTCTCCCGCCAGCCCGTCTCGCGCGTTCTGTCATATCGCTCCTCCGCTGAACCAGGATTGGACTTGCGAACGGCCTCGACAAGTGGATATTTTCGTTTTTAAGATTTGAAACTGATGATTGAGGAAAACGCGAATATAAATGGAGAGATCGAAATTCTCGTTTCGAGCCGTAGAAGCCTTTGTCGCGTCCGTTGAAGGCGGTTCTGTCACCGCTGCGGCGCGGCGCTTAGGAACGAGCGTTTCTTCCGTCTCCCTTCAGCTTTCGAACCTTGAAACCGCGCTCGGGGTGCGGCTTCTTGAGCGTAATGCTCAGCGCTTCGCGTTGACACAGGCGGGCGAGACTTTTCATCCTCGCGCTCTCCGCATTCTAGACGATGTCATGTCCGCTGGTGCAGCGGTCTCGAGATCGGGAAGTGCAGCTCGCTTGGTCATGAAGGTCGCGGTCATTGAGGATTTCGACGCGACTGTATTACCCAGATGGCTTTCACGCCTGAGCGATGATTTACCCGGAATTCGGTTTCGGGTCCAAAGTGGTCCGAGCCACGACAATCACACTGCACTGGCAAACCGGTCGGTGGACATGATCGTTGCTGTCGATTTCTCTGATCCCGTGGATTGGGTCGAACAGCACGCTGTTTTACGAGACCCCTACGTCCTGGCTGTCGCAAGCTCCGCCCCAGAGGATCCGAGTCTAGGCGATCTAATGGCGATGCCGTTCGTGCGCTACTCAAGAGAGCTCCTGATGGGCCGCCAGATCGAAGCACATCTTCGTCGCTCGCAGAGTGTGCCACCGCGGGGTCATGAATTCTCGAGCAATCATGCGGTGCTCTCAACCGTTGAAGCTTTGCGCGGTTGGACCATAACCACGGCGACCGCATATTCGTCTGCGGCGTATAAGATTGGCATGCGTCTCTTACCGTTGCCATTTCCAGCGTTCAGTCGAACCATCTCACTCCACGCGAGGCGCGATGCCCTTGGCGACTTGCCAACCGAGTTCGCAGCGGCGCTGAGAACCATTCTTCAGTCGTCGTTGGTTCAGCCTTTTGCTAACTCCCATCCTCGGATGACTGAAACGTTGGGTTTACGCGTCATAGATGCTTCCAATTCTTAGAATGATTATTTTCAATTATCCTGAAAATGACACGAGCAGTTGACCGAGAAGCGTACCGGGTAAAACTCCGCGACCACGGAGGGACGCGATGAAAACGCAAACGGATGTTGTCGTCATAGGCGGTGGAATAGGGGGCTGCTCAGCGCTTTATCATCTGACGCAGGAGGGGATCACAGATTGCGTCCTTGTAGAACGCGATGAGCTGACCTCCGGAACGACGTGGCACTCGGCGGCACAAGTTACCAATTTCGGCCCAAACCAAACGATGATTGGGCTCAAAACGCACTCGATCAAACTCTACAAGGAGCTCGCTGACGACCCCGACTACCCAATTAATTACCACCATGGCACGGGCGGGCTGCGCCTAGCGACAGAGCAATGGCACTTGGACGGCTATCACCACTTTGCTTCAATGGCGAAGGGAATGGGCGTCGATTTCGAGGTGATCGACGGCGAGGAATGCAAGCGTCGCCATCCGTTGATTTCGACCGATGGCCTTCTGGGTGCGCTTTGGGACCCGCTCGACGGAGACATTGACCCCGCACAGCTCTGCCAAGCACTTGCCCGGCGTGCGCGCAAGGCCGGGGCGGAAGTCTATCGGCATACGCCGGTCACGGGTCTCACGCGAAACCCCGACGACAGCTGGATCGTTCACACTGAAAAGGGAGATATCCACTGCGGTGCGATCGTGAATGCGGGCGGCTACAGGTGCAATGAAATTGGTGCGATGATGGGCGTCGAACTCCCAGTCGCGTCGATGGAGCATCAATACATGCTCACGGATAATTTGCCGGAGATCGAAGCGCTGGGTGATGATTTCCGCGTTCCGTTGATCCGCTGTCCCAAAGCCGATTTCTATCAGCGTGCCGAGAAGAAGGGGCTTTTAATCGGGTTTTATGAGCAGGACTGCAAGACCTGGGGGCTGGATGGCATCGACCCCGGCTTTACGAATGCGCTCTGTCCTGACGATCTCGACAGGGTTGTTGATGTCATGGACGGTGCGATCCACAGGCTTCCTTGTCTTGAGACTGCAGGCATTCACACGGTTATAAATGGTCCGATCACTTACACGCCAGATGGCCTACCTCTCGTCGGTAAAATTCCAGGAATTCCGAATGCTTATTGCATCACGGGTCTCAGGGCAGGGCTCGGAGAGGGTGGCGGTCATGGTTGGCTGCTTGCCCAAATCATCGCTCGCGGGGAGGCATGCTATGACACCTGGTGTCTCGATCCCCGGCGTTTCACGTCCCATGCCACCGAGGAGTTCACGGCTCTCAAAGCAGTGGAGGACTATCAAAACGAATTCCGGTTCCATCTGCCGCATGAGCATCGTCCAGCCGGGCGGCTTGCAAAGGTAACGCCGCTTTATTCGATCTTGAAAGCGGCCGGTGCCGAATTCGGAGTCGTCAATGGTTGGGAGAGGGCTGATTATTTTAAGCCTTCGGCAGACTTTGAAGAGACGCTCGCGTTCCGGTTCAACGAGACTTTCGGCGTGGTGGCGGCGGAGATTGAAAACCTCCGAAAGAACGTCGGCATTTGCGAGGTCAATGGCTTCAACCGTTACGAGATCACCGGCGAGGGCGTCCACAATTGGCTGGACGGGATAATGTGTTCGCGCGTCAACCGAAAGCCCGGCAAGGTCAGCCTCAACTACTTTCTCAACCACCACGGCATGGTGAAAGGTGAAGCGACGATAGCGAACCTGGATAGTGGCCGCGTCTGGTATGGCTCGGCCGCTGCGTCAGAACTCCATGACATGGATTGGCTCACTGAGCATCTACCCGCGGACCGCGAGATTTCGATCCGTAGCCTGACCAATGACTACACGATCCTAATTCTTGCGGGTCCAAAGTCCCGCGAGCTACTCCAGACCGTCTCACCGAGGACGGATTGGTCGACGGACGCATTCCGGCCGCTAAGCGTTCAAACTGTCCATATCGGACCGCATCAAGTGATCGCTATGTCGGTGAGTTACTCCGGCGAGCTCGCTTATGAACTTCACATTCCAAACGCCCCGCTTTTGAGCGTCTACACCCAAATCACCGGGGCGGGTGCCGCCCACGGCCTTGGGCATTTTGGCATGCGTGCGGTTGAGTCGATGCGCCTCGAAATGGGCTATCTTCACTGGAAAGCCGACATTATTACGGAGTTTGACCCGTTTGAGACGGGCCTCAATCGGTTTGTCAAAATGGATAAGGAGTTTGTGGGTAAGTCGGCTTTGACGGCAAAGGATAATCAGAAGCCGCGGCGCCAGCTCACTTTGTTTGAGTTGGAGAGCACCACAGCCCCCGCGCATCCTGGTGACTCAGTTGTTAGAGGTGGCGAAGCGGTCGGCACAGTGACTTCGGCTGCCTGGGGGCATCGTTCGGGCAAAAATCTTGCCTATGCGTTCGTCGATGCCGATGTGAGCGATGATTTAGGCGTATTGGTGCTCGGTGAAACGATCAATTGCTCCGCCGTCGATCTCGCAGATATGCGGCGGTCAATCGCTGCATAGCCTTATAATTACGAGTTAGGTCAGACGTCGAGCGTGTTTGCCCGTTCCCAGTCGGTCAGGTGGCGCGAGTATCGGTTCCACTCGTCCATTTTCAGCTTCACATAGGCTGAGGTGAACTCGCTGCCGAGCGCTGCGGTCAAGGTCTTGTCCTTCTGAAAGGCCCGAATTGCGTCCAGCAAGTTAAGCGGCAATTTCTTTGCTCCACGTGCCTTTTGCCCCTCTGTGTACATATCGATATCGAGGCGCTTGCCTGGATCCATCGTCGCGTCGATCCCGTGGAGGCCGGCAGCGAGCACTGCTGCTAGCATGAGGTAAGCATTCGCGGCACCGTCTGCGAGCCGGAGTTCGAACCGGTCGCTATCTGGAATGCGAACCATGTGGGTCCGATTGTTTCCGCCATAGGTGATGGTGTTCGGCGACCAGGTCGCGCCGGAAAGCGTGACCGGCGCATTGATGCGCTTATAGGAGTTGACCACCGGATTGGTGATTGCGGGCAGCGCCTCGCCATGGGCGAGTACGCCGCCGAGGAAATTGTAACCGAGTGAGGAAATGCCGAGTTCACCCTTTTTGTCCTCAAAGAGGTTTTTCTTGCCTGTTTTATTCCAAAGCGAAATGTGGACGTGGCAACCATTGCCCGTGAGATTAGCGAAGGGTTTCGGCATGAAGGTCGCGCGCAATCCATGCTTTTCGGCGATTGCCTTGACCATGAATTTAAAAAAGGAGTGCCGATCCGCGGTGATCAACGCGTCGGCATAGTCCCAATTCATCTCGAACTGGCCGTTCGCATCCTCATGGTCGTTTTGATAGGGCCCCCAGCCAAGCTCGATCATGGTTTCGCAGATTTCAGCGATGACCTCATAGCGACGCATCAAAGCCGACTGGTCGTAGCAAGGCTTATCCTGCGTATCGTATTCGTCTGAAATCGCTGAGCCGTCCGGCATGATCAGATGAAATTCCTGCTCGACACCGGCTTTGAGGACGTACCCTTTCTCCGCTGCTGCTGCGATTTGCGCCTTTAGGACGTTGCGTGGTGCTTGTTCGACGGGCTCATCGTTCATCCAAGGGTCGCCCGCGACCCATGCGACGTCCGGTTTCCAAGGAAGTTGGATCGCGGTGTCGGCGTCCGGCATGACAAACATGTCCGGGTCGGCAGGCGTCATGTCGAGCCATGAGGCAAAGCCCGCGAAGCCCGCGCCCGATTTCTGCATGTCCGCGACCGCCGGGGCCGGGACCAGCTTTGCGCGCTGTACGCCGAAAAGGTCGGTGAAGTTGAACAGGAAGAATTTGACGCCGGTCGTTTTGGCGAAGTCGGCGAGATCGGTGGCCATTTCGGTGTCTCCTGTTCAGTAAGGCGTGGTGCCCGGTATCCAGTCGGTACCAGCAAGCGGGACACGGGCCATGGCTGCCGCTTCGACTGTGAGTGCAACCAAATCCTCTGGTTCGAGATTGTGGACGTGGCTCTTGCCGCAGGCGCGCGCGATGGTCTGCGCCTCCATGGTCATCACGTTGAGGTAGTTGGCGAGCCTACGCCCTGCGAGCTCGGGGTCGAGACGCTTTGCAAGCTCAGGATCCTGGGTCGAGATGCCTGCCGGATCTTGGCCTTCGTGCCAGTCATCATAGGCTCCGGCTGTCGTGCCGAGCTTCCGGTACTCTTGTTCAAAGCGCGGATCATTGTCGCCAAGCGCGACGAGTGCTGCCGTGCCGATCGAGACGGCGTCTGCGCCTAGTGCCAAGGCTTTTGCAACGTCCGCGCCGTTTCGAATGCCGCCGGAGACGATCAGCTGCACTTTGCGGTGCATGTCGAGTTCTTTTAAAGCCTGAACGGCCGGGCGTATGCAGGCGAGGGTGGGTTGGCCGACATGCTCGATGAAGACTTCCTGCGTCGCTGCGGTTCCGCCCTGCATGCCATCAAGGACGATTACATCGGCGCCCGACTTCACTGCGAGCGCCGTATCGTAATACGGTCGAGCGCCGCCGATTTTCACGTAGATCGGCTTTTCCCATCCGGTGATTTCACGGAGTTCGATGATCTTGATTTCGAGGTCGTCTGGACCGGTCCAGTCAGGATGTCGGCAAGCCGACCGCTGGTCCACGCCCTTGGGGAGTGTGCGCATCTCCGCCACGCGATCGTTGATCTTCTGGCCAAGAAGCATGCCGCCACCGCCGGGTTTTGCACCCTGTCCGACGACCACTTCGATGGCGTCCGCTTTGCGAAGATCATCGGGATTCATGCCGTAGCGAGAGGGGAGGTACTGGTAGACGAGTGTTTTCGAGGTCTCTCGTTCCTCAGGCGTCATTCCGCCGTCGCCAGTTGTGGTCGACGTGCCAGCAAGGTTTGCGCCTCGCCCAAGCGCTTCCTTAGCTTGGCCGGAGAGCGACCCAAAACTCATGCCTGCAATGGTGATCGGGATTTTCAATTCGATCGGTTTTTTGGCGTGGCGCGCGCCCAGCACGACATCGGTGCCGCATTTCTCTCGGTAGCCCTCAAGAGGGTAGCGCGAGATGGACGCGCCCAGAAACAAGAGATCGTCGAAATGCGGCATTCTCCTCTTAGAACCACCGCCTCGGATGTCGTAGATCCCGGTGGCCCCCGCACGGCGAATTTCCGAAAGTGTGTAATCATCAAACGTCGCGGATTGACGGGGAGTCGTGCGGGGCGTATCGAGGTCCATCAGTGATACTCAGTATTGGTCTGCGTGATCGACGTTAAAGCTGTAAAGCGTACGACCCGATCCGTAGCGCCGAAACTCTGCGACGTCAGCATCAATCCCGGCACGCTCCAAGAGATCTGCAAGTTGCCGCTTGTGCTCGTCCTGCATCTCTTTTTCGATGCAGTCTGCTCCAAGGCTTTCGACCGAACCGCGCACGTAGAGCCGGGCTTCATAGATGGAATCGCCGAGCGCTTCGCCCGCATCGCCGCAGACGACGAGTGCGCCTGCCTGTGCCATGAAGGCGGACATATGGCCGACCGAGCCGCCAACCACGATGTCGGCTCCCTTCAATGAGATCCCGCAGCGTGAGGATGCGTCGCCTTCAATCACGAGTAAGCCCCCATGCGCAGTTGCGCCCGCAGACTGACTGGCGTTCCCAGTGACACGGATAGTGCCGGACATCATATTTTCGCCGACGCCCACGCCCGCATGGCCCCGCACAGTGATTTCCGCGTCCTTGTTCATACCGCCGCAATAGAAGCCGACATGGCCTTCGATCGCCACGCTCAGAGGTGCGTCGAGCCCGCAGGCGATGGCATGCTGACCCATCGGGTTGGTGATTGTCCAATCGCGCTGGTTCGTGGTCGCGTCGAAGCCTTGAAGCCTCGCGTTAACATCGCGCAAGCCGAGCGCCTTGAGGTCGAGGGTCTGAACGTCAGGCAATCCCATCAGTGAACTGATGCGCCTCCGTTTGCGCCCTCGTTTCCACCCCAGGTGTATATGGTCTTCGGCTTCGGCTCCCAGATGTGCGCCACCTCCGCGCCCGATAGGCGGGCAATCGCCCTAAATTCTGTGGCCATCGCGACCCAGTCGTCCGTCTCTGCAAGAACTGCGTGCTTACAGGCGATCGGATCACGGAGGACTGCGAACCCATCTCGCGTGCCGATACAGAAGGTGTAAAAGCCGTCCAATTCTTCGATCGCGTCAGTCAATGCTTCGTCGATGGTCGCGCCGTCGCGAAGCTTTGCGGTCATGTAGGCAGCTGCGACTTCGCTATCGTTCTCGGTTTGGAAGGTCATGCCAGATTTCTTCAGCCGTTCACGAACGAGGTTGTGGTTCGAGAGCGAGCCATTGTGCACGAGGCAGAGATCGGCACCTGTCGCGAACGGGTGCGAGCCTGCCGTTGTGACTGCGCTCTCAGTCGCCATGCGCGTGTGGCCAATCATGTGTGTGCCTGAAGCGCTTTTAAGCCCGAACCGATCGTAGACGCTTTGCGGGGTGCCTGTTTCTTTGAAAATCTCGACACGGGTTCCAGCGCCGACGACGCGGATTTTTGGTTCGTTTTCCGGCAGCCATCGCCGCGCTGTAGATTCGCTTGCGCTGATTGTAAGCACGCAATGTGTATCGATCGGGCTGGCGACTGCATCACATCCAAGATCACTTTTCATGCGGGATGCAAGGTTTGCCCAATCGTAGGACGCATCATCCGTTGCCAGTGAAAATTTCACCGCTCCGTCGTCGGCTGGATCGCGATAGATCGCGACGCCTGCGGAATCGGGACCGCGACTTGTCATCTCGACAAGCATTGGCTCGAACATGGCGCCGAGAGTGGAGCGCATTTCTGTGTTTTTCAGGAAGAGACCGACAATGCCGCACATGAAGGAGGAAACTCGCTTGGTGTGTCCGTGATTTAGATAGAAACCTGCCTGACTTCACAAGAGCGACCGTCAATTTCGATGGTTTATGAAGTGTCGCGCTCTTCTTTCGACGTATCAACATAGCGCCTGATTGCCTTCGCCGTTGGCGTGCCGACTTGGCGGAAGATCAACATTGTGGTCATGAAAACCGTGAGAATGATGCAGAGATAAGGGGAGACGAAAAGGCCGATGGCAGCGACAGAGTAGTAATACCCACGAATACCGAAATTGAAGGTTTTGAGGGCTTCGGAGAGCACCAGCGCCGCGTCATCGACCATCAATCGCCTGCGCTTTTCCTCTTCTTCATTCTCTACCGTCTCCGGCAACGCGCCGATCAATGCCAGCGTATAGATGAGCTTTCTGAGCGCGTAGGTGAATGAAAAGAATGAGCTCGCCAGCGTGACCGTGAGGACAGCGACGTGGGTGACGAAAAGTTCAAAGCTTGGCGGTGTAGTGAGCGAGAGGTCAACTGCGATTTCATGAACCGAACGGGCATTGGCGAAAAGCGTCACAAGCCCAGCAAGCACGATCAGGGTCGCAGATCCGAAAAACGCAATTGAATTGACAATGTGCCCGAGAAGGATCGCATCAAACGGCTTTTGCGCGCGGCTCAATGACGTCGCCAGCCAACGCGCGCGCACGGTTGAGAGCTGTTCGTTGAGCGACCCTCTTGAGACGATCTTCAGGACAAACGAATACGCAAACCAGGCGATGAACAGGAAAGCGATCGCTGCGATCTGCTCAAAATTGAAGTCGTCCGGGAGCATTTTTGGCAAGAATGCGAACCGCCAAAATTAGAGAGCTGGCGGTAGTTTGATAGGACACGACAACCCTGTGGTCATCTGACCCTCAAACCGCTGTCGGCATCGAATACCAGGGTCTTCGATGGGTTAAACTCGGCGGTGATCGTTTCTCCCGCCCTCGTGCCGCGGTGGCCTCGTCGTTCTATCACGACATTGGTGCCGCTCTTGGTCTGTCCATAGACAAACGAGACATCGCCCAAGTGCTCGACAACTGTGACCTGCACATCCATCGGCACGCCGCCTGACCCCGTTTCCGCAAAGTGCTCGGGACGAATGCCAATAACAGCGCGATTTGGGAGTTCGCCCAAGAGTGTTACGTCGAGTGTTCCGGCCCCGACATCTGATAGTACCAGGTGCCCGTTCGATTTTTCCGCGTTGAGCATGTTGATGCGCGGCGACCCAATAAAGCCCGATACAAATGCGTTGTCGGGATCATCATAAAGATCGAGCGGTGCACCAACTTGCTCGATTACGCCGCCGTTGAGCACGACAATGCTGTCAGCGAGTGTCATCGCCTCGACCTGGTCATGCGTGACGTAAATCATGGTCGCGTTCAGCTCCCGGTGAAGCCTTGCTATTTCGACCCGCATTTCGACGCGGAGCTCTGCATCAAGGTTGGAAAGCGGTTCATCGAACAAAAATACTTTGGGATCACGCACGATCGCTCGTCCGATAGCCACGCGTTGACGCTGCCCGCCAGAGAGTTCTTTCGGACGCCGCTTTAGGAGCTGATCAAGCTTCAGGATTTCGGCCGCTTCGCCGACCTTTTTGTCGATCTCAGCTTTGGGGTGGCCTGTCATCTTAAGACCAAAGCCCATATTCTCGGCGACCGTCATGTGCGGGTAGAGCGCATAGGACTGAAACACCATCGCGACGCCGCGTTCGGCCGGGTCCGCGTTCGTGACATCCTCACCACCGATAGAAATCGTGCCGCCGGTCGTTTCCTCCAGCCCCGCAATCATGCGGAGAAGTGTCGATTTTCCGCAGCCTGACGGTCCAACAAACACGCAAAAGTCTCGGTCTGCGATATCAAGATCGACGCCGTGGATGACCTCGACATCGCCATATCGCTTAATGACATTTTTGAGCGAAAGACCGGCCATTTTCTCGTTTCCTCCCGCGGCGGCTGGGTGCAGCCCACCGATGTTCCCAATATCTTGACGTCTTTTCTTCGCGTCTTTGCTTGACTCAGACTAGCGACGCAAATCATCTTCCACAACCAGCGGTCGATGAATTCAAAGCGACCGACGAATAAGAAGATCAATCGAGGGAGGATGACGTGGCAGACACGTTAAAGACGGCGCTCGCAAGCGCCGCATTCGCAGCGAGCTTGGCGCTTGGCTCAGCCGGTGCGTTCGCGCAGAGCGGAGACTTGGTTATTATCTCTGGTGACTTGAACGCGGCTCCAAAGGCGGCGTTTGAAAAAGTCGTTGCCGACTTTAAAGCCGAGTATCCAGACATCAATGTCACGCACACGGCAAATGATCGGGAAGCCCACAAGACCGCGATCCGCAATTTCTTGTCGGCTAATCCACCTGACGTCACCGAGTGGTACGCGGGCAACCGTATGGCGCCGTTCGTCAATGCCGGCCTTTTCGAAGACATCAGCGACGTTTGGGATGACAACGGCCTGAACGAGACCTTCGCTTCGACCGCGGCGTCTATGACGATCGATGGCAAAAAATGGGGCGTTCCCTACTCGTACTATCAATGGGGTGTTTATTACCGCGAAGACATTTTTGAAGAGCTTGGCCTAAGCGTGCCAACGACCTGGGAAGAGTTCCTGGCGGTTTGCGCAGCGTTGAAGGAAAATGGTATTGCGCCGATCACCATCGGAACCAAGTTCCTTTGGACAGCGGCTGGTTGGTTTGACTACCTAAACCTCCGCACCAACGGCTATGAGCATCATATGAAGCTCACAGCTGGCGAGATCCCTTATACGGATGCAAGCGTCCAGGCCGCCTTCGATCGCTGGGCTGAGCTGGTTGAGCCGGGTTACTTTATTGAAAACCATGCGACTTATTCCTGGCAGGAGGCGCTTCCATTCCTGGTTCGCGGAGAAGCCGCGATGTACTTGATGGGGAACTTCGCGGTCGCGCCGCTGCGTGAAGCTGGTCTCACCGATGATCAGCTTGGCTTCTTCCAGTTCCCTGAAATCACGCCGGGCATTCCGAAGGCTGAGGATGCGCCGACGGATACGTTCCACATTCCGTCAGGGGCGAAAAACAAGGAAAACGCAAAGCTTTTCCTCTCGTTTCTCGCGCGAGCTGACGTGCTCGAAGAAAAGAATAAGACGCTCGGTCAGCTTCCGCCGAACAATCAGTCCGGCGTGGCGGACGATAAGTTTTTGAAGCAGGGTATGGAAATGCTCTCGGGCGCATATGCTCTCGCGCAATTCTATGACCGTGACGCGCCTGCCGAAATGGCAAAGGCTGGCATGGAGGGCTTCCAGCGCTTCATGATCCGTCCTGGCGACCGCGAGAAGGTCTTGGAAAATCTCGAAAAAGCGCGTCAGCGCATTTACAACTAAGTATGAGGCGGGCGGTCGTATAGGCCGCCCGTTTTCGTCCAGATGACTGACGCGGCACTCTCACCTGCTGATCGCTTCGAAGGCGCCAAAACGGGATCGCCAAATTCCAAAGGCACCTCGAGACAACGCGCTTGGGCGCCTTGGCTCTTCCTCGCGCCTGGGGTCATCTTCTTTGCTGCATATGTTGTCATCCCGATCGCGCAATCGGTGTCCATCTCGTTTTACCAGTGGGACGGGCTGGGCGAGAAAGTCTTCATTGGACTTGGCAATTACATCGAGCTTCTCGATGATGACGCCTTCTACACGTCGCTTTGGAACAATGTCCTCTGGCTGGTGTTCTTCCTGCTGGCGATTCCGTTCGGCCTCTTTACGGCGCTCTATCTCAATCAGACGGTTTTCGGCATTAGGCTGGTCAAGTCGCTGTTCTTTTTCCCATTTGTGATCAGCCAAGTGGTCGTCGGGCTCGTGTTTGCTTGGTTCTATGACCCGACGTTTGGGCTTCTGGCGGAGATTTTTCGGTTTTTCGGCCTTCAGCCAATCTCGATCCTTGCGGAGGACCGCCTCGTCACTTTCGGCATCATCGCAGCAGGGCTTTGGCCACAGACGGCTTATTGCATGATCCTTTACCTGACGGGCCTTAACGCAATTTCGCCCGATCAGATCGAAGCGGCTCGTCTCGACGGCGCGAAGGGCTGGCGGATGCTCTGGTATGTGATCCTACCGCAGCTTCGACCAGCTACGTTCATCGCATTCGTTGTCACTGTGATTGGCGCGCTCCGCTCCTTTGATTTGGTGTCGATCATGACCCAAGGTGGCCCGTTTGGGTCGAGCCGCGTGCTCGCCTTTTATATGTATGAGCAGGCGCTGTCCGAGTACGGTTTCCGCATGGGTTATGGTGCTGCGATCGCCGTCGTCCTTTTCGCGATCATGCTGATTTATATCACTTTCTTCCTTTGGCGGATGTACCGAGATGAGAGGGGGCGGTGAGGGTGGCTGAGACCCCGTTTCGAAAATCGGTGAACGCGATTTGCGGTGCGCTTCCGGGTGCTGAGTGGTCTGACCCCTGGGGCGGCGGACACGATGCGTGGAAGCTCAATGACAAGATGTTTGCCTGTATTGGCATGTCGAATAACGGCGTTTCGGTGAAATGCCCGGATGTTGAGACGTCGCAAATGCTGATCGAAGTGGGCGTCGGGGAGAAAGCGCCATACTTTCACAAAAGCTGGGTTCGACTTCCGGAAGGGACCGATGAGAGCGAACTCAAGCATCGGATTGAGGTCTCATACGGTATCATCCGCAATGGCCTAACGAAAAAGGCTCAAGCCGCACTCCCACCTTGGGAGACTGCATAGATGTATCCTCGCCCCATTGAACGCGCTTCACCCGCAAACCAGGTCCTCTACAAGGCGTCACTGCCGGTGGCACTGGTCTTTTGGTTAGTCCCACTCATCGCCGTCGCGGTGACGTCTATCCGCTCTCCTGCTGATATAACGCTCGGCAACTATTGGGGTTGGCCCACCGAATTTAATCTCATCGAAAATTACACGGCGGTTTTCACCGAGTCGCCGATCGCGTCCTACATCATCAATTCCTTTAAGGTCACGATCCCAACGGTCATAGGCGCGGTCGCGCTCTCTTGCATGACCGGGTTTGCGCTCGGCGTTTACAAATTCCGGCTGAACCTCCTTGTTTTCTTCATGTTCATCGCCGGGAACTTCGTGCCGTTTCAAATCTTGATGGTTCCAGTTCGGGATTTCACGCTGCAGCTTGGTCTCTACGATACCGCACTCGGGCTCATACTTTTCCACGTCGCCTTCCAGACCGGCTTCTGCACGCTTTTCATGCGCAATTTCATCCGTGCGCTACCGTTCGAATTAATCGAAGCGGCCCGGGTCGAGGGTGTCTCGGAGTGGCGGATATTCTGGTACATCGTTCTGCCGTTAATGCGTCCTGCGATAGCGTCGCTCTCTGTCATGATTTTCACTTTTGTCTGGAATGACTACTTCTGGGCGACGGTGTTAACCCAATCACCCGAGACCCAGCCTGTGACCGCCGGCATTCAAGCGTTGAACGGACAATGGATTGCACGCTGGCACCTGATCTCGGCGGGTTCGATCGTCGCCGCCCTTCCGCCGGTTCTCATGTTCTTTCTGATGCAGAAACACTTCATCGCCGGTCTCACCCTCGGGGCAACCAAGGGATAGTCGTTCATGTCGATCGTTCAGGCGCATCGTTTGGATGCGGCCGGGCAGACCTTGGTTCTTGCAAGCTTCGACCTGCGCCTTCCGTTTATCGCCTACTGGGGTGCCGGTCTGCCGGACGACGAGGATCTATCGTTACTCGCTGAAAACACGGTGCGACCAACGGGTCCCGCGATGCTTTCGCGCCCGATCGAAGTCTCGATCTGTCCTGAGGATGGTCGCGCTTTTCCAGGTGAACCGGGACTTCGCGGAAGTCGCGGCGATGGCGCCGACTGGATGACGCAGTTTCGTTTAGAAGACTTCATCCGATTTGATGACCAAACGCTTCATGTCCTTGCGACTGATTCCGGCGCGGGATTGACCTACCGAGCGACGGTCACAGTCGCGAAGGTCACTGGCGTCGTAGAACTCGCAAGTGAAATCGAAAACAATCGCGAAAGCCCCTTTCAACTGCATTGGCTTTCCGCGCCCGTTCTCAGGCTCCCGTCCTGGGCAACGCATATGCAGAGTTACTCGGGGCGGTGGTGTGGAGAGTTTCGAAAGGAGGCGAGAGAGATCGCCCGTGGATCCGTGAGCACAGCTTCATTCGAAGGGCGTACTTCGCATGAGGCATCGCCTTTTGTGATCTTTTGCGAGGCTGGAGCTTCAAAGCTGAGCGGTCGTGCAATTGCGACGCATCTTGGTTCTAGTGCCGGTCATCGCCTGACTGTGGAACGTCTCGCAAATGGTGAAACCCAAGTTCAGATGGGCGAGATGCTCCGGCCTGGAGAAGTGATGCTCCAATACGGTGAGATCTATCGGTCGCCGACGTTTTTTCTGGCGCAATCCGATATTGGAAAGGCGGCGCTGTCGCTTCAGATTCACAATCATGTGCGGACATCGATCCTACCGGCAAGCAAGAATGATCCGGTTAGGCCGGTTCATTACAACTGCTGGGAAGCGATCTACTTTGACCACAGCGAAAGCGAAATCCGGGACCTGATTCAGCGGGTCGCGGCCCTCGGCGTTGAACGTTTTGTTCTGGATGACGGCTGGTTCACCAATCGGGCCGACGATACCAGCGGTCTGGGAGATTGGAGAGTTGATCCAACGAAATATCCAAATGGTCTTCTTCCCATCGTTGAGGCTGTGCGTGAGGCGGGCATGGGATTTGGGCTTTGGGTGGAGCCCGAGATGGTTTCGCGCGATTCCGAGCTCTATGAGCAGCATCCGGAATGGTGTCTCGGTCCGCCGAGCCCCGCACATGATCAAATCCTTGGTCGAAGCCAGTTGGTTCTTGATCTGTCGCTGCCTGAAGTACGCGATGACCTGTTTGAAAAACTCTCAAATCTGTTGGCCGAAACCCCAATTGAGTACTTGAAGTGGGATCACAATCGGCCGTTGGCCGTTGCAGGGGGCTTACAAGGCCGCGCCGCGTACGCGAAACAAGCTAGCGGGCTTCGGCAGCTTCTTGAACGCTTACGCCGGGCGTTTCCCGCCGTTGATGTCGAAAGCTGTGCTTCAGGTGGCGCTCGTATTGATTATGCGATCCTTCAACACTGCAACCGCGTATGGCTTTCGGACTCAAATGACGCGCGCGAACGGTGGCGCATGCAGCGAGAAGCGCTCACTTTTCTCCCACCTGAGATCATTGGCTCCCATGTCGGCCCTCGGATTTGTCATACGTCAGGCCGCGTCTTACCGATGGCATTTCGGGCCGGTGTCGCGGCGATGCGGCACATGGGTCTCGAGATGGATCCGCGTGAACTGGATGAGGACGAAACCCTCATCCTGCAGGATATGATTGCGTGGCATAAGGCGAATAGAGACTTCCTTCATTCCGAGCAGACGTTTGTATTGGACACAAACAGCTCCGCTTTGGAGGCTGAAATGACGGTTGCGAGCGATGCCTCACGTCTCATTCTCTTCATTGCGCAGTTGGAACAGCCCGCTGAGCAAGCGCTCCCTCCGGTGAGGCTGGCAGCTCTTGATACTCATGCGAGATATCGCCTTAAAGCGGTTCAACCCTTTGAGATTGAAAAGGCGGTCAATCGGTTAGCGAACGAGCGGATTTTCCAGACAAACGGTGTGCGATTATCTGGTGCCTTTGCAATGAACCACGGCATTCAACTACCAAACGCTTTTCCAGACACGCTCTGGGTCATTGAAGGTCAACGGCTGTGAACCAACGGAACATTATTGCGATCCTCAGAGGGATCTCGCCGGGCGAGGCTGCGGAAATTGGCGGGTCACTCTTGGGTACCGGCATCACAAGGATTGAAGTGCCACTCAATTCACCTGAACCATTGAAAAGCATCGAGATATTGAGCGGGATCGATGGTCTGGAAGTCGGCGCCGGGACTGTTCTGACCGTCCAAGAGGTCAATGATGTTTGCGCAGCAGGTGGAACATACATCGTCTCACCGAATGCTGATCCCGATGTCATCCGAGCGACAAAGAAAGCGGGTCTTGGCAGTTATCCTGGAGTCTTCACCGCGACTGAATGTTTCGCGGCTTTGAATGCGGGTGCTGATGCCCTGAAAATATTCCCAGCCTTTGTCCTCGGTCCGTCGGGTATCAAGGCGGTCAAAGCGGTCTTGTCGGATTCGACTCCCCTGTACGCTGTGGGCGGCGTCAACGAGGAGACGCTTCAATCCTATCGCGATGCCGGATGCGTTGGCTTTGGGATCGGATCAAACCTCTATAAACCGGGCGTCAACGCGAAGGACGCAGCGACCGCGGCAAGTTCGTTCGTTGCGGCTTATGACGCGCTCTCATGAAGCGGAAGCTCGGCGTTTGCTACTATCCTGAGCACTGGCCGGAGGCGCTTTGGGCCGATGACGCCCGCAAGATGGTGGATCTCGGGATCTCTATCGTCCGGATCGGGGAATTTGCCTGGTCGCGACTGGAGCCGTCACCTGGTATCTTTCAATTTGAGTGGCTCGACCGCGCTGTCGAGACGCTCAGTGGAGCTGGGCTTTCGATTGTTCTTGGAACACCCTCAGCGACGCCGCCGCGATGGATGCTGGACCGCTTTACCGACATGCTCGCTGTTGATCAGAACGGCAGAAAAAAAGGCTTCGGATCCCGGCGTCATTACTGTCTTGCCCATACTGGGTATCGAGACGCTGCCGCCGATATGGCAGGCTTCATCGCAGCCAGATATGCCGATAACAAAAGCATCATCGCCTGGCAAATCGACAATGAATATGGCTGCCATGATACGACCCTTTCTTGGTCCAATGCCGCGAAGATTGGCTTCAGCAAATGGCTCGAAGAGCGATATTGCTCTGTTGACGTGCTAAACGCTGCATGGGGCAACGTTTTTTGGTCGATGGAGTATAGTGCATTCGACGAAATCCCGTTGCCAGGGCAGGCGGTTACGGAGTGCAATCCCGCCCATTGGATGGCATTCCGGCGTTACTTCTCGGACCTCACTGTTGCTTTCAATCGAGCGCAGGCCGATGCCATCCGAAAGCACGATCCCAACGCGGTCCTGACGCATAATTTCATGGGACGCGTGCTCGATTTCGATCATTTCGATGTCGGAGCGGATATTGATATCGCAGCCTGGGATTCATATCCGCTCGGGTTTCTGGAGGATCGGTCAGACCATTCAGAGGAGTTCAAAAGGCGGTTCGCAAGACAGGGCGATCCTGATTTCCAAGCCTTTCACCATGACCTCTACCGAGCTGTTGGAAAAGGCCGATGGTGGTTGATGGAACAGCAGCCTGGGCCAGTGAACTGGGCGCCGCACAACCCAGCCCCCCTTCCAGGTACGGTCCGGCTTTGGTCATGGGAAGCTTTTGCGCACGGTGCTGAAACAGTCAGTTTCTTTCGATGGCGCCAGGCTCCGTTCGCGCAGGAACAATTGCATGCTGGGCTTCTGCGACCGGACAATTCAGAGGCGATGGGTTTTTCTGAGGCGACCGAAGTATCGGATGATCTTGGAGACGCCCCCGACGTCGAAAAACCCGATGCGTCGGTGGCGATTGTCTTTGACTATCAATCTGCTTGGGCGTGGGACATCCAGCCACAAGGTAAAGAGTTCGACTATTTCCGATTGGTGTATGACACCTATCGCGCGCTACGGCGTCACGGTCTCACGATCGATGTCGTTTCATCCAGGTCACCGATCCTCGACGGATACAAAGCCGTCTTTATTCCGGGCCTTTTTGCCTGGAACGGTGCCCTACTCAAAGCGCTCAGCGAAACTTCTGCCTACGTCGTCATCGGTCCGCGGACTGGATCGAAAACGGACGAGTTTTCTATCCCAGATGTATTGCCACCTAGTTGCGATTTCCTCTTCTCGGGCTTGAGTGTGACGGAAGTTGAGACCTTGCGAGCAGATTGCCCGATACCTATTAAAGGTGGTGGCTCAGTCCAATTCTGGCACGAATTTTTGGAAATCCCGACAGGGTCAAGCGCGACATTTGAGACCGAAACCGGCGAGCCGATCCTCATTGAAAACAAGAACCTAGCCTATCTCGGTGGCTGGCTGGATGATACTGGGATGGATCGCCTCATAACGCACATGGCCGACACAATCGGATTGAGAATCATATCGCTCGAGGAAGGTGTGAGGATCACCGATACAAGCGATCATCGATATGTCTTCAACTACGGCGCCAAGCGCGAGACCATCTCTAAGGAGATCACCGGCGTTGACGCGGCGGAGATACCTCCTGCCGGAATACTTCGGCTCCAACGCCCATCCGTCTAACGCTGGCGTCGCGTCGAAGCGTGTTGCCATCCTGTGGCAGAGTTGTCGCCAAAGTCACGCCATCGGCATTGGTTGATTTGGCAGTCTCCCGTTATCGTTGGTTAACATAAAATCGAGTTGGAGCCCCGCCATGCTGCGCTTTCTTTTGATGCTTTTTGCGATTGCGTTTAGTTCGTCTAGCGCGATCGCCTCCATGGATCGTGACGGATGGCGTACGGCGCCGACAACGAAATCCTTCTCTATGTTAGTTGACGACACGAAGGCCGCTATCAAGGCCAACAAAATGGGTCTCGTAACGCAGGCTTCAGCGTCCGATGGCGCACGAATGCAAGGGCTCGAAATCCCGGGCAATCGTGTGCTGGGCGTTTATCGAAACGATTTTGCCCGCCGGATGTTGGAGGCATCGATCGCAGCAGGGATCGAGGCGCCGATCCGGTTCTATGTCACTGAAAACGACGACGGCACGGCGACGCTATCCTATAAGACCCCGTCGCATGTTTTTGCCCCTTACATGGATGAAACGGGCGCCTCGTTGGAGAAACTTGCCATCGAACTCGACGCGGTTTTTGAGGCGATTTTCGAGGCGGCTATTCAGTGAATGTGGCTGCCGCCGTTCACATCCATTTCGGTGCCTGTGACATAGGTCGACAGATCCGACGCCAAGAACAATGCGCTCCCGGCCACTTCTCGCGCTGTGCCAGCACGTCCCATCGGCACCGCTGCGATGACTGCAGCTCGCTGTTCGTCTGACATTGTGTCAGCTGTGATGTCCGTGTCCATGTAGGACGGGCAAATCACATTGACGCGAATGTTTTCTGGCGCCAGCTCGCGCGCAGCAGCCTTTGTGTAACCGATCATCGCGGCCTTGGAGGCGGCATAGTGGGAACCGCCAAAAATGCCGCCCCCGCGTTGAGCAGCGACCGATGAAACGTTTATGATCGAGCCCGCACCGCCGTTCCTGAGGAGTGGTAGAGCGGCTTGCGTCATATGAAACGTACCGCGCATGTTAATGTCAAAAATGCGATTGTATGTTGCGTCATCGACCTCTGATACGCGGTCAGGCGATACGACGCCCGCATTGTTTACAACCACATCAAGCCGCCCCCATTTCTTGGAAACGCGTTCAACGACCCGCTCGCAGTCTCGCCGTTTTGAGACGTCGCACTTGATCGCTAGGTGGCCACGTCCGGTCAGAGCCTTTGCCGTTCGCCGCGCCCCTTCTATATCGATATCAAGGACAACAACTTTTGCGCCGTTCTCAGCAAAAAGCTCGGCTGTTGCTCGACCAATGCCGCGGTCTGAGCCTGCTCCGGTTACGATTGCGATCCGGTTTTTTAGAAGCATTGCCGTCCTCCCGACTTTCCGCGTGTGATTTTCGCGTCTCGCCGTGTATAGAGTTGGAACAATGAAAAATCGCAAGTCCAGTCTCACTGGAGGCGGATGGGAGGCGCAGTGAAAGACGATCAATCCCCCAAACTTCGCAGCCAGCTTTGGTTTGATAATCCATCCAATCCCGGCATGACCGCGCTCTATATCGAGCGATATTTGAACTACGGTTTGACCCGCCAAGAGCTTCAGTCTGGTAAGCCGATAATCGGGATCGCGCAGACGGGGTCTGATCTCTCTCCGTGCAACCGTCACCATTTGGAATTGGCCAGCCGGCTCCGTGACGGTATTCGCGATGCCGGTGGTATCGTGATGGAGTTTCCGGTCCATCCGATCCAGGAGACCGGCAAGCGACCCACAGCCTCCCTTGATCGCAACCTTGCCTACCTTGGTTTGGTCGAGACGCTCTACGGCTACCCGATCGACGGCGTGGTGCTGACGATCGGCTGCGATAAGACGACGCCTGCCTGTCTTATGGCCGCAGCGACCGTCAACATTCCGTCTATCGCGCTCTCAGTTGGCCCCATGTTGAATGGCTGGTGGAAGGGCGAGCGCACCGGCTCCGGTACGATCGTTTGGAAAGCACGTGAGATGCTGGCTGCGGGCGACATAGACTATGAAGGTTTCATGGAGATCGTTTCGTCGTCCGCGCCATCGGTTGGCTATTGCAACACGATGGGCACCGCGACAACCATGAATTCGCTCGCCGAAGCACTCGGTATGCAACTTCCCGGATCGGCGGCGATCCCGGCGCCTTATCGCGAGCGCGGCCAGATGGCCTACATGACGGGACGCCGTATCGTTGAAATGGTCGTCGCCGATCTGCGGCCGTCCGACATTCTCACGCGGAAGGCCTTTGAAAACGCGATTGTCGTGAATTCAGCGATTGGCGGTTCGACGAACGCACCCATCCATTTGAACGCGATTGCGCGGCACATCGGAGTTTCCGTCAACAATGACGATTGGCAGAAGATTGGTCATGACATTCCGCTCCTCGTGAACCTCCAACCCGCAGGCGAGTATCTCGGCGAAGACTATTGCCATGCGGGTGGCGTGCCAGCGGTGATCGGTGAACTGTTACGGAACGATAAACTACCGCATCCAGATGCAATCACAGCGAATGGACAAACCATCGGCGACAATTGTCGCGGCGTTGAGATCGAGGATGAGCAGGTCATTCGCCGCTATGATAACCCGCTGGTTCAGAGCGCTGGCTTCATCAATTTGAAGGGTAACCTCTTCGATTCTGCAATAATGAAGACGAGTGTGATTTCTGGGGAGTTTCGCGACCGTTACCTCTCAAACCCAGACGATCTTAATGCGTTTGAGGGCCGTGCCGTGGTGTTTGATGGACCGGAAGACTACCACGACAATATCGACAATCCCGCGCTCGACATCGATGAACACACGCTGCTCTTCATGCGAGGCGCTGGCCCGATCGGATATCCAGGTGCTGCGGAGGTTGTGAACATGCAGCCGCCAACAGCATTGATAAAAAAGGGTATCCATTCACTCCCATGCATTGGCGACGGTCGCCAGTCAGGCACATCCGGTTCGCCTTCAATCTTGAATGCGTCACCGGAAGCAGCCGTCGGTGGAGGGCTCGCGCTTCTCAAAACCGGCGATCGAGTTCGCATCGATCTGAACACTGGCAGTGCCGACATTCTGATTTCGGACGAGGAGTTAAATCAACGCGCAGCCGATCTCGAAGCCGCTGGCGGATATGATTACCCGGCGCACCAAACGCCATGGCAGGAGATGCAGCGCGCGGTTGTTGGCCAGTTGGATCGCGGCATGTGCCTCGAACCAGCCGTCAAATATCAAAGCATTGCTCATGGTGGTGTCATACGAGAGCGCGGTAACGTCCCTGCAGTGCCCCGCGACAATCACTGACCCCAAGTGGACGTCATCGGCGAATGGCAGGATCAGCCTGTTCATAGGCTCACACTCGGTTATCCGGATGGCATTCGGATCGCTCTCATCACGTTTGGGGCTTCCCTAACCGAGTGCTGGGTCCCTGACCGCGAGGGCCAATTCGCAGACGTTGTTCTCGGGTGGGATACGCTCGCGGACTATATCAACAAGCGCGGTTGCCTCGGTGCGACGTGCGGCCGGTACGCAAACCGAATCGCGGACGGTCGATTTGAGTTAAACGGCAACGCTTATCGTCTTGAGACCAACGAGGGACCAACGACACTCCATGGTGGACCAGTTGGTTTTCACCGACGGGTTTGGTCTGTTGAACAGGTGACTGCGAACTCAGCAACACTGTCGCTGTTCTCGGAGGATGGTGATCAGGGTTTTCCCGGGAACGTTGCCGCAAAAGTGATCTACACAATCACTGGCAATTTTCTGACGGTGACCCTGTCTGCGACGGTTGATCGACCCACGGTCCTGAACATGACGAACCACGCTTACTGGTCGATGGCGGAGCATAATAGCGGCGGCATTCTGGAGCAGGTTCTTACAGTCCCCGCGGACGCGTATCTTCCCGTTGACGACCGAAAGATTCCGTTGGGTCACCTTAGACCTGTCGATGGCAGTGCTTCTGACTTCCGCGTTGGAAAGCCAATCGGCCAGGACATCTCCGACATTGGTGGACACTACGATCACAACTGGTGCTTGAGCCATCCACGCGGCGAAGAGGGTGTCGCGGCGGTGCTGTTTGATCCGTCTTCAGGCCGTCGCATGACAGTATCGACGACGGAGCCGGGGGTGCAACTTTACACTGCAGCGCACTTTACCGGCGATGACCTCGGCAAATGCGGCGCGCAATACAAGCAATCGGCAGGCCTTGCAATAGAGCCGCAGAATTGGCCCGATTCACCCAATCAGGTCAATTTTCCAAGTGCTGTCTATTCGCCTGATCTGCCGTATCATCATACCATAAAATATAAATTTGAGAGGGAGTGAGGGATGGCAAAGAGGCTTTCAGGAAAGGTCGCAGTGGTGACAGCGGCAGGGCAGGGGATCGGCCGTGCGATCGCTGAGGCCTATGTGGCGGAGGGCGCGACCGTTTGGGCGACGGATCTCGACGTTTCAAAACTTGAAGGGATTAGACGCGCAAAGCGCCGGAAACTGGACGTCTTGAAGTCTTCGCAGGTGCTTCGGTTTGCTGAGAAAGTGGGCCCAATCGACATCCTCGCCAACGTCGCGGGCTACGTTCACCATGGGTCTGTGCTTGCCTGTTCCGAGGCGGATTGGGATTTCTCCTTCGATCTCAATGTGAAGTCTATGCATCGCATGATTGCGGCGTTTCTGCCTGGAATGGTGGAACGAGGGGGTGGCTCAATCGTGAACCTTTCGTCCGGCGCATCCTCCATTAAGGGCGTACCGAACCGTTATGTGTACGGCACGACGAAGGCGGCCGTCATTGGACTCACCAAGTCGGTCGCGGCGGACTTCATTAAGGACGGTATCCGGTGTAACGCGATTTGCCCTGGAACGGTTGAAAGCCCCTCCTGGCATGAACGGGTCGACGAACTGGGCAAAGACGTGGGCGGTAAGGACAAAGCGCTTGAAATGTTTGTCGCACGCCAACCGATGGGGCGTGTTGGAAAGCCGGAAGAAATTGCTGCGCTTGCGGTCTACCTGGCAAGCGACGAAAGCGCGTTCACAACTGGCACCGCCATCCCTATTGATGGCGGCTGGGCACTGTGAGGTGTTAGCCGATTTTGGCGACCGCAAGAGGCACGGCGAAGCGTTCGCACCAGATATAGACTTCATTGTAGTTGGCGACATTGAGGCTGCCCGGAACGGCGTAACGCTGGCGGCCAGTAAGCGAACGAAGCGGGCTGATCAGAGTGCCGGGCACAAAGCCGTTGCGACCAAAACCGACTTTAGGATCGGGCGCGCCGTCGAGGAAGAAATCGTCCTGCAGGACGACTTCCACGCCGCGTCCGTTTTGGATGATCTCAACGCCGCCGCGACTGACATGGCGGGAACGCCCCGAGAATTTGCCGCTTCCGAGCCGTGTGGCGGCTTCAGCGAAGTTGGGAATTGTGCCCGCAGCCGCGACAACGGCCCCGGCGGAGACGAGTTTCATTGTGTTTGTTAAAAATGCGCGGCGGCTCTGGTTCATGATCTTGGTCCCGTGTGTCTCGTTGGTTTTGCGGTGGTGACCGAGAGGTGGGAAACCTTGGATTTGGCGCCAATCACAGCACAGCACGAATCTGTGAAATAACTCTCTGATCGCGGCGATCATCGAAAAAAGTCAATAACAGAAATAGGATAGATCAATGCAGGTTCTGGTTCTGGGCGGTTCAGGAATGGTCGGGCGTAAGCTGATTGGATCGTTTGCCGCGAGCCCTGAGATCAATGGTCAGGTGGTTTCCGCATTGACGGCCTTTGACGTGGTGGACACTCCCGCCATGACTGATGGGAGCTTCCCCTTCCTTTCAACGACCGGTGATATCGCAGACGCCGACACCGTAAACGCATTGGTGGCGGAGCGACCGGATGTGATTTTCCACCTAGCGGCGATCGTGTCTGGCGAGGCGGAACTGGACTTTGAAAAAGGCTATGCGATCAATTTCGACGGTACACGTCATTTGTTGGAAGCAATCCGTAAGCAAGGCGAAGACTATAAACCTCGGGTTGTCTACACCTCATCGATCGCGGTCTTCGGCGCACCGTTCCCGGATCGCATTCCGGACACTCATCACCATACGCCGTTGACGAGTTATGGCGCGCAAAAATCCGTCGGAGAACTTTTGCTTGCGGACTATTGTCGTCGGGGCTTTTGCGATGGAATAGGAATTCGCCTACCCACTATCGTTGTCCGCCCTGGCAAGCCGAACAAAGCCGCATCCGGGTTCTTCTCAAACATTATCAGGGAACCGCTCGCTGGTGAACGCGCAGACCTTCCAGTCGATGAAAGTGTCCGCCATTGGCTTGCAAGCCCGAGATCAGCAACTGGCTTCTTGCGACATGCGTCAGCGATGACGTTGCCGCAGGGCGCAAATGGCCGCAGCTACACCATGCCTGGCCTCGATTGCACGGTTGGTGAAATGATCGAGGCACTGCGACAGGTGGCCGGCAACGCGGTCGCAGACCGGATCGATCGAAGGCCTGATCCGTTCATTAAACAAATCGTCGCCGGATGGCCTCAAGCGTTTGACACACGCGCGGCTTCAGATCTCGGTTTTGCCGCTGAAAACCAATTCGAAGAAATCATAGCGGCGCACATCGAAGATGAATTAGGCGGTGCGTTACCAACTTGAGAACGGCGTCTCGACCACAGGAGTAAGCGGCGGTTTCCGGTCGAGATAGGCCTTCAAATTGTCGACGACCAGTTGGCCCATGCCGTCCCGCGTGTGCACTGAAGCGGACCCGACATGAGGGAGGAGGGCTACTTTTTCAATGGCGACCAGCTCTTCGGGATAGCAGGGCTCGGTCTCGAAGACGTCGAGCCCGGCGTTGGCTATCGTGCCGGACTTGAGGGCTTCGATCAGCGCCGCTTCGTCGACCGTTGTACCGCGCCCGATATTCACGAGGACGCCATTTGGCCCAAGCGCCTCTAAAACCTCTGCGTTAATCAGTTTGGCCGTTGCCGCGCCGCCAGGAAGGACCGAGATCAACGTATCCACTGACGTGGCAAGGGACATGAGCGTTACGTGATATGTGTAGGGAACGCCCGGTTTTTCATTCCGTGTATGGTATTCGACAGAAAGCCCAAACGCTTCGCAGCGCGTAGCCACAGCTTGGCCAATTCTACCGAGACCCAAAATCCCAACAGTACGCCCGCGAAGTGTTGTCGGTGTCAGCGGATAATTACCCTCCTTTGGCCAACGCCCGTCGCGTATATAACGCTCAGCTGCGCCAAGTTCGCGTGTGGCTATGAGCAAAAGCGCAAGGGTCGTATCGGCGACCTCTTCGGTCAAAACGTCGGGCGTATTCGTCACGATGATGCCGTGTTCCGCGGCCTTCGCTGCGTCCACCGTGTCATACCCAACGCCGAAATTTGCAACAATTCGAAGGTTTTGACAGTGCGAAAACACGGTTTCATCCACTTTCGCATGGCCACCTGTCGCAATGACCTCAACTTGCCCTCCGATTTCACTCAATAAAGCGGGAAGGTCCTGATCGCTCGTGTATTTCCGTACGACAAAAAAATCAGAGAGTTGATCTTCGATCATCGGTAGAAGCGAACCGATTTGGAGGCAGAGAGGAGTCGACATGTCGTGTTTGTTTACTGGCGCGATTGTGCAAGTTATCGGCGCCGATGTTTCTTAAAAAGCGCCTTCATAGACCCGTTT
>JBCCMK010000026.1:0-44062 GCA_039026395.1 Pseudomonadota bacterium | reverse complement strand
GTCGGAGATGATCCGCATCGAGGGCGCAGGCGGATAAATGTAAGTGTTTCGGACCATGAACTCCTTCAAAATGTCGTTCTGAATGGTCCCGGTGAGCTTATCCGGCGCTACGCCTTGCTCTTCCGCCGCCACGATATGAAGCGCCATGACGGGGATGACCGCGCCGTTCATGGTCATGGAGACGGACATCTGATCGAGCGGGATGCCGTCGAAGAGCGTGCGCATGTCATAGATCGAATCGATCGCGACGCCGGCCATGCCGACATCGCCCTTCACGCGCGGATTGTCTGAATCGTAGCCGCGGTGGGTGGCGAGATCGAAGGCGATCGAAAGGCCTTTCTGTCCAGCGGCGAGGTTGCGGCGGTAGAAGGCATTGGAGTCTTCCGCGGTCGAGAAGCCCGCATATTGGCGGATCGTCCAGGGTCGCTGAACATACATGGTGGGGTAGGGCCCCCGCAGGAACGGTGCGATGCCTGGTAAACCATCAACGAACTCAAGGTCTTCGCGATCATCGGCGGAGTAAGCCTGCTTGACTTCAATCCCTTCGGGCGTCGCCCAGGTCTCCATGCTGGACGCGGGAGACGGTATCGTCGGCGTCTGCCAGGGGATCTGGGTAAAGTCGGGTGCGTTGGTCATGGCGCGGCTCTGTCAATCTCAGTACTGCGCTGCAGTATAGCGATTTTTCCGCGCTGTGCAGAGGGACGTTCGGGGGAGGGCAATTAGGCCCATCCAGCTGGTAATAGTCCCAACCCAGAGGCGATGACCCACAGGCTCATTGAGACCCAAGAGATAAAGATGAGCCAATAGAGGATGGAGTTTTCACGGCGGCAGATCGTTTCGACGAAAAAGATCTCGCCCGACTTGAGCGATGGCCAGGTCCACATGAGGAAGACGAGGCCCCAAACCCAGTATTGGCCAAGAACCATGGCAACGAAGAGCGCGATGAGCGCTCCGATCGTTTTCCATCGGGTCGCGCTTGCCGCTTCTGCTATCTGCACGCCTCCCGCAGCCGGTCGGATAAAAAACGCGGCCTCATCGGGGTCGCGTGCGAGCGCGAATGGACCTCTGCCATCCTCACCCTCATACTCGATCCGGCCGCCAGATTTCGAGACTGCCTCTTTGGCGGCATTGAGGTCGTGGACCGCGAAATGAACGCCCCAGAACTCAAACGATCCGCGTATATCTTCGCCGACCTCGTGCAGAGACGCGGCAACCGCGCCTTTTGCGGTCTTTGCGATCCGTGCAGTCGGGTCGTGGGTGTCCCGCTCGATCGCCCAGTCAAAGAGCGTTGCGTAAAAGCCTTCCACGGCTGAGAGATCGGAGACGTAGAGCGCATTCCAGCACGCCGCTCCGCTAAGCGCCTTATCTGAGCGGGGTGCCAGGCCATCACCCTGATAGACGGTGAAGCCTGCACCTAACGGGTCTCGGATGAGTGCGATCTTCGCGCCATCGCTGAAATCGAGCGGGCGGACTTCGACTTTTGCGCCCCGACTCTCAGCCTTTGTCACGCAATCATCGATATCGTCGACTTGGATGTATGACATCCAGAAGCTGGGCAGTCCGATAGCGCGGAATTTTTCCGGCATCGGGAACAAGCCCGCAGCCTCTCGTCTACTGATGCTGGCAATCGTGTATGGGCTTCCGTCTGGCTGTGCAGTCGCGGTGTAGTCCCAGCCAAAGACTGTGTTGTAAAATCGTTCTGCTCTGGCTTGGTCAAGGGTTGAGAGATCACACCAAACGAAGTCTCCATGCGCCATGGGGCAGGTTCTCTGAGATGGGCCGGACCGGGTTGTCAGACGGGTCGGAGCGCTTCGGACGTCAGATCGTGACGCTTGAAGCTCGGCTCCGGCCATTTCTCTACGTCGAGCGTCTCGACGGTTGGCTCTTCGACAAGTCCGAATTTCGTTGTGCCGATGATATGCGTTTCACCGGCGTCAATTGAAGCCATTCGCGCGGCGTGTGCGCTTGAAATGCGAGCTTGGAGGCTGCCAGATTGGAGGGTGTTGACGATGCCGCCCTCGGCCTCAATCGTCTGAAACTCGGTCCACGCGGCTTGGGCGAGGTCTTCGGTGAGCGCTTCATAGGCACCTGAACCGGCCGCGGCGTCAGCTACCGTATAGAGGTTGGCTTCCTCTTGAAGCACCAGCTGCGTATTGCGGGCGACGCGGCGTGCAAATGCGTCGGCGAGCCCATGCGGCGCCGAGTAGGGCAGAACGGCAATCGAGTCCGCGCCGCCGACGCTTGCCGCAAAGCAGGCAATCGTCACGCGCAACATGTTGGTGTGCGGGTCCTTCACTGTCAGCATTCGACGAGACGTTTCCGCGTGGATTGCTGCTCGGCCAGCTGGCGCTTTCCAAACCTCGGTTACCTTCGCCCAGAGGAGCCTGAGCGCGCGGATTTTCGCGATACCGGCGAACTGATCCTGATCGACCGCGAGCGTGAAACCGATCTGGTTCGGATCAATGCCAGCGCGGAGATAGGCGTTCGCTGTCGCGATGATTGCGGCCAGCTCCTGCGCGGGTGTCGCGCCAGCGTCGTGATAGGCCCGACCATCAGCCTCGAAAAATGCTCCCTCAAACCCGCGAGACGTGAGCCCTGCAACGGTTTCGTTCATAGCCGCTTCGACGTTCTCCCAGGCATTTAGAACGCCGTAGCGCGCGAAATTACCGATCGGATCGAGCCCAAAGCGGACCGATGGCAGCTTGTCTTCAGAGTGTTTCGCAATTGTGTCACCAAGCACCAACGCTGTTCGGCGCGCCTTTGGATGGGGCTCAAGACGCAGGTTGATCATGTGGAGGTGGACGCGTTCCAGCACGCGATCGAAAGCCTCAGCCGTTGGCTCGAAACCATACCCACCCGACGACACTGCATCGCGCACGACCAGCGAGAGTGCCGACGCGCCGCCCTCCAGTTCATCGAGAGCCTGGGTATTTGATCGGGCAAGGTCGGGATCGTCGATCCGCGCGACAATATCCCATCGCGTACCGCCAGCGCGCCCTGAAACAGACTGCGCGTTACCCGCCGGATAGAGCGGCTTAATCGCAGTCTTATCGTCGGTCTCAGAGTTGAGCGTGTCGAGAGACGCGCCTTTGAGCGCTTTTTCGGCGAGCGCTTGCCATGCCGCCTCGTTGGGCTGGGAGAAGGCATGCGTCAGCGATTGGGTGGTCAGTGGTTTCGACATCGTCGCGTCCTTTTCGATGACGCGAGAGGTAGGACAAAGCAGCCACTGACTGCAATACTTCAAAGGTTGCCTGTGATCGCGACTCCGGCCTGGAAGACGGCAAACTCAAAAACAAAAAGCCCGGCTCTGGCCGGGCTCTTTTGTATGGTTGTGAATGCACATTTTTCAGTGGCGAAGAAAGAATTTGTGCCGTGAGCTAAATTTCCGACCGTGAAAACCGCGATTGTGGCTGAAGTGACGGTGGGAATTAGAACGATGGTGTTTAAAGCGGTGGTGACCAAAAGACCGGTGCTTGAAATGCCTGTGTTTGAAGTGGCGATGATTGAGATGCCGCTTTTTGAACTTCACATCGACGACTGGCGCTGTTTGAGCGGCTTGGACGGTTATGGTTTGCACAGCCTCAGTCACTGGTGAGGCAATAAAGGGTGCGGATTGCGCGATCGTCGGTGCGCTCATAAGCGCGGCCGCCGCGATCGCAGCTTTCACAATGGGTTTCATCGTCTTGATCCTTTTCTCTGTGACGTTGATCGTTGCACATCGAAAGGTGGGCGCCGCTCTGATCGCTTCCCAGACACGCATAGACACAGTTTTGCGATGAGCCGTGTTTGCAGCAGATTGGAACCGGAATCGGCCAGCTCAATTCCGCTCTGCATGCGGATCATGTGATTGCCTTGGTGCGGATGAGGGCAGTGTGTGCCAATGACGTCATGTGTTTGAGGTAGGCGTCCTGGGACCAACCGCTTGTCTGGGTGAGTTGTTCCCACGTCGAGATCGAGAGAAGCGCCCAGAGGATGTCAGTTGCCTCGTCCGGTGTGAGGGATCGCAGGAGCGCTCCATCGGCCTCAATCGCATTCACCGCGGCCGCGCACCCATGTCGGACCGCGGTCATCCTGTCCGTCCAGGCAGCGTTTACGTCCGCGTCCGTGTCTTTCATCGCCATCAGCGCTTTTGCGACGCCGTAGATGAGCGGAATGTAGTTTCCCCAAGCTTTGATGAATGCTGTTAGCCGTTCGCGTCCTGAGGATGCCGTGCGGCTGGGGATAAGGCGTGTGTCAACGTCATAGACCTCGTCCAGGTGCCGAACCGTCGCGATCATGAGGTCAGACCGCTTCGGAAAATGGAGATAGAGCGCCTGTCGCGTGAG
The DNA here is from genome assembly GCA_039026395.1 of Pseudomonadota bacterium. Classification (GTDB taxonomy): domain Bacteria; phylum Pseudomonadota; class Alphaproteobacteria; order Rhizobiales; family JAKSCL01; genus JBCCMK01. The sequence continues at coordinate 39,737 of JBCCMK010000026.1, read as the reverse complement.
TCCGGCAGCCTTTGCGATATCGGCCATCCGAACAGCCTTTTCCGGCTCGGTTTCTAAGAGCTTCCACGTCGTATCGAGGATGCGTTTCCGCGTGTCCAAAGATTTTCTTGACATTGTGTCAAAATAATCCCATTTGACATCGTGTCAACTTTACACAGTGTCAATTTCTTGGAGAGCGAAAGGCAAGACAATGACGATCACAGCACGGCGAGTTTTCATCTGGAATGCGCACCCGAAGTCGGAGAGCTTTTGCGGTGCCTTAGCTGATGCCTATGAGGCCGGCGCGCGAGAAGCCGGCGCGATTGTTCGGCGGATCGAGTTGGAAGACATGCGTTTCGATATGACGATGGAAGGTGACGCGCGGACCAATGAGGGCTTGGAACCGGATTTGGTCGCGTGGCGCGAAGCGCTTGCCTGGTGCGACCACGTCTTCGTTGTACATCCCTATTGGTGGGCGGCAATGCCAGCAAAAGCCAAGGCGGTACTCGATCGTGCTCTGACCTCTGGCTTCGCATTCAAATATCACAAGAAGGGTGTGATGTGGGACAAGTACTTCACGGGGAAAACGGCAGACGCCGTTATCACCTCAGATACGCCGCCATGGCTGGATACACTGCTCTATGGGAAGCCAGCCCGTAAGGTTCTCAAAAACCAAGTTCTTGGCTTCGTCGGGATCAAGGTCCGCAACGTACGGCAGCTTGGGTCGGTGAAGGTGTCATCTGCCGAGAAGCGTCAGAAATGGCTTGAACAGATTGAGGCGCTCGGTCGGAGGGCGGCGGTCGAGCCGAAACCGTCAATCCTCCGGAGGCTTCTGCTGGTAAGTCAGCCCAAACGTGCTTCAATCGCCTAACGGCATTCTGCACTTGAAGACAAAAAACCCGGCGTGATTGCGCCGGGTTTTGTTTATCGCGGGTGAGCCTTGACCTCAGTAGGTCATCATCGGCGGAAGTTCTTTCGCCTGGGCCACCCATTTTTCCACTGACGCCATGCCGGGCGTTTGCCGCACGAGCTTCTTGTCGGCATTCACCTCGACCATTTTAGCGTGAAGATTGTCCGGGCGGCGATTACGGAGCTCTTTGACGGTGTCGACACCCGCGGCTTCCAAAAGCTCTGAGTACTCTTCGCCGACGCCTTTGATCCGCATGAGATCAGCCATATTGGCCCATTTCAGGATCTGCTTTTCGTCAAGCCCGCTTTCGCTGGCAACCGCCTTGCGTCCTTTCGGATCTTTCGCACGGTCGAGCAGCGCGCCGGTCGTTTTGATGCCGATAACGCGCAGGTTCTCAGCGTATTTTGGGCCAATACCTTCAATGTCGATGATGGAATAGGACATAGTCGAGCCTCCTTCAGTGATCCGTTAGAGGATCTGATCAAGCATTGGGATTTCGCCGGTGATCCGGTCGACGACGTCGTCGCCGGCCTTTTCTTTTGCAGCGGAGAGGAACTCTCGCGCAGCAGACTGGACCTGCCCCATGTCGAGGCCGGCTGACGTCAGCTCCTGCATCGCGCCCATGGCTCCCATGCCGCCGCCGATCGAGCCCATCAGGCCGCCAAGACCGCCACCGCCATCTCCGCCTTCGATCATATCCTGCGCACCGGGCAGCGCGCCCATCAATTGACTGACTGCGTCGCTTGGGCCTTCCTTGTTGAGAAAGCTCAAAATAATGCCGAGCGCCTTCGATGCGAGGCCCTCATCTATGCCCGCCGCCTGTGCGACGCGTGAAATGATCTCTTCCATGATGTTCTCCGCTCCTGCCGCCTCAATTTGGATGAGGTCGGTCTGTGATCCCCTGGTCGAGGGAAACAAAATCAAAGGGTGGCGGCAAACTCAAGCGGCGATTGCATTTTTCGACACCCTCTGGCACGTCTCAGCATCGAATTCTTGTGCCGGTTTGGGCGCTGAGAAGCTGGGTTAACGGATCCCAGCGCGCGAGAAAAAAGTGGGGCATGCGCATGATCGGCGAAGGTGGATCGATTTTCCTTGGAACTGCGGGCGAGGAAAAGCAGTTCCTCAATCTCAAGCTCGCCAATCGGCACGGGCTGATTACCGGTGCCACGGGTACCGGTAAAACGGTTTCGCTTCAAATTCTGACGGAAGGGTTTTCCAATGCGGGCGTGCCGGTCTTTTGCGCGGACGTGAAAGGCGATCTGTCCGGCCTCGCAGCAGCGGGTGAGCCGAAGGACTTTCTTTTAAAGCGTGCTGAAACGATTGGTTTTGAAGACTACGCTTTTGAAGAATTTCCGACGGTATTCTGGGACCTGTTTGGTGAGCAAGGGCACCCCATTCGCACCACGCTCAGCGAGATGGGGCCGCTGCTTCTCGCGCGTCTGATGAGCCTCACGGACGTTCAAGAAGGCGTCCTCAACATCGCTTTCAAGATCGCTGATGATGAGGGGCTCCTCCTCCTCGACATGAAGGATTTGCGCCAACTTCTGATCAATCTGTCTGACCGAACTGACGAGATTAAATCCACCTATGGCAATGTCTCGAAGTCCTCAATCGGTGCGATCCAGCGGCAATTGCTCGTGTTGGAAGGGGAGGGTGGCGAGCACTTCTTCGGTGAACCGGCGCTCGATATTCGCGATATTATGCGGACGACACGCGATGGTCGTGGCGCGGTCAATATATTAGCCGCCGACAAGCTGATGCAGTCGCCGCGCCTCTACGCGACGTTCCTTTTATGGCTTTTGTCAGAGCTCTTCGAAGAACTGCCCGAAGTTGGCGATCCTGATAAACCGCGTCTCGTGTTTTTTTTCGATGAGGCGCATCTGCTCTTTGATGAGGCACCGAAGGCGCTGATCCAAAAAGTCGAGCAGGTGGTGAAGCTCATTCGGTCAAAGGGTGTGGGCGTCTACTTCGTCACGCAAAACCCGCTCGATGTGCCCGATGCCGTGCTTTCGCAGCTGGGCAACCGGGTTCAACACGCGCTCCGAGCCTACACCCCACGCGAGCGTAAGGCGGTGAAGACTGCGGCAGATACATTTCGGCCCAATCCCGATTTCGATGCCTTTGAGGTAATCACGCAGCTCGGCGTCGGTGAGGCGCTTGTTTCGACACTAATGAAAAAGGGCGTGCCCTCTATTGTGCAGCAGACCCTCATCCGACCGCCATCTTCGAGGCTCGGGCCGCTGACGGCAGCTGAGCGCAAGAAGGCCGTCCAAAACTCGCCCGTATTCGGGCAGTACGACGAAGCCATTGATCGCGAGTCGGCCTTTGAAAAACTCCGCGCCGCGGCTGACGAAAAAGCCAAAGCCGAAGAGGCACAACGTGCAGCAGAGGAGCGTGAGCGCGAAGAGAAGGGGCGTATGAAACGCTCGCGATCCGGATTGCAATTGCCCGACTTTGACCGTGATGACCGACCAACAAAACGCGCTTCGCGAAAGTCAACGCGTCGCCGGTCCAATCGCCAGTCGGTTACCGAAGCTGCGGTAAAGTCTGTCGCCCGATCTGTTGGAACATCGCTTGGGCGGGCGCTTATCCGCGGTGTACTGGGCAGCCTCAAGCGCGGGCGGTAACAGAGGCATGAGCATTCTCAACGATCGCGCGCGGCTTTTGACCCTGAGTACTTGGGCAGCGATGGCCTTTGTGTCGCTCATCATGCTTGCGGGCGCATTCGCAAAGTTCACCAGTAACCCTCAGGTCGTTGAAGGCTTCCAGAAGCTCGGCACGCCCGGTTGGTTCATGCTCTTTATTGGGGCCTCTGAGTTGGCCGGGGCGTTCGGGATCTGGCTAAGGCAGACGTCAATGCTTGCTGCCCTTGGGATCGGCATCATTATGGTGGGGGCGATTTACTTCCACATCGTGTTCTCGCCCCTCACGTCCGCGATCCCTGCCGTGCTCGTGCTCGCGGTGTGCGGTTATATCGTGTGGCGGCGGGGAACGGGCGTTATAGGCTAGAAGAATAAACTACGTCGCTACTTGCTGGTGCACCTCAATGACGTTGCCTTCCGGATCATGGAAAAAGACCTGGTGCCATTCCTTGGAGAATGCGTTGCCATAATCTGAGTAGGGGATGCCTCGCTCGTCCAGTATGGCGAGAAAGGCTTTTAGGTCATCGGTCCGGAAGGCGATGTGACCCCGCTCGACCGGATTGATCACTTGGCCGTTTCGAAACGCGGTATCGAATTCGCGCTCAGCCAGGTGCATTTGCATGTTTCCCTCGGTCGCGAAGCGAATATCACCGGTATAGCCGCGTTCGTCCTCAGCTTCCGTGCGGGGGAAACTCTCGATTGGAATGTTATCGAGGCCGAGCACTTTTGTATAAAAATCATGCATCCGCTCGACATCTTCTGAGACGAAATTGATGTGGTGAAACTCAAGTTTCATGATGCTTAGCCTCGTGTGTTCAAAGCGCCTTCGCGTACCGCTCCGGTATGCGGGAAATATCTACTCCGATAAAGAGGCGGATGTCGCACGCCTTCAGCAACTCGATCGTAGACCGGATAACTCACGCGCGACTTGCCCGCGAAATTACCCTGGTTTCTGCTCATGGTGCCGCTGCGAAATAATGGCCATACCGACTCCGCATGCGAAGATGAGGCCGACACCAAAAATCGCCGTCATATCGAGCCGGGTGCCGAGGAAAGCGACATCAAGAAGCACTGCAAAGATCAGTTCCCAGTAAAAGAATGGGGCAAGAGCGCCGATTGAGCCGCGCGCAAGTGCCCAAACGAGCAGAATTTGCGCGAGTATTCCGCTGATAATGAGCCCCGAGATATCAAAAAATTGGTCTGGTTGGATTGCCACCGATTGGAGTGGTGCAATCACTGACAGGACCGCAAACCCGACAGCGCGCTCCCAGAACGATGCGACGAGTACGCTCGTTCGACCGGCATCATTGCGGTAGAATAGGATGCGACCGCTCGCGAAAACCGCTGCGGCGAGCGCGAGTATGACGCCGATGTTGATGGCGCCCGCCTGCGGTCGCAAAAATATTAGGACGCCGCAAAATCCAATCGCGATTGTTACCCAGAGTGCCAATCTCGACCGCTCACCCAAGACGAGAACACCGCCGACATAGCCGAGAAGCGGAAAAACGTAGAAGACGGCCATCGTCTCGGTAAGCTGCATCCGTTCGAGCGCGAGCAGAAACGAATAGGCAACCGCGATCGCCAGCAATCCGCGCATTACATGATGAAGCGGCGCGTGTGGGCGGCGCAGCTCCCGACTGAAAAGAAAAATGGTCGGGATCGCCATCAGCACGACGTATCCGGCAAACCGCAGCCACAATATCTGACTGCTCGGCATTTCACCGATGAGGCGTTTTGCGAAGTACGCGCTTAACGCGATCATTGAGACCGATGCAAGTACTAAGCAGATCGCTAAAATATTCGATTTCGGTGTCGATGGCTGCAAAACGGTTTGATGTGATTCTACCATGAATAAAGCGTGAAACTATTATTGTCACATAGTCGATCAGTACATGCGCTTGTAAATATTAAAAAGTATGTATCGCGTCACAACCAAATACAACCTAATTACAACCTAGGATATATAAATATGTCTTACAAGTTGATTCCTGACGACATGCGCGATTCCGGAAACGTCGTGCTCGGCACCGGCATTGGACCAGCAAAGGTCCTTTATGGAGATACGGTACCGGCTGAAATGCGTGACACGGGCAAAGTGTCGCTCGGCACCGGAATTGGCCCGGCAAAGGTAAAGTTCGGTGACACTGTTCCAGCTGACATGCGCGACGACGCAAAAGTCCAGCTTGGAACGGGCATTGGTCCGGCAAAAGTCGTCTTCGGCGATGCGCGATAGTCTTTTGTCATAACGACAGAAGAGACAGGTCGGCTGCCGCCGAGTGCGGTGGCCGACATTTAGCTCATGATTACGTTTTACTCCCTTGTCTCCGGCGGTTTTGCACCGCGCCGCGCCTCTAAATCCAGCAATGGCACCTTGCCAACGGATGCCTATCGGTATTGCGAACCGCTTCGAAAGGCGTCTGCCTTTGGATGGTACGTCTATCTGCCGATGGAATTCTGGCTGATTTGGGACGGCTCCGAGATCAATTGGACGATCGACGGCGGCGACAATTGGTTTCCACTAGCAACGGCGATCCAGTACCCAGGCATGCGTCGGGCGTTTGCTGAAAACGCGCCTGAAAACTGCCGCGATTATTCGCCGCCATTCCTTCTGCGTGCAGCGGAAAATGATGTTGTGCAGGTCTGGACAGGGCTGATGGTGCGAACGGACCCCGGTTATGCGGTTCTTGCACGACCTCCGGCGAACAGCTCGTGGCGTACGGACTACACTGCTTATGAGGGCGTCGTCGAAACGGATCGCTGGTTTGGGCCGCTTTTCACGGCTGTCCGCTTACGCAAAACGAATTCCCCGATCGTGTTCCGCACGGTTGAACCATTCCTGCAGCTTCAGCCCCTTCCACTCGATCACATGGTTACTGTCTCAAAGACGGACGCGCCTCTCTATGACGGTGTGGCGGCTCTTTCGGCGGACGATTGGGAAGATTATGGCGACACAGTCGTTAGGCGCATGGAAACCCGCAAAAAACTCGGTGAATACGCGGTTGAAACCCGCAAACGCAAGAAAACTGACGCAGTCGCTTAGTCGAACGTCACCCGCGAATTTCGCCTAACGCCCACTCATAACAGGCGTTGAAATACTCATCGTGCCGGTCCCAGCTCATGAAATTCATACCAGGCAGGATCGGCGGGAACATCACTTGGTCGTCCGACCCGAGTGGCAGATCATCTGTGCGCTGGTTCGCCAACAGCGAGCGCATGATGACGTTCGCGACACCGGGCGCTTTTGGAAGCTTTTTGGCGAGCGGATTGACGAGTGAGAGCGCGAGATCGCGACGCCCGGGGATTTCCTCGTAGTTGACGTCAAACGTCCGAGGACGCGGGTTGTTGAAAGCCACCACGACGTTTGGTCCAGCCTTGATCGTTTTCATAACCTTGAGCGGAACGTTATCGATGAGGCAGCCATCGACGAGCATCTCGCCTTGTGCCGAGTAAAAGGGCGGCAGCACACCAGGAATAGCCGAGGACGCGCGGATGCCGTGCCATAGCTTGCCGGTTCGAATCACCTTCATCCGGTTGGTCGAAAGGTTTGTGGACACGGCGAAATACGGTCGCCAAAGATCCTCGATCAGGACCTCGGTGTAGTTTCGGCGGAGTGCCTCGTCGAAGTTAATGTGATCAAGCAGCGCGTAGCGCGGCAATGTGGGACGTTTGAAGGAGCGCGATTTCACAAAGATATCGCCGGTCCCTTCGTTGATCTCGTCTGGCGACCAGCCCGCTGCCAAAGCGCCGGACATGGCAGCCCCGACGCTCGTGCCGCCATACATGTCGAAGTGAGTGCCGGTTTCGGCAAACGCCTTTGCGATGCCCAGATGCGCTGGGCCCATCGCGCCGCCGCCGGCACAGACATAGCCAATGGCAGTGCCCGATATGAATCGATTAAGCCGGGCGATGTCGGCGTCATCATCCAATGCCACATGGTGGTGCATGGTGATCTGGCGGTCCGCGATCCAGCGCGTCGTACCCTCCACCATCTGCTGACGCGCAGGATGAAGAAGCACCAGTCGAATGTGGCTTTGCCGATGACTGTCGGCGACGAGCTTTTCAATGGGACGCGGCCCATGATCGTCGTCGAAATCGGCGATGAGGAGGATTTGGTCTGCTTGCCGGATTGCGAGCTCGCACCATGCGCCCGCGTCCGGCTCGGTTACGAGATTCACGCGATCGTATCGTGTTTCCAACTCATTCAACGCGTGTGCCATTGGGTCGGTATCATTACCCCGCCCAAAACGCTCTAAGGCGCCGTCTTTGTCGATCTGAATTCCGCGGTAGAATCGTTGGCTGTATTCGCCGAACGCCTCAATGAATGCCTTAACGCCCGCGGAGTTCGACAGCGGAACGAGGGTTACAGTGCGGTTGTTGGCGTGTTGGACAGAGATATCAATCCGCCGGGTCGTTTCCGCAAGTCGCTCTGCAAGTGTCGCGACAATCGTCGGCAACACCTGCGGCATGGTCGTTGCCAGCCGATCGTAGGTTGAGCGGTCGAGCGCGAGAACCTGGCTATCACGAGCGGCAAACACATCTGCTGTGCGCGGGCCACCAGTGAAGAATGCGATTTCGCCAATGGGCTGACCTGCACCAATCTCTGCAACGATCTAGTCGCGGCCTGACGGGCGGACCTCGAAACGGCCGGACAAAACGAAATAGATCTTTTCTGCTTGGTCGCCAGCGGTGATCAATTGATCGCCGCGTTTCAGGCTTTGCGGTTCCATTGCATCGTAAAGCGCCTCTGCGACGTCTTCACTCAAATCGCCGAAAAGCGACGCAAAAAGCCGCTGTCCGGCGGTGTCACCCGCTACGCCATACATCCAGTTTCGTCCCAGCCCATCGGTGCGTGTAAGCCGCACCGCACTTTTTCTCCTTTTACCAAGTGTTTAGCGGAACGTACACTCGGCTCGCTATCGCATGATCAACTTTGCTTTACAGCCGTCTTTCGCGCGCTTAATCGTCGATCATAAGCGATGAATACACGGGGAAATTGCGTGCCTACCAACCTCAATGCTGTTTTGGCCGACGTCGATGGGAACCTTGAAGCAAGCATTGGTCGCCTCTTTGATCTTATCCGGTTCAAGAGCATCTCGACCGATCCTCAATATGCTGATGAGTGTCAGAAGGCTGCGGATTGGTTAGTCAAAGAGCTAAACGAATTAGGGTTTGAGGCCTCAGCACGGGAAACCAAGGGCCACCCGATGGTGGTTGCGCATTGGAACGGTGCCGTTGAGAGTGATCGGCAGGTTCTCTTTTACGGGCACTACGACGTGCAGCCGCCTGATCCGCTGGAGCTTTGGACCACGGATCCATTCGAACCCACCATGGTCGGCGAGGGCGATGAGCGCCGAATGGTCGCGCGTGGTGCGTCAGACGACAAAGGCCAGCTCATGACGTTTGTCGAGGCGTGCCGGTCTCTGATCGCCAAAGAGAATAAGCTGCCTCTCAAGATTTCTATTTTGCTCGAAGGCGAGGAAGAATCGGGATCGGGCAGTCTTGAGCCGTTCCTTCAGGAAAATCGAGACGAGCTTGCGAAATCGCTCGCGCTCGTTTGCGACACGAACATGTGGAATGCGACGACGCCGGCCATTACAACGATGCTTCGCGGCCTTGTTTATCAGGAAGTCGTCGTGACGGCAGCTGACCGTGATCTGCACTCCGGTCTCTATGGCGGTGCGGCGCGCAATCCCATCCGCGTGCTGACGCGCATGATGGCAGCACTCCACGACAAAAGCGGGACGATCCAAGTTCCAGGCTTCTACGATCACGTCGCTGATCTCCCAAGCGAACTCAAGCGCCAGTGGTTAGGGCTCGGTTTTGATGCGGTTGGGTTCTTAAACAGCGTCGATTTGAAAGTGCCCGCTGGCGAGACGAACCGTTCCGTTCTCGAGCAGCTCTGGTCGCGTCCGACCTGCGACGTGAACGGTATCACCGGTGGCTACACGGGCGAGGGCGCTAAAACCGTGATCCCCTCAAAAGCTTCAGCGAAGGTTTCGTTCCGTCTGGTGCCGGATCAAAAACCGGGAGAGATTGTCGAGAACTTTCAAAAGTTTATGCAGTCTCTCACGCCTCCGGACTGTACAGTGGAATTCATAGACCACGGGTCGAGCCCGGCGCTTTCCCTGCCGCATGGCAACCCGTTCTTGGCATCGGCTGCTGAAGCGCTGCAAGACGAGTTTGGGCGCGAGACGGCGCTTGTGGGTTCCGGCGGATCGATCCCGATTGTTGGCAATTTCAAACGGCAATTGGGGATGGATTCACTGCTTGTTGGCTTTGCTTTAGAGGATGATGCGATCCACTCTCCGAATGAAAAATACAACGTCTCCAGCTATCACAAGGGCATACGGTCCTGGGTGCGTATTCTCGACAAGCTCGCGAACGCGGCGTAGTTTCAGAAGCTTTCAGTATATCTTGGCGAGGAGGCCTGAAGGCCATGGTTGATTGGTCCCGGACTTGGACGTGGTTGGATGGCACGTGGCACAGCGGAAACGCTCCGATCATGGGCCCCAGAACGCACGCAACATGGTTGGGCTCCTCTGTCTTTGATGGAGCACGAGCGTTTGAGGGCGTGTCCCCCGATCTCGATCTGCACTGTGAGCGCGTCAATCACTCGGCATCAGCTCTCGGATTAAAGCCGACAATGCAAGCCGGCGAAATCGCGGAGTTGACGGCAGAGGGTCTTGAGAAATTTCCGTCCGATGAGGCCGTCTACATTCGGCCCATGTACTGGGCAGAGGAGGGCGGCTTTCTTGCGGTCGCTCCCGACCCGGACTCAACTCGTTTTTGTTTGTGTCTTTATCACACGCCGATGCCGCCCGCCGAAAACGGGTTTTCCGTGACCATGTCGAAATTTCGCCGACCCACCATGGAGACGATGCCGACCAATGCGAAAGCGGGATGCCTTTATCCCAACAATGCGCGGTGTCTCCAGAGCGCGCGCGATGCCGGTTTCGACAATTGCATTGTGCTTGATATGCTGGGCAATGTCGCTGAACTGGCCACTGCAAACGTCTTTCTCGTTAAGGACGGGGTAGTAGCGACACCTGCACCGAACGGAACATTTCTCGCGGGCATCACGCGTCACCGTGTCATTCACTTATTACGCGAGGCTGGGTATCGTGTCGAAGAAACGACACTCAGTTACAGTGAGTTTTATGATGCGGATGAACTCTTCTCGACGGGCAATTACTCAAAGATCATGCCGATCACGCGGATCGATGACCGAGAACTTCAGCCCGGACCGACCGCCAAAAAAGCACGCGAGCTCTATTGGGATTACGCCCACGCTTAAAGCGGCTCTGGTTGGTGTGGTTCTCGTTTTCGGAACGGCAACCGCAGATGCCCAGCAAAAGCGTTTTCCAAAGCCGCCTGCGTGTCCCGAAGGCGGCCAGTGGCGCGGCACGTTCTCCGGCGAGTACGAAGCCGGAATGTTCCGCGACAGCTACTACAATTATTTTGGGCGCGGATGCTTTCGGTCCGAAGCTCAGTGCAAACAGTGGCTGTATGATGTCCGCTCAGTCGTTACGTTTCTTCTGGAGACCAGAGCGAACTGCGTCCGGCGATAAGAAAAAGGCCCGGTTTTGACACCGAGCCTTTAGCAAAAAGTCTTGTCAGGTGGCGCCTATGATGCGGCGTCCATGAGGCCTTCGACATACTCCCAATTCACGAGGCTATCGATGAAGGCTTCCAGATATTTCGGCCGCGCGTTGCGATAGTCGATGTAGTAGGAGTGTTCCCAAACATCGACGCCGAGGAGCGGTGTTGCGCCATGAACGAGAGGGTTTTCCCCGTTTGGCGTTTTCATGATTTCGAACTTGCCGTCTTTCATGGCGAGCCAGGCCCAACCGGAACCGAATTGGCCGACACCGGCAGCGATAAAGTCGGCGCGGAATTTATCGTAGCCGCCGAGATCGCTGTCGATCTTTTCGGCGATCTTGCCCGGGACTGACCCTCCGCCATTCGGCTTCATCCAATTCCAGAAGTGAACGTGGTTGAAGTGTTGGCCGGCATTGTTAAAGAGGCCTGCATTCGATCCGAAAGACGCCATGCAAATTTCTTCGACTGTTTTGTCTGCCATGCCAGCGGCTTCAGCGAGTTCATTGCCTTTCACGACGTAGGCGTTGTGGTGCTTGTCGTGGTGAAACTCGAGCGTTTCGGCGGACATGTACGGCGCAAGTGCATCGTAGGCGTAGGGCAGGTCTGGAAGCGTAAAAGCCATGTGGGTCTCCTCAAAATACGGAATGACCCCGTCAAAGGCGGGATCGGGGACGAATTCGTGCGTGATTATGGGTCGGGGAGACCCGCGCTCATTCTGGACCTTAGATAAGGATCAAATGCCGCAGTGGCAATGTCACTTGATGAGTTTCGACAGAGCTTTGAACTCGGCTGTGCCCGCGCGTTCAAGCCATTCGAAGACAACCATTTCCGTTGAAACGACGATCACGCCGGCCTCGCGTAGCCGCCGGAAGGCGAGCCTTGCGTCCCTTTTGAAGCGGCTGGAGGTTGCGTCGGCAACAACGACGACACCGAAATCGTGCTCGGCCAGATCAAGCGCCGTTTGGAGTACGCAGACGTGGCTTTCCACGCCTGCGATAACCACGTCGCGTTTGCCCTCTGATCGAAGCTGTGTCAGCCGCTCCCGCAATCCCTCATCACGATGGCAGGAAAACGCCATCTTTTCGAGCGAAACTGCGCGTTTTTTCGTTGCGGCGAGAACAACCTCATTGGTCGCGCCGAGGCCCTTTCGATATTGCTCCGATATCGTAACTGGAACGCCGATCACGGCTGCTGCCTCCGCAAGGATTGAGGCCTTCTTAATAACCCGCTCGGGTTGCCGCATAGCGGGTACTAGCCGCTCCTGCATATCGATCAAAAGGAGTTGGGACTGTTCCGCGTGTAAAGTCATGATGAAGCTCGACGCTGCTGGCTACTCAGCACCCTCTAGCACGCAATGGCCGGTCTGTATCGCTTTGAGCAATTCCATCCCAACCGGCACGTTCAAGTGGCACGGAGCGCATTCGAGCGAAGCGAAAGCCGGCTTTTCGTGAATTTGTGTTCGATGGAAACGCTCTGAAACGCGTTCTATTTCCGGAAGATGACTTCCACTTTCGCAATCGGGAGGCCGAACTTCGTGACCCGAGCTTCGTTGATCACCTCACCATTGTCACCGCGATAGAGGATATCTGAAAAGCGCACGCGTTGTGTCTTCCCTTCGCCGGTGGGAAGGTCAATCAGGTAGCGCATAAAGATACGGCCGCCCTGTTCAATAATCTCCGCTTCGCCGACGACATCTTCGCGCGTGCCGACGTAGCGGCTTGGGGCGACCTTGTTGAACCGCCACGTTTTGCGGTCTTTTTCACCATCGTCGAACACGAAGTCTTCAATCAAAACGAGTGTATCACCTTCGCGAAAGCCCTTCGCCGTCACATCGAAACCGCGATCAACATTCGCAATTCGGCTCACGAATGAGCCGCGAGCTGTTAAGTCGCCAATGAAATATTCTTCGAGCTTGAGCGGCGTGGACGCTGCGGCGGGAAGCATGGTTGCGGGCACGGCGATCGAGATAGCAGCTAATGCTGTCGCAAGTGGAAGCTTCCAGGGCATCTCAGTCTCCGTGTCAGTCGCATGAGGCTACGACTTGTTCCACGGATTGGATTGCCGCCCGCGTCATCCTGACGCCGGATCTTTGAAAATCTCCATTATTTTCAACGCGAAGGCTTGGGTGAGCGCGACCTCCTTCAAGCTATCGAATCGGCCAGATGCACCTCCGTGCCCTGCGCTCATGTTTGTCTTCAGGAAGAGAGGATTGTCGTTTGTCCGCAATTCCCGGAGCCTGGCGACCCATTTTGCGGGTTCCCAATAGGTCACACGCGGGTCGGTCAATCCTCCAACGGCAAGGATCGCTGGATAGTCGACCGCTTCGACATTGTCATACGGGGAGTAAGACGCGATCGTTTCGTAATCCTCTTTGCTCTCTATCGGGTTGCCCCATTCCGGCCATTCGGGCGGGGTGAGGGGGAGCGTGTCGTCGAGCATGGTGTTCAGGACGTCAACGAAGGGAACTTCCGCGATAATGCCCTTCCAGCGGTCAGGCCGCATATTCACAACGGCGCCCATCAGCATACCACCGGCTGAGCCGCCCTGCGCGACGATCCCATCTGCGGCGACCATGCCCTCATTTGCAAGATGGTCCGCGACTGAAACGAAGTCTTTGAAAGTGTTTGTCTTCTTCTCGCGCTTCCCGTCGAGATACCACCGGAATCCTTTGTCCTTGCCACCGCGAATATGGGCGATGGCGTAGACGACACCACGATCGACAAGGCTCAAACGACTGGTCGAAAAGCCTGCGGGGATCGAGATTCCGTAGGAACCGTAGCCGTAGAGAAGGCATGGCGCTGTGCCATCGAGCGGGGTCTTAGCGTGATGGAGGATCGTGACTGGGATTTGCGCATCGTCATGTCCAGGAACAAGAATGCGCCGTGCGCGATAGTCGGTTGGCTTGTGACCAGACGGGACCTCTTGACGCTTTCTCAGCGTGCGCTCGCGCGTATCGAGATCGTAGTCGTAGGTTTCCGACGGTGTGGTCGGCGATGAATAAGAAAAGCGAAGGGTCGTCGTCGCAAACTCGTAGCCGGACGACATTCCAAGCGCATATGCCTCTTCGGCGAACGAGATCTCGTGTGTTTCGCCGTCAGAGATGCGCTTCACCATAATGCGCGGCAGTCCATCAACGCGCTCCAACCAAACATGGTGATTGGCGTAGACGACGTGGTCGAGGATCAGCTGACCCGGTGTGTGCGGCACGAAATCAGACCAGTTTTCGCGGCCAGGTGAGGCCACCAATGTCGTCGCGATACGAAAGTCTTCAGCCTTATCATTTGTGAGAATGAACAGACGGTCAACGTGATCTTCGACGGCGTACTCAATTTCCGATGTTCTCTCCGCAACCAGCGTCATCGGTGCCAAGACATCTGATGCCTCGATCAATCGGACTTCGCTGGTCTGGTGGTCATGGCTGTCAATCAGAATGAAGCGCCCTGATTGGGTCTTTCCAACGCCGACGAAAAAACCCGGGTCCGGTTCTTCATAGATCAGAACATCATCAGCCTGTGTGGTCCCGACCGCATGCCGAAAGACCTTGCATGGACGATGGTTTTCATCGAGCCAGACATAAAAGAAGTGCTGTCCATCGGCAGACCATGCGCCGCCTCCGGACGTCTCCGTGAGCGCCGTTTCGTTGTCTTGACCGGTCGCCATGTCACGAAACCGGAATGTATAATATTCCGATCCGGTATCGTCGGCGGACCAGGCAATCAGACCGTGATCGGGAGCATGAGGCGCGCCGCCAAAACGAAAATAGTTCTTCCCTTCTGCAAGGGCATTCCCGTCGAGGATAATGCGCTCGTCGCTCCCGTCCCGATTCTGACGGACGATGAGCGGGTGTTGGCCGCCCTCCACAAACCGTGTTGCGTAGGCAAAATTGCCATCAGGTGTGGGAACAGAGGAATCGTCCTCTTTGATCCGCCCCCGCATTTCCTCGAAGAGCTGCTTTTGCAGGTCTTCCGTATCGGCCATCGACGCTTCTAGAAACGCGTTTTCTGCTTCGAGGAAATCTCGTATGTCGTCGGCAAGCAGCGACGGATCGCGCATGACCTCTTGCCAATTGTCGGCACGTAGCCAAGCGTAATCGTCTGTCCGAGTTATACCGTGTCGCGTGTCGGTGACAGGCCGCTTCTCTGCGCGCGGCGGAAACGTCCGTGGCGCGTCATCCATCGACGCCGTCCAGCGCGTCTGCTTCGCCATCCCCATCCGCGTCGATCTCGCTCGCCGCTTCAAAATCAAGCGCCAGACCGTTCATGCAGTACCGCTGGCCAGTTGGCCGGGGGCCATCAGGGAAGACATGGCCGAGATGCCCATCACAGGTGGCGCATCGCACTTCGGTGCGCTTCATGAAGAACGATCGATCTGTATGTTCGGTCACGGCGTCTTCATCGATTGGCGCGTAGAAGCTCGGCCAACCCGTCCCCGAATCATACTTTGTTCGAGACTGAAAGAGAGGCGTTCCGCACCCTGCACAACGATAAAGGCCGGCCGCTTTCTCGTCCCAATTAGGTCCAGTGAACGCGCGTTCGGTGCCGTGCTCCCGCAGGACATAATATTGTTCCGGCGTGAGAATTTCGCGCCATTCCGCGTTGGTTCGATCGATTTTCGGGCGTTTAGTCTCGGTCGTCACAATTGTTTATCCACATGTGAAGGGGTTTTTCGCGGCAATTCACTTGCCGTTAACTATGCTGGCTCTCAAGTAGTGTTTGTCGCACGCAGGGGCAACGGCTTTCCACCCGTTTCGCTCGCATCGTTCCGCAGATTGGTGAATCCGGACTAAGCGCGCGTGAAGCTCAGAGCGCAAAAACGCGCTTGGGCAGGGTCGGTCGGAGTAGATTATGGCTTTCTCGGTGGTTGCACCGTTTTTTGCTGCACTTTTTGCTCCTTTCGTCACGCAAGGCTTGGGATATCGCGCTGGCTGGGTGCTCGCGCTCGTTCCGGCTCTGCTCTTTGCGTTTTTCGCGAGCATGATCCCCGAAGTTCGGGACGGCGCGCCGCTAGTCTTCTCTCACGTTTGGGTTCCAGCCTACAACGTGACCTTTTCCTTCCTGATGGACGGGCTCTCACTAACGTTTGCGCTTCTCATCACAGGTATCGGCACGTTCATCCTGATCTACGCTGGCGGTTACCTCAAAGGACACGAGCACCACGGTCGTTTTTTCGCGTTCCTTCTCCTTTTCATGGGGTCGATGCTCGGGCTGGTGACGGCTAACAACCTGATTACGCTCTTTATTTTCTGGGAGCTGACATCGATTACGTCGTTCCTTTTGATCGGGTTCGATCATAAGCGCGAAGCATCGAGGCGCGCGGCCCTCCAAGCGCTCATCATCACCGGCGGTGGCGGACTTTCGCTCCTCGCTGGCATCGTGCTCATCGGCACCACATTCAACACGTGGGAGATGCATGAGGTCTTAGCCGCTGGAAACATCGGTGATCACCCCATGTATCTGCCGATTTTGCTCCTGCTTCTCGGCGGCGCATTCAGCAAGTCCGCTCAAGTTCCGCTGCACTCGTGGCTCCCAAATGCCATGGAGGCACCAACGCCAGTTTCGGCATTCTTGCACTCCGCGACCATGGTCAAGGCTGGCGTTTATCTCGTGATGCGCATGCAGCCTGTCCTCGGCGATACAATCGCGTGGACGACGATTTTGCCGATTTTTGGCGGTGTCACGCTTCTAACGGGTGTCTTTCTCGGGCTTCGACAGACCGATCTGAAGCTCATGCTTGCTTACACGACGGTGGCCTCCCTTGGGCTATTGGTGATGTTGACGGGAACAAGCCATCCGGTCGCGATCCAGGGCGCAGTACTCTATCTTTTCGCGCACTCGCTCTTTAAAGGCGCGCTTTTCATGGTCGCGGGTACGATCGACCACGAAGCGGGGACACGGGATTGGACCCGGTTGCGCGGCCTTCGAAGGGTCATGCCAATCACATTCGTTGCAGCTGGGCTCGCTGCGCTTTCAATGTCGGGCATTCCTCCATTTATCGGCTTTGTAGCGAAAGAATATATCTACAAGGGCGTCGCGGGCACGAGCCCACAGCACATCGCGGTCGTCGCAACTGCAGTCTTGGGCAATGCGATGATGATGGCGATTGCGCTTGCTGTCGCAATCAAGCCGTTTCTGGGGCCAAAGGTTGAGGCGCCAAAGCCCGCCCATGAAGGCCCATCCATGCTCTGGCTCGGCCCTGTGTCGCTTGCGGCCCTGGGCATTGCCTCAGCACTTCTTCTGTCTCCAACCGTCAATAATCTGCTCGGGCCGATGATCCACGCAGTTGAGGGGGAACGCACGGTACTCGATATTCACCTCATCCCTTCAAAGTTTGATGCGGCGGTGATGCTGTCGATCGCAACGATCCTGCTCGGTCTGATCTCGTTTCGGTATTACGACAGTCTGCATCGCGCGACACTCCGCTGGACGGGTTGGGGTCCAGACAAGGGCTTTGACCAAATCATCAGAGGTTTGATTGGGTTTTCTGAAGTAACAACAGCAGTCACGCAGCCAGGACGCCTGCGGACATATGTGACCATCGTCTTCGTTGCGGTTGCCATATGCCTATGGCTGCCTCTCATCACCTTAGATGGTCTGCCAAGCGTGGGTGAACTTCCGCCTCTCAACCCTTATGAGTGGGGGATTTTCGCACTCGCCATTGTCGGCCTTTTTGCGATCATCGTCGCGAAGAACCGTCTCACGGCCGTCATTTCGCTCGGAATTCAAGGTTTTGCGGTTGCTCTAATTTTCCTCAATTTCGGCGCGCCGGATTTGGCTTTCACGCAGCTCATGGTTGAGACGCTATCGGTCGTGATCCTCGCCCTCGTCTTGACCCGTCTTTCTTTAGAAGAGACAGACCGCCGCTCACCAAGCCGCTCACTGCTTGATGGTGGCCTTGCGGTCATCGTTGGCGCTGGCTTCAGCGCGGTTTTGATTGCGGTCGTTCAAAACCCAATCGATCTACGCCTCTCCGAGTTCTTCACGACATATTCGCAACCGGTCGCCCACGGACGGAACATTGTAAACGTGATCCTTGTTGACTATCGGGCACTTGATACGCTTGGCGAAATCGGGGTCGTGCTCGTGGCGGGCCTCGCCTGCCTTGCTCTCATTCGTATTCGCGTGCGGAAGACGTCAGGTGATCCCGTCGCACCTGAAGCGCGGTTGGAGGCTGCCGAATGAATACTGTCATCCTCCGAACCATCGCTCCCTTCTTGACCAGCTTGATGGTCATCTTCTCGATTTTCGTGCTCTTGCGCGGCCACAATGAGCCAGGTGGCGGCTTCATTGGCGGGCTAATCGCTGCGTCTTCGGTCGCAATCTACGGAATCGCCTGCGGCGTCGCGCCAGTCAGGCGCGCCATGGTTTTCCACCCGATTTCGATTGCTGCATCCGGCCTTTTTATCGCCGCTCTCTCAGGTGTTGCCTCGCTGTTTGCTGGCGTACCTTATCTGACCGGCCTTTGGTACTTTCCCAACCTGGTCGAAGGCGTGAAGATAGCGATCTCATCGCCACTCTTCTTTGATATCGGCGTCTGGCTTGTTGTGGTTGGCTCGATTTCATCGATCGCGCTTGCCCTCGAAGAGCGAGAACTCGACTGATGGAGATCTATCTCGCCCTTTTGGTCGGGTGCTTCTTCGCGCTGGCGATTTACCTAATCCTGTCGGTTCATACCGTCCGGATTGTGCTTGGTATCGCGATCTTCGGTAACGCCGTGCACATGTCCATCTTTGCCGCTGGTCGGCTGACCCGAGAGGTCCCGCCGATTGTCCCATCGGGTTTGGCCGCGCCAGCTGAAATCACAGCCAATCCTTTGCCACAGGCACTCATCCTTACGGCTATTGTGATCTCTTTTTCGCTGTTTGCTTACGTCTTGGTGCTCGTCTACCGCGCCTATCAAGAGCTTGGTACTGATACGAGCACGGACATGAACACTGCTGAACCTCAGGGTGGGCCAACTCCTGATCCTGACACGCCGCGGGGGTACTGAGCGTGGCCAGTGAAGCAACCAAAGATATTGAGGCGCTCAAGGCGCTTTCGATGATCCAAGACAGCCCGCTCTTGGGTGATTGGCTCGTCATTATGCCGATCGTGATCCCGTTTTTGGCGGCGTCTGGCATCGTCATGATGCGCCAACGTGTCGACCGTCATGCTGAATTGGCGATGGGGACATGTCTCCTAATGACGCTTTTCAATCTAGCGCTCCTTTTGAAGGTTTTGCGCGAGGGTGTCGTCGTGATGGAGATGGGCAACTGGTTGCCACCGTTCGGCATCGTCTTTGTCGTCGATGCGGTGGGGGCTCTCTTCGCTCTGACGACGAGTGTGCTTGGCTTCGCTACCGCTTGGTATGCCGCCAATGATCTCGATATGCGCACCCGGCGCTATGGCTTTTTTGCCTTCCTGATGATGCTGATCTCGGGCGTCTCGGGTGCGTTTTTGACCGGTGACGTCTTTAACCTCTACGTGTGGTTCGAGGTTCTTCTGATCGCATCCTTCGGCCTCATTATTTTCGGTGGTGAGCGTGAGCAACTCGACGGAGCGGTCCGATATGCAATTCTGAACCTGATTGCGACGACGCTCTTTCTGATTGCCACCGGATTTCTCTACGGTATCACGGGCACATTGAACTTTGCCGACCTCGCCCGCGTCATTCCGGAGCTTCCAGATAGCGCGCCAATCGAAACCGTCGGCGCACTCTATATCTTCGCGTTCGCGATGAAGGCTGCCGCTTTTCCCGTCGGTTCGTGGCTGCCGGCGTCCTACCACACGCCAAAACTCGTCGTCGGCGCGCTGTTTGCCGGGCTGCTTACGAAGGTTGGCGTCTACGCGATCTTTCGGGTCAACAGCCTTGTTTTCCCAACACCGGACGAAGCGATCCGTCTCACGCTCTTATGGGTTTCGCTTATCACGATGATCGTGGGTGTGCTTGGCGCCATTGCCCAGAATGACATGCGACGCACGCTGGGGTTCCTGGTGGTGTCTGGTATCGGATCGATGTTGCTGGGTGTTGCGCTCGGTACTGAAAATGGCTTCCGCGGCGCGGTGCTTTACGCGGTCCACTCAATGGTTGTCATGACCGCGCTTTATCTCGTCGTCGGTATTATTCAGCGCGCGACGAACCAACGCTTGATGACCGAAATCTCAGGTCTCTACCGAGCATCATCGGTGCTGTCGATCGTGTTTCTTATTCTAGT
Source organism: Pseudomonadota bacterium (assembly GCA_039026395.1). Lineage (GTDB taxonomy): Bacteria > Pseudomonadota > Alphaproteobacteria > Rhizobiales > JAKSCL01 > JBCCMK01. Next base: position 19,417 of record JBCCMK010000026.1, on the reverse strand, counting down.
GTTTGCAGTTTCCGGCCTCCCGCCATTTTCGGGCTTTTGGCCCAAGGTCGCGCTCCTTGAAGCAGCGATTGAGGTCGATGAGGGCTTTGCGGCTTTCATCCTCCTTCTAACCGGTCTCCTGACATCAATCGCCATGGGGCGCATGTGGGCGCATACATTCTGGAAGCCGGCTGAGGCTCTGGCCAATCAAACAGTTGTTTCGACCTCGGTATTCCGAGATCCCGGTCGCATGCTGCCTGTTGCTCTTTTGGTGGCAATTGTGATTGCTCTCGGGCTGTTCCCAAATTGGTTGTTCGTTGCGGCCAACCAGGGGGCATCCGGCCTGATCGATCCCGCAGCGTATATTGAAGCGACGCTCGCTGGAACTGATCGCGTTATGGCAGGGCCATCGCAATGACCGGTGTACTCCTTGCAAATGTTCTTCTTGCGGTTTTGTGGGCAGCAGTTTCCGGCTCTTTTTCTCTATTGAACGTTGCTTTTGGCTTCGTGCTTTCAAGTGTCGCATTGTGGTTGATCCGCGAACAGTATGGCACGATGGGCTACCTCAATCGCGTCGGTCGCGCGCTCAGCCTTTTCGGACTGTTCTTATGGGAACTTCTTCTATCCGCGATCCGGGTCGCCTTCATTGTATTGAAGCCAAACATGAATTTGCGGCCTGCGTTCTTTGCTTACGACCTGCGTGTCGACCGAGACGTAGAGATCACGCTTCTCGCAAACATGATTACGCTGACGCCTGGCACGCTCAGCGTTGACGTCTCAAACGATCGAAAGACGCTCTATATTCATTGCCTTACGGCAGATGATTTAGACAGTGTTCGCGAAGGTATCGCGAATGGATTTGAGCGCAAAATCCTGGAGACATTCAGATGAGCCCATCCGAGTTTCTCGATTTTGCGATCATGTTCTCGCTTCTCGTCTCGATCCTCGCATTTTTGGTGGTGTCGCTTCGATTGATCCTGGGTCCATCACTCGCTGACCGCGTACTTGCCTTGGATTCGCTCTTGACCGTTGGAATTGGTTTTATCGCAATCGTAGCGATCAAGACCGGCTACGCACTATATGTTGACGTCGCGATTGCGCTCGGCTTGGTGGGCTTTTTAGCAACCGTGGCGCTCGCACGCTTCATCCTGCAGCGCGGCGAGAGCCAGCCTAAGGGCGCAAAACAAGGGACAGAGGCATGACCGAATATATCACGGGCGTGCTTTTGATTATTGGGGCTATTTTTGCCTTCGTTGCAGCTGTTGGTCTCATTCGGCTCCCCGATGTTTATACCCGTATGCATGCCGCCTCGAAGGCCGGGACACTAGGCTCAGGCGTCATGTTGATCGCGATTGCGGTGTTTGATGGCAACGCGGATGTCGTGCTTCGAGCGCTCGCTGGAGTTTTGTTCTTTCTTCTGACAGCACCCGTCTCAGCGCATCTCTTAGCGCGTGCTGCCTATTGTACCGGCCTCAAACCATGGTCCGGCACAAAGGCGGATGAACTTTCCGGGCAGTATGATTCGGACTCGCTTCACTTGGACAGCGTTACTTCCGAAGAACGTTGATCGGTGCATCCTGGATGCGTTTTTTCTCGCGGCTAACCGAGCGTAATATTTAAACAATACTGGAAAACCACGCTCTTGTGATCAACTTATGCAGTGCGGATTGGTAACCTCCTTGAAATTTTTGAGATCTTATTCTATGTGTGCGACTAATGCGTATGCGGCGTTTTTAGTGATAGTCACTATTTGATTTATATTTTTGTCGCTCTCGTGTTGCACCGCAACAAGTTCTAACCGGGTGAAGGATATGGACGAACAAAAACCAAGCGAGGTCGTCGAGTATACTGCCGACATCGTATCAGCCTATGTCAGTAATAACACTATCGCAGCGTCAGAGGTCTCAACGCTGATCGGTCAGGTTCACAATGCACTCTCTGGCTTAGCCGGTGGAGAAGCGGAGAAAGAACAAGAACCTGCTAAACCTGCCGTGCCAATTCGGAGATCCGTGACACCTGATCACATCATTTGTCTGGAAGATGGTCAGAAGTTTAAATCGTTGAAGAGGCATCTTCGGACGCATTACGATCTCTCTCCGGAACAATATCGGGAAAAGTGGGGCCTCCCCTCGGACTATCCGATGGTTGCCCCGAACTACGCAAAAGCGAGATCAGAACTCGCAAAGCAGATGGGACTTGGCCAGAAGCGCAAAGTCAAAACCTGACTTTTTTCTCGGTACGAGAGCTCAGTCATAAAACACCCGGCAGACGCCGGGTGTTTTTTTGTTTTGGCTTTGTCAGTCGCGGCAGGGTGTCTCACCCATTTAGAACTTATCCTCACAGCCTGGACTCCCGACGAAAGTAGTAGGTAATAATTCCTATTACACGACGGGGTGAGGATTGATGTTGGTACCTGCAGTTTCCCAGAAGACCCATATCTGGCAAGCGTCGGATCGGTTCAGAACCGCTAGCGATCGGAGTATCTCTCGGCAAGCTCCCTCTATTGGGTGTTTCGACGCAGTGATAATGGTCGTTTGCACAGCTTTTGGCATCAAACGGTCTCAAGTATTTGCTCAATCCCGGTCAATCGCACCAATCGCTCGGGCTCGGCAAACCGCATTCTACCTCGCACATATTATAGGACAAAAAACCTACATTGAGATTGGGGAGCATTTCGGCCGAGACCGAACGACGGTTGCTCATGGTTGCAGCGTCATCGAAGACCTTCGCGACGACGGCATCTTCGACTGTCTTTTGACGCATCTTGAGACCGCAGTATTGGAATGGTGCGGCTGGACTGCGGGGTTCGATCGCGATGAAAGATGAGTCCATCATAAAGTGGCTTGCCGCTGGTCGTATTATTCGATTGGCCAGCGAGAATACCGCCTTGGCGCAAGATTTTGGCCTATTTAACAGTCATGACCCAAAAGCCGTTCCCAAAGCGATGGTGCCAGCTAAGCTCGTTTTCCGACTTCGCGCGCAAGGCCTCGTTACGCTTGCCAACGGTGTGGTCTCGCTGACCAAAGAAGGTGTTTCTCGGGCTGCCAATCCGAGTGGGCGACGTTCCCTAGGCAACCAAGCGAAAATGGATCTCAGAACAATCCACGGCGAAGCCGACCCGGTTCTGGTCAACGCTTCGGAAAGCCCACTCGGTTGGCTTTACTCGCGTCGCCAATCAAATGGCGACCGACTCCTTTCTAAGTGGCAATTTGAGGCTGGCATGCGGCTCCACCGGGATTTTGTCCGCGCTGGCTTCCAGCCGTCTTTGGGCGTGAAATTGGACGTGATCGGCCAGAGCGGTCGGAAAAAAGCCGGTGCAAGGGCTCCAACTGATGTTTCGGATCTCGCGCTCGACGCACGACAGAGATTTCACAGGGCGGCGAAGGTATTAGAACCGGAGCTCGCGAAGATCGCGATCGCTGTCTGTTGCTATGAGACCCAGCTATCAGATGCAGAGGCGGCGCTACGTTGGCCTCGTCGCTCAGCAAAACTCGTTCTGGGAATTGCTCTATCAACGCTTGCGAGACATTACGGGCTGGTGAGGGAACCTACGCAGGTCGATCAGAAGCGAAAACAAATGATGACTGGATAATCGGCCCGGGCACACCGAAAACGATAGCTTATTGTAGCGCACTTACCGCTTCCGCTTGGATGCGTTCGACCATTGCTTTCAAACCGTTGGACCGCTGCGGTGTGAGGTGCTCTTCAAGTCCAAACTCCTCAAAGACAGCGAGAGCATCCGTGTCGAGTATGGTCTTGGCGCGTTGCCCAGAGAAAACGCCGAAGGCGATTGCAATGAGGCCCTTTACGATCATCGCGTCGCTGTCGCCACGGAAGGTGATCGTGGGATTGTCTTTTTTTTCGTCGGATTTTGCGGTGAGCCAAACCTGGGAGACGCATCCATTGACTTTGTTAGCATCATTTTTCTCGGCCTCGTCCAGCGGCGGGAGGCTCCGGCCCAGCTCAATAATGTAGCTGTAGCGATCTTCCCAATCTTCAATGAACGCGAAGTCCTCGCGGATCGTTTCAAGTGAAGGAAGTTGTTTCGGCGCGGCCGTGTCCATGGTCGTCAAGCTCTCGGTTCGGTCGCACTTCTGTACGCGAGAGAGGGGAATTTGGTCCAGTCGGGAATCCCTGCAGTGACGTCGGGCTTTAACCCTGGTCGGCAAGCGTCCAGGCTGGCCCGGTGTCCGCTTCGGTCAGCGTGTCGGTGCTGATATCGATCGTTCTAACCGATTGCGGCACAACGGTTTTTACCGGCATGACCGCAGGTGCATCCGTTGTTGTTGCCTCGGTTCCGCTGTTGCGGGTCATGTCATAGAGCGCACGTGCACCGGTTTCGGCTCGTGTGATCAAAACTGAACCGACATCGCGGCCAACATCGCAGACATGCGGATTGCGCGAACAAAACCCCATAACGTCTGCAACGGTTGCCTGAGCGGCGACAAGCGCAGAACCCACGGAAACTCTCAACGAATCCTCGTCGCCGGACCGATCCACCGGCAAAAACGCCAATACGACGGCGATCCAAAACGCCGCGCGCAGGATAAACATTACACCCATCCACCCGGCATACGCGTTGGCAGGCACGCTTTACCGGTTCCCTGTTTCAAGCAGTCTGGTGGCCTTTTCGGCCTTTCTCAGGAGCCTACTCGAAAGATGTGGAGGTCGCGTTTGAGACGACCGCCAGCTTTAAGCTTAATCGAAACCAGTTTCGACAACATGCGTTAACCCTAAACATGATTAACGCGCGCGGATCGTAAACTTCAGCGTTCCTTAAATCCCGGCTGCCATCGTGCCGACATCGTCGTCGAGCACGTCACTCGCGATGGGGAGTGTATTGAGTACGTTTCGCGAAACTGTCGCGCCCCGCTGGCACGGGGTACTAGACGGAGTAATCCATCCGCGCTTTGCCGAGGACCCGGTCGAACTCACGTTCGAGCGGCTTTCGGTGGCGGTGAGGTTGGCAGTTGCTCTCCCGGTAATTTTGACGTTTCCGATTTTCGTTTTGGCGGGTCAGGCAGCAGGCATCGCATATGGCGGGCTGGTTGCGCTCGTGATGATCCCCTTAATCGGAATTGCCATCAGCACGCTTTTTGGCCGGAGCGACATAGCCGCGTTGAGTGTTGCGGGGGCAACCGCAGTGGCCGTAGTGATTGTCGCCGGTCCGACCGGAGGGCTTCTTTCGCCATTCATTCTGTTTTTGGTGGCGACAGCCTTTACTCCGATGCGCGACCGACCTGTTGCAAACGCTGCGGGATGTGTTGCGATTATGATGGTCGCTGCGGGCTCTGTGGCGTTCCTCCACGGCGTTGACGGTTCGTCCGTCAAGGGGTTCGTCGAGGCGCAACCGCTTCTGGCTGCCTGGATTGCATGCGCGGCGCTCTTGCCCGCAGTTGCGGATTGGATGCTCTCTGGATGGCGCGTGGTCGCAGTCAAACGCGAAACGAAGGAGCGTTTGCAACGCCAAGAATTCCTGACCGAAGCAATGACGGATATTGTTTCAAGGCACGATCGCGATGGCCGCTCGCACTATGTTTCGCCGTCTTCCGCAACGGTTTTGGATGCGCCATCGGCTTCGCTCGACGGGCCTGGCTGGGAGAATGCCATCCATCCGGCCGACCGGGCAGCGTTTCGCGAAGCCGTCTCAAACGCTTTTTTGACCGGGGAGTTGGTCTCTGCCGAGTATCGCATGAAGCGCGCACGCCTGGTGCCGGTCGAGTTGCGGGATTACGCATCGGACTCTGATTACATCTGGGTGGAAACGCGCTGTCGCGCTAACCTCGAAGCAAATGTCGCCGAAGGTGAGCTGGTCGCGATCACGCGAGATATCTCGGCTCACAAGTTTCAAGAGCGCGCCCTACAGGCATCGCGCGAAGATGCCGAGAGCGCAAGCCGTGCAAAGACCCGGTTTCTTGCTAGCATGAGCCACGAACTCCGTACGCCGCTCAACGCCATCATCGGGTTCTCTGAGATCCTAAACGATGAGGTCTTTGGCTCGATCGGGTCTGAGCGAAATCATGAATACGTCAAGCTCATCCACGATTCTGGCCGTCACTTGCTTCAGCTCGTGAACGACATTCTGGACACGTCGCGGATCGAGACTGGAAAGTATCAGGTCTTCCCGGAGCCATTCTCCCTCGAACCGTTGATCAAATCGACTGCTGCCCTGGTTGAGCCGGATGCGACACGCAAGAAGCTCGCAGTGACGACGCGGATCGCTGCCGAGCTTCCCGATCTGATGGCCGACAAGCGCGCAGTGAAGCAGATCCTCCTCAATCTCCTGTCAAATGCCGTCAAGTTCACGCCAGAGAACGGTCGGATCCATATTGATGCGAGTTTTGATGATTATGATCTTGTCATGCGAGTGACCGATACCGGCATCGGGATTTCGGCTGAAGATCTGGGTCGGATCGGCCAGCCATTCGTCCAAGCTGACACGACATATAGTCGAGAGCATGAAGGGACGGGCCTCGGCCTTTCCGTTGTTCGCGGTCTGGTCGATCTGCATCATGCGGACTTCGAAATTGAAAGCGAGGTGGGTCTTGGAACCACAGTTTCCGTTCGGTTTAGGAGGCAATTGCCGGATGAGGTGCTCGGTGACTATGGCGACTATATGCGCGAACTCGCGCAACCGGGCCGGATGACTGCGTGAGGGGAGTGCCGGTGACTAAATTCAAAACTGTTTGGCGCATCATCACGATCCCGTTTCGGCATTTTGGATCGACATTTGCCTTCGCCGCAACGCTCTGGATCGTGGTCAATGCGTTATTTCTGCAATCGGTTGAGCATCCATCGCCGATGGTGCAGTCACCACGCCAGACAGATACGCTCCAAACCGCTGATTTGAATTCGACCGCGCCGCAGCCATCGGAGCGTGCAATACCGGCAACGCCACTGCCGCCATCCGTCGTACCGCTTCCCCAGCCTCGGCGCGACGACCCAATCGCTGACAAGATCGCAAATCGAATTATCGGTTCGAACACCGATGAGGCCCGTTCCGTGCGCACCGACGACGTCGTGGCGAGGCTTTTGACGGCAGATACTGATCTGGCCGAGATCCAGGCGGTCCTCCAGGCTGAAAAGCTCTATACTGGCGCGATCGACGGGCTCATGGGCGCCAGAACAGAGGCTGCAATGAGAGCCTATGTCGAGAAACACGGCCTCACTGCAAACGGGTCAATCGTTTCGATTGTCTCCGAACACCTTAAGAAAAAGGCCTCGAAACCGACGGTGTCTTCGGCGCCTGCGACCGATCCGATCAACACCATTTTGACGGTATCGGCGGGACCAAGTGGCGCTCAAGTCCGCGCTGTGCAACGGGTTCTCGCGCAGAACGGCTATGCACCGGGTCCGGTTGACGGCATCTTGTCGGCGCAGACCCGCGAAGCGATCCGTCGCTTTGAGCGTGATCGTGACATGACCGTGACGGGTGAAATCTCTGACGGCTTGATGAAAGCGCTGGAGCAATTCACTGGCGAACCCGTTAGCTAATTTCTCTCGTGCCGCGACTGAAAACAGGGATTGTCGTCTCAGCCCTTCGTCAAGGATATGAGAGGCGAGCAATCCCGTGTGTCGTCATGAAACGCGGCGCGGACGAGGGCGGCTCGATCTATCTTGAAGTCGATAGGCTTGATGGGCGCATCGATGTTTATTCGCCAGCGCCATCAGACGACCCGGACACGCGCGCCTGGATGGCGCTTTATCCAGATGGCTGCGATGCGTTGAAGGCTTCAGCCTATTTCGCGCGTATCCGAGAAGATGATCCGGACGCGTGGATCCTCTCCATTGAGGATCGGGAATGCCGACACGGTCTCGATCCGGTAATCGATCTCTAAACGCGACGGCAGCCTCCTGCCGTGACCCTCTTACAACTTATCCCCGCGATCCGCGGCCGCGACTAGGGTGCAGCCGCGCCTGCGGGACGGTGTGAGAGTTTATTAACCCTAACAATCATAAGTGTGATCGCAGCGTGTTGGACCAAGAGACTGGAACAGAGGAGTCCCAACATGGGGGTCGTGCTTAAATTCGACCGATCGAGGGTGTTGGAACGCGGGGGCTTAGACCTCAGCGAAATGCCTGACGCGGAGATTGTCATCTTGCCGACGGTCAGGATCGAGCGTCACGCGGTAGATCTGTCACACCGGGTAGCGGACGCCGACCACGGCGCATCTTTTCCAGCCCGCCGACGCGGCGACGGCGAACCTGCGCGGGGGTAATCCCGCGATTTGAACCGTGGGATGGGTACGCGCCGCTTCGTTTGTTTTTTTGGGTTTCGGGTTTGCAGCCTGCGCGCAGACTGGCGACTTTGGCCGTCCGAAACCGTCCTTCTTTCACACGGTTGCAGCGCCATACGCTGGTAAGGCCGCGCAGCTTTTCCGCGAAGAACCGACATCGTTTTTGCCGCTTACGGACGCTGAAGAGCAAATGCGGCGGCAAGCTTTCACACTGATTGTCCCGTTTGACATCGTTGGCCAGCGGCGCGCGGCGCAGTCCTATGCGCGGTACCATTCGGTTTTGCCGCAACACGCCGTCTATCAGCCGATCGACAGTTACTATCGCCGGGTGATGGGGCTGAATGTTCGCTCAAGCGAGACGCGATTGCGCCGGGTGATCGATGACATGCGAAAGGATCGAAGCGCGATCCCAGGTTTTGTCTCTCATGCCGGGCGGGTACTCGATGCGGATGGACTGAGGCTTGAGCGGACGATGGGCGATCCAACCGTTGATCCGCGTGTTGGGAGCAGCGTTGACAACCGTACGGCCGAAAATGGTGCTTTGATTTGGTTCACGGTGGAGGCGGTGGAATACCGCCTTGAGCAGTATCGGTACGCGATCGATCAGCTCGCCGTCGTTACGCCATCCTATCTCGTGGCGCATGCGGAACGAGCGCTCAAGCAGCTCACACACAGCACCAACCATATGCGTCAGGCGCTGATTGAGCGTCTTGACACTAAGATTATGGCTCGCGGTGCGCCCATCGTGCTTTCAAGTGGCGATAAGCACTACCCTTCGACGGGCCCGCAAGAATACTCGCTCGACAACGTCCGGTAAAAACTCCGGAGCGACGGCGTATCGGCAAGGATCCGGAGGATTGCGACGCCTTCCGATTCAGGCGTTTCGATCACCAAAGGCGGCGTTCCATCCTCCGGTAGGCTCGCATAGAAACGCGGCGCTTGGTCGTTCAGGACGGCGTAAACGGTTTCCGCGCTCGATCCGGTGGTGCGATCATTGATGGTGAAAAGCGTTGTTTTCTGCCGCGTGATGAGGCTCAGCGACCAGTAATTTTGGATCACAGGGAGCGTTATCGCTACCGCATTCGCCGATAGGTCAAAGCGGCAGGCCGCCATCACCAAGAGCGGGTCCATGAGATCGAGTTGTGGGTCCTCGCTTGGATCGGAAAGGACCGCCGCCTGGTGCACCGTCAAGCCGTCATAAAGCGCGGTCCACCGTGTGGTTTCCGCAAAGCGCGGAACGAGGAGGATCGCCGCGATGTGGATGATCGTCGCGAGGAACACGACCCCGAGCAGCATCACGACAGCCCGACCGAGCATTAGCAGGGCTCTCCGACAACTCTCGGCATGACCGGTTCCAATAGGAAGGCCTGTGCGGCAAGCGGTGAATCGTAAAGCGTCAAGCGGACCTGATGCGATGCGTCCGGATCAAGCGGTACCCAATTGCCGGGCATGGGGCGCGCGGACAATGTTATCACTCCGCTACCATCGTCCTGCCTTAGGATCTGACGGCTCGAAAAACCATGTCGCTTCGACGGGTTTTCAACCAGCGTTCCATCTTCTCTGTAGACAATGAGCGTCCAAAATCGGCTGGCTGGAAACTGCCCTTCAATACGATAGGTGCACCCGCCGCGGATGGCATCACCGCTGGCGTCCGCATTCGTTGAAAAGGCGAGCGATTCAAGCGGAGGCGGCGGCAATTCTCCATTTCTACCAAAATGCGCGCGGGTGTAAGGGTCTGCATCTGACGTGGTCGCGTTGACCCATGCCGTCCAGCCGTCGATCTGTTGAGTCTGGAAGCGCAGCCCTTGGTCGAGCGCGAACTGTGCGGAACCGAGGCCGAGGCCGAGACCCAAAAAAGCGACGGCAAGGATTGCGATCATGAGCCGCATATCGTTGCTGACTGCTAGTTCCGGGGCGGTGCGGGCTCAGGCGACGGAATGCCTGCCACATCGACATTGGAGCGTTGCGTGCCCGCGTTCGCTGTTTGCGGCGTGTTGCCATCCCCACCTGAGAGGGAAGCTGACTCGACCGCGCTCGCCCGACGAAAATCTCCCAGAAGATTGCCTAACAGGCGGCGGGTTTCGGCGGGCATCGGACGAATACGTTTTGCGGCGAGGCGCGCGCCATCCTCGGTTCCCGACGAAATGACCGATCCCCCAGAGCCGGACCCCGGCACGCCCGGGATATCGGGTACGACAAGCCCTTCATGCGCGTTTGCCATGAAGCGTTGCCAGGTCATGGCGGGGAGGCTGCCCCCGGTCACGCGGCGGGTTGAGCCGTAATTATCGTTCCCATACCACACACCAGCGACGAGCTTGCCTGTGTAGCCGACGAACCAGGCGTTGCGGTAGCCATTGGTGGTTCCGGTTTTTCCGGCTGCACCCAGATTCGGCAAGATCGCGCGCCGACCGGTGCCACGTTCAACGATCTGCGCCATCATCGCGTTCAATTGACTGGTCTTTCCGGCATCGAAAACCTGCTTGGGCGCTCTGGCATCGCGGGCGCGAGAGTAAATCGGCTGACCTTTGGAATTGTTGATCTGGAGCACACCGTAGGGGAGAGCTTCCACGCCGCCATTTGCGAAGGTTGCGTATCCGCCGGTCATTTCCAAAACAGTCAAATCAGCAGCGCCGAGCGGGAGTGATCGGGTGATTGCGATGTCGGATGTCAATCCAGCCCGCCTGGTGACATCGACAATCTTATCGCGGCCAATGGCCTGCGCGAGCCGCACAGGAATTGTGTTGATCGACCGTACGAGCGCGTTTGTCAGGCTGACGCGACCAGCAAAGCGGCGATTATAGTTCTGCGGAGACCATCCGCCGATGGTGATCGGTCCGTCATTCACGACCGAACTTGGGCTATAACCGTTCTCAAGTGCGGCCATGTAAACGAACGGTTTGAAGGAAGAGCCCGGCTGGCGAACGGCCCGCGTGGCACGGTTGAACTGGCTCTCACCGTAATCGCGCCCGCCGACAATAGCCCGGACTGCTCCATCAGTTTCCATGGCGACCATCGACGCCTGTGATACGCGATATTGACGACCATTCTGCCGGAGGACGCTCCCGATTGCGTCTTCGGCTTCACGCTGGAGCGTGGTGTCTACGGTTGTAATGACGCTCAGGACTTGCTCATCGCGGCCTTCGACGATGCGCAGAACTTCGTCATACGCCCAATCCAGGAAGAAATCCGGGCTATCAACATTGTCGACTGAAATAGCGGTCGCTGGATTTGCGCGCGCCGCGAACACTTGGCCCTCGGTCAGGAATCCAGCTTCAACGATATTGTCGAGCACCTCATTGGCGCGAGCGCGAGCGGCGGGAAGGTTGATGTGCGGTGCGTAGCGTGTCGGCGCTTTGAACAGCCCCGCGAGCATTGCGGCCTCTGCCAGGGTCACGTCTCGGACGGATTTGCCAAAGTAAAACTCAGCTGCGGCGTCAACACCGAATGCACCGCCGCCCATATAGGCCCGCTCGAGGTAGAGTTTCAGTATTTCCTGCTTGGTTAGCCTCGCTTCTAGCCAGAGCGCGAGATAGGCCTCTTTGATTTTTCGCTCAAGCGTCCGCTCAGACGTCAAAAACAGGTTTTTCGCGAGCTGCTGGGTAATCGAAGAGCCGCCTTGGACAACGCCGCCAGCGCGCAAATTCTCAACGATGGCGCGCGCCGTCCCGATAAAATCGATACCAAAGTGAGTGAAGAACCGGCGGTCCTCTGTCGCGAGAGCCGCCTTGATCATGACGTCCGGGATTTCTTCAAGAGGCACGGAGTCATTACGAAGGATGCCGCGTTTGCCGAGCAAATTGCCGTAGCGGTCGTAAAAGGTCACGCTGTAGTCGGCAGAACGAAGCCAGTCGTCGGTCGTTTCCTCAAAAGCGGGCATGGCAAACATAAGCACGATGACGAAACCCACCGTGCCCCAGGTCGCGCCCTCCGAGAGCACTTCCACGCCGCCACGTTTCCACCCTGTCGTGCGGAACCGGTGCATGAATGTCGAAAACGCGACATACCAGCGTTTGACGCGTTGAAAAAAATCGTAGAGGCCGGAATCGATCCAGGAATCGAGTTCCAGGAGCCGAAATCCGATCGGTTTTTTCGCTTCTTCCGGATCAAACGGGTCGAGCACGGGTAAAAATCCGCAAATTGCCTCACGCGGGGCCGATATAAGCCACCTCACTATGGGTAAGAACTTGGTCATCTTTTGGCAATGGCCACGAGCCTGAGACGGTCGGATTCTTGCCAAAAGGTGAACGCGAGCAACAATCCGAAACCCGTTGGCGTTCTGCCGAGACGTTGACATTCCGTGTCACCACGGGTGGGAAATTTGAGTGAAACAGGTTGAGAGTGCTTTATTTTCGTCATGGAACCGATTGCTCAGACAGAATAAGAGCTCTGAAATCTGTTTGAAATCAAAAGGATGGGCCCTTTGACCCTGTGGCTCAAATCCGGTCAAAGACGCTACACGCAGAAGCTGCGACCGATCGCCTACTATATTTTAACGGGTATCATACAATCTTATACACCTATAAGTCGTAGGAAAATTATCCGATTATAGGAAATTAATGATTGACAGCGTGACGATGTTGGGGTATGAATGTGTCATCGTCAAACAATTGCGGCCGCGAGCGGAGAACCGAGCGCGGCCTTTTCCACATCTGGAGGCGGCCATGGCGCGCGGTGGCGCTGATTGGAGCGCGGTTCGACGTGCTTACGAAAATGGAAATCAAACGGTCGCGGAAATCTGCTCAGGTTTCAGCATTTCCGCCCCGACCCTCTACCGACATTTGCGGGATGAGGGTTGGCAACCGCGCTCGAGCGAAACCTTGCGCCATATGAAGCGTGACTCACCTGTCGGGAATGGCGGGACTTCGACCGAGCGGATGCTGGAGCGGCTTCAAGACGCGCTCGAACTGCAAATGAAAGAAGTCGAAGCACGGCTCGCCCGGCACGACGTCAACCTTGTCTCAGATACGAGCGTTGAGCGTGATGCGCGAACGCTTGCATCACTCGTCCGCACGTTCGAGCGGATCTTGGAATTGCAGGAAAGTCATACCTCTCAGCATTCCGAACCGGCGGAGAAACCATGCCAAGACACGGACGACGAGGACGAGGACACAATGGAGCACCTCGATATTGACACCTTCCGCGAGGAACTTACGCGCCGTCTTGAAGACCTTAGACGGACGCGCGGCGATTGAGGCTGCAACCTCGGTTTTGACGCCGCCGGTACTGCGGCGCCTGATGGCGGATTGGGAAGTCTGGGCGCATCCTGAGCAACTACCGCTGAATGAGCCATGGTCGACATGGCTCTTCCTCGGCGGTCGAGGTGCTGGCAAGACCCGCGCCGGTGCGGAGTGGGTGAGGGCGATGGCGGAAGGTCGCTATCCATTCACGAAGGCGCCCGCCATGCGGATCGCAATCATCGGCGAGACGCTACACGATGCTCGTGAAGTCATGGTTGAAGGGGTCTCGGGGCTTCTTTCGATCCACAAGAATGGTGATCGCCCGGTATATGAGGCGTCACGTCGCCGGGTGGTTTGGCCAAACGGGGCAGTGGCACAGCTCTTTTCGTCCGAAACGCCAGATGCCCTGCGTGGCCCACAGTTTCACGCGGCGTGGTGCGACGAAATCGCGAAATGGCGAGAGCCAGAAAAATGCTGGTCGATGCTACAATTTGGGATGCGATTGGGTGATGCACCGCGGACATGCGTCACCACGACGCCGCGTCCGATCCCGCTGCTGAAACGCATGCTGGACGACCCAAATGTCTGTGTAACCCGCGCCAGCACGCGTGCAAACGCTGGCAATCTGTCGCCGGGTTTTATCGAAGCCGTTTTTGCGGCCTACGGCGGAACACGGCTCGGGCGCCAGGAACTCGACGGCGAAATTATTGAAGATCGCGAGGGCGCACTCTTTCGGCGCGGCGACATTGAGCGCGGTCGGGTCCGGTCGCCACCTGATCTGCAGCGGATCGTGGTCGCACTCGATCCACCCGCGACCTCGGGCAAGAACGCAGATGCCTGTGGGATCGTCGTTGCTGGGACGGGCGAGGATGGGCGGTTTTACGTCATCCGTGATGCAACTTTGCAGCGCGCGCCGCCCGAAATATGGGCCGCGAAAGCGGTCGGCCTATGCCAGGATTTTGATGCTGACCGGATCGTGGCGGAAGTGAACCAAGGCGGCGAAATGGTGGCTGCCGTCCTGCGCCAAGTTGATCCGTTCGCGCCGATCGAGATGGTGCGCGCGACGCGCGGCAAAATCCTGCGCGCCGAGCCTGTCGCCATGCTTTACGCGCAAGGACGGGTCAGCCATGTCGGCGGCTTACCCAAACTTGAAGATGAGATGTGTTCCTTCGATGCAGATGGACAATCCGACGGCCACAGTCCCGATCGGCTTGACGCGCTCGTCTGGGCGCTAACCAGCCTGATGCAGTCAGCCCGCTCTGCGCCACGCATTCGAAACCTGCACGCCTAAGCTCTTAAACTTGGAGTTTCCATGATCGACCCGAAGAAAGAGGGGCGCGGTATGCGTCGCTTCGCGCCATTTTTGGAGCGGAAATCGGACAGCCCGCAGCAGATGTCGCAACAGTTCTTAGCGTTTGCGGGCATCACGAAGCCGTCCTGGACTGTGCCAACCTATGCGGCTTTGGCGGCGGAGGGCTATGAGCGCAATCCGGTGGTTTATCGCTCGGTCCGGATGATCGCGGAAGCGGCATCAACGGTGCAAATCGTTGAGACGGCACCGCGGGAAGGAGAACCGAAGCATCCGATCCTCGATTTGATCGAAATGCCGAACGCAGAGGAAACCAAAAGCGAATTCATCGATAGCCTAGTCAGCCATCTTCTGGTTGCGGGCAACGCTTACATTGAGCGCCAATTTTCCGATGATGGCTCCCCGCTGACGCTCAATCTCCTCCGTCCAGACCGCATGACCGTGGAGGCGGGCGGTGATGGTTGGCCGATCGCCTATCGCTACCACGCAGGCAATCATGTGCGGGTTTTCAACGATCCCAGCGACATCCTTCATCTCAAGATGTTTGCCCCGCGCGACGATCATTACGGGTTAAGCCCGCTTGCCGCCGCCGCCCAAAGCCTCGACATCCACAATGCCGCTGGCGCTTGGAACAAAGCGCTTCTCGATAACGCGGCTCGGCCGTCCGGCGCGTTGGTTTATTCGGCCGAGCAGGGAAACCTATCGGATGATCAATTCAAACGCTTGAAAGAGGAGCTTGAAGCGAACTTTCAGGGCGCGACGAATGCCGGGCGACCGCTTCTCCTTGAGGGCGGGTTGGACTGGAAGGCGCTCTCCATGTCGCCGAAAGATCTAGATTTTGTGGAAACGAAGGACCGTGCGGCGCGGGAAATCGCGCTCGCATTCGGGGTGCCGCCGATGCTCCTCGGTCTTCCGGGTGACAACACATACGCCAACTATCGAGAGGCCAACCGCGCATTCTGGCGACAAACGGTTTTGCCGTTGGTCAATCGCGTCACGACGGGGATCGCGCAATGGCTTGGGCCCATCTACCCGACATTGCCGCATATCGGCCCGGACCTGAACAGCATTGAAGCGCTGACGCCGGAACGTGACGCACTCTGGGCGCGGGTCATGTCGAGCGACGTTCTAACCCCGAATGAAAAGCGCGCAGCCGTTGGTTTTGGGCCAATTGATGGCGGTGACGTGCCGCCTTTCGCGCCGGCGACGGCCAGATCTGGCGGAGCGCATGAATGAGCTCGTCCAGGTCTATAGCGAGCGCGGAGATCTCGCCCATCTCGCACTCTTTCTTTGGGCATCGAGCGCGACAGGACTGCTCGTCTGGACGCTGAGAGAACTCGCCGCGTCCAATCGCCGATTTAACGACTTTGTCACCGAGATTTCCCGGGTCAGCCGGGTTCTTTCGCGGAGGAACGATCCTTGATCTTGGAAGCTATCAGCCTGTTTTTACCGTCGCAGCGGTCGGACCATGCGCCGGTTTTTCAGATGTTTGCAAATGTGCTGACTGACGTTGCCGAACATGTGCATCGGATCGGTGAGCGGCCTTCAAAATCCGCGCAAGCACCTCGGATCGTGCGCGTATGAGCGGCTCGGCAACACAGACGTTGGAGCGCAAATTCGCGCGCGCGCCGCTCGAAGTTTCGTCGCGTGATGGCGTTTTTGAGGGCTATGCGAGCCTCTTTGGCAAACGCGATCTAGGCAACGACGTGGTGGTCGCTGGTGCGTTCAAGCGCTCGATCGAAACCCGCGGCGCCGTCGGTGTTCGGCTGCTCTATCAGCATGAACCCACGGACCCAATTGGAACGATTGAAGCTCTAAACGAGGACGGTCGCGGGCTCCATGTTCGGGGGCGGATTTCGTCTGAGACCGGGCGTGGCCGCGAGGTGCTTTCGCTGATGGGCTCCGGCGCAATTGATGGTCTCTCGATCGGCTACCGGACAGAGCAATCAATGACCGACAAGGTCACAGGCATTCGTCGCCTCATTGAGGTCGACTTGTGGGAGATCTCCATCGTCACTTTTCCGATGCTTCCAGGCGCCCGGGCGCATCTGGTGGCGGGGGATCTGCCGACTGAGAGAAAATTCGAACGATGGCTTACGCGGGATGCTGGGTTCACTCGTTCGCAAGCGCGCCGGATCGTCTCTGACGGTTACCGCTCGCTCAACGCCACGCAGGACGCTGGCGAAACGGGCACCGACCACTCGGCGCTCGCACTGAAGCTAAAGGCCGCCGAACTGGAATTGTCCGCGGCTGCCTTTCGCTCTTCGATCAACACACCAAAACGGAGGGGCTAATGCCCATCGAAATGGAACCGACCGTGCCAGCGACGGTTGATTTGAACGACGCTGTCGCAAAATTCATGTCCGCGTTTGAAGCGTTCAAAACGTCAAACGATCAGCGGCTTGCCGAAATCGAAACCCGTATGGGCGCGGATGTGGTCACGACCGACAAGGTCGACCGCATTAACGCAGAGCTCGACGAGCAAAAGCGCCGGATGGACGGGCTACTAAAGAAGTCGATCCGTCCCGTGCTTGGCGAAACGAAAAGCTATGGCGATGACACACACCGTTCGGCGTTTCATTCCTATATGCGGCGCGGCGAGACATCGGCGCTTGCATCCCTGGAAGCAAAATCGCTCTCCGGTGCAACCGGCGCTGATGGCGGCTATCTGATCCCGAAAATCACCGAAGACACAATTCTCACGCGGATGGCGGCGCTATCGCCTATCAGGAGCATTGCGACCGTGCTTCCAATGGCCGGGGCAAGCTTCAAAAAGCCCGTGACGAAGTCTGCCCCCACGACCGGTTGGGTTGGTGAAACCGACGCCCGCCCGGAAACGACGAACCAGCAGATCGATGAGTTAGAAATTCCGGCGATGGAACTCTACGCGATGCCGGCGGCGACCCAGTCGCTTCTGGATGACGCCGCAATCGACGTCGATGCCTGGATTGCTGAAGAGGTGCGGATCGCGTTCGCCGAGCAGGAATCGGCTGCCTTTGTCGCCGGTGACGGCAACAAGAAACCCAAGGGTTTCACGACCTACCCGACGGTCGCCAACACGTCCTGGACGTGGGGCAATATCGGGACTGTCGGAACCGGCGTTTCGGGTGATTTTGCGGCGTCTGATCCGGGCGATGCAATCCTCGATCTCGTCTATGCGGTGAAAGCGGGTTACCGGCAGAACGGTAAGTTCGTGATGAACCGGAAGACGCAGGCCGAGATCCGCAAGATGAAAGACGCGGACGGCAATTATCTCTGGCAGCCATCGGCGCAGCCAGGTGGTTCGGCCTCGCTCTTCAACTTCCAGATCGTCGAAAGTGAGGACATGCCGGACATTGCTGCCGACAGCCTGTCGGTCGCCTTTGGTGATTTCCATCGCGGCTATGTCATCGTCGATCGGCTCGGCGTGCGGGTCCTGCGCGATCCATTCTCGGCCAAACCGTACGTTCTCTTTTACACGACGAAGCGCGTTGGCGGCGCGGTTCAAGACTTCGACGCGATCAAGTTTTTGCAGTTCACATAACGCATCTCCTCCCTGCCACCTTGCTGAGGGGTCGCCACCAGTGCGTGCGCGGCCCCTCAGTCTTTTCAGACTCAGTCTTTTTGACCTCAGACTTGGATGGCTCCTCATGCCCCTTTCCCTCGTCACGGCGCCCGCCGTCGAGCCGATTTCGCTTGCCGAAGCCAAAACCCACATCCGCATCGATCATGAGCACGAGGACCTCTACATTCAGGCGCTGATCGTCTCGGTGCGGGTACGCTTCGAAGCGACACTGAACCGTGCGCTGATCACCCAGACCTGGGCACTGCTCTTGGACGATTGGCCGCTTTATGGGTTGGCTGAGATTGTTCCAGCCCCGGTTCAATCGATCTCGAGCGTGACGGTAAAGACCCCGAATGGGACGCAAACCGTAGCGCCAACGGCCTATCAGCTCGACGGCGTCTCAACGCCAGCGCGACTGAAATTTACTGGCCCTCTGCCGACGACGGATGGGTCTCTCAACGCAATCACGATTGAATTTCTCACGGGTTTCGGTGCGACTGCGGCGAACCTGCCTGCGGATATCCGACACGCAATGCTCTTCACGCTTGCTCATTGGTACGAGCACCGCGATCCGATGTACGGCGATGATGTGGCGCGGGCCATTCCGCCTGCCGCTGAAGAGCTCCTGGCACCTTATAGTGAGGTGCGCTTGTGAGTGGGCCGGGGCGGGGTGCGCTGACAGCAGGGCGGCTCCGGCTTCGCGCCGTTTTGGAGCGCCGTGTCGACACAGACGACGGAGCCGGTGGTGTGCTCACCAGCTGGGTCGCTGAATCGGCGTTTTGGGTCGAGGTTGAAACCTCATCCATGGCCGAGACGGAGGTCGCGCTCGGTGTCAGAGACCGCGTCGCCGTTCGCGTTCATTTCCGAGCGCGGACGGACGTCGCGGCAAGCAATCGACTGCGCGTCGAGGACCGAATTTACGAAATCGTGAGCGTCGCGCCCGCCGATAAACGCGGCGGTTGGATGACGGTCACCTGTGAAGAGAGGCCTTAGGCCATGCGGATTTCCATCGGCGCCCACGTCTCGCGCCTAACCGTTGGTCGGTTTGGTGGAAGGCTCGACCGCACTGTCGAGGACCGTCGACTAGCGGAAGTGGCGGCACCACCAAAGCCAAACAAAGACCGGGAGGACGGTGATGACCAGTCCCAGTCTTGATCTCCAAAAACTGCTG
>JBCCMK010000025.1:0-46014 GCA_039026395.1 Pseudomonadota bacterium | reverse complement strand
GCGCAATCATGATCGCCGATCAGGCCGGCGTGCCGCTCTATGTCGTGCATGTCTCCTGCGAGCAGGCCCACGAAGCGATCCGCCGCGCGCGCCAGAAAGGCATGCGGGTCTATGGTGAGCCCCTCATCCAGCACCTGACCCTTGATGAGGGCGAGTATCAGCACCCGGATTGGGACTATGCCGCGCGCCGGGTGATGTCGCCGCCCTTCCGCAACAAATCACACCAGGATTCGCTCTGGGCGGGACTGGCCGCTGGCTCGCTCCAGGTGGTCGCCACCGACCATTGCGCCTTTACCGCCGAGCAAAAGCGAATGGGCGTCGGGGATTTCACCAAGATCCCGAACGGCACAGGCGGTCTCGAAGACCGGATGCCGGTGCTCTGGTCGCGCGGTGTCTGGACGGGGCGGCTCACCATGAACGAGTTCGTCGCTGCCACATCGACGAACATTGCACGCATCTTGAACATGTACCCCAAAAAGGGCGCGATCCTGCCCGGCGCCGATGCCGACATCGTCGTGTGGGACCCGGATGCCACGAAAACGATCTCGGCCGACACGCAAAAGAGCGTCATCGAGTACAATGTGTTTGAGGGCTTTGAGGTGACGGGCCTGCCCGCAATCACGATCTCACGCGGGCGCGTGGCCTATGCGGATGGGGAAGTGAAGGCGGAGCGTGGCGATGGTCGCTTCGTTGAGCGCCCCGCCAATGCGCCGGTCAACACGGCGCTTTCGACGTGGAAGGAACTCACGGCACCGCGCAAGGTGGAGCGGACAGGCATCCCTGCGGGAGTTTAGAGAAAGTCACGACCATTTTCTGCCGCAAAGGGCAAGCGGATACATTTGCTTATCGTTGCAAACTGGGACGACAAGACACCACCCCCCTAAAGCTTGTGCTCCTGTGGGAAGGGCGGCGGCTCCGCCATCAAGACGATCGTCACGCGGCGATTGCCGGACATGAAGGGATCATGCGGGAAAAGCGGCTCGGTGTCGGCCTTGCCCATCACGCCGAAGAACCGGTCGTGGGTAATGCCCGATTCCTGCAAAATCCGACGCACGGAATTAGCGCGGTCGGACGACAGATCCCATTTCGAATAGTTCGCCTCATCGACAAGCCGAGACGCGTCCGTGTGACCGACAATGCGGATGCGGTTCGGCATATCACGCAGTGATGGCGCCATCTTCATCAGGAGCTGCCGTGTGCGCTCATAGGGGGAACGCGAACCCTCCGGGAACATGGACCGTCCATCCTGGTCGATGAGCTGGATGTTCAGCCCCTCTTCCGTCTCCTCAATCACGATGTGATCGGAAAGTTCGGTGATTTCCGGCATTTCCTGCCACGCCTGACGGAGCGAAGCGGCCGCAGTCGCGAATTGCCGTGGGCGCTCAATATCGTTGCGCTCAATCTCGTGGGTGTTTGCTTCCGGCCCTTGTTTTGTCTTTTCGTCGTGGCGCTCGGTCGCAAAGTCAGAGTCAAGCCGCTCCTCATGGACCGCAGACACCTCACGCACATAATCGCGAACAGGCGCGCCCTCGCGCTCGATCATACCGGCGCGCACCGCATCGAGCTTGACGCCGAACGCCTCGCGCATAGAGCCCGCAACGACCTGGAGCTTCTCCTTGTCCTGGATCGAAAACGAGATGATCAGAACGAAGAAGCAGACGAGAATAGACATGAGGTCCGCGAACGTGACCAGCCATTCCGGAACGCCGGCTTTTGCCTTCTTGACCGCCACTGGCTCTACGCCGCCTCGGCCACTTCAACCCGCTGCTTCTCAGGCAAGTATGCCACCAGCATTTCACGGATAAGGGCGGGGCTTTTATTGTCGCGGATCTGCAAGACACCATCAATGATCATCGACTGGTTGATATCTTCGATGATGGCCTTGCCATTGAGCTTGTCGGAGATCGGCAGACAGACCAAGTTCGCGATGATCGCGCCGTAAAGCGTCGTTAGAAGCGCAACCGCCATGGCGGGGCCGATCGTTGACGGATCATCCATCGTCGACAACATCTGCACCAGGCCGACCAGCGTCCCGATCATGCCGAAGGCGGGTGCCGCATCGCCGAGCGCTTTGAAGACTCGTGAGCCTTCATCCAGCCGCTCGAGATATTGGGTTTTTTCACGCTCCATCGATTCTTCGATCAGCGCGCGTTCATAGCCATCGGCTATGTATTGGATGCCCTTAGCGAGGCTATCATTGCTGATCTCGATGTTTTCAAGACCGAGCGGGCCATTCTTGCGGATCACATCGGCAAGGCTCGAAATCTCTTCCAGAAGATCGAGCGCTTCGGTCTTTTTGTGTTTAAAGGCATTCTGGCCACCCAGCGCCAGCGCCTTGAACACGCGACCGATTGGGAAGCGTATGAGCGTGGCCGCGAGACCGCCGCCGACGACGATCAGGAGAGAGGGAACGTTGACGAACGTTCCGACGCTGCCGCCCATGAAGATCGCGGCCGCCACGACAGCCGCTCCAGCGATCATTCCAATGATCGTTGCAATATCCATTTGCCCACGACTCCAAACACACTGCGGGCGCCGGCTCTCCCGGCAATCTGAGCATTAGAGTTAGCCGGACCTCATAAATATTCCCTAAATTGGACACATGTCCCGTCTGTCCCGTATTGGAGCATTGCGCTGACAATGGCGATGAACCGACCGGAATTAGGTTGAGAACTCATATTCCTGGTGTGTTTGGTGGGAGAAGAGATGCGCAAGACTTTCCTTTTGTCCTTAGTGATCGCCGCTGTGCTTGTCTTGCCACCGGCAAAGGCAGACGATCTCGCAACGGCTGAACCCTGTTCAACCGATCAATCCTGCACCTATTCCTGGTCGCTCGCGAGCCGCTTGGGGCAAGCGCTCGTATTTACCGAAGCCCGATATGGCATACGCGATCGGACGTGGACGCTTCTCGGCGTCGAGTTCGTGGAGCCTGGCGGACCGAGCGTTTGGTTCCCGAACTATGGTGCGGGCGGGCGGAACGTCATTGTTCAACTGACACCTGAGACCCGCGTCGACGAAAAACGAGCGCTGTTTCAGATCGGACATGAAGTCGTCCACGTACTGGAGCCGGGCGGCCCACCCGGCGAAGCGACGGTCTTTGAGGAAGGGCTCGCGACGCTCAACTCCCTCGACTTTGTCACGGCACAAGGCATTGCCATTGATGAAAGCTATATTGCCGATCGGCGTTACCTGGCGGCATTCCAAGCAGTCAACCGCATCGTCGAAGCCGAAGGACGCTCAGCACTTGAACGAAGCGTCCGCGCGCTTCGCGACCAAACTGGCGACCTCTCGCCTTTGACCCCAGAAGATTTAACCCGCGTGTTCCAAAGCGTATCGCCCGAGGACGCAATTACACTCGCCGCGCCGTTTTCTAAGGTGAACTGAAGCGAAATTTCAGCCACACTGTTCGCCAACGAAAACAAAATGCGGGAGGCGAGCATGTTTCGCTGGGGAATTCTATCAACGGCCAAAATCGGCCTGGATCACGTCATTCCAGCCCTTGCTGACAGTGAAAATGGCACGGTCGCCGCGATCGCCAGCCGTGATTCTGACCGGTCGCGCGCGGTCGCTGATCGGTTCGGCGCACCACACGCCTTCGGCTCCTATGATGAGATGCTGACATCTGGGACCGTTGATGGCGTTTATATCCCGCTGCCCACCTCGCAGCACGTGGAATGGGCAATCAAAAGTGCCGATGCCGGGCTTCACGTCCTGGTCGAGAAGCCTCTCGCTCTCAAAGCATCAGACATTCAGCCTGTGATCGACGCCCGAGACCGCAACAAGGTCCTGATCTCGGAAGCCTTCATGGTCACCTACCACCCGCAATGGGAAAAGGTGCGCGACCTCATCAGATCAGGCGCAATCGGTACACTGAAGCACGTTCAAGGCGCCTTTAGCTATTTCAACACGGACCCGGCAAATATGCGCAACCAGGTCTCGCTCGGCGGTGGCGGGCTACCGGATATTGGCGTCTACCCCACCGTCTCAACGCGGTTTGCAACCGGCATGGAACCAAAGCGCGTCCACGCGATTGTCGATTTCGATCCGACCTTCGGGACGGACCGGTTTGCCAATGTCACGGCGGACTTCGGCGACTTCCTGATGACCTTTTACTGCTCAACGCAAATGGCGCTTCGCCAAGAGATGGTCTTTCACGGCGATAGGGGCGTCATCACCGTGCATTCGCCCTTTAACGCAGGCGAATATGGTGACCACGTCGTGACGGTTTGGGACCAAACCCACTCTCATGCCGATACCTATCGGTTTGCAGGAACCCGGCAGTACAAACTGGAAGCCGAGTCGTTCGTCGAGGCGGCCGACGGAGGTTCTACTCCCGTCTTCTCTCTCGAAAGTTCTGTCGCGAACCAGAAGGTCATCGACGCGATCTTTGCATCCAATGAAGCCGGCAACTGGGTCGACGTCTGACGCATAAAGATTTCGCTTGCGGGGCGACGACTTTCGCCGCAAGACGCCCAAAATAAAAAACGTTGAGCGTGGCTCTGGAGGGGCGTCATGTTGCAGCTATCAGCGGGGTCAAGGCTCCGCGTATCGCCGTTTCATAGTGCAGCACTTGCGGCGGGGGTCACCCATGTCACGGTCTACAATCACATGCTCATGCCGACCGCGTTCGGCGATCCAGAGGCTGAATATTGGCGTCTGATCAATGGTGTTAGCCTGTGGGATGTGGCGGTTGAGCGTCAGGTCGAAATCAGCGGGCCGGATGCAGGCGCCTGTGTCCAACGGCTTTGCGCCCGTGACCTGACCAATTGCGAGATCGGCAAGGGTAAATATGTTCCGATCTGCGATCACCGCGGTACGCTGATCAATGATCCAGTGCTCCTGCGGCTCGAAGACGACCGTTACTGGCTTTCGATCGCGGACGCGGACCTTCTCCTTTGGGCGCGCGCTGTCGCGGGCGAACAGAAGATGGATGTGTCGATCTTTGAGCCCGACGTCTCGCCGCTCGCCATCCAAGGACCAAAAGCCGAGGACGTGGTCGCAGCCGTTTGTGGCGATTGGGTCCGCGATCTCAAGCTCTTTTGGTTCAAGCCCGCCGAGATCAACGGCATCCCCGTGATCGTCGCCCGCTCTGGCTGGTCAAAGCAGGGCGGGTTTGAAATTTACCTCCAGGACGGAGCGCGTGGCCAAGAACTCTGGAACATGGTCTGGCAGGCGGGCGAGGATTATGACATCGGGCCGGGTGGCCCGAACGCCATCGAACGCGTCGAAAGCGGGCTCCTGTCCTATGGCGCCGACACGGATGACCATACGAATCCGTTTGAATGCGGTATGGGCCGCTACGTCTCAACGGACACGGACGCGGACTACATTGGGAAATCAGCTCTCAAGACGGTCGCTGACGAAGGCCCAAGCCGACAACGGGTCGGCATCTTCGTCGATGGCGACCGCCTGCAGCCGAGCGATCGCAAATGGACCATCATCCAGGATGGGGAACCAGTCGGCTTTGCGGGGTCCGTCGTGTATTCGCCGCGCCTTGAGCGCAATATCGGCGTCGCACAGGTCTCGACACCCACGAGCGAAATCGGGACGCAGCTCAACATCTATACACCAGATGGTCTGCGCGCCGCCGAGGTGACAACGCTGCCGTTCCTCTAGGTTTCGCTCCAGTGTAACAATCGCGGCGTCATACCCCCTAGGGTCAGGACCCATTAATTTCGCAGTCATGGTGAGGACGGGTTTGTGCGCAGGCAAGGCGAAAAGCCGCCGGAAACCGTTTGGTTTTCAAGGTTTTTGAACGTAGTCCTGCGTTCAAAGACACCTCATCCTTCAGACGCTCGATCTAGCGGCGATCTCCATCGAAAAAGCCCTCGACCGGGGGGAACGCCCCGCTCTTCGAACTTTTTCTTGTATCTCTTGCCATACCGAACGCCATGATTGTGAAATTAATGGGCCCTGACCCTAGTTCGCCTCCGCGATTTAGAATATGTCGAGGGAAACAGATCCGGAGATGCGAAGCGCGCACGCATGAACCTCTCAGAACTCGAACAGGAATTCGTTCTTCACTTCGGCGAAATGGGCTCGCGCTGGGGCATCAATCGCACCGTCGGCCAGATTTACGCGCTCCTTTTTCTGTCGCGTTCGCCCTTAAATGCCGATCAAATCGTCGAACGGCTCGGTTTCTCGCGCTCGAATGTCTCCATGGGCTTGAAGGAGCTACAAGCCTGGAACCTCGTCCGGCTAAAACACCTTCCTGACGATCGACGGGACTATTTCACGACGCCAGATGATCTCTGGGAAATCGTGCGCATTCTGGTCGCCGAACGCAAAAAACGCGAAATTGATCCGACCCTCACGAAGTTGCGCGAGCTTGAAATGCAGACGCCCGGTGAGACCATCGACAAGCACGCGCACGGCAAAATCCGCGAATTGCGTGAGATGATCGAGCTATTGACGGGCTGGTACGACGACATGAACCGGCTCGAGACCGAGCGCCTTGTTCAGCTCTTGGCGCTCGGATCAAAGCTTCAAAAGTTTATCGGGAAAGCGGAATCTGTGATCCCGATGAAACGAAAATCCGGGGAGAACGGCTAGACTTTATAGGCCAGTCGAAGCCCGCCCCAATGCCGTCCTCTGGTCCAGATCGGTACCGACAAATCCTTCATGATGACGAAGTTGCCGCCGCCCATATCGCGCCGGTAGGACTGCAAAAGAAACGGCTCGGTATTCTGCCCCGCGCGCAGTCCGACCTTGTCATTGAAGATCCGGCGATTTCGGCTGTTTGCTGCATTCCACACCGGGTCTTTGCCCTGCGGTTTTGAAAACTTCATATTGTGCGTCGGCAGATAGCCATTCACATCCACCGCGGCACTGAAAATGATGCGATCATCCTCGCCGATCACCCGTTCCTGGATAGGCGGGAGGAGCTTGTCGGTGAGGTCGACATAGCGCGTGGTGACCTGCTCTGGGTCCGTTCCAGGCATTGGCTTATACGCCGTGTCGAATAGGTCGGATTCGCGAAGGAGGCCGTCGACGAGCGCCTTTTCGAACGCCGCTTCGATGTCCGCGACAGCGGCACGGGCAAGCTTCAAGAAACGTCCGTCTTCGGTCTCAATGTCGGAATCCGCAGTAACGCCCACAAGCCGGTCGGTCTGGTCGACGGCGTTTTCGATCCGCGTCGCGGCGTCCGCCAAAAGATCAGAATTATCTTTAACTGCGGCCTGCATCGCGCCCACCGTATGCGAAAGCTGGCCTGATGCGGCTTCAATACCCTCAATGCTCGTCTGCACGACCTCGCTGGCGCGCCCGATCTCACCGACCGAGGTTGAGAGGTCGCTGATGACCGCATCGAGGGATTCCGTGCTTCCCCGCACCGCATCCACGCCGTCTAGCGCACTTTCGCCGAGCGAAATGAGCTGGCGGGTCTCATCATTCAAATCATCCAGCGTCGTTTGAATTTCATGGGTGGCCTTTGAGGTTTCAGCGGCAAGTTGTTTGACCTCGCCGGCGACGACTGCGAAACCACGCCCGGCCTCACCTGCGCGAGCGGCCTCAATCGTCGCATTGAGCGCGAGCAGGTTGGTTTGCCGCGCGATTTGGTCAATCGACGTCGAGACGTTTGCAACGCTCCCAAGGGCCTTTTGCAGATCCTGCAGCTGCGTGTTGATCTCGCTGACCGAAGCGACGAGCTTGGCGATGTCGTCTGTCGCGCTGGCAAGCGCATCCTGGGACTGCGCCATCGTCTCGCTGGAGTACTGAACGACTGCGGTGGTTGTTGCGACGCTGCCCCGGATGGCTTCAGTTTGTGCGCGGGTCTCTTCCGCCATGTGGTTCAAGGCTTCAAAATCGGTGTTCAGCGTGGTGGTCGCCGCATTTGCCGTTTCGATCGCACCTGATACGTCGACCATGTCGACACCAAAAGAGGACAGCGTCTTTGCGAGTTCTGAAAGCGTCTTGTCAGACCGGCTCGGTGCTGGCGCACTTTCAGGGGAAGAGGGTTCAGATATAGGATCCGGTATTGGGTCAGGATGCCCGGCTTTTCTCAGCGCGTCACGTATCCCCATCGTCAAGCCCTCGTTGGCACACTTCAGCCCGATCGGATACGCGGTGACGGTTAATACACTCCAAACGTGTAGATAGGTTGTACGGAATAAAACGGACCTAACGCTTCCGCGCGAGGATAATTCCATCGGCGATCGGAACCAGTACCATATCAACTCGATCATCGTCGCGGATCGTGATGGTCACGTCACGGATGGCCTGCGTTGCCTTTGATGTGTCAGCCGGGTCCGCAACCCCGCCGCCGCGAAACGCGTTGTCGACGGCGATCAGCCCACCCGGGCGGACCAACCGCACCGCACGTTGATAATAGTCTGGATAGGGTTTCTTGTCGGCGTCGATGAACACCATATCCATCACGCCTTCGCCATGCTCATCAAGAAGCTTATCGAGAACCCGAAGTGCGTCTTCCATGCGAACCTCAATGCGATCCGCAAACCCCGCACGCGTCCAGTATTCGCGCGCGATCGCGGCGTATTCCTCTGATCGCTCACACGTGATGACGCGTCCGTCGCTCGGCAGCGCGCTTGCAACGGAAAGTGCGCCATATCCGGTAAAGCAGCCGAGTTCGAGATAGCTTTTCACGCCCGCGATCTGAGCAGTCAATGCCATGAACTGACCCTGTTCGGGTGACATGCTCCAATTGGCGTTTTCGAGCTCAGCCGTTCGCTCGCGCAACGCACGAAGCGCCTCGCTTTCACGCAAGGTGTTGGTGCGAACATAGTCCGCCATGGTGGCCGAAAGGCCGAGCGTCGTGAGAGACATAGAGTGCCTTTTCTTGATCAGAACAGGATGGCGCTGCTGCCTTTATCGGCAAGATCCGCGCTTTCCCTGATAGTCGCCTGCCCTAGAGTCTAGGATCAGAACGTCAGTGTTCGACGTCCAGCGGGAGACATATAATGCTTCGGACTGCACTTGCTCTCATTGCGTGCGTTTTGGCAAGCGCGCCGTCCCAGGCGCAAGATCTTCCAGGTGAGGTTCCCGTCGTTTCCCAATGCCTCGCACTCGCGCGAGACATGCTTCTGCCTCGGGTGCAATACGTGTCCTTTACGCCAGCGAGCCTCGAAAGAGGCGAAGTCTCGATCCGCTTTGTTGGGCACTCAACGTTTCGCATCGAATCGGCGAGCGGCGTGGTCATCGCCACAGACTTTGCCGGCTGGGCTGGAAATGGCCGGGTGCCGGACATCGTCACTATGAACCGAGCCCACTCGAGCCACTACACCGATAACCCTGACCCTGAGATCACCCATGTGCTCCGCGGTTGGGGGACGGATGGAAATCCGTTCGCGAGCCATTCTCTCGTGGTTGAGGACGTGCTCGTGCGCAATGTGACGACCGATATTCGGCAATCCTGGAGTTTTGACGGTGAGGTCGCCAACCGCCGACCCAATGACAATTCAATCTTCATCTTCGAAATCGACGGGCTTTGCATCGGTCATTTGGGGCACTTGCACCACGCGCTTGGGCCCGAGCATAAAGCAAAGATCGGGCGCCTCGACATCCTCATGGTACCTGTTGACGGTCGCTACACCATGAATGTCGACACGATGATCGACGTCATTCGCGATCTCCGGTCCAGTATCGTGTTGCCCATGCACTATTTTGGGCCGACCACGCTGCAGCGGTTCCTGACCGGAATGGAAGTGCACTTCCCCGTTGAGATCCAGCAATCTCCTCAGATCCGTGTGTCACTCAACTCCCTGCCGCCCTCGCCGAAAGTGATCGTGCTGCCTGGATACTAAGGTCAGGATCCTAGATTGCCCATTGTCGCGGCAAACGTGACAGTGCGATGCAATTGTCCGATCTTCTGACCTGGCCACAACGCCTTACATCAGGCTCCAACAGCAGACGCAATTCTTAGGACTGGTCCTGAAGAGGCGCTCCTGCGAAACCGATGGAGCCATATGATGACATACGCACAAAACAGTCCCGTCAAAGGCCTTCACCATGTCACGGCGATCGCCTCAAACCCGCAGGGTAATCTCGACTTCTACGCCAAGACGTTGGGTCTGCGCTTCGTCAAGAAGACCGTGAACTTCGATGACCCTGGCACCTATCACCTCTATTATGGTGACGCCGTGGGCCATCCTGGAACCGTAATGACGTTCTTCCCGTGGATGGACCTTCCGCGCGGCAAGGGCGGCACCGGCGAAGTGGGTGTGACCCAATTTGCCGTTCCCGAAGGATCACTCGATTTTTGGAAGAATCGGGTCGAGACCAGCGGTGGACGCGTGCTTGCTGACGGTATCGGCTTTGGCGAACGCCATGTTTTGGCTGAAGACCCTGACGGCCTCACCTTTTCGCTGGCTGAATATGCCGGTGACAAGCGGGAGCCCTGGGTAACACCAGACGTCGCCGAAGACGCAGCCATTCGCGGCTTCAACGGCGTGACACTGACGCTCGCTGACCGGACCGCAACCGGCGAATTGCTGACCGGATTGATGGGCTATGAGGAAGTGGGGACGCAAGGCAACCTCACCCGCTACCGCAACGTCCATACCCGCGAGGCCGGGATCGTCGACATCATTGAAGACCCGATTGGCCGTCACGCGCTACAGGGCGCGGGTCGTGTCCATCACGTGGCCTTCAATGTGGATGATCGCGCGGCACAACTCGGCCTTCGCGATCAACTGGTCGACGCAGGCTTTCAGGTCACACCGGTGATCGATCGCAATTACTTCTACGCGATCTATTTCCGGACCCCGGGCGGTGTCCTCTTTGAGGTCGCCACCAATGAACCTGGCTTCACGGCCGATGAGGCAGAAGCCGAACTCGGGCTCAACCTGAAACTGCCAGCGCAGCATGAGGCGCTCCGCGATCGCATCGAAGCCGTGCTTCCGCCGCTCGCAGCCTAAGCCCTCGCCAAGAGAATCCCTTGGTCGGTGAATTCCGACCAAGGGGCATCACTCTGAGACAGACATACGCACAGACATGGAGGAGGACAGACCAATGTCCCTTCAAACCTATTCGCATATCTATGAGCCGCCAATTGGCGACGACCCGACAACCGTAATTCTCCTGCATGGGACGGGCGGTGACGCGCGTTCCTTTCTCGAGATCGGAGAGTTGGTCGCGCCGACCGCTGCTAAGCTTTCGATTGACGGCAATGTCGATGAAAATGGCATGGCCCGGTTCTTTCGGCGTCGCGCGGAGGGCGTTTACGACATGGATGATCTCCGCGATCGCACCGCTGAACTTGACGCTTTCATTCAGGCGGCACTTGAGGCCGAAGGTCGTGATGCGGGCTACGCGATCGGGATCGGTTACTCAAATGGCGCGAACATTCTCGCCAATTTGCTCTTCACCGCGCCCCACACCGTGAAGCGCATGATCTTGATGCACCCGCTCATTCCCTTTGAGCCTGCACCGGACGCTTCCTTTGGCGGCACGTCCGTCCTGATGACGGAAGGTGCCCGAGATCCGATTGCACCTGCCATGTTCGGCGACGGGCTTGAAGCCAGCCTCGTCTCCCGCGGCGCCATGGTCGATCGATATCGCCACCCCGGTGGTCACGAGTTGCGCAATGAGGAAATCAGCGCCGCGCGCGCATGGATTGCGGGGCTCGGGCTCAAGTCAGCGGCGTAAAATCCGCGTGAGCAGTGCGGTTGAGAATCGCGGAATTTGGTGATCGGCGTCACGTGTGCCGATTACAACTCTTCCCATATCGGTTGTAAGCCGAACGGCGGCCACCCACGTGGCAACAAGCGAAACGAGGGACGAGACAAATGCTTACGATCTTTAAAGCCAGTGCACTAGCGCTCGCGATCGGAGGCGTGATCGTCAGCGGCACAACAACCAACACGCCGCAATCGATCAGCTTTCATGGTCAGGACATTCAAGACCAACGCGGCAGCATGCCCGACATTTTGAAGGCTTCACCCGATGGCGCGCTCAATTGCTATATTGAAGCACAGCGCGCGTTCGAACCGGCACGGCGGGATTTTGTAATCAAGCGCGTTCAGGTCTGCCGCTAAGCGCCGACGACCGAACTAGAGTGTCGCGGCCGCTTCAAGCGCATCGCGATTTTCGATGCAATAATAGCCCGATATGCGCGAGATCACGCCATCGCGCTTCCAGGAATTGAGAATGCGGCTCGCATTTTCCCGGGCCATGCCGGACATGTTGGCAATGTCGGCCTGGCTTACCTTATAGTGGATGAGCGTCCGATTGACCGGCACATCCTTGCCAAACGTGTCCGCCATTTGAAGGAGCGTTTGAGCGATCCGCCCATTCATCGGCAAGAAGCAGCGCGCGGCAAAGACGTCGTTCGCATGCCTCAGGCGGCCACCGACGATCGATAGCATGTGGCGATAGATGGCGGGCGTCTCCTCTGCTAGACGCTCAAACGAATAGCGATCGACAAAGGCGAGACGGCTTGGCTTCAGGCCAGACACGGTGGCGGACCGGGGGCGCCCGTCGAAGATTGCAAGTTCGCCGACCACGTCACCTGGCCCCAAAACCGCTAAAAGCTGTTCGTCACCCTCGGTGGAAATGAGGCTCACCTTTAGCGATCCTTCAAGAACGGAGTAAAAACCGTCACCTGGATCGCCCGCCTCAAACAGCGTCTTTCCGGCCGGTAGCGGAACAATGCGTGCGATCTTTGCAACCTCGGACGCCAGCTCATCACTCAAGCCTCCGAGCGAAATGCTCTGATCAAGAAAATTGAGATCGACAGCCACGCGCATAACCCCCGTTTGACGTTGCGACATCTGGCGTAAGCTACCAACGCGCGAGCGCCCCTGTAAATACGCGCCTGTCGCGACGCGTCGATAATCAGCCATTTCAGTCGTATTGCGGGCGCGTTTGTCGCTCCCCACATCGGTGGCATTGCCGCAAACGGGGGAGTTGCGCATGGATTTCGGCAATCGCATCGCTAACATCTTCCAGATGGATGACCGGACATGGGCGCGGCACGCCAACCCCTGGAGCGGTGCAACACGCATTCCGATCCTGCCTGCCTTATGCGCTGTCATCTTCTTCCGCGACAGTCTTGGCGGCCTTATTTGGCCGATCCTTGCCATATTGGTCATCTGGGCGTTTTGGAACCCGCGGGCCTTTTCTGAACCGACCTCAACCAAGAATTGGATGTCTGAAGCGGTGTTTGGCGAGCGCGTTTGGCTGAACAGGAAAGAGGTTCCAATCCCGCAACATCACGCGCGCGCGGCGATGCTTCTCAGCATCCTGCCGATCACTGGAATCCTCCCGATGGTCTACGGCCTCGTCGTGCTCAACCCGGCTGCAACAGCGCTCGGCTGCGCGCTCACGGTGCTCTTTAAATTGTGGTTTCTCGACCGGATGGTCTGGCTCTATCGCGATATGGCACCGTCACACACGGAGTATGCCGCTTGGCAAAGATGAGAAATTTGTAACTCGTATCACTGTTCAACCGAGGGTAACCTGCCCAAATAAGGAAGACACCAAGCACCAGTTCCGAAATACGGGGTCGGACAGATGACAGGGTATCGAACACTTTTCGCAGCAGCCGTTTTGGGCTCAGGACTGATCAGCCAACAGGCGGTCTCAGCACCAAGCGCTCAGTCAACCGTTTGCAAATGCCACCATGAGGCCGCCAGCCTCACGGATTACGGCGTGTTCGTGTCGATGATGAAGAGCGCGGAAGCAGACGGCACGTTTTCGCGCCCGTCGCGGTCCACCGTCTTTGCACCGTCTGACCACGCCATGTCGTCCTTCATCGGTTCACTGGAGAGGCTTGACGCGGATGCGAGAGCAAATGCGATTGCGGGGTTCCTCAGAAAACACGTGATACCGGGCGCGGTTTCGACGGATATTCCGCCGCGGGGATTGTCACGCACCGCGACACTCAGCGACGGTGCAACCATCGACCTCAAGAGGGGCCGTGCGACGCTGCGCGTCGATGACGCCCGGATCGTAAAAGCAAATATCGAGACGCCTTCTGGTTATCTACACGTGATTGATCGCGCGCTCACCGTATCGGTGGTGGTCGCTGCTTAGAGCCAGGACCCTAGCGCGATGCCGCTCGTCGAAGAAAGCGTCTGGGACTATCCACGCCCACCCGCGCTCGAACAGATTTCCGATCGTATCACGGTGAAGTTTGCGGGGCGCGAAATCGTGTCGACCACCGGTGCCTTTCGCGTGCTGGAGACGTCACATCCGCCGACCTACTATATCCCACCCGACGATGTGCTGGATGGTGTCCTCAAGCCCATCGTCCGGCGCACCATGTGCGAGTGGAAAGGTGCTGCGACGTATTTCGACGTCGTCGTGGACGGCAAATCCGCCAGTGCCGCTGCTTGGTGCTATCCGACACCCACCAAGGCGTTCGAGCCAATCAGGGATTTCATTTCAGTCTACCCCGGCGCAATGGATGAATGCGCGGTTGCGGGTGAAGTCGTGCGCAAACAGGACGGCGATTTTTATGGCGGGTGGATTACGTCCAACCTCAAAGGTCCGTTCAAGGGACCGGCTGGCACGCAGTTTTGGTAAGCCGCCAAAATTAATTCTTCAGAAAGTGTGATCCGTTCCCACAGGACGGCGTAGAGAGAGCGACGATGCGGCCTAGATGTGCTGCATCCCCGATCTCCCCCCGAGTAGCGCATGCTACTCCTCTCCGCAGTGGCCGCTTCACCTCGTGTGAAGCGGCCTCTTTTTTTGTAATAAGTACTTCGAACTAAGCGATATAGCGCGCCTTCAGCGTCACGATCCGCTGGTAGGATTGAGCAATCCGCTCTTCATTCAACCGACCATCCGTGATTGCTTGTTTGATCACGGCAATTGCGCGCTCCGGGAATGCTGGGTCAGGCTTTGCCGAGTTCGACATCATGACAATGTCGTGCCCCGCCTGGATACCGCGCACCATTGCTTCTTCCAGCGGATAACGCTGGCGGATCGCGCCCATATCCATATCGTCTGTCATGACGACACCGTCATAATTGAGCGTCTTGCGCAGGAAGCCATCGACGGCCTTTTGCGAAAACGTCACCGGCGCCGTGCCACCATCTGACATGGAGCCGTGAAAGAGATGACCGGTCATGACGGACTTCGCCCGACCGGACGCGACCAGCGCACGGAACGGCTCGACCTCGGTTTCTGACCAGCGGCCCGTGACATCAACGAAGCCATCATGGCTGTCGCCTGCCGATGATCCATGGCCGGGGAAGTGCTTGATCGAGGTGACGATTTTCACTTCGCGGTGAGCATCAACGAAAGCACCCGCATAGGCGGTCACGGTTTGCGGATCGCGACCAAAGCTACGTCCCCATTTGGCGATTACCGGGTTTTTCGGGTTCACCTCGAGGTCAACCACGGGCGCGAGATTGTAATTGAAACCTGCTGACGCGATCTCCCGCGCCGCCGTTCGGTAAAGCGATTTCGCGCTATCCAGGTTCCGGCTCTTTGCGACGTCGCGCGCCGATGGGAGCTTGGTGTAGCCCTTCTTCGCCGAAAGCCGCTGGACAGCGCCGCCCTCATGGTCGAGCGCAAGGAACGGCGTGATGGAATTTTTGCCCGCCGCATTCATCGCCCGCGTCATGGACTTCACACCAGACTGCGATTCCACATTGTGCCGCAGGAACACGACGCCGCCGACGGTGCCTTCCGAGATCTGGCGGGCAAGCGTCCGCGACCAACTATCATCCGCCGACTTGCCGACAAATCCCATCATCAGCATCTGGCCGATCATCTTCTCAAGCGGCACGCCGGAAGCAGACCGGCGCAAGAGCGCTTGCGCGGGTGTTGCCGCGAACGCTTGAGTGAGTGATAGAGCCCCCGCTCCGGCCATGAAATGTCGACGATCGATGCTCATACTGCTCTCCAACGAGGTGTGGCGTTTAGGGGTTCATAGACGCTTAAGCTTAACGACCAGCAAATCGAACACCGGATCGTCAGGCTCAACGAGATACTCTGCCGCAGTGATCGAAATGTGGCGCGCCCCCGCCTCACGCATGCGGTCCGCTGTGGCCAGCACATCGGCGGCGGGAAGTTGAAACCGTAGCATCATTTCGCCCGTCGGCCCTGGCGAGATGAAAGGGTCAGCGTCAACGATCTCACTGATCTGAGCGACCGATTTATCCTCCGCGATCGCGGTTACGATGCGGGTCGTGCGGGCTCTGGCTTCGGCATCGATCCGCGAAAGAACGGCTTTCAATGACGAGAGTTCGTTATCACCCCACTCTGCCCTCAGCGATGCCACCAAATGCGCCTGGCTCTTCAGGATCGTCCCATCGGAAAGCACCTTCAGACCGTTCGCTCTGAGAGTTGACCCGGTCGTCGTGATGTCGACGATCAGATCTGCTGTCCCCGATGCGGGCGCACCCTCCGTGGCGCCAGCGCTCTCGATCAGGCGATAGTCCCGGTGGTCGGCCATGCCGAGCCCGGCCAGATAGCGGCGGGTCAGAGTGAGGTACTTCGTGGCGATCCTCGGCACGCGACCGTCGCGCTGACGCATCAGGATCGAAACGTCGGAGAGATCCGCGACCGTATCGACGTCGATCCAGGCTTCCGGCACGGCGATCACCACATCCGCATGGCCAAATCCAAGCGGAATGAGGGGAACAAGCGCAGCCTCATGGTCGGGCACGGTTTCCTGAACGAGGTCGAGCCCGGTGATCCCCACATGGAGCCCGCCATCGGCGAGGCCGCGGGCGATTTCGCTCGCCGACAGATAGGAGACCTCAATATTGGCGTAGCCGTCGATGCCGCCGCGATAATCGCGCGCGCCGCGGCCACGGGTCAGCGAAAGACCGGCGCGGGCAAAGAACTGCCGGGCGTTTTCTTCAAGCCGCCCCTTGGATGGAACCGCGATCGAAAGGCTCATGTCGCGCCTCCCGCCGCAATCAATCGGTCGAGCCAGAGCGACAGGCCAACCGCCGGTTCCGCAGACGCGCCGAGCCGTTCCGTCAGCGCATCGTAGCGTCCGCCACCGATAAGTTTCTCGCCGCTGCGGGGCGCAACCACCTCAAAGACAAAGCCATTGTGGTAATCGAGCGGTCGAGTGAAACCCGCATCGAATTGGACGGTCGAAAGGTCGAGGCCCATGGCGGCCATCTCATCCATGCGCCGTTTTGCGAGGGTCAGATCGAGCGTTGGGAATTCGGCTTCCAACAACGACATTGCTTCGGACAATGGCGCACTGATCGCCATGAAGGATGTGATCGCCGCTTGCTGTTCATCGCTGACGCCACTGCTCGCGAGCGCTTTTTCAACGAAGCGTTGGGCGATCTCCTGCGGTCCTCGCCCGCCGACCGTTTCGGTGCCCGCAAGCTTTAAGACGTCTTCAATGACGGAAGCTGCGGTCTCCGCGTCACCGCTCGTCATCAATGTCGCGAGCGCCGGGAAGGACGCGGTATCGGTGCCGTTTGTCGCAAAGACAGCGGCCAAGTCACCGCCCCGCCCTTGATGCTGCCAGAGGCGACGCCGCCAGACATCGGCGAGGCCGAGTGAATCGAGAAAGGCCGATTGGAGCCCGATATCGCCAACGCGCACCGTCGCGCGGTGGACGTGCGCGGTCGCTGTGATGTCGAGCGCGAGTTTCAGGATCGTCGCATCGGCCTTTGCGGTGTCCGCCTCGCCGAACCATTCGATCCCCCCCTGGACGAATTCACCGGGTTCGTCTTGTCCGGACCCATTTTTTTGGGGTCTATGTCGGAAGACGGGACCGAGATAGGCGTATCGCCCGCCATCGGGGGCGGCCACGTGCTGCCTGGCGGTCGGGATTGTGAAATCCGGACGCAGACAAAATTCGCGCCCCTCCGGATCGCGGGTCAGATACATGCGCTGGCGCACATCTTCACCCGACAGCGCCATGAAGGGCGCAACCGGCTGAAGGATCGGCGGATCGATCAGCTGAAACCCTTCATTCTTAAAGAGCGTCGTGAGACGACGAATGAGGGCGTCAGGCATAACTGATCCCGTGCTTCTTGAGGATCGCTTTGACCTTGGGAACAAGTTCGTCCTTCAGGGCTTCGTCCTGGCCGACGCGAGCTTCACGATATTCCTCATTGCTCTCAATGGCTTGGGCGGCTTTTGCGCCTTCGATCAGATCCTTGATCTGGATGACCCCGCGGTCGCGCTCGTCCGACCCTTCAATGATTGCGACGGGCGAACCCCGCCGGTCGGCATATTGAAGCTGCTTGCCGAATTGTTTCGGGTTGCCGAGGAACACTTCCGCCCGAATGCCCGCGCCGCGCAGTTCAGCGGCCATCTGCTGATAGCTGGCCATCTGATCCTTATCCATGACGCAGACGACGACCGGTCCGGCATGGGCGGCATCCTGAACTTTGCCAAGTTTCTGGAGTGCCGCGTAGAGCCTGGAGACGCCGACGGAAAACCCGGTCGCAGGGACCGGCTGGCCGCGAAAACGCGAGACGAGCCCGTCATAGCGCCCGCCCCCACCGACCGAGCCGAAGCGGACCGGTTGACCGGTCTTCTCGTCGGTCACTTCGAAGAGCAGTTCGGCCTCGAACACCGGGCCGGTGTAGTATTCAAGGCCGCGGACACAAGAGTGATCAAGCTTTATTCTTTTTGAATCGAACCCTGCGTTCTCGATGCACATTAACATCTCATAGAGCTCGGTTACGCCCGATGCGTAAGTCAGATTTACAGCGAACTTCGAACCTTGAGCAGTTTCGAACCAGTGTTCAACCGGGGAAACCATTGTACGAATTCGCTCGCGGTCAGAGAAAATACTCTGGCGAAATTCTTCCAAATCAATATCGCCGATCATCCAATCAGGATTGAAGTGGTAGTAGTCATCCACCGCCTCCCAATCGTCACCACATTCCCAAAACGCGAACCTCTGAAGAATAAAAAGCCGCAGGATTTCATCAATCTGTTCAACAAACAGCCCAGCACCTTTCGCGAAATCCCCGCTCTCGTCCTTGCGGCCGTCGCCCAGCAGCTGCCGCACGCCCTCGACGCCAAACTTATCCAGTTTGTCAATCGCCCTCAGAACCGTCAGCTTTTGGGCATCGTCCGTGACGCCGATTGCCTCCATCACGCCATCAAGCACTTTGCGGTTGTTCACCCGGATCACATAGGACCCGCGCGGGATGCCGAGCGCTTCCATCGTGTCAGCGGCCATCATGCAGATCTCGGCATCCGCGGCGACGGATGACGCGCCAACTGTATCGGCGTCCATTTGCATGAATTGGCGATAGCGCCCGGGCCCCGGCTTTTCGTTCCGGAACACCCAGCCCGACCGATAGGTGCGGTAGGGCATCGCGATATCGTTGAACTGCTCGGCGACATGGCGGGCGAGCGGCGCGGTCAGATCATAGCGGAGCGACAGCCACTGCTCGTCGTCGTCCTGGAATGAAAAGACGCCCTGATTGGGCCGGTCCTCGTCGGGCAAAAACTTGCCGAGCGCGTCGGTGTATTCAATCAGCGGCGTCTCAACCGGCTCAAAGCCATAGCTCTCATAGACTTGGCTGATGACGCGCAGCATGTCATCGACGCCCCGGATTTCCGACGCGCTTACGTCCCGCAAGCCACGCGGCACGCGCGGCTTCGTCTTCTGCGGCTTCAATTTCTTCGCCATGACGCGGATTCCGGTGATGTCGGGAATGCCGCGTTGCATAAAGGATCAAAGGAGCAGGCTCAAGAGCGAGTAGAGCCAGAAAGCTGCGATCGATCCCATCAAGCTTACCCGCACGGGAACAAATCCGATCAAACCCCGATTTTCTTCAATCCTCGATGGAAAATCGCGCGCAAACTCAAGGGAGCACACCCCATAAGTGGTCGAACCGTGCGTTTTGTTTTCCAGACTGCGACCAAAACGACGTTTTCGCGCTGGACAGACCGCAGACAATTTGGTGATCATCCGCGGTGATAAGCGCCACCGGAAAACCGGGGCTCAATGATCTGGGAGGAGATCCATGAAAATTCGTATGCTCGGCCTGACGGCCGCAATCTGCCTAACAGCCGGTGTCGCGCAAGCGGCAGAGTGCATCGCACCTGCAAACCCCGGCGGTGGCTGGGACTTCACCTGCCGCCAGATCGGCAAGATCCTTTATGATATCGGCCAGGTCGATAACCCCGTCCAAGTCACGAATATGGCCGGCGGCGGCGGCGGTCTCGCCTTTGCCAACGTCGTCAACGAGCGGAGCGATGATCCAGATCTGATCGTTGCTGCATCTCAGGCGACCGCGACCCGTCTTGCACAAAACGCCTATGGCGGTGCGACCTCGGATCAGGTGCGCTTTGTTGGCGCCATTGGCGCGGACCCTGGCGTCATCGTGGTCGCTGCCGACAGCCCGCTCAACAATCTCGATGACCTGATGGGTGCCATCAAGTCTGGCGACGATGTGTCATTCGCCGGCGGTTCTGCCGCAGGTGGCTTTGACCATTTGAAAGTCCTGATGCTCGCCAAGGAAGCCGGCATCGAAGACATCCGGTCGATCAAATATATCGGCGTTGACGGTGGCGCGGACGCAATCACGCAGACGGTCGGCGGCTTCACCACCGGCATGACGGGCGACATGTCCGAAATTGTCGGTTTCTTGAAGTCCGGCGAGGTCAAGGCTCTTGCCGTTTTGACCGAAGAGCGCGTGCCTGGCTTTGAAGACATCCCAACCGCGGTTGAGCAAGGCTACGAGACAGTCGCCGTGAACTGGCGCGGTCTCTATGTGCCAAAGGGCATCTCGGATGAACGCTTTGAAGAATGGGGCGCAAAGCTTGCAGCGGTTGCCGAAAGCGATGCGTGGCAAGAAGCAATGGTCGCAAACGGCCTTGCACCGTTCACCAAAGTCGGTGGTGATTTCCAAAGCTGGGTCGATGGCGTGATTGCCGACACCGAAGCGCTTAGCCGCGAAATCGGCGTCATCCAATAAGGCGTCTCACTATGCTTCGATCAGACCGAATTTTCGGGCTGGTCGTGATCCTGTCGGCGCTCGCATACATCGCGAGCGCCACTCAGCTTCAGACCAGTTTTCTCTCCGATCCGATGGGCTCAAAGGCCTTTCCAATCGGGCTCGGCGTCGTCGCCATGCTTTGCGGCGCAGTCATGGTGTTCAAGCCGGATGAGGAAGCTGAATGGCCGGGGCCGATCGCGATCATCAAGATCGCAATCTCGGTCGCCGTCATGATCGCTTACGCTTATGCGTTGAAGCCTTTTGGGTTCCTTTTCCCAACCGCGCTTGCTGCGGGCATCCTGAGCTACCTGATCACGCCGCGCCCTGTCTTTAACGTCCTGGCGGGGCTGTGCCTGTCCGGCGGCCTTTTCATTCTTTTTCGTTACGCGCTCGGTTTGGAAACACTTCAGGCGCTGCCAAGAGCCTTGGGGGGCTGAGCCTTGGATATCCTTGCTAACCTGGCGCTCGGGTTTTCGGTCGCACTGAGCCCGACGACGCTCATGCTTGCCGTGATCGGGTGCTTCATCGGCACGATCATCGGTGCGCTACCGGGTCTTGGTCCATCAAACGGCGTAGCGATCCTCATCCCATTGACCTTCTCACTGGGT
Organism: Pseudomonadota bacterium; assembly: GCA_039026395.1. Taxonomy (GTDB): domain Bacteria; phylum Pseudomonadota; class Alphaproteobacteria; order Rhizobiales; family JAKSCL01; genus JBCCMK01. The sequence goes on along the minus strand of JBCCMK010000025.1, from coordinate 24,563 downwards.
CTTGATGCGACATCGGCTCTCGTCCTCCTGACGTCCGTCTATTACGGCGCGATGTATGGCGGACGGATCAGTTCGATCCTCCTGAACATACCGGGTGACGAGCCGGCGCTCATGACGACGCTTGACGGCTATCCGATGGCCAAGAATGGCCGACCGGGCGACGCGCTCGTCATCTCCGGCGTTGCGTCCTTCGTCGGCGCTTTTCTCGCCACGATCGGCCTCATGCTCCTCGCACCCCTCTTGAGCCGGGTTGCGTATCAATTCGGCCCCGCTGAGTATTTTGCGCTCTATTTGCTCGCATTCTGCACGCTCGGCGGCCTCGCCTCGAAAAACCAAGCGAAAGCTGCCTTTGCAGCAGCCCTCGGGCTCGCGATCGCAACGATCGGGCTCGACAATCAGACCGGCATGCCGCGCTTTACCGGCGGCAATCTCCATTTGATGGACGGCATCGATTTTCTGGTGCCATTGGTTGGGCTCTTCGCGGTCTCAGAAGTGCTGATCTACATCGAAAAGCAGGGCAAGGAATCATCGCTCGGGATCAAGCTTGAAAAGGTCACGATCCCGTTTCGCGATATCGGGAAATCGACCTTCACCATGCTGAGGGCGAGCGTTGTCGGTTTTGTTGCTGGCGTGCTGCCAGGTGCTGGCGCATCGCTCGGTTCGTTCCTGGCTTACATGTCGGAGAAGTCGATCGCCGGGAAAAAAGGTGGCTTCGGGACCGGCGTCCCACGTGGGATCGCGGCACCGGAGGCGGGTAACAATTCAGCAGCAGGCGGCGCACTCGTGCCCATGTTGACGCTAGGCGTTCCAGGGTCCGGGACAACCGCCGTTCTCTTGGCGCTCCTGATGACCTTGAACATCACGCCGGGACCGACCCTTTTCACCGATCGGCCAGAGGTGGTTTGGGGCCTGATCGCAGCCCTCTTGATCGCGAATTTCGTGCTTCTCATCATGAACGTGCCGATGGTGAAGCTCTTCGTTTACATTCTAGCTGTCCCGCCGTCGCTCCTTCTGCCCGGTGTCATGATGGTGAGCTTTGTTGGGATTTTCTCGCTCACGGGAAGCTATTTCGATCTCATTTTGATGACCGGTTTCGGCGTGATGGGGTATCTCTTCCGAAAGATCGGCGTGCCCACGGTGCCCATCATATTGGGCATCCTTCTTGGCAAGCACATGGAGGATGCGCTTCGACGCGCGATGATCCTGTCGGACGGTGAAATCAGCTATCTCTGGTCGTCACCGATCGCGATTGGTCTGTGGGTTGCGGCTATTCTTGGCTTCGTTGCTCCGATGTTCCTGCGTCCGCTCTTGAAGCGGCCTGAACGTGTCGTCGACTAGTCAGTGGTTCGGGTCCTGATCCCATCGGGCGCGCTGGGGCTCGGCTATGATCGCGACGCGCTGGAACGGGGGATCGCGAACAAGCCGGACCTGATTGCCATTGACGGCGGTTCCACTGACAGCGGACCGTCCTATCTCGGTCGTGGCGTATCGAAATATGCGCGGTCATCGACCAAACTCGAATGGTCTCAGTTGATCGACGCGGCACGCCGAGCCGGATGCCCTTTGGTGATTGGTACGGCAGGCACCTGCGGTGCGGGTAGTTCAGTCGACTGGCTGGTGGAAATCACGAAAGAAATCCTGGCCGAAAGGAACGAGCGCGCCAAAATCGCCGTTTTGAAGTCTGATCAACCGCACGAGCGGGTTACGACCGCGATCTCTGTCGGACGCCTTTCGCCTCTTGTGCCCGCTCCTGAGATCAGCGAGGAGATGCTCGCCGGCTGCACAAACATTGTCGCCCTTGCCGGTGTCGAGCAGGTGACACGCGCCCTTGAAACCGGTGCAGATATCGTAATCGCCGGTCGAACAACCGATACGGCGATCATCGCCGCACTTCCGATCTCAAAAGGGATTGACCCGGGGCCAGCATGGCACGCGGCGAAAATCGGCGAGTGCGGCGCCCTTTGCACGACCAACCCACAGTCCGGCGTGATCCAGATCGACTGGGAGGCAGATGCGTTCACTTTGACGCCTCTTGGAGAGGGCGCGCGGGCGACGCCGCATACCGTTTCGGCGCATATGCTCTATGAAAACGCGGACCCCTACCTTTTGCATGAACCGGGCGGAACACTCGACGTAACCAAGGCGGACTATGTCGCCCTCGATGACACGCGGGTCCGAGTGGATGGAGCGGTCTGGCGCAAATCACAGGACTACACTGTCAAGCTCGAGGGCGCGCGGATCGCGGGATACCAAACCGTAATTCTCGCGATGGTGCGGGATCCACATTATGTGGCGAACGCCGAAGCGTGGTGCGCAGATATTGTATCGGAGTGCACGAAGAAAGCACTTGAGCGCACCAGCGCCTCCACTGACGATTTCACAATAGAAATCCGGCTGATCGGCAAGACGTCCGTGCTTGGAGATTTGGAGACGAGGACGGGCGAACCGATAGAGATCGGGGCTCTAGGGCTCGTCACCGCCCGGACACAGGAGCTTGCGAGCGAGATCGGAAAGCTCCTTAATCCATACCTTCTCCATCACCCGCTGACGCGCGATGAAGAAATGCCAACCTTCGCATTTCCATTTTCGCCAGCCGAGATTGATCGCGGGCCGATTTACGAGTTCTGCCTCAACCACGTCATGCAATTGGATGACCCGATGGATGCTTTCTCGCTTGAGGTGATCGATGCCTGAGGTGCGACAGCTGGCAGAGAAGGTGCGCTCCAAGAACGCGGGACCGTTTTGGGTCACCGTCGATGTCTTCTGTGGCACACCCGACGTCTTCGACCGGGTCAGGAAGGGCCTTGGAACAGAGGCGGTAGCTGAGCGCTTCGACACGCCTGTTCAGCTTTTGAAGCGCTTCGACATCGAGAGCCTCAACGTGATCAAGATCTCAGTCCCCCGCCCGACGGTTCAGGGGACGACCACGGACCGTGACATGCATGGGGCGGGATGGGCCGCAATCGTGGGTGAAATGGTCATCGACTGACGTTTGATATTCGACGTTTGCTTCGGCACCTACCATCAGACGATGTGGGACCTATGTGCCTTTCGAGACGTTTCATTCATCGCGAAAAGACCCGGAAATGCTGCGAACTTCTCTGATGCTCGTACTCACCATGGTCCCAGCGATGGCCTGGGAAACAACAGTCGGTCGCGTCTGCGAGCTCAGTCACGACGGTGAAAACGCATCCGTCCTCTTAACCTACGATCCCGCGATCCCCGAATATTCGATCGCCATTACACCTCAAGCGCCATGGCCGGACGGTCCGGTTTTCGCGATGCGTTTCGATGGGCCGCAAGGCAACATGATCACAACGGATCGACACATGATTACCGGGAATGGCGCGACGCTCACGGTGACCGATAGCGGTTTCGGCAACGTCTTGAACGGCCTCGAATTCAATGAGACCGCGACCGCTCTTCTTGGTGACCGCGAGGTCTCGGTATCCCTTGAGGGCGCCGCGCCTGCGGTTCAAGACTTCCGCAACTGCACGGAAAGCCCAAGCGTCTAGGGTCAGGACCCATTAATTTCGCAGTCATGGTGAGGATGGATTTGTGCGCAGGCAAGGCGAAACGCCGCAGGAAACCGTCTGGTTTTCAAGGCTTTTGAACGCAGTCCTGCGTGCAAATACACCTCATCCTTCGGACGCTCGATTTGGCTGCGATCTCCATCGAAAAAGCTCTCGACCGGGGGAACACCCCGCTCTTCGTGCTTTTTCTTGTATCTCTTGCCATATCGAGCGCCATGATTGTGAAATTAATGGGTCCTGACCCCAGAGCCCTATTGACGAACACGGAGCTATCTCACGGCTTCTAAGCCGCCAAAACCCCAGCCGCTTTGGCAAAAAAGTCATCGGCTCCGAAGTTTCCCGATTTCAGAGCGACGTTGAGGGATTGCGTCGCGCGAAGTGCAGGGACGCCCGGGTCAATTTCCGGTCCAATCGTCAGTGTTTCAAGGCCGAGCCCTTCAACGACCGCGCCGGAGGTTTCACCACCCGCTGTAATGATCCGCTGAAAGCCTGAGGCTTGCGCTTCGCGCGCGATCTCCGCGAAGAAACCTTCAAGCATTTCTGACGTTCGTTCTTTGCCATGTTTTGCTTGCGCCGCCGCCACCGTCTCCGGATCGGCTGAACTGAAGATCAGCGGAATACCAGCCTGTTCATTCGCCCACGCGACCAGCGATCCGGCATCAACAGCGCCGTTTAAGACGTCTTCAACGCTCAGTTCTCTCGCCGGATTGTTTTCCGCATGAAGCGCCACCTGTCTGCGCGTTGCTGTTGAGCATGAGCCCGAAAGCGCGATGACTGGGCCGTCCTGTCCGCGCCACTCAATCTCTCCGGGTGTGTGGCCGAAATTCTTCGGAAGCCCAATCGCGATACCAGAACCACCGGTAATGAGCGGCAAATCCTTTGCTGCTTCACCGATAACGGTCAGATCGCGATCATTGATTGCGTCAACCACGATCAAACGATGACCGCCTTCGTCCTCGCGAGCGAGCGCATCACGGATGGAAGCCGCACCTTCCGTGACGATCTGAGCGTTGACATGCCCGACCGTTCCATCCGTCTGGAGCGCGAGCCATCGCCGAAGGTCCGGATCGGTCATCGGCGTGATCGGATGGTTCTCCATGCCCGACTCGTTCAACAGCCGGTCGCCAACATAAAGATGACCCTGGTAAACCGAGCGGCCCGTGCCCGGGAACGCAGGACAGACGATCACCTTTCTTGCATCGAGGGCGTCTGCCAAAGCCTCAGCGACTGGGCCGATATTGCCTTCAGGTGTGGAATCGAACGTTGAGCAATACTTAAACAGAAACTGCGTGCAGCCTTGAGCCTTGAGCCACGAGAGCGCCTCCAGTGATTGGCGCACTGCATCTTTCGCGGGGATCGATCTTGATTTGAGCGCGACGACACCGGCATCGATATCGGGGTCTGCTGGTTGCGATGGGACACCGACATACTGAACGGTGCGCATCCCGCCCTTTGCGAGCGTATTGGCGAGATCGCTCGAGCCGGTAAAATCATCGCCGATGCAACCGAGTTTCATGGTGTTTCACCTGGCAATGTGATCCCGGTTTCCCGCGCATAAACCTTTGCGACGGCCGCGTCATCCTCTGCGCCCAAGCCCAAAGCAACGGCCTCTTCATATCGCGCCAAGGCTGCGGCTGTAATCGGCGCGTTAAACCCGGTAGACTTTGCAATTTCGAGAACGATCCCCAGGTCCTTCGGCCAGATGGTCACCGAACTTCGCGGTTCATAGTCACCGTCAACGATGTGCGGCGCGCGGTTCTCCAGCATCCAGCTCGTCCCCGCGCATTGCGAGATCACCTCAACGAATTGGTCGGGTTCGACACCCTGGGTCATGCCAAAGGTCATCGCCTCGGCCATGGTGGCGATATGGACGCCAGCGAGTAACTGATTGACGGCTTTCATTGCGGATCCGGGGCCAGCGTGATCACCAAGCCGAAAGACCGTCTCAGCGGTCGCATCGAGAACGGGTTTGGCCGCTTGAAAAGCGTCCGCCGTGCCGGATGCCATGATACTCAATCGCCCTTCAGCTGCCTTCTGAGCGCCACCTGAAATGGGCGCATCCAAATAGAGAACCCCAGCGTCCGCGCATGTCTTTTCCATGTCGCGGGCGAAGTCTGGCGGTACGGTCGCGCACGCGATAACGACAGCACCGGGCCGCATCGAACTCAAAAGCCCGTTCGGACCGTTGAGAACAGATGCGGTCTGCTCGGCGTTTAGGACCACGAGCACGGCGACATCGAGAGCGCCGGATGTTTCGGCCAGATCTCCAGTCTTACCGCCGCCTTTCACGAACTGATCTAACCGGTCTTTCGAAACATCAAATCCGAAAGTCTGAAGCCCGGCACGATGGCAAGATTGGGCGATCCCGAGCCCCATGCTTCCAAGCCCGATGACCGCGCACGTGATCGTGCTACCGCTAGGCGTTTCCGTCATTGCTCGTGTCTCTCCGCTTAGACCTTCTCGTTTCTATACGCGCATCGTGACCGTGCGCGAAAGGACCGTATAGGCTTTATCGGAGGGCGTCTTGATTGGCGACACGTTCTTCAGACCGCTTCGAAAAGAGACCACAGCTGATTGGTCGGCGATCGCGCCATGGACCGCGAAGCCGCTGCTACATCTTCCGCAACAACCCGAGCACAAAGAGTGAGCCGATCGCCGTCGTGACGATGCCGATCGGTAATTCTTGCGGCATCAAAAGCGTGCGGGCGGCGATATCGCTCGCGAGCAGAAGTGCAGCACCGATCATCGCGGAGACGACGATCAGGTTTCGATGAACCGGGCCGACAAGACCTCGCGCCAGATGCGGCACCATCAGCCCGACAAAGCCAATCACGCCACTGATTGAGACGAACGAGGCGGTCGCAAAGGCGCAAAACAGAAATGTAACACGGCGCATCACATCGACATTCACCCCGAGGCTGCGCGCCGTGTCGTCGCCCGCAAGGAGAGCGTCAAACTGGCGATGCCGCATTTCAGCAAAGACGATGATCGCAACAACGCCGGCAAGGGCGATCGGCAACATTCCCCACCGGGCGAGGCCCAGCCCGCCGAGCGTCCAGAAGAGCACGGAATGGGCGGCGCGCTGGTCACCGGTGAAGACGAGGTAATTGGTCACCGCCATGAAAAGGAAGGAGACCGCGAGGCCCGCAATCACAAGGCGTGCCGGTCCTTGGTCCTGAAGCCGCGCGATCAACATGAGCACGATCGCTGAGGCGAGGATGCCGCCCACGAAGGCCGCCAAGGGCAATGTCCAGATACCGAGGACGTCGCCTGTTACGGTGATGACGAGCACAGCCCCTGCCGCCGCACCGGAAGAGAGGCCAAAAAGGAACGGGTCAGCCAGATCGTTGCGCGTCACGGTCTGGAGGAGACACCCGACAACACCGAGCCCAGCGCCCACCATGAGAGCGAGGAGCGCGCGCGGGAGCCTCAGATCGATGATGATCCGATCAATTGGCGATGGATCTCCGTCGCTAGATGAACCAAGCACTGCATCCACAATCGTGTCGAAAACGACGGCGATCGGGAGCGGCGTGGAGCCGACGGCGACGGCTACGACAACGAGACCGGCAAGTCCGAAGATTCCAGTGAGAACCCAGACTGCCGGTCTTGAGATCATTTGAACGCGTTTCGCCTATGACGAACCGGCGTGCATCGCCTCAGCGATCTTTCGGATTGCTTCGATATTTGCCGGTCCAGGCGTCAGCTCCTCATAGCGAAGCGGCACGAAGCGTTCGTTCTTAACCGCATCCGTGAGCGACATGACCGGATGCTCTTTGAGGAATGCAAGGAGGCCCTCAGCCCCGTCACCGCCTTGGTAATCGAGGAGGATCAGGAATTCGGGGTTCGCAGCAGCGACCGTCTCCCAGGATGTGCGTCCCCAGCTCGTATCCATCTCTCCGGTCACGTTCACACCACCTGCGGCCTCAATCATTGCGGTGGTGATTGCGTATTTCCCAGCCGTAAACGGCTGATCATCACCGGAATCGTAGAGAAAGACCCGCGGTGGCTCGCCATCCGGCACCGTTTCTAAAATGCTTGCAAGCTCTGCCTTCCAACCATCGACCAGAGACTGCGCCTCTTCGCTTTTGCCGAATACCGCGCCAAGCCGAAGCGTATCCTCAAAGAGAAGGTCCATCGAAGCTTCCGGCTGGTCTTTATCAAGGTGGATGCAGCTCTCCGAGAGAACGAGCGTTTTGACACCCTGCGCGCCCAGCGTTTCAGGCGTGACATCACCACCCGGACGCATCCCGTAATACCAACCGGCAAAGAAGAGGTCGGGATCCACAGCAACAAGGTTTTCCATGGTCGGATATTTCGGCGCGAGCTCCGGGATGTCCCCGCGGCGCTCATCAAAATCCGGGCTTGTCTTATACCAGCCGGTAATGCCGGTGACGCCAACCATTTTCTCCTGCAGCCCGAGCGCGAAAGCCATGTCGGTCATGTTGATGTCGTGGACGACCATCCGCTCCGGAGCGGCGTCGAACGTAATCGATTCGCCGCAACTATCGACCGTGACGGGGAACGCCATAGCCGTCGACGCAAGCAGTGAGAACGAGAGTGCTGTGAGGATGCGTTTCATCGGAAATACCTCGCTTTTATTGTGGTATTGAGGGGATGGAAGGGGCTGATCGCGCCAGTGGGATATCCAAGGTTGGCAGATCGTAGTTCTGGTTTGGATGCGGGAGCCGGTGCAGGTCGACACCAAACACCTCGCGCACTTTTGCCGTCGAGATCGCCTCGCTCGGCGGCCCGAACCCAAGAAGCCGACCGCCCGACAGCACGGCGACCTTGTCGGCGAACGCATCGATCAATGTGAGATCATGAAGCGCCGCAATCACGGTGATCCCCAGCGATCCGACGAGCGCCAATTGCTCGCCGCGCGCCTGCGGGTCCAGATGATTGGTCGGTTCATCCAGGATGAGCACTGACGGTTCTTGACAGAGCGCGCGCGCGATCTTTGCACGCTGGCGCTCACCGCCCGATAGTCTGCCAAGGCGACTGTCCGCGAGATGTGTCAGCTTGACCGTCTCAAGCGCAGTTTCTGCATGATGGCGGCCTGTGTTGCCTGCAAAAGACCGCGCATGAGGCACGAGCCCCAACGCCACATAGTCTCGCACGGTAAGGCGGCCGTCCGGTTCATCTGACTGACCGACATAGGCAATGTGTTTTGCCCGATCGGCGTGGCTCATCTTGGCGATTGATTGCCCGCCAATGAGCACATCGCCAGCATTTGGCCGCGCAAGACCGCAAAGCATACGAATGAGGGTTGTTTTACCGGCGCCGTTTGGACCAACAAGCGCCACGCACTCGCCATGCGCTACAGAAAAACTGACATCTGCGACCAGAGGATCCGCGTTTTTTAGCCCAAAGGGGCTGTAGCTCACGCTTCTCACGTCGACTGCCTGTTCGGCGAGGGGCGTCATAAACCCCTCCAACAGCGCTTGACCGTGCACGAACTCTCAGCTTGGCCGACACTCTTGGTCGAAACAGTGGAAAAATGCGACTGCTTATTCCAAAGATGATCCCGCATTGCCCTCTCCACGGACGCCGGAGGGCAAAGTTCGTGATGGACGTCGTGTGACGCCAGACTGTCTGGTGTTGGACCGTCTCATCATGACCTCTCCCCCGGACATCCCCGTCCGGTTTGAGTAAAACCATGATGGCAGGTCTCCTGACTTGCGGATCGCCGCTTCCCCGAACCTTCCCGGTTGGCCTCAAGCCGACCAGTGGCATATTTCGGGGTCGCTCACCGCTCACAGTTGCGGGGGCAGTCACGGATTTGGCGCCCTAAAGGCTCCTCCTCACCGTGTTCCCTTTTCATCTTGCGGCAACGTTCATTCCGCAAGAACCATCACCTTAAACTGTAAACTGAGGATGACACGCGTTCAAGCGCGCTTTTCCTCATGCTTTAGGATGGAGATGCGGGAGCGTCTCACGACGAAGCGCTTGCTGTCTCTTGCTGGGTGAAGAACGACGCGCCTTTCGGAAAGGCCGGTGTATCGACGTCATAGGTTTCGGCTCTGATTCGGTTTGGGTTTTCACCCCGCACAAATAATCCCTCGTGTCGGGTCGGGACTGGATTTGGGCAGCATGGCGCAGCATCACCCGCCGAATAGACCGAAATGAACAGCGTGCGGGGCGCATTTGAGCGGTTTGGCGCGGAACCGTGCGCGACTTTGGTGTGCATCAGGCAGACGGAGCCCGCTGGGCCGTAACAACTAACGGCATTCGCCTTCATTTCAGCCTCCACGTCAGGCGCGACCGCGCCGGTGAAGGACCCGTCCCGCCAAAGGGAATGGATCGGCCCTTTATGCGAGCCCGGCAGAACTTCAAGCGGGCCGTTTTCAGGGGTCACTTCATCGACCATCAAAAGTGCCGTGATCAAATCCGAGTTGGTATGCGGCGTGAACGGGAAATCCTGGTGCCATTTCACCTCGGTCGCGGACCCAGGCTGTTTGGCATTGATCTTTGTGTGATGCAGCTTGACGTTCGGTCCGATCAATTCGGCAACCATGTCGGTCATGGCGCTGTTGGCCATTGCTTCATAATAGGCGTCTGAAATCTCCGTCGGCGCTGAGACGCGGCGAAGCGCCGGCGCGTCAGGACTGTGACCGGGTTGGACATCATAGCGCGGACGGCCATCAATCATCTGACCGAACGGTCCGGTCTCGGTGCGGCTCTCTTCGACCCACGCGTCCATGTCTGCACGCAAGCGGGCAAGGAGTTCGCTCGACACTGCATTTTCAACGGTGAGCACCCCCATCCCGCCAAAACGCGTCGCACTGCGCATCAGACAAAATCGTCATCTCATCCCCTATTCCGTATTCTCGTTCCACTGCCGCGAACCCGGCACATCATGGCAACCGAATTCAGATCCGGCAATGAGAAGTAATTCGCGCTTTAGAAACGAGGCCCAAGGCTTCAGCTATCCAACGTGCCGCTCTGCTTGACTTGATAAAACGTCGCACCAGTTGTCGATGAAGGCCGTTTTTGAGGGCAAATCCGCCCAAAGAGGCTTGGCGGCCTGAGACAGACACAATGAAAACAAGCGCGAAGAAGTCAGACGCGACCCAATAGAGTGAACGGCTGTGAGCGATCGGGTGAAGGCGAGAAGACAGAAGCGATAAAGAGGGTGAGTGCGTCGTGGCCGACTTAATCGATATGGAAATTTTCGCCCGGGTGGTGACGTCGGGCAGCATGTCTGGTGCTGCCCGAGAGATGAGCCTGTCGCCCGCCGTCGTGTCGAAACGCATTCAACGCCTTGAAACCCGCCTCGGCTCAAGACTCCTTCAGCGTACCACGCGCCAGATTGCGCTAACGGAGGCCGGACAGGGATATTACGAGCGGGTCGTTGCAATCCTCGCCAGCATCGAAGAAGCGGAAAACTACGTCGCGCGCCGGAACGCGACCGCACGCGGTGTTCTCAAGGTTTCCGCGCCCACCAGCTTTGGGCGCATGCATATCGCACCGATTGTCGATGCTTTCCTCGAAGAACACGCGGAACTCACGCTCAACCTCATCTTGTCTGATGACTATGTCGACATTGTCGGCGACGGTTTTGACGTTGCGATCCGCATCGGGGAACTGCCGGATTCAAGCCTCGTTGCGCGCCGCCTCTCCTCAAACCACAGGTTCTTGTGCGCCTCACCGGACTACCTAAGGCGCATGGGGCACCCGGAGACGCTTGCTGATTTGAACAAACATCGGTGCCTTGCGGCCGCCGCCCAGGAAGCCTGGAAGCTCGAAGGGCCGGAAGGCGCGCTGACCTATCGGGTTGGCAGCCACATCCAGACAAACTCATCAGAGGTCATACGCGAAGCTGTCATTGCGGGTGTTGGCATTGCGCTCCGGTCAACCTGGGATGTCGGCGAGGAATTGGCTGACGGACGCCTCAACGTGGTCCTTCCGCAGTACCGCGCATCACGCCACGTGGCGATCCATGCGGTTTATCCAAGCCGCCGTTTCCTACCCGTGAAGGTGCGTGCCTTCGTTGATTTCCTCGCGAAATCCTATGGGTCCGCGCCACCTTGGGATAAGGGGCTTGAACACCTGCCTGGCATGTCGCCGGAAACGACACAGCCAATGATCACGCGCGAAGCGGCCGAGTAGCTTCCCCACGACCCGTTCCGTCGGATAGCCCTGAAGAGAGGACGCGCTGACACGGCAGCGTCCGCCGACTATGGTTCGAAGCGCGGCTCTTGAGCTGCCGATGCACCTTTTTCGCGGTTCATCTTGCGAATACGGCGCACGGTCCACCAGACAAAGCCGATAACGAGCGGCACAGAAATCGCGGTCGCGACCGGCACGGACACGGGCAGTCCAAAGACGTCGGTTCCTGAAAGCACATACGAGACCAGGCCGACGATATAGTAGCTCACAGCTGCGACCGAGAGCCCTTCAACCGTCTGCTGTAGCCGCAATTGAAGCTTCGCCCGTGTATCCATCGATTTTAACAAGTCGCGGTTCTGCTGTTCGATGTCGATATCGACCCTCGTTCGCAGAAGGTCTGCTGCACGAGCGAGTTTACTTGAGAGGGCAGAGAGCCGACTGCGGGTTGATTGGCAGGTCGCGATCGCGGGCTTCATCCGCCGGGCGAGAAAACTCGACCATCTAGAGTAGCCGCTCATCCCCTCTTCATGGATCGATTGAAGCCGCAAATCGACAATCGCGTCATAGGCATCGGTGGCGCTGAAACGATAGTCAGACGCGGCCAGGATCGATTCGACCTCTGTACCGAGTGCGATCAGCCGATCGAGGAGCGTGCGATTGTCTTCGAGCGAACCGTCATGGGGATCCATGACGTAGTCGTTGAGTTCCGTCTCAATGCGCGAAATCTGAGGGCGAATGCGCTCAACTTCCGGTAAGCCCAAAAGCGCGAGTGTCCGATAGACCTCAATCTCCAAAAGACGCTGAACGACCGTGCCGGCCCGTTCAGGCCGCATGCCTTTGTCGATAACGAGCACGCGCGTATAGCCATACGCATCCTGACGGAAATCCGTCGCCGCGCGAGCGATCCCCCCATGGAGAACGGACACGCAGAGGCTGGTGCGATCAAACACGCTTTCAAGCGGCGGCGCATCATCCTCGTGTACAAGGGCGAGGTGCACAGCGCCGATGACCGGCCCCGGCGGTGGCGGCATATCCTTGAACGGCGCGTCTGATAGGATCGGGTGGCTAAAGGCCGACCGCGCGTTCTCCGAGCTCTCCCAGGAATAGGTGGTGAACTCCGTGTGCTGTTCCCACCGAAGGCTGGTCGCGCCGAGTGTAATCCGATGATGCTTTGAATCCGGGTCCGGCGGCTGCACGCCGTGACTTTCGCAAAAGGCCGTGACTTGATCGCGATCTTCAGCAGCCGCGGCACTGTCGGTCAAAAACGCGAGATGATAGATCCGCCTCGGCGTATCCACCGCCTCAAACGGTCGCGCGTGCAATTCATTGGCAACGCGGTCCCTCAAGGGGTGGGCGTTGAGTCCCTCTCCCCCTCCCGTGAGGCGGATCGCGCGGCTTGGCCCTTTGGCGGCCTGTTCTTCGGTTCTCGATAGCATGCGACGTGAACTAGCACGCGCATGCCGATTGACTAGGTTGAGGACCCATATTCCTGATGGGTTTGGCGTCTGAACCGGCTAAAAGCTGGGATCAAACACCTAGGGTCTGGGTTCGCTATTGCAGCAATGTACTCGGTAACCAGAGCGCGAGGCTCGGGAACGCCAGCACCATGGCAAGGCCGCAAAGCTGAAGAAGCACGAAGGGGATGATACCCTTATAGATGTCCTGGATCGTCACGCCTGGAGGTGCGACACCCTTCATATAAAAGAGCGCGAAACCGAACGGCGGCGTCAGGAACGATGTCTGTAAGTTTACCGCTATCAAGATCACAAACCAGATCGTGACGGCTGGTCCAACGCCCGGCCAATCGCCGATGTGGCCGCCGAAATCGAGGAGCGCAACGATCGGGGCGAACACCGGCAAGACAATCAGCGTGATCTCGATCCAGTCGAAGAAGAAGCCGAGCGCAAAGACCATGCCCATCAGGACGAAAAGGATGATCCACGGGCCGACGCCGACGGCATTGATGAAATCAACGATCAGATGTTCGCCACCCAGCGTCCGGAAGACGAAAGAAAAGCAGGTGGCGCCGACAAAGATGCCGAAGAGCATCGCACCTGTCAGCGCGGAGCGATGACAGACGTCGACCATCACCGACCAGGTGAGCTTACGGTTGAAGAGGGCGAGGAGGACAGAGCCGCCCGCGCCAACGCCTGCTGCTTCGGTTGGCGTCGCGAGACCCGCAAAGATCGACCCGAGCACGAGAACGATCAAAATGATCGGCGGAATGAAGGATTTGAGGATCATACCCCAATATTCACCGCCGCTTTCCGGACCGATATCGTCGGGCAAGGGCGGCGCAAGATCCGGTTTCGCGCGACACAGGACGAAGATGTAAACGGTGTAGAGCCCCGCAAGCAGAAGCCCCGGAATGATCGCCGCGATAAACACTGTACCCACTGGCACCGACAAGAGATCGGCCATGATGACGAGCATAATCGACGGCGGGATCAAGATACCGAGCGTTCCGGAAGACGCGATCGTGCCCGTCGCAAGCGGAATGTTGTAATCCCGGTCGAGCATGACCGGCAGCGCAAGCAATGTCATCATGACGACCGATGCACCGATGATGCCGGTCGTCGCCGCCATGATCGTGCCCATCAGCGTGACGGAGAGCGCAAGACCACCCGGAACCCGCCTTGTCATGACCTGGAGCGCATGAAGGAGGTCTTTGGCAACGCCCGATTTCTCCAGCATCGTCCCCATGAAGATGAACATCGGGATCGCTACCAGGACCGGGCTTTCCATCGTGCCGCCGTAGATCCGAAGCGGGATCAGGAAGAGCTGCTGGAGCCGGAACTCGCCAACCATCGAGCCGATAAAGGCGAAGAAGAGGCCGATGCCGCCGAGGATGAAGGCAACCGGATAGCCGGTGAAGAGAAGCGCGCCCAGAAAGGCAAACATCCAAAGCGGCAAATACTCGACAAAAGTTTCCATCGGACCAGCCCCTTATGATGCTTTTTCTGTGGAGGTATCTGGCTCGAAGCTCTCGGCCAGATCGGCATGGTGCGTGCCCGCATAGTAGGACGCCTGCCGCTTCAGATAGTCGGGTCCGAAAAGGTAGACGATACACTTCAGCCAAACCGCGAGCGCGGCAAGAGCCAGCACCACGAACCCGACCGGCAAAAAGCCCTTGATGATGAAGCGATACGGCAGACCTGTGAGCGCTGCTGAGCCTTCGAGAATGTCAAAACTCTTGCGCGCGAACTCAAAGCCGTAGGTGTAAATCAAGAAGCAGTAAGGGATCAGGAAGACCGAGCAGCCAAGAAGCTCGATCCAAACCCGCGTATTCGGCCGCAGCTTTTCACGGACCAGTTCGATCCGAACGTGCGCATCTTTGATGTAGCCAAAGCCAAAGCAGAGCAGGAAAAGGATCGCGTGCAGGTGCCATTGCATCTCTTGCAGCTTCGTCGACGTGAAGGTCTGGAACATGAATGAGTCGACGAAGTTCGGATTGAATTCGAGATATTTCCTCTGAACGACATCATAGAAAATGATGATGATCATCGGGATGTAAACGAGTGAAGTCCACTGGCCGACCTTCACGGTGAATTCGCCGATCGCGTCGCTGGCTTTCAAAAGAAATGAGAAGGAGCCATCCTGCCCACGGCGCGCCGCAAGCACGATCGTGAAGAGGATGAAGGCAATGATTGCCAGTTCAAGTGGCCAGATAAGGCTAGAGAGGGTCTCGTAGAAGGCGATCGTCTGTTGGGCAGCTTCGGCCTCCGGTCCGTCGCCCCGCGCGGCACGGGTGAAATCCCTGAGAAACGCGCGCGGCGCTTCAAACGGTGCCGCCCCGAGCGAACAAAAACCAACCAGCAAGGCAGAAGCCATGAACCATGCGCCGTTCGGTCGGAAGATGGCCGCGCCCAATAACACGATGAGCATCACGCCCAGCACCGTGAAATGCGGCCCGAACGGCATATTCATCATTACAAAAGAAAGCGCGATTGCGACGAGCGCCAGAAAAGTACCCATGAAACGCCCCCTCCCGGCGTAAAAAAACGGCCCCGCGATTTTTATCGTGCGGGGCCGCTATCGTTTGCCCTCAATTGATGATTTGCAAGTGAGGGTAATGCCTTAGCGAATAACGCCTATTTCAGATATCCAAGATCACTCCACGCGGAGTAGCCCTCGCGGAATGTCGAGAGGGATTCCCAGACGCGGGCAAAATCGGCATCGGCCTTTTGCTCTTCCACGACTTCAGCCCACGCTGCTTCAAACGTCGCCAGCATCTCGTCGGACCATTGGTGAATGGTCACGCCATTGGCCTGCAGTTCGGCAAGCGCTTGACCTTGGATTGCCTCGCCTTCCGCGAGACCGTAGGCAAACGATTCTCCGCAAACCGCCTCGATCTGCGCCTGCGTCGTTTCATCGAGACCTTCCCAGACGTCCAGATTGATCATCAGATCGAACCATGTCGCTTGCTGGTGCCAGCCGGGGAAATAATAGTGCTTGGCAACCTGGTAAAAGCCGAGATTGAGGTCGATCGCCGGCATGGAGAATTCGGTCGCGTCGATCGTGCCGAGTTCAAGCGCCGGGAAGATATCGCCGCCAGCCAAAAGCTGCGTGGAGACGCCGAGCTTTTCCATGACCTTCGCGCCGAGGCCGAAGAAGCGCATCTTCAGGCCTTTCAGGTCCTCCGGCGAGTTGATCTCGCTGCGGAACCAGCCCGATGCTTCCGGTGCGATAATACCGCAGTGCATCGCCTTGATGTTCGATTGGGCGTAGATTTCATTGAATAATTCTTCGCCACCGCCGAACTTCATCCAGCCGATATATTCAGGCGCTGCCGGGCCGAACGGAACCGCGGAGAACAGCTGAAGCGCAGGCACCTTGCCCGCCCAGTAACCGGGCGTCGACCAGCCCGCTTCCACAGCGCCGGAAGCAACCGCGTCGAAGGTTTCAAGTGCTGGAACAAGTGCGCCCGGCTCCTGGAACTCGATTTCGACGTTTCCGCCGGTCACGATGCCGACATTTTCCGCAACCCGTTTACCAAGCGTTCCGAGCTGCGTCAGCGAACCTGGATAGGTCGACTGCATCTGCCAGGTTTCCGCTTGAACGCCGGTTGCGCCCATGAGCACCGTCGCCGAAACGGCGGCTGCTTTCAAAAGTGATTTCATCTTGATCTGTCCTCCCAATGACAGGCTGGAATGGTTGGGCACCGCTTTTACAGCACCGTTTTCAAGGTTGGTGAAGAATTGAACCTGAGTTCGAATTGCCAGGCACCCTCCCCGTGCCGATATCCCTGACCGCGGCGCTTATATGTCTATGCGGTCGCATAGTAGGTTTGCGCAACGGCATTCTTCCGTACGCAGTAGCCCTTGCCGCATAACAAGTGACGCGCCGACGCGCAAGGATGTCGCACATCAAGACGAGGAGACTGGGCAGGAGAATGCGCAGATTCCCAGGTCAATAGGCGCGCAATTCCTCAGACATGGCACCCGTTCGACTGTTCCGACCGTTTCTGAACGGCGGTCGATCGTCGGCCACGAGGATCGAAAGATCGAGGTCTTTGACGTTCCGCTTTCCGCAGAGCGCCATCGTTACGTCGAGTTCCTTATGAATGACCTCAAGGCATTTGGTGACGCCTTCTTTGCCCATCGCACCGAGGCCATAGAGGAAGGCCCGGCCGATATAGGTGCCCTTTGCCCCGAGCGCGAGTGCCTTGAGGACATCTTGGCCCGACCGAATGCCGCTGTCGAAGTGCACCTCGATCTGGTCGCCGACTGCCTCCACGATTTCCGGCAGCGCCATGATCGCTGACATCGCACCATCCAGCTGTCGACCACCATGGTTTGAAACGATAATCGCGTCGGCACCGGTGTCGACCGCGCGCTTTGCGTCTTCCGCATCGAGAATGCCCTTCAGGATGAGCGGGCCACCCCAAAGATCTTTGATCCACTGGACGTCATCCCAGGAAAGCTGAGGATCGAATTGTTCATTCGTCCAGGAGGCAAGGCTCGACATGTCACCGACGCCATCTGCATGGCCGACAATGTTGCCAAAAGTCCGACGCGGCGTGAACGCCATTTCAAAGCACCAGCGCGGCTTGAACATGAGATTTATAATGTTGGCGACTGTCGGCCTTGGCGGCGCGGAAAGGCCGTTTTTCACGTCCTTGTGGCGCTGGCCGAGGATCTGAAGGTCAAGCGTGAGCACCAATGCCGAGCATCCTGCAGCTTTCGCCCGACCGATCAGGCGTTCGATGAAACCGCGATCCCTCATAACGTAGAGTTGGAACCAGAACGGTTTTGACGTCCGAGCTGCCACGTCTTCAATGGAGCAGATGCTCATCGTTGAAAGCGTGAACGGGACGCCGAAATCTTCTGCCGCTCGGGCGGCAAGGATTTCACCGTCGGCGTGCTGCATACCTGTGAGCCCTGTCGGCGCGAGCGCCACCGGCATCGACACCTCTTGACCGACCATCGTCGAACCCGTCGTTCGGTTGGTCATGTCGACCGCGACCCGCTGTCGAAGGCGGATATCTTCAAAGTCCGTGGTGTTGCGCTTATAGGTGGATTCCGTCCAAGCGCCCGAATCTGCGTAATCATAAAACATCCGAGGGACGCGTTTTTCGGCGAGGACGCGTAAGTCTTCAACGCATGTGATGGGAGCCATTTTCCGCCCAGCTTTTTGTTATTTGGAAACCAATTTCTACTGTGCACGACGGATCATAGGTCTGTCATGCCGGTCAAAGGTGTTAAGTGCTGTTGCAGATAGCGCGTAATCTAAGGTTCTTCTCATGAGTCGGGACAATGACGTCGACGCCTTGGTTGTCGGTGCGGGTGTGGTGGGTCTTGCGACCGCTGCCGCACTGGCAAAGCGCGGGCTTTGGACGATTGCGCTGGAAAGCGAAAGCGATTTCGGAACCGGCATATCGTCACGAAACTCCGAAGTGATCCACGCGGGGATTTACTATCCGACCGGTAGCCTGAAGGCGGACCTCTGCGTGCGCGGCAAACGCCTCCTGTACGAATACGCTGCCAAAAAAGGCTTTGAAGCCCGCCGCATCGGCAAACTCATCGTCGCATCGGGTAAAAACGAGACCGAAGCGCTGCACGGCATTTACGAAAAGGGGCTCGCGAACGGGGTCGAGGAATTGAGCCTGATCTCCGCTGATGATGTTGCAGAACTCGAGCCCGATATCCGCGCCGATTGTGCGATACACTCTCAGTCAACGGGCGTCGTCGATAGCCACTCCTTTATGCTCGCGCTTTTAGGTGATCTCGAAGAGGCTGGCGGCATGCTCGCCAGAAATGCGCCATTTTCACGTGCGGCCTGGGATGGCGAGCGGTTCACCGTTGAAACAGGCGGCGAAGAACCAAGCGTTCTGACATGTAATATTTTGATCAACGCGGCAGGCCTCTTTGCACCGCAGGTCGCCTCCAAGATCGACGGCTTGACGGGCGAAACGATCCCGCAGGCTCGATTTGCGAAAGGCAATTACTTTGCGCCCGTCGGCAAACAACCTCGCTTCAAGCGCTTGATTTACCCCATGCCCAATGAGGCCGGGCTCGGCATTCACGCGACCGTCGATCTCGGTGGTCAGGTTCGCTTCGGCCCCGATGTCGAATGGATCGACGAGATTGATTACGCACCACGTGGCGAGCGGTTGGCAAGCTTCGAGCGCGCGATCCAATCCTACTACCCGGCCCTTCCGGAAGGATCGTTGAAGCCGGTTTACTCCGGTATCCGCCCGAAGATTGTTGGCCCCGGCGAACCGGCCGCCGATTTCCGCATCGATGGCTCCGACGTCCACGGCGTTGCCGGTCTGATCAATCTCTTTGGAATTGAATCGCCTGGGCTGACCGCCTCGCTCGCTATTGCGGATCGCGTCTCAAGTCTGGTCTAGCGCGTTCGCGTTGCCTCTCGCTCCACCAGGCTTGAGTGATCCGGGGTGAGCCGAAATCCCCGCATACATCGGCGAAAAACACCCTCTCATTTGGGTCAACGGACGCCTCAAGAACGCGGTCCAAACCCGGTCTTTGATGCTGGTTCGCAAGCATGCTGCTCTACCCAACTGAGATCAAAGAATTCCACTTCGAATTGACGTTGGTTAAAAAATATAGAGCTTGAAATAATGAAGAGAGCGCAACCAATTGAGGTTCAATTATAATCTGAATCACATTGATATTCTCAGTACTTACGGCACAAATTTAAGATATCATGACTGTCATTCTGTGCATTTTTGGGCAGAATCAAATTGACAATATCCTTAATCGGGTATTCCCTTGTCGAGCGACGGGTCATAACAGTAACGTGTCAGGAATACGATTATGATCCTCAAAGTGGTGACTAGGGCTGCCGCCCTCGGCCTTGTTTTGGGCCTTGCACTTTCTCCCGCCATTGTTTCGACCGATGCCGAAGCGAAGGTGACCCGCGTGTGGGAACACACGAATAAAGACAAATGCTACCGCGTAAAGAAAGTGCCGGCGACGGTCGAATACGACACGCGCGGCAAGCTAAAACACCCGGCCAAGCGCGTTTGGGTCGGCGATTCTTCGAAGCATGGTTCGAAGGTCATCGACCGGCACGTCGACGCGGTCTATTTCCAGACCCGCCGCGTGATCGAAGAGCAGCACACGACACTTGTCCCGACCAGCTGCTGACGCGTCATGTCCAAACTCCGGTACACCTGCTTAGCATGTGCCGCTGCATTCGCGCTCATCCAGGTGGGCGCGAATGTAGACAGCCAGTCGGTGGCTTCTGAGCTCAACGGGAGCGCGGGAGCCAGTGTCAACGCTGGGCACTACCATCATCTGACGTTCAATTTCCTCGTGTCCGGGCACGATGGAACAGCAGAGATGCGTCTGAACTCCGTGGACGACGCGCCCCCGGAGACACCGATGTCAGCCGACGATGATCTTGCATCTCAGGCCGACTTGCGGAGCGGCGATATCGTGACGACGAGCGATCTTTTAGCGATGCATGTCGCCGAGACCGTGGTCGAACCAACAGGTTCTCTTTTCGGGCCGTCAACATTGATGGGCCAGCTTGAGAGTTTGCACGACGACAATATCGTCATGTTCGACGTTGCAGAATGCACGTCGCTTGATTTCGATTCCGTATCCGGCGATCTGTTTGAAGAACGCGCCGTCTGCGACACCGATATATACTCGTATGATCTCGGCGGAGATGGTTTTCGCATCCTAAAGAACGGCGAAAACTACTGGGAAATACCACTGACGGCCGGATTGTATCAGTTAAACGGTGTTGTATTAGCCATATCTGATAAGGATTAGTGTATAACAAAGCGATATATGGTTCTCACAACGCCAATTGAACAAGACCTCGATATCGCACGTGACGTGAGACAGTCCAATGAGACAACACTACATCAAAGTCATTATTTTATCTCTATTTGCAGGAGCCTGTTCCTTTTACACCCAACCTGATGTGAGGCCCGCGACGTCGCTTCATGTGCACGATACGTCACCTGAAAAAGACCACAGCTTGAGACAGTTGGCAGTGCAGTTTGAGGCGATCACAACCAGCGCATCGCCCGGGATGCATTTGAGCCATTCGCAAGAAAGCGGGTATGCAACCACCTACCCCGCATTTCTAACCGATGGCAGCATCGTTACGGGCAAACAGTTGGCGGCGATGGACAAACCAAGCGTCGTCACGCGGCACAACAGGCCACTGTTTGGAAAATCTGGCTTGGCGGTCCGAATTACGACGTCCGGATCAGCGCCGATCGTAAAGTTCCTGTCGCGCTGCTCTTCGCTGAACTTCGAGACTTCGAAGACCTCTCCGCATAAAAGCGGCGTCGCCTGCGGGAATAGTCGCTTCACCTATGGTTGGGATGCGGACGGACTCAAGATCAAGAAGAACAATCGAACTGTATACGACGTCAACCTGGCGCCCGGGCTCTATCGTCTCGACGGTGAGGTGATGCGCGTAGAGTGAGAGCCAGGTCTCACGTGACGCTATGCAACCTTTCCTAAATACCGGCGCTGCGTTTACCGACAGCACTTGCGTGGGTGGCTCCACAAGACACAGCGAACGAGGTAAGCGACGACGTAAAAATCGACCGCAGTCTTTGACGGTGTCGCCGATAGAGTAGTGAATGAGGCGGCAAGCCGTGTTATGTGAGCCAGAGGCTGAAGCCTCAATGGCTGACCCCACGGCACCAGAAACTGCGACGGGTCTGGATAATGCCGTGGGGTCCTAGTAGAGCAAGTCATACCCTACTACGCCCACCCTACCTTCACCCGCATTCCGAGCAATTAAAGATGTGTTAATTGATAAATATTTACCATTAATTTGAGACCGTATACTTGAGTCACGGTCAGCAACCAAAAACTAAAGCGGATCGTCATCGTCGGCGTTGTCGAATACTGCATATACGGTACTCGGGATGAAATGAACTCCTTTGTGCGTCCGGGTATTTTCACTGTATTTAATCGTGTCACCGTTCACACAAACCTGATCTATCGGAATGCCCTCAAGGACCCTGACATAACACCAACGCTGAGCGCCAAGTCTCTCAGCTAAAATGTAGGACTGGTCTTTGAACCCAAGCGTGTAGTTCTCTTGGGGCGCGTGCGAGCATCCGGCCACCAGTATTCCAAACAGAACTGGGAAGATCGTCTTTTTGAAAGCCATGCCACCGCACCCGTCGCTTGTGCGGCGCCAACAACGCATTTTTGGCGTCTCTACTCAACATCCCAGACGCCATGAAGACTTAGTCATCACGGTTTCAACAGCCATGCTTTTTGAAGCTATTGACTTTTGTGATTTTTAGTTGGTAGCAGACTTGCCCAGCGGGCCAAGCCCCAAATCACTGCCGGACATGCAAGCAAAGATCGTTGGCAGACAGGAGAAAGAGTTCGAGCGTATCCTGTCGCTTTACCAGGGCCGAGACTCAATCATAGCCAAAAGGTGATGAGCGCTGCCAACGCAAAGGCGTACGGTAAGTTTCAGGCGAGCTTTTCGTATTGCGTGGCAACGCGTTTGAGGTCTTTGAGACGGCAGAATGCGTTATCAATCAGATGGCGGTCTCGATATCGCAGCTTGTGATAGGCGATGACGCGCTTTCTGTTGCGGCGACCAAGAATGACTGGGATAACCAAGACGCGGCGGAGCATCTTACTCAGGGCATTGGCATCATAGCCCTTGTCCGCTGCCTGACAGGTAATCGCGCAGCGAATACCGAGAAGGCGCGAGAACGTATTTGGCTACCATCGGTCACAACAGCAACACCGGCGCTGCCTTCATGTCGGAGACGTTCCCTCCGGTCAGATGCAAAGCGAAGGGTCGACCGAGAACGTCCGTCCGAGCGCGGATCTTGCTGGTCTGTCCGCCACATGATGGACGATACCCTGCGTTTTCGCCCCCCTTTGCCGCCATGGGCGGATCGTTGGGCCTTGATGTAGGTGCTGTCGATCGCGGCGCTCTTCGTCGCGGCGCCGGACAACGCCAAAGCATGGAACAGATTCACCCGGAGCCGCCTACGAGACCACAGGTTGAAACGATTATAAATCATTGTCGACGGACCGTATTCCTTGGGTCCGTCGCACCATCCACTGGCCAGCAGGCAATTGCGGAGCAAATGCCAGGAGGCGGCATCCGGTCTTCAGGACATGGATGATGCCGGAGTTCACGCGCCAATCATCAACCCGCCGCGCACCCGGCTGGTTTTTCGGTAAAAGCGGCTCTATCGCCGCCCACTGGGCGTCCGAGAGCCAAAAAAGGTGAGCCATCCACGCGTCAAATCCGCTGATTGGACACCGTGAATCTGACTTGCAATACCCGATCAGGAGGCTGATTGGGTTTTGACCCTTGTCACATAGAGGGCCTTCGCGAGATCTTACTCAAACTGTTAAGCGCACTCGGCAAAGCTAATTTTCGCGCAAAGGTCTGGGAACGGAAACTGTTGAGCGCTTTGTTCTGCTTCTACGCCAGTGGAGCGAAATTCTGTTCGTAGCCAGAATCACTTTCACCAGCGAAAGTCCGGCTTCTGGAACTTGTTGCGGTGCACATCAATACAGGCATCTTAAAGCGATGATGGAAGCGTTATTCAGATGAGGATTGCCTGAGACTTCTGCCCGAGATTGAGCTTCAGTTGTCCGCTGGATCAGATGTACCATCGGCCTCTCGGAACGCTGGGATCAGTGATGCGACCTATTACAACTGACGCAAGAGGTTTGGTGGCATGCGCTGCCCGGCAGGCAAGCGGAAAACCGCCGAGAGGGAGACCACAGGAGAGCTCCGCCAGCCCGTTGTTCATAAACGCCAAAAGCTCTCAACGTCTGAGCAGCGGACGTGACAAGTGATCGGTCTGGCACGGAGCTCCCTGCGGTATCGACCCGTCTCGCGAGGTGACAACGCACTGCGTCTCTCTGTGATCCGTTTGAGACGCTTTGAAGATCATGACGTTGGACAGCGCAACGATTTGCTTGAATCGCACCATCGGGCGTCGACTTTCTCAGACCTCCCGCAGTCAGATGACGAGACCTATCGACTGGCAGGTCAAGTGAAAGCAAATCGCGATACAAGCTTCGCTGCCGTTGCGGTAGATGAGGATCGCGTCGTCGGTTTCGTTTGGATTTCCGTGGCGGAGTACGTCCTGTCCTCCGAGGGCCTCATAGCGACCATTCGTCTCCTCATCGTGAACCGGTTAGCGCTCACACCATTCGCGCGCACCAAAACCATGCTTCGGCTTCTCGCGCTCTCATGCGAGAGTGCGAAATCAAGCGTCTTTGTCCAAGGCTATCGCTATGAAAGCTTAGCCGGAACACGCGGGATTTGAGCTTCAGGCAGAGAAAAAACCAGCCAGAAATGAAAAATAGATCAAATAATGACATGGAACACTTCGTATACTGGGCGAAATTTTAGTATAAATCGCGGCTAAAAAAGATATTATATCTGATATATTTATTCATTTTTGCACATAATTGCCTTATAGCGTCCTTT
>JBCCMK010000024.1:0-46256 GCA_039026395.1 Pseudomonadota bacterium | reverse complement strand
GCGGAACTTTGGGCGTCCCATATCGATCGTAACCTGGTTAGGATCGTCGGCGCGCCATGCAGATAAAAATCCCGCCTGCGTTTCGATAACGGCGTCGGATGTCCCTTTTTCGCTCATCAAAATGTCCGCAACGCATCGCGTCGCATTTCCGCATGCGCCAACCTCACCGCCGGTACGGTTGTAAATTCGCATGAAAGCGTCGGCGTCCGGTGACGATGAACGCTCGATCAAAATGGTCTGATCGCAGCCGATCCCGGTGTGCCGATCACCGATGCGGGCGGCCTGCTCGCTTGTCAGGTGGACCGGATCGTGCCGTGCATCGATGACGACGAAGTCATTGCCGAGGCCGTTCATTTTGCGAAAGGCAAGACGGCTAGAAAGCGATGTCGGAAACTGAAGCGTGCGCATCATTAAATCCTCTTCGCTCTATATTTGCGAACGATCGCTGTGGAATGGAAGAGGAAATTAACACGGGCGCTAACAGTCTTCGAAGCGAACCGTTAAAATTTTAACGAATCTAAGCCGATCACGTCGGCCAATTTTTTCCGAAATTCAGAAACACAATCCCGCGTTCTGCGCTATGTCCCCCTTCGATCGAGCGAAGAGGAGACTGCCATGTCAGGATTGAAAAGCGCGATGAAAACGCGGGTGACCGAGAAAGTGCTCGTTGACCCGCGTGATCCGCTCCCCGTTCCAGACCAAGGTCGCGACGCGATTGATGACATTCTCGCCGACGCTGCATTCGCCCCATTTCACTACCCTTGCGCGCCCGATCACCGGGAACATTTGCCGTCCATGGTGCCGTGGCGGACCTATAAGTTTGACGCCGCCAACTGCCGGGCATTGCTTTCTGAGATCATCGACCGAGAAGAGGCGAGCATCATCCGCAATATGCTGGCTGCCGCCGACTGGCTGATCCTCGCCACCTGGACACCGGACGTTGAGAAAGGCGAAGCGGCCGAGACAGACAACGCGGACCCGTTTCG
Organism: Pseudomonadota bacterium; assembly: GCA_039026395.1. Classification (GTDB taxonomy): domain Bacteria; phylum Pseudomonadota; class Alphaproteobacteria; order Rhizobiales; family JAKSCL01; genus JBCCMK01. The sequence goes on along the minus strand of JBCCMK010000024.1, from coordinate 45,270 downwards.
CGGCACGCTTCGCAATATGGAGCACATCGCGGCCGGGAGCGCGATGATCCAGAACATGCTCCTTCTCGCGACCGAAGCCGGTTGGCGGAGCTATTGGTCGAGCGGCGGACTATTGAAATCCGATGAGATCTTCACGCGCTGCGGCATCCCGACCCGCGAAATCCTGCTCGGCGCGGTCTTTCTGTCGCCCGCCGAAGCAGCAGGAGACGTCGACCGTCGCCCCGGGAAACTCAGGGATTCACGCGGTGCCGTCAGCGATTGGTCGCGCTGGGTCGAAATCGCCTGACACGTGCCGCAGACCTAGTCCCGCTTGCCCTGCACCACCCGGTTCAGGATCATCGCGCAGAAGAGAATAGCAAAACCTGCCAAAATCCCCTGACCGACTGACGAATATTGCAGCGCTTCGAGAACATCCTCGCCGAGGCCCTTCGCCCCGATGAGCGATGCGACCACGACCATGGCGAGCGACAACATGATGGTCTGGTTGACGCCAGCGAGGATCGACGGTGACGCGAGTGGTAGGTCGACCTTGGTCAGAAGATACCACTTCGACGCGCCATAGGCGATTGCCGCCTCGCGGATCGTTTCCGGCACGCCGCGCATCCCAAGCACTGTGAGGCGCACAACCGGGGTCCCGCCAAAGATCATGGTGGTGATGACCGCTGCCGGTTTGCCGACGCTGAAAAACGCGATAACCGGGATCATGAAGACAAAGGATGGCATCGTCTGCATGAAGTCCATGATCGGTCGGATAACGGCGTAGACCTTGGGTCGCCGCGCGCAGAAGAGGCCGAGCGGAATGCCGAGAACAATCGATAGCATCGCCGCCGTGCCGAGGAGCGCAAGCGTGGTCATGGCTTTCTCCCAAAAGCCAAAAAGACCCATATAGGCGAGGAAGATGCCTGCCGCGATCGCGCCGTTCATGCCCGCTGAAAGCCAAGTGAGCAGGATGATGAAGCTCGCAATCACCGGCCACGGCGACTGAACAAAGAGAACCTCCAGCCAGTCGAGCACGATGCGGATGCCGAGGCTGATGCCATCAAAGGCCCACTGGCCACCGAGCCGGACGATATCGAAAAAGCCCTCGACCCACTCGATCGCGGTGAGCCGGATCGCGGGATTTGTTGGAAAGTCCGCGAGCCACGCGATCGCTCCCGGGAATGCGAAATGGATGATGCTGACGGCGAAAATGATGAAGACGAACGCCGCCGTCATGCCGGTGCGGAGCGGCGCAAGACCCGCCTTTATCGTCCGGTCGGACAACCATTCAGAGAAGCGTTTTTCGAGCGCCGGATTGGCAATCACGCCCTCGGTCGCCTTCACCACCAGCAAGAATGCGAGCCCAAAGAGGAAGACGTAGATGGCGCCTGCCTCTGCCTGTGCGGCTTCGGCCTCAATGTCGCCAATCGCCGCTTCCAGCGACGCAATCGTCCGCTGAAACACGTCGACATTGTCAGCATTTCGCTCAATCGCGGCTTGAAGCTGCTCGCGTCTAAACCCTAGCGTTCCCTCGATCTGCTCGATCCGCTCGCGCGCACCCGCCGCCAGATCGCCAAAGAGCCCGCGCCCGATCTGAATGTAGGCGAACGCCTCCAGGATTGTGAACGGCAATCCCCAATTCCAAAGCCCGCGCATGCCGTACCAGATGGGCCCGAGAAGCGCGGCGACGGGGTTAAATGTCCATGTAAATGCCGAGCGCGCGCCGATCTTCCTGAATTGCTGGCGATAATAGTCCGGCGAGGTCTCGACGAATTCCGGAACGAGGTTATCCCGCTCTTCAGCATTTGAGATCTTCGGCGCGTCGGTGAGGACCGCATCGGTCTTTTGGATGGGTGCAGCTTCGTTCATGACGTTTCAGTCCCTTCCACAACGGTGCGCAGGAGATCAGCGCGGGTAATTGCGCCGACACGTTTTCCGTCGCCATCATTGATGGCAATCGGTTGGTCGGATTCGATTGCGCGCTCAATCAAGACACCGAGATTGGCGTCTTCGGCGAATGCCTTCGCGTCCGATGACAGCGTCCCGTGCGCCTTTTCGAAATCGTCGATCGGCTGCATCACGGCGTGCGCGCGCACAACTTTGAGCCGCGAGATGCCGGCAACAAAATCAGACACGTAGTCGTCTGCCGGGTTCATCACGATGTCTTCAGGCGTACCGATTTGCACGACGCGGCCATCGCGCATGATCGCGATCCGGTCGCCGATCCGCACGGCCTCGTCGAGATCGTGGGTAATGAAGACAGTCGTCTTGTTCATTTGTGAGGCGAGCTTCATGAATTCGTTTTGAAGCTGGCGACGGATCAGAGGATCAAGAGCGGAAAACGGCTCGTCCATCAGGAGCACTTCCGGGTCCGCCGCAAGCGCACGGGCAAGACCCACCCGCTGCTGCATGCCGCCGGAGATTTCGTGCGCGAACTTGTTCCCCCAGCCGGTCAGTTCCACCATGTCGATGGTGCGGGCAGCGATGTCCATGCGTTCGTTTTTCGGAATGTTTCTGATCTCAAGCGGCATCGCCACATTGTCCAGGACGGACCGATGCGGCATGAGCGCGAAATTTTGAAACACCATCGCGATATGTTCGTTTCGATATTGGCGAAGCGTGTCCGGCGCCATCGCCATGATGTCCTCGCCATTGACGATGATTTTGCCGTCGGTCGGCTCAAGCAGTCGATTGATGTGGCGGACGAGGGTAGATTTGCCGCTACCCGATAGCCCCATGACGCAAAAAATCTCGCCGGGTCGGATACTCATGGTCGCGTCCGCGACGCCGACGACGCAATTGTGCTTTGCGAGCACCTCCTTTTTCGAGATGCCATTTGCGCGGATGTCGGCAAGCGCAGCAGTCGCATTGTCGCCGAAGATCTTCCAGACCCCGGAGATTTCTACGGCGTATTCACGGTCCGGATTGAGCATGGGACCGGCTCCCATTACAGGTTAAAGGGCAAAGCGCCCGGATGCGGGTTTTCCGATCCGGGCGCCTGTGAAGTTTTAGAGGCCGAGCCAGCCGTCTACGCGGTCGGAATTGGCTTCGACCCAAGCTTTCGCAACGTCTGCCGGGTCTTTGCCGCCTTCGATCTCAAACGCGAAGTTTGAGACATCATCGCCATTCAACTGAATGTTGGCGAGGAGGTCGGCGATCGCCGGTGAACGATCAGAGAGCGATTTCGAATAGGCGATCTGAACGTCCTTCAAAGCGTCTTCCGTCATGACGGTCGACTTCTCAAACCAGTCCGGATCTTGGTCAGGCTGAAGCGCGATATATTTCGCGGGGTCAAATGGCGGCTCTTCCAGACGAACAATGTCGTACTGGAACCAAATCGCGTGCGGTGAATAGCAATAAAATGCGTAACCGATGCCCTTGCGGATTGAGTCGCCGACCGTCGCCGTCATAACCGCCTGGTCAGCGCGCACCGGCTCCATGAAGGGCTCAAGACCGTAGTCGCGGACCTTCACCTGATTGACGTTTGCCGATGCCCAGCCGGGAGCACCGATCCAGATTTCGCCCTTGCCATTGCCGTCACTGTCCATGAGCGACGCGATTTCTGGCCGTGCGAGATCAAAGATGGACGTCACATTGTTCGCTTTTGAGAACTCTTCCGTCACGCAAAAGCTCTGCTTACCCTCATAGGCATTTTCAGAGAGCACGACATTGCCCGTGCCTTCGACGAACTCATCAACAAAGCTCTGTTGGTTTGGCAGCCAAACGTCCGGGTGGACGTCAATGTCGCCCTTACCCGCGTCCATCGCCTGGAAAATTGCAGCATTATTGCCGGGAACGAGGTTTGCTTCGCCGCCGATGCGGGTTACCACGATCTCTTGAATGAGGTGGGCGATTGCCTGCGCACCAGTCCACGCAGGCGCGCCGATATTGACCTTCTCCGCGGCCATCGCCATCGACGACGCTGAAAGGGCGGCTGCGCACACGGCCCCCATCAAAACCTTTTTCATCACTCTCTCCTGTCTTCTTGTCTCATCTGGAGGGTCCAACGCCGGCTCGTCGGGTCCTTTTTATCGTTGATGTCCCTTTTACCCATGGATCTCGAGGGTGGGTCTGGAGGGGCCGGCACATGTCTCACCTGATCCGGTGTTCCGTCTGCTCACGCCTTTTGAAAAGCGTTTGCCAAAGATTTACAGACTGCGTTCTTTGCGGTTGAACCGTCAAGGGACCATTCGCGCGTCCTTTGAGCAGGGGCCGCCAAATAATATGCACGGGAATTCAACTCTAAGGTCACTTTCATGGCGTTGAGGCCTGAACGCCTTCGCGCGCGGCTTGAAACGTTTGCGCGCGTTGATTTGGGCGCGAGATCGAGCCCGATTGAGCCGCTGACGCGCCTTGGTCGGCGTCTTGGGATCGACCTTCATGTCATGCGTGACGATCTCTTTTCGCTCGCCATGGGCGGCAACAAGGTGCGCCAGTTGGAATATTTCTTGGGTCCAACGGTGGGCACCGACTTCGATACGGTGCTGGTTTCAGGCGCGATCCAGTCGAACATGGTCCGACTGACCGCGGCGGCCGCGTGCAGGCTTGGATGGCAGGCGATCGTCCAGCTTGAAGATCGCGTGCCGCGCGCCGATCCGACATTTCACGCCTCGGGCAACGTCCTCCTCGACACGCTCTTTAGCGCCGACATCCACCGTGTCCCGGCTGAGTGGAGTGAAGCCGACGCCATCCAGAACCTTGACCGGCTTGCCGACGAGGCACGGACACGAGGTCGAAATCCGTTCGTGGTTCAAACGAGCCCAAACCACCCGCCGCTCGGTGCACTCGGCTACGCGAACGCGGCAATCGAGATTGTTGACGCGATGACATTATCCGAGCGGTTGCCAGACCACATTGTGATCGCCTCGGGCAGCGGGATTTCCCATGTGGGTATTCTTGCCGGTGCGAGGGCGATGGGGTGGCAGGTGCCGGTCCACGGCGTGTGTGTACGTCGCACGGCGGCAGAGCAGCGACCGCGACTTAAGCACCGCATCGCGGACCTTTCAGAGATGCTCGAAATCGACCCGCCCACGGATGAGGACATCTTGATCAACGACCAGGACTTTGCACCCGGGTATGGGATCCCCAATGCCGCTGTCAGAACCGCGATCAGACATGCCGCGAAAGACGAGGCGCTCATCCTTGACCCGACCTATACCGGGCGCGCCATGGCCGGTCTCATGTCGTTGGTGAAAGACGAAACAATTAAACAAGGCGAACGGGTTCTATTCATCCACACCGGTGGGCAACCCGGGCTTTTTGCCTATGCCGCCGAATTCGCCCCCGCGCTTACTGAGGAGCTAGCAAAGTGACCCCTCTCGTCCTCGTTCACGGTTTCATGGGCGGCAGCGCGCAATGGGCGCTCCAAGCGCCACTCGAACAAGACCGCCCTCTTGTTCGGATCGACCTGCCGGGTTTCGGCGCGAACGCCCATCTTGACCCCATCAACCGCATCGACGGGTTTGCGGCTTGGGTGCTCGACACACTCAGAGCCGACGGCGTCGAAGAGTTTGACCTTTTGGGCCACTCCATGGGCGGCATGATTGTCCAGGAAATGACGCACCAGGCGCCGGATCGCGTACAAAAACTGATCCTCTACGGCACGGGCTCCGTCGGTGTGCTGCCTGGCCGGTTCGAGACGATCGAGACGTCGATGGCGCGCGCAAAGGCTGATGGCGCAAAGGCGACCGCGCAAAGGCTGGCCGCGACCTGGTTTCTCGACATGGAAAAACACCCGGAATACCCGGCGTGCGCTGCAATTGCCGAAAACGCGCAGCTTCCAGCACTCATTGCGGGCTTTGAAGCCATGCAAACCTGGTCGGGCGTGGAACGCCTCGCGTCGATCCAATCGGAGACGCTCATTTTATGGGGCGAAGCGGATCGCGCTTACCCGTGGTCGCAAGTTGAGAAACTTTGGCAGACCATTCCGAAGACGCATCTCGCCGTCGTGCCGTTTTGCTCGCACGCTGTGCACGCGGAGCGTCCGGATGTCTTCAACGCGACGGTTGAGGTGTTTCTGCGCGGAGATGCGTGACGGGCAATTGCGACTTCAACTCAGACCATGCACGAGGCAAGAGAGCTACCGCCCATCGGACAGCTGGTCCGCATGCGCCTCTTCCGCCGCCTCAATCGCAACAGAGGATGTGGCTGACGGGAGAGAGATGTAAGGCCCCTGATCGTCTTGATCGAGGGCCGCGCGCTGAAACATTCGCCACACGGCAAAGCCCGATAGGGCGATATGAACGCCCGCAATCGCGAAAAAGTAACCGGTAGGCCCAATGTTCTCGATCGCCAAGCCGGCGACCAGCGGGCCAAGGATCGATCCAAACCCTAGGACCAGCACGAGAACGCCGCTCGCGCCGACCATCTCGGTTGGTTCGAGGTAGTCGTTGGTGTAGGCGATCGAAAGCGTGTGAAGGCTGAGCGAGGCGCCACCGAAGAGGAAGGCGATTGACCAGAACCATCCGCCCTCCCCGAAGAGATTGATCATCACCGCCAATCCAGCAGCCGCGACAGAGATGAGCGTGATGGTGACCCGCCGATCGATCGTGTCGGACAGTTTTCCGATCGGCCACTGTAAGAGTGCCGACCCCGCGATGATGACGCCCATGAACAGCGATGCGCCGGTGACGGAAAAGCCGCGCTCAAGCGCATAGACTGCGCCCATGCCGAAGACCGCGCCATTGATGATACCCGCTGTAAAGGTGCCAACGACACCGAGCGGCGATGCCGTAAAGACGCGTTTCACCGTCTTGACGCCGGGAAGCGAAGGGTCCTCGCCCGTCTGCCCCGCATTCGGCGGTGGCGCGGCATTCAAGAGCATCGGAACGACGGAAAACGAAATCAGCACGGACACCAGAATGAAGAGGTTGATGCTTTCGGGGCTCGAAAGGTTCAAGAGCAACTGCCCGGCGCCCATCCCGGCAAAGGACGTGAACATGTAGACCGAGAGCAATTGGCCTCGGTTTTGGTTTGAAGACGAACTGTTGAGCCAGCTCTCAGCGACAACGAAAATTCCCGCAAAGCAAATGCCGGTTACGAACCGGAGCGCCGACCAGAAAATCGGTTCGACAAAAACGCCGTGAGCCAGGATCGAGACAGAGGCGATCGAGGCGAAGGCCGCAAAGCCTCGAATGTGGCCAACCCGCTGAACAACGGAAACGGCCCAGATTGCGCCCACCAGAAAGCCTGCAAAGAAGCTCGCCATGACAATGCCGATGACGGCGTTTGAAAAACCCTCCGCTGCTGCCCTAAGCCCCAATAGACTTCCCTGAAGGCCATTCCCCAGCATGAGGAGGCCAACGCCGATTAGAAGCGGCGCAACGGAGACGCCGATATCCGTATCGTCGGGTCTTTCGCCCTCAGCGGCCACGGTGCAAGGTCCGGCCCATCAACACGACGCCAACTCTTCAGCCGGCGGCGGTCCGGGCACATTCGCTTCCACCGCGCGCTCCGATGAACGTCCCAAAAACCGGTCGCCATACCAGTCGAGGTCTTCATTGAGTGTCACGATCGGGCTGTTGATCGATTGCGGCTCGATAATGGTCACCGCGTCACCACCGGTCTCAGCAAGCGCAAAGCGAAACACGTAGTAGGGCGTCAGGCCCATCCGGAGGTCGGACACAACGATCTGCCCCTCTTCCAGATCAGCTGTGTAGTAGCCGCGGCTGAACCATTTCAGCTTCTCAAAGGCGTCATTGCCTTCAAGGCAGGCCGCCAAGTCGGGGCGTGATGGGTGAGCGTAGATCCGCGCTTGGCTGTCATCGTCAAGTAGCGACAGGTAGAGATTGTAATAGTGGTCATCGTCCTGAGCGATGACCTTCCAAACATTGACATTGAAGGGTCCGGAGATCGCGAAAATGTTTCGCACCTCGACGCCCGCGTCCGCGAAAATCACCTTTGCGCGGCTTTCCGCGTTGGCCTGGAGCACTACCCCAAGGCCCATATAGGCGGTGGTTGCCACCAGAGCGATCACGAGGCCGCGCCCAAGCGCCGCCGACCAGTCGCGTTTCACAAAGGACCAGATCGCAACCGCTAGAATCGGGAGCGTATAGAGCGGGTCGATGATGAACATGGAACCGACCCCAATCGGATCCGGGTAGAACGGCCAGAATAATCGGGTGCCGTAGACGGTTATCCCATCAATGATGGCGTGGGTCGAAAAGATCAGAAAGACGGCGAGCCAAACGCGAAACCTTGCATCTTTCAAGGCTTTGATCGTGCGAACAAGGATTTCGCCAATGATAGGCGCTGCCAGCGCATGCACGAAGAAGGAATGGGTCCAGCCGCGATGGAGGACGAAGGCATCGACCTCATTTGCGACGGGAAGTAAAACGTCGAGATCAGGGAGCGTCCCTAGTAGACCACCCAAAAGCGCCGCCTTGCGCGGGCCCATGCGCTTACCGAGGCAAAGGGTTGAGACGACCGCCCCAAGGGTGAATTGTGTGACTGAGTCCACTGTCGTGCCGCCGTTTTTCTAGAGTCCCGCTCGGTGCCGGGCCGGTCCATGTGCTCGTAGGTATGCAGCGGGCACCCGGAAAACCATCACATTTTCAAGCTAAGACGCGAGCGCATCCATCGCTTGAGCGAGACGAATATCGAGATCGGTTAGGCCACCTGCATCATGGGTGGTGAGCGTCACATTCACGGTCTTGTAGACGTTTGACCATTCCGGGTGATGGTCGAGCTTTTCAGCCCACAGGGCCGCCGCGCTCATGAAGGAAAACGCTTCTATGAAGTTCTTAAATTCATAGGTCCGATGGATGGCATCACGACCATCGTCGGTCTTCGCCCAATGCGGCAATTCTGAAGTGAGGGCGGCACGTTGATCATCGGTAAGCGGCGTCGGCATGGAGTCGTCTTTCAAAGGCGTTGGGTTTGTCTGGATTTAGGGAAAGTGGCGTCCGCTCATCACTCGGCAACCGCCTGGCGCTAGGCCTTTGACGAAATTGCGCTACCCGCCAATCAGCGGGACTGTCGCTTCGATGCGGTAGGGTCCGCCGCCGCGCGACGAATTTGCGGAATAAAGCGCGATGGTGTGCGCGGTGTAACCTGGCAGCGCGTCTCCGCCCCGGTCCGACAGCCATTCAGTCACCGATAGTGCCGGCGTACGCCCAAGCCTCGCAATGGTGATGTGGGGCTGAAATTTGCGGCGCTCCGGTGCAAGACCGCTTTCCTGGATGGCACGCTCGATGCGCGATTGCAGCGTCATCAGGGCAGGGTCATGCGCAACCATCGCGTGGATGCTTCGGGGTTTATCCTTGCCAAAGGCGCCGAGACCGGTCGGTTGGATCGAGACCGGCGAAGCCGTGATCTCGGCCAGCGCTTCGTCAATATCGGCGGCAACGTCGCCATCGACATTTCCAATGAAACGTAGCGTCACGTGGAAGTCGTTCCGCGCGACCCAGCGGGCGTTTTCTAGCCCGGATTGGAGGCCGACCATGGCCTCAACAGTCTCGTCAGCGACCGGAAATCCAACAAAAAGCCTCGGCATGACGAATTCTCATGTCTTTTGCTGAGACATTAAGGGCATGGATTTTGATGAACCTGATGGACCGCGTTTACGGCGTTTTCCAGTTCCTCCGTCCATGTCAATTCATGGGCGTCAATGTTCTCCTTGAGCTGATCCATCTTCGTCGCGCCGATGATGTTTGACGTCACAAAAGAACGGCTCTCGACGAACTTCAAAGCGAGTGTCGCGGGCGAAATCCCATGGACGGCAGCGATCTTGAAGTAGCCCTCATAGGCCTCATGCGTGCCGGGGCCGCGATAGCGCTCCAACCGATCAAAGAGCTCAAGACGCGACCCCTTTGGCCGCGCGCCATCGCGATATTTGCCGGTAAGGTAGCCCTGCCCGAGCGGCGAATAGGCAAGTAGCCCGACCTGCTCGCGATGGGCAATCTCCGCGAGCCCCACCTCAAACGTGCGGTTGACGAGACTGTATGCGTTCTGGATCGACTGAACGCGTGCCAAGCCCTTCGCCTCCGCTGTCGTCACATAGCGCATCGTGCCCCAACTGCTTTCATTAGAAAGCCCGATATGGCGCACCTTGCCCGTCTTCACGAGGTCGGTCAGCGCTTCAAGCGTCTCCTCGATGGGGACAGATTCGCCATCAACCCACTCATAGACCGTGGGGTTCGAGCCAAACGCCGAGCGCGGGCGATCCGGCCAATGCACCTGATAGAGATCGATGTAGTCCGTTTGCAAGCGCTTCAGACTGCCATCGATCGCGGCTTCGATATTGGCGCGATCCAGCACCGCGGGCTGACCCTCCCGGAACCAGTCCATGCCGGTCCGGCCAACCACCTTGGAGGCGAGGATGACCTTATCACGATTGCCCTTCGCCTTCAGCCATGTCCCGATGATCGTCTCGGTCGTCCCCGCCGTCTCGCGCTTTGGCGGGATCGCATAGAGTTCGGCGGTATCCAGAAAGTTCACCCCGCGCTCAAACGCGTAATCCATCTGCGCGTGGCCCTCGGCCTCGGTGTTTTGCTCACCCCATGTCATGGTTCCAAGGCAGACGGACGACACTTTGATGTCGGTCCGCCCGAGCGGGCGATAGTCCATAGTGAAGTCCCGTGTTTGTCAGGAGGCCAAAACGGCCAGTCAGGAGGCGTTGTTCTCGATGCGCGCGATCAGCGCTTCCACGCTCGGTAGAATACGCTCCACGATCACGTCAACTCCCGCGCGGTTCGGGTGAATGCCGTCCGACTGGTTAAGGCTCGCCTCCGCCGCGACACCGTCGAGGAAAAAGTGGTAGAGCAAGGTCTCATATTGCTCGGCCAAATCAGCAAAGATCGGATTGAAGTCGCCAGCATAATCACGCCCGAGGTTGGGCGGTGCGACCATCCCGGCGATCAGAACGTCGTGTCCCTTGCCGACCAGCGTCTCGACCATCCAATCGAGGTTCTCGCGGCTAATGGAAGGGCTTATCCCGCGCAGCGCGTCATTGGCGCCGAGTTCCAGGATCACGCCATCCGTTGCGGGATCGAGCGACCATTCCAGCCGATCCCGTCCGGCAGTCGTGGTGTCGCCCGAGACGCCGGAATTGATGATCGTGACGTCATGGCCTTTGGCCCTCAATGCCTCTTCGAGCACGACCGGAAACGCGTCCTCCGGCGCTAAACCATAGCCAGCCGTCAAGCTATCGCCGAATGCGGTGATGGTAATCGTGTCGGCTTGCGCGCGGTCAACGCCAATCAAAATGCCTAGAAAAAGCGCAAACGCTGCCAAACCCGCGCGCGTTCGCCGAAAGAAAAACTCAAAAACAGTGTTGGTTTGCATGCGTCTCTTGCCAGCCTGCTTCAAAGGACCACCTTCCCTACCCATATGGCGAATACGCGCGACGGCTGCCAGCAGAAATACGTGACAATGGCCGTGGCAAACCTCAAACGGAGCGTTTCACGATGACGACCACCGCCGGTCTTCCCATCAAGCTTGACGATATTCATGTCCATCTGGGCGATGGCGCATCAAAGGTGCACGTCTTGAAGGGCATCTCGCTCGATATCGAAGACGGCCAGTCCGTCGGTCTCGTGGGTCCCTCAGGCTCCGGAAAATCGACACTCCTCATGGTGACGGCGGGGCTCGAAAAGCCCACATCTGGCGCGGTTGAGATCGGCAATACCGACATTACGAAGCTCGACGAAGACGGCCTTGCCCGGTTTCGACGCGGCGTGATCGGCGTTGTTTTCCAATCATTCCACCTGATCCCAACCATGCGGGCCGTGGAAAATGTCGCCGTGCCACTCGAATTGATGGGCATCGATGACGCCTTTGACCGCGCCGCTGACGAACTTAAAAAAGTCGGCCTCGGGGCACGCCTTGACCATTACCCGGCGCAGCTCTCCGGCGGTGAACAGCAGCGCGTGGCACTCGCCCGCTCGCTGGCGCCAAACCCGAAACTCCTGATCGCCGACGAACCGACAGGCAATCTTGACGGCCCGACCGGCGAGCAGATCGTCGATCTCATGTTCAGCGCCCAGCGCGAGCGCGGCATGACGCTCGTCATGGTGACCCACGACCCGGAATTGGCCAATCAGTGTCAGCGCGTTGTGCGCCTTCGCGACGGCGAAATCATCGATGATACGGCAAATCAGATCCCCACGCAGGTATCTGAGGCGGCTGAATGAGCGCGATACCTTCAACCGGTCAAGAACCCGGTTTTGACGTCGCAATCCGCTTCGCCGTTCGCGAACTCAGAAGCGGCCTCAAGGGATTTTACGTCTTCCTCGCCTGCATCGCGATCGGTGTTGCCACCATTGCGGGTGTCGGATCGCTCGCCCGCGCCATGTCGGACGGGATCGCAAACGAAGGCGAAGTAATCCTCGGCGGAGATCTCTCATTCGTTACACTTCAGCGCCCACCGACTGACGAGGAGCGGACTTACGCAAATACGCTCGGGCGTGTCTCTGAGGTCTTGACGCTCAGAGCCATGGCTCGTGTCGACGCGGAAAATCAGGCGCTTGTCGAGATCAAAGCCGTCGACAATCTTTACCCGCTGGCCGGCACGCTCAGACTTCAGAGCGAAGGTACGCTTGCAGATGCCCTCGTGCCCCAAAATGAAGCCTCAGGTGGCGATGTCTTTGGCGCTGTCGTCGAAGAGGTGCTTCTTGAACGGCTCGATCTCGAAGTCGGCGACACTGTCACTGTCGGCGAGGCGGGCTTCTTCATTACCGACGTGATCGCCAGTGAGCCGGATCGGCTCTCAGGCGGTGCGGAACTGGGTCCGCGCTTCATGATGTCAGCCGAAGCCCTGGTCGCGACCGACCTGAACCAACCGGGCGCGCTCATCCGGTGGCATCAGCGCGTGCTTTTGCCTGACGGATCCGACGGCGAAGGCCAGTTGAACGCCGTGATCTCGGCGGCGGTCTCGGAGTTCAGCGATACGGGCGTCGAAATTCGCTCGCGCACCAACGCATCGCCGGGTCTCACGCGCTCGGTCGACCGCTTCGCCCAGTTCTTGACGCTTGTCGGCCTCACAGCCCTCATCGTGGGCGGTGTCGGCGTCGCCAATGCCGTGCGTGCCTATCTCGACACTAAACGGGAGGTGATCGCGACCTTCAAGGCGCTCGGCGCGACCGGCAGGTTCGTCTCGCAGGTCTACCTTTTGCAAATCATGCTTCTGGCGTTCCTCGGCACCGTGATCGGCGTTGTCGTCGGCGCCCTTGTGCCGCCAATCGCTGGCGCTTTTCTCGCCAACATCCTGCCCGTCTCAGCCGTGAATGGCCTTTTCCCGGCGCAATTGCTTCTTGCCATTGCCTACGGTCTTCTGACCGCGCTCGCCTTCGCGCTATGGCCCATCGGCTTTGCTCGCGACGTGCCTGTGGCAGCGCTCTTTCGCGACCGTCTCGCCCGGACCCGCGCCCTCCCCCGCGCGATCTACATCTTTGGCGTGATCGTCGTGTTGGCTGCCCTTGCGGGCCTTGCGATCTCGCTCGCGGCCGAACCTTGGATCGCAATCATTTATCTCGGCGCATCGGCGGCGGCCTTCGTCATCTTGCGCGTTGTCGCGTCTGGCATGATGTTCGGTGCCAAACGCGCGCCACGGGCAAAATCGACAGAGGTTCGCCTCGCGCTCTCCAATATCCACCGACCCGGCGCGCTAACGCCGAGCGTCGTACTGTCCCTGGGGCTTGGGCTCGCGCTTCTCGTCACGCTCGGTCAGATTGACGGCAACCTTTCTCGGCAGTTGACGTCGGCGCTGCCTGAGCGCGCGCCGAGCTTCTTCTTCCTTGATGTCCGCCGCGCTGACGAACAGCGCTTTGTTGAGACCCTCGTTGAGGCGGCGCCCCAGGCCGAAGTCGAGACCGTTCCGATGTTGCGCGGACGGGTCGTGTCGCTGAAGGGCGTTCCCGCTGCGGAATACCCGACACCAAACGGCGGCGGCTGGGTGCTGCGCGGTGATCGGGGCCTGACGCACGCCAATACTCTGCCAGAGAATTCCACCCTCGTCGAAGGCGAATGGTGGGCTGAGGACTATGACGGCCCTCCTCTCGTCTCCTTTGTTGATGAAGAAGCAATCGAACTCGACCTCAACATCGGTGACAAGATCGTCGTCAATGTTCTGGGCCGAAATATCGAAGCCGAAATCGCTAACCTCAGAGCCGTCGAATGGGAATCGATGGGGATCAACTTCCTTATGGTGTTTTCGTCAAACACCTTCCGCGGCGCGCCCTATACGGTGCTTGCCACCCTCACCCCGCCAGATGGCGTTGACCCCGAGCGCGATAAGCGCGTGCTCCAATCGGTTACGAGCGACTACCCCGCCGTCACCAGCGTCCGGGTGAAGGATGCGCTGGAGACCATCAATGGCATCGTCGAACGGTTGGCGCTCGCCATTCGGTCGGCAAGCGGCATCACGCTTGTTTCGTCAATCCTTGTGCTTGCGGGCGCGCTCGCTGCCGGTCATCGACATCGGATCTATGACGCGGTGATCTTGAAGACACTTGGGGCGACCCGCGGTCGGCTCTTGGCAGCCTATGCGATCGAATATCTGATCCTTGGGCTTGCGACCGCAATCTTCGGGGTCTTTGCCGGGGTGCTCGCGGCCTACGCCGTTGTCCAACACGTGATGCAGTTCGATTTTGTCGTCCTGCCGGGCGTTGCTGCGGTCGGCGCGCTGGCCGCGCTCTTCCTCACCGTCCTTCTCGGGATTGGCGGAACCTGGCAAGTGCTGTCGCGAAAACCCGCACGGGTTTTGCGGGCGCTTTAATCGACTGAAATATTCAGGGTGGGACGCGTTAATGTTAAAGAGAATTTACCCGGATTTAACGGCCATTAACGCGAATTAACGACGACCGCCTGAATAACCCGGGAAGTCTCTGTAAAATCGCGACGATTCAACGCGTTCAGAGTGGTTCTAAGCCCGATTTTCCTTGCCAAGCGCGGGGCAAATCCCCATGTTTGGCTAGAATTCAGCCAACCCTTTAGGAGCAAAACATGGCCGATTTTGACCGTCGTCCTTATGCTACCGCCGCGCAAAGCGACGTCCGCACGCGCGACGGTATCGATGAGGGCCTCCGCAGTTATATGCTGCGGGTTTACAACCTTATGGCGCTCGGTGTCGCCGTCACGGCGATCGTGACGCTGTTCATGGCCGCCAATCCGGCGCTCATGCAAACAATCGCAATGGGCCCGATGAAATGGGTGCTCTTTGCCGGCGTTCTGGGCCTTGGCTTCTTTGCGCCACGCTTGATTTTCACCGGCTCGCAAACCATGGCGCATGCCGCATACTGGTCGTATGCGGTGATGTGGGGTCTCCTGATCTCGCCGATGATCTTTGCCTTCATGGCGCTTGATGGCGGGGCAACGATTGCGCAGGCGTTCTTGATCACGTCAGTGACGTTTGGCTCGGTAAGCCTTTACGGTTACACGACAAAACGCGATCTTTCGCCATTTGCGACATTCTTCTTCATGGCCGCGATCGGCTTGATCCTGGCGATGCTGGTGAACGTGTTCTTCTTCCAGTCAGAACTGATGAGCCTCGTCATTTCGGGCATTGTCGTCCTGCTTTTCTCAGCGGTTACGGCGTATGAAACGCAAATGATCAAAGAGATGTACTATGAGGGCGACAGCGAAGATGGCGCATCGCGCAAAGCGATTTTTGGAGCGTTTGCACTCTATGGATCGTTTATCACGCTGTTCATCCACATCCTGAACATTCTCGGAATTATGCGGTCGGAGTAACAGCCCCGCTCAATACCGAAATCCAAAGCGCCCGGTCCAACGACCGGGCGTTTTTTATGGGAGAGTTCAGGATACGATTTCGAGTTTTCGCTTATCGAATACCGCAAGAACGCGGCTTAAATCCCGGCCACGTTTCAAAATAACGCCTGTCACTGAGACAACAGAGTAAGCACCCTGTTTCTTGGCGAGTTTTGGATTTTTTATCACTTGGAAAAGCGGGAGCTCGGATGAGCGCCGAAAAATAGAAAAAACCGCTTCTTCTTTGCGATGATCGATGGCGTAATCACGCCATTCGCCGGCCGCAACCATCCGACCATATACCCTCAAGATCGTATCGAGCTCACGTCGATCAAACGCGACGAACGGCTTTGGAGAGGGCTGATAATGCGGGGTCAGGCCCGATGATGCCTCGACCACGCCCCGCTGAAACTGTATGGGTTCGCTGTCGTCCATAACGCCTCCTTCTCACAGAGGCATATGTTCCGACTAAATTCCCACTATGACAAGCCTCGCTTTACGAGCTTTACCTCGAACCTGAAGATCTCGACCTTACGGGGATGGGCTTCAGGTCCATGATCCGAGGTTCACGCTGTGCGGGTCGCTGATCTTCATCATCGGCGTGCATCATGATCGAAAATCCGATCTGAGCCGCTGAAAATGTCGAGCCCGCAAAGAACCATAGCAGCCCCGCTGCAAACCAGCCGAGATCGGTGTTGGTGATCAGTGCGCCGAGCCCATGGACGTTTTGGATGATGATCCACGCGACAAATGCGCCTGCGAGTACGAACCCGATGGCAACTTGGGTCAGGAGAAATCGCGCAATAGAAACTGGTGAGCCGTTTGGCGTCATCGAATTCTGCCTTTCTGACGTCTACGAGTAATCACCTAGAGCGAAACCCTTATGTCGGCCAGATTGTCGCAAGCGATTTTTGAGGCAGCCCACGGCGCAGACCTATCGGTTGTGCTTAGATGCCCTCTAAAACGCGGACGTATTCGTTCCGCGGCAGGAGAAAGGGGATCGTCATGAATTCGACGAAGACCGCTAACCGCGGCGCAATAGCTGGTGCTTATCCGCTGACCTTAAGCTTCGGTGACATTCGTGACGCTATGCGACTTGGCGTCAAAGACTTCATATCAAACCCGATTTTGAGCGGGTTTTTTGGCCTTTTCTATACGCTCGGCGGGCTCTTTATATATTTCAGCCTCATCCATTTTGATGAAACATGGATGATTTTACCCATCGCCATCGGCTTTCCGTTGGTTGGGCCTTTCGTTGCGGCCGGGCTCTACGAGATAAGTCGGAGACGTCAGACAGGTCAGACGTTCACTTGGTCAGAAATCCTGACAGTCGTCTTCGGCCAGAGCCGTCGCGAGATGGGTTGGATGGCTTTTGTCGTCCTGTTTATCTTCTGGATGTGGATATATCAGGTCCGCATGCTGCTCGCGGTATTCCTCGGAAATGAATCATTTTCGACGCTTGAGGGCTTCTTCAACGCGTCCCTGACAACGCAAGCTGGGTTTTACTTCCTGGCGGTTGGCACCGTCGTTGGAGCAATCTTGGCCGCGATCCTTTTCTCTGTCACTGTTATTTCGATGCCGCTTCTCCTCGACCGAGACATCGATTTCATCTCCGCGATGATCGTCAGCGTAAAGACAGTCAATCGCAATCCGGTAGTTCTTTTGAGTTGGGGGGCGGTGGTCTCTGGAATTGCAATCGTCGCTATGCTTCCGGCCTTTCTCGGCTTGCTGGTCGCATTACCGGTACTTGGCCATGCGACGTGGCACGTCTATCGAAGGGCAATCGGACATATTGACGGCTAGGATTTGGGACTATGCGCGTTTCTCTCATACAGCTGAACTCATCGACTGATCGCGAGGCCAATCTCGCTCAGGCCAAAGCTCTCATGACCAAAGCCATGGAGCGAGACCGCCCTGATCTGATCGTGCTTCCGGAAACGATGACATGGATCGGCGGCACAAAAGAGCAGCGGTTAGCGGCTGGGCAACCATTCCCGGAGAATGACGGGTATCAACTGTGCAAACACTTCGCCGCTGAAAACGCCGCCAATGTGCACTGCGGGTCTGTCACTGAAGCCATTCCAGGCCAAACGCGAAACCGAAATACGAGTGTGGTTTTCGACCGCTCGGGAACTGAGATCGCGCGCTATGCCAAAATTCACATGTTCGACGTCGCGGCACCCGACGGCACGGCCTATCTCGAGTCGGACGCCTTCGAACCGGGATCAGATGTCGTTACTGCCGAGATCGATGGAACTACCTTCGGCCTTTCGATCTGCTACGATCTACGCTTTCCTGAACTTTTTACGGCCCTTGTCGGCGCAGGGTCGAGCGCGATTATCCTCCCCGCAGCCTTCACACTTCAAACCGGCAAGGATCATTGGGAAGTGCTCTGCCGAGCACGCGCCATTGAGACCCAGTGCTGGGTTTTAGCGTGCGGGCAGTTCGGCAACGCACCTGGACCTGACGGGAGACCGCGGGCAAGTTATGGCCACTCCATGATTATCGACCCTTGGGGTCACGTGGTTGCACGGGCATCGGACGGCATTGGCTTTGTGACAGCGACCCTCGACTTCGCCATGGTCGACGCGGTGCGCAGGCGCATGCCAGTCAGCGCGCACCGCCGTCTCGTCCCAGCACCTTTTTCAGTCGCTGCCGAGTAAGCTTGATCAACGACCGACCGGGCTTTGGAGCACATTCGGCTTAATCTCGTTCAATGTTTGCTACGCGGTTCGATACCGCTTAGAGGACGTATTGAGCGCCGATGCTACGCTCCCGAGATCCGTCGATGCCGTGTCGAGATTGCGAACCGCTCCAGCACTATCCTTCGCCGTCTCATTGAGGTCTGCCGACAGAGTAGCCGTTGCTTTGGCCGCCTCATCCACTTTGGCTGCGTAAGATGCAATATCATCCACTTGCGCTGTCATCGTTTCCAAATCGTCACTGACGGCCTCGGCGCGCATTGCGGCATGGCTCGATTGCTCCCGCAGCGATAACGCGATGTGCTCCTGGCCGCCTGTCTCGCCCATGATGGACTGAAGTGACACATTCATCTCTGAGATGATTTCGCCAACCTCGGCACTGCCCCTGACAGCGTCGACAGACCCTGAACGCATGGCTTGAACTCGGCCAGCAATTTCTTCTGTTGCCTTTTGCGTTTTGTTGGAGAGCTGTTTGACTTCCGATGCGACGACAGCAAAGCCCTTGCCGGCTTCTCCCGCGCGCGCAGCCTCGATTGTCGCGTTGAGGGCGAGAAGGTTGGTTTGATCTGCGATAGCGTTGATCAGTGACACGACTTCGCCAACCTGCTCAGAGACCTCGGCCAAATTGTTCATCGTCTCCGAAGTTTTCTCGGAAATAGTGGTCGCGCGCCCGGCCACATCGGTTGCCTGTCGGGCCGAACCCGCCACATCCGCGACCGAGGCCGCAAGCTTGTCGACCGTATCGGCAACGGCCTTGAAGCTTGTCGCCATTTCCCGCGTTTCGCCCGCGACTGATTTCGCGTGGTTGCTGATCTCGCTTGAAATCGCGCGCGCTGATTGAGTTTCTTCGCGCAGAGTGACGGCTTCATTCACCATCGTTTCAGTGCCACCAGAAAGCCGGTCTGATGAACCAACAAAGCGCTGCGACAGGCTGCTCAGTGTATTCGTCGTCGACGCCACGTCTCGCGCCTGGCGATTCATATCCCGGACGAGCGTTTCCATCTCATCGAGAAAAGGGTTGAGCACCATCGCGATCTCTGCGGCTTCGTCACCGGTCGTGTCATCCAAACGCTCCGAGAGATCGCGGTGTTCATTTGTGATCTTGTGAAGGGCGACCTGAAGCGCGCCCGTGCCGAGCGAGGTACCGTGTTCTGCTGCGTTGAGACCCTTAAGCTCGTCTTCCTCCGAGACGCGCATGCCAGCGGTCATGTCAACGAGTTTAAAGAGAATCCAACCGACGCCGAAGGCCCAGACAAAGGCAACTCCGACGCCAATTTGCTTGAACGATCAACTGATCGAAACGCGATCCCGCTGCGAGTTCGCTCTCCATGGCGAAGAACGCAACGAGGAGCGTGCCCGCCGCCCCACATGTGCCGTGTGCTGAGACTGCGCCAACGACATCGTCGAGTTTGAATTTCCGGAGCATTATCTCTTCGCTCGCGACGACGAGGAGGCCACAAATGAAACCGATCATCGCCGCGCCGTGCGGGTTTACCGCGTAACACCCAGCCGTGATGCCGACCAGACCAGCAATCAGACCGTTCACGGAACGCGTCGGCACGAAGTAACCGTCATACATGCGACCCACGATCAGGGCGCCAAGCGCGCCGAACGTGGCCGAAACTATTGTGTTTGCGACGACACGTGCAAAGTCCGGCGTGCCTGCAGTCGTTGATCCGCCATTGAACCCGATCCAGCCAAAAAGGAGGATGATAGCGCCTGCGGTGGTGAGAACCAGCGAGTGGCCGTGGATCTTAAGTGGCTTTCCGTCCTTATCGAAGCGACCAATCCGCGGGCCGAGCACCATGATCGCCGCAAGCCCCATCCACGCGCCAACCGAGTGCACAACGGTCGATCCGGCAAAGTCAATGAACCCCATGTCCGCGAGCCAAGCAGTATTGTCGCTGATGAGAAGGTTACCCCACGCCCAGTGACCGAACACTGGATAGATCAATGCCGCCAAAACGAGCGCCATTACGAGATAGCCGGAAAGGCCATGCGTTCGGCGACAGCACCCGAAACGATCGTTGCTGCCGTTCCAACAAATACCGCTTGGAACACAAAGAAAGTGAACGCCCAATCGTCCATTTCATTGAATGCGGCGAGGTTCCAGGACCAACCAAACCAGCCGCCTTGGCTCGCGCCAAACATCAGCGCGAAACCCACAAGGAAAAACGCGCCGACGGACACGGCAAAGTCAGTAATGTTCTTCTGGGCGACGTTGATTGAGTTCTTGGAGCGCACCATGCCCGCTTCGAGGAACAAGAAACCGACCTGCATCAGAAGAACAAGTGCAGCTGCAGTCATGGTCCAGATATGGTCGGAATTGGTCTGCTGAGCGTCGATCCGGGCCGCAAGATCAGCGATCTGGGTGGCGACATCGGCCTGTGCAAAGGCCTGTGTTGAAAAGACTGAAAGAGCCGCGATCACGGCGACAAAAAACGAAAAATAAAACATCGTGAACCCCGTATTCCCAATGGGAGCGAAGATCACATCGAGGGATTTACAAAAGTTTCACGCTGATGGTTCGCGGTGTGAAACAGCGTGAAAATATTTAGGCAGCGACGCCCTCTGGCCAGCGAACCAGTACGTTTCACGCATTCAAAGCAAGCTATCCGGCAGCTTTTGTTCCGCTGCCGTGTTCGCGCGCCGGAACACTAAGGTCACAAGCGTGGATATGATCACGATAAAGAGCGAATAGAGCACCGGAACCGCAACGATCGACTGCGCTTCTGTTTCAGCGAACGTGAACACGATAATGGCAATCGCAAGTGGACCATTTTGGATGCCGGTTTCAAGCGCCACAGTTCTTGCGTTTCTCGGATGAAGCCGAATGAGCCGAGCGAATGTGTAGCCGATCGTGATCCCAAAAAGTCCCAGCCCCACGGACGCCACATAGGTCGCCGGTGTCGTCTCCAACAAGAATTGCCAGTTTCGCGGAATCCAGCTGACCATCAAGAAGAGGATGAAAAAGAGCGCGAGTGCTGATCCTAGGAACTCAGTCACCGCGCCAATATTTGCGTTAAGCTTCCTCAACACCATGCCAATTGCGACTGGCACAAGGAGAATGACAAGCGTCGCAATGATGTTTTCTCGAGGGATCTCGAGGTCGAGCGCACCGGCATAAAGGACCAAGACGACCGGGATCATCACAATCCCAAAAACGGTCGACGTCACCGTCATGAGGACCGAAAGGGCAAGGTTACCCTTTGAGAAATAGGTGAAAATGTTCGACGTCGTCCCGCCGGGCATGCACGCCATGATCAGAATACCGATGGCAATCGCTTCGGGAACGACCAGTGTCGATGCGAAAACGAACCCGATAAATGGCATGATGCCGTATTGCGATATCACGCCAACGGCCAGGCCATAGGGTCGCCGGAGCGCGAGATAGAAGTCGCGCGGCGTGAGCGATGCGCCCATTCCGAGCATGATGACAAAGATCATCAACGCGAGAAGCGTTTGTTCGAATGCACCGACCATGGGCGTTTACCGGGTTGCGGCCTCTTTCAGCTCTTCATCACGCAATTCACGGCGAAGAATTTTGCCGACATTTGATTTCGGAAGCGTGTCTCTAAACTCGACGCGTCGCGGCACCTTGTACGCGGTTAGGTGTTGCTTGCAATAGGATCGGATATCGTCCTGCGATAGCCCCCGGTCTCCGGTCACGATGAATGCCTTCACGGCCTCGCCTGTACCGTCATCTGGAACCCCAATGACCGCTGCTTCGAGTATGCCTGGATGTTTGGCCAGGCAGTCCTCGACTTCGTTTGGATACACGTTGAAACCGGAAACGACCACCATATCCTTCTTGCGATCGACGATGCGGAAATAGCCATCCTCATCCATCATCCCAATGTCGCCGGTTAGGAACCATCCATTCCTAAAGGCTGCTTCGGTCTCTGCGGGTTTGTTCCAGTACCCTTTCATAATTTGCGGTCCTTTGGCCGCGATCTCACCACGCTCGCCCTGGGGCAATGGATTACCGCTTTCGTCAAGGCAGACCATGTCAGTCGCAGGGATTGGGATCCCGATCGACCCCTCCCGCGTTTTGCCATAGGGGTTAAACGTCAAGACTGGCGAAGTCTCGGTAAGGCCGTACCCCTGGAGCACCGCTTTCTGCGTGATCGCTTCCCATTTCTGAGCGACAGCCGTCTGAAGTGCCATCCCGCCCGCGGACGCGAATTTTAGATGCTTCGGCGGACTGTCGGTGAACCAACGCTCCTGCGTGAGACCATTGAACAGCGTGTTCACCCCGCTCATCCATGTAACCTTATAGTTTTCAAACGGCTTTTTGAGATTGGTTAGTGGCCTCGGGCTTGGGATCAGAATGTTGCGCGCCCCAAGCCAATAGAAACACAGCATGTTAATCGTGAAGGCGAAGATGTGATAAAGCGGCAGCGCAGTCAGCGCGACCTCATCGCCCTTATCGATGCCCTCCAACATCTCGACCGACTGTTCCATGTTGAGGATCAGATTGGCGTGCGTGAGCATCGCGCCTTTGGCCACACCCGTTGTCCCGCCGGTATATTGAAGGCAGGCAATGTCATCGGGTTCGAGGGACGTGGAATACGTCGCAACCTCGATGTTCTCTCGGCTCTTGTGCGTTCTTCCCGCTGAAAGTGCATCTGGAAAACGAATATGAGGCACGGTTACGGGCTTTACCGAACGATCCCAGTACTTCTGTACGAGACCAACCAAAGCGCGCGGCATCGTGGGGAAGAATTCCGCAACGCGTGTCACAATGATGTTCGGGATCGGGTGCCCTTGCGTTGCTGCCGGAATCTTATCGGCAAACATATCAATGATGATAAGCGCATGCGGTTCCGCGTCGGAGAACTGCTTAGACATCTCCTCTGCTGTGTAGAGCGGATTGACATTCACGAGCACGCAGCCGGCTTTAAGCACACCGAACGATGCAATCGGATAAGTCAGGCAGTTCGGCATCTGTATCGCGACGCGATCGCCCTTTTGAAGCCCAATCACTTCGCGCAAATAGACCGCGAAAGCGTCGGACATTTCGTCCACTTGGCTAAAGGTCAGCGTGCCATTCATGCCATTTGGCAGACAGGTCGTGAAGGCCTTCGCCGATCCGTAGGTTTTTGCCACGGACCGGATGAGGTCGCCGAGCGTCCTGTATGACGCGTTCTCGATTTCCGTCCGGACTTGAGGGCCGTAAAACGCCGTCCAAGGACGCGCCGCATGAGCCATTTGACTTCCCCGCCTAATCTTTTTCGCACGCATCTAAGCGCGCCTCTTTTTTCTGAAGGTTAGCGCACACACCTCCCCCCTGACGACAGAAAAATCAGCGTTGGTTTCCGCTTTGCTCCTGCGCATTTGTGACGCCTGTCACAGGATGAGGCGAATCCCTCGTCACGGGCGCTCACGACGGTGTTAACGGCCTTAGAACGGGCAAACACCGGCCCATCTTTGGTTCAATCGCGGAAAACACACCGTTTGTTTTGAAGTTTAACGCAAACGCACCATGTCACTTGTGTGCGCTGCACCATGAGAAAGACGCGAACTATGACCGTCACGCAGAAAAATACGGCATCGAAGCCAGAAAAAATCGTCATTGTCGGTGGCGGGTTCGCGGGATTGTCTTGCGCAAAACGCATTAAGCCTGGAACTGCGGAGGTTACGCTCATCGACCAGCGCAACCATCACTTGTTCCAGCCGCTTCTTTATCAAGTCGCAACCGCTATCCTCCCGACATCGGACGTTGCCTGGCCAATACGTCGTCTATTCCGAGATCGACCTGACATTACGACCCTTCTCGGCAGGGTTACGGCCGTCGACCAGGAAAACAAAGAAGTCACGCTCGCAGACGGCGAACGCATTCCGTTCGATACGCTGGTGCTCGCGACCGGCGCACGTCACTCCTATTTCGGTAATGATCAGTGGGAGCAGGATGCGCCGGGTCTCAAGACCCTCGAAGATGCGACCACAATCCGCCGACGCGTGTTGTCAGCTTTTGAAGCGGCTGAACGCGCATCCAAAGACAAAGAACGTGATGCATATCTAACATTCGCGGTCATTGGCGCTGGGCCGACAGGAGTGGAGCTTGCCGGCATCATCGCCGAACTTGCACACGAAATTCTCCCGCAAGAATTCCGGCACATCGACACGCGCAAAGCCAAAGTGCTCCTCGTTGAAGCCGGGCCACGTGTGCTCGCAGCGTTTCCGGAAAAACTATCAGCCTATGCCGAAGATGCGTTAGTGCGACTAGGCGTGGACGTTTTGAAGGGGGAGCCGGTCACCGAAATCAACGATGACGGTATAAAGGTCGCCGACGATTGGGTGCCGACAAAGACGACGATTTGGGCAGCTGGCGTCGAAGCATCTGGCGCATCGCGCTGGGTTGGGGCAACAGCCGATCGCGCCAAGCGCGCCTTGGTCGAGCCAAATCTCACGCTCCCAAACAATCCTGATATCTTTATCATCGGCGACACCGCGTCTGTGAAAGATGCGAAAGGCGTACAGGTTCCTGGCATTGCACCTGCTGCGAAACAGCAGGGAAAATATGTCGCCGCAGTCATTAATCGCAGGCTAGCCGGTCGCAAGGCTCCTGGGCCATTTGTCTATCGGCATCAAGGAAACCTTGCCACCATTGGCCCCCGTGCGGCGGTGGTCGACCTTGGATGGATAACACTCAAAGGCACGCTCGCCTGGTGGGTTTGGGGTCTGGCACACGTCTACTTTTTGATCGGTACCAGAAGCCGTCTCGCCGTCGCGATGAGTTGGTTGTGGAGCTACGTCTCGGGGCAAAATAGTGCGCGCCTGATTACACAAGGGAAACGCGACAGCGCCACAAAAGCCGGTAACGTGCATTCAGGGACGGACGCTGCTCACGCAAAAGCGGCTTAGGGTCAAAATCCTACCAACCTTCGAAACATGCTGGCATCCAAACTCAACACTCGGTGCTTCTGGACGAAGCCCGGTTGACGTTTTGAAATCTCCAGGTGCACAGTCGCGCAGGCAATACGCTACGGAGACATTACAACTATCCGATTGTTCAGGCGGAGGAAGCGAAAAATCGCCCGAAGCCGACCAGTACCATTTCAGTCGATCGTTCATGGGAGGACAGTATGAGATCGATCACTTCGCTCGCGGCCGGGTTCGCGATTGCGACCAGCCTTTCAACATTTGCGTTCGCGGATACGATCCGCTTTTGGACCACCGAAGAGCAACCGGAACGTCTCGCCAAACAGCAAGAAATGGCTGAGCAGTTCAAAGCGGCAACCGGGCACGAAGTTGAAGTCATCCCGGTGACCGAATCCGACCTCGGCACCCGCGCAACCGCGGCTTTTGCAGCCAACGACCTACCAGACGTTATCTATCACACGCTGCAATATGTGTTGCCTTGGGCGGAGGCGGGCATCCTCGACATCGAAACGAACAGTGATCTCGTTGAAGAACTCGGCGTTGATACGTTTGCACCCGGCGCGATCGCAATGGCGCAGTCTGACGGCCAGACGGCAGCGGTCCCGGTCGACGGCTGGACGCAGATGATTGTCTACCGCAAAGACCTCTTCGATGAAGCGGGTCTCAGCGCTCCAGACTCTTACGCCGATATCGCGGCAGCGATTGAGGCACTCCACAACCCACCGGAAATGTATGGTTTCGTCGCCGCGACAAAGGTCGACGAAAACTTCATGAGCCAAGTGCTTGAGCACGTTTTCTTGGCGAACGGCGTTTCGCCTGTCGGCAATGACGGCTTCTCCGAACTGGATGCCAATGCCACGAGAGAGGTTCTTGAATTCTACAAGACGATCGCGAAAGCCTCACCTCCGGGCGAACTCTTCTGGAAACAATCCCGCGAACTCTATTTCGCAGGGCAAGCAGCAATGATCATCTGGTCGCCCTTCATTCTTGATGAGCTCGCCGGACTTCGGGATTCAGCGCCGCCCACGATCAATGACGATCCAACGTCACCGGAATTGGCATCCAAGACCGATGTCGTAACGTCGTTCTCCGGCCCATCAAACCCAGGTGGCGCTGCATGGGCGGACGTTCGCTATTTCGGTGTGACCGCGGACGCCAACACCGATGTCGCCATGGATTTCGTGCGATTCTCAATGGACGAGGGCTACACTTCGACATTGTCGATCGCACCAGAGGGTAAATTCCCAGTCCGTCGCGGCACCGGCGACGCGCCGACCAAGTTCGTCGAAGCTTGGGCTCAACTCCCGGTGGGGGTTGATCGCAAAGCGCCACTTTCAGACCTTTACCCGGCCGAAACCGTGCAAAAGATCGTCACCGGACTTGAGACAGGCGCGCGGTGGGGCGTGACTGAAGGTCAACTGGCACTCGCGTCAAAGATGGTCAACGCGCAGGTGATCAACCGCGTCGTGCGAGAATTCATCGATGATGAAATCGATGCCGACGCAGCGGTCGCAAAGCTCAACGAAGAGCTTTCCAAGATCAACTGATCTCGGAAAATCCGCCGGAGTGCTCATCGGCACTCCGGCGCGTATCGATAAAGTGTCGTGAGCCAGTCTTCACCCGCCAAATTCGGTCCGCCGAAGGGCACCGGACCGATTGCGAAGCGCGAAATGCGTCTCGCTTATGCCCTTCTTATCCCGACTTTCGTCATTGTTTTTGCGATTGTCTTGGGGCCGCTGCTTGCGAATTTCTGGATTTCATTCAAGCCGGTTCAGCTCGGCGATTTACGGCCTGCAAGCCTCATTGTGAATGAACGCCTACGCGGCGACATTGAAGCGGCTGGCGACATAGGAACGCTTGAGTATCGTCTGAGGAACTCTTCGCGCGATCGGAGCGTTGGCGATGCTTCTTTCACCGACGTACTACCAGCTGGGCTCACGATAAAAACGCTCGATGAGCGATGCGAGTTCATTGGGCCGGGTATCACTTGCACGCTCGGCGACATTGAAGGCGGGTTCCGAGATCGTATTCGCCTCGAAGTCTTGGCCGATCAGTCTTTCATCGACGCCGGATCAAACCCGCGCGAAAGCCAACCCGAAATCGCCGGACGCGGCGACAACATCCTCACCAATTTCGCGTTCACGACCGAGAATTACGCGCGGATTTTCTCGTCAGACTCGTTCTGGTCGGTCCTTCGAGTGTCGATGTATTACACAATTTTCGGGACAGCGGGCGCGCTTGTTCTCGGCCTCTTCGCCGCTCAGCTCCTGAACACTGTTTTCCCGGGTCGTGCTGTGTTGCGGGGTCTTTTCCTCTTTCCCTATGTGGCACCCGTAATCGCCGTTGCCTTCACCTGGGTGGTGCTCCTCGACCCGTTCTCCGGGACGTTGAACTCGATCCTCCAGCAAATGGGCGTTGTCAGCGAACCGATCAATTTCTTCGGCCAGCGCTCAGTACCAATCTCTATCTTCGGACTGACCTTCGACTTTCCGGTTGCACTTACGACCGTGATCGCATTCGAGGCGTGGCGGTACTTTCCGCTCTCATTCCTTTTCATTCTCGCACGGATGCAATCCATCTCGTCCGACATGTACGAGGCCGCTGAAATCGACGGCGCCTCGCCGTTTCAGCAGTTTTGGTATTTGTCGCTCCCGCAGCTGGCCGGGATCCTCGCGGTGCTCTTCCTGTTGCGTTTCATTTGGACGTTCAACAAGTTTGACGACATCTTCCTGTTGACCGGAGGCGCCGCAGGTACGCGAACGCTTACCGTTGATGTTTACGAGCAGGCGTTTGCCGTCTCCAACCTCGGTGCGGGCGCTGCGGTCGCAGTCATCGTCTTCTTCGTGCTCCTCACCTTCTCAATTATCTTCTTCGCTGTTTCGCCGAAGGATGAGAGTTGATGGCGTTCGGTATGGGCTTCATCCTCGGTGTTTTGACAGGCGCGATTTGGGGCGCCGTCTGGATGCTCGTGCTCGGCGTCCTTTTCATGCTGGTTTCCGGTGTGATTGCGTCACCGCCGCTTGGAGCCGCAGCCATTGCGGGCGCTCTCGCTGGCGCGATTATGATGTCGAGGTCGCCAGAGTTACGAACGATCGGCCTTCATATCGGCGCGGTGGGGATTCTAGTTATTTGCATCGTCGCGCTTTCCGGGTTTACGCCCCTCGGCGTCCCACTCGATCAAGCGGCGCTTTGGCAAGCGATTACATTTGCTCTCATTGTCGGCGCGGTCTGGGCTTCAACGCACTTTTGCTTAAGGGGCATGCCGGCATCGGGCCTCATTCGGTACAAACGCGAAGTGCTCATCATCCGCGTATTGACCGGCCTTGGCTTTGTTGTTTTCACAGTCGTGGTCGCGTTGCCATTCTACGTCATGGTGATGACGAGCCTGAAGAGCCAGCAGGCGCTGCTGGCAAATCCGCTAGACCTGTCTCTGGACGTGTCGCAGGGCGTGGGCGTGCTTTTCAGGTCCTATGTGGAACTCTTTACGCAGTACAATTTCGGCACGTTTCTTCTGAATTCCACGATCGTCTCTGTTGCGACGGTGCTCCTCACGCTCTTCTTTGCAGTACCCGGCGCATATGCAGTCGCGCGCCTCAAATTCCCGGGACAAGCCTTCCTGTCGCGCTCGATCCTGCTCATTTACATGGTTCCCGCGATCGTGCTGGTCATCCCACTTTATGCAGCGTTCTCGCAACTTGGCCTCAGGAACACGCTCACCGGGTTGTTAGTGGTCTACCCGGCGACCACAATCCCAGTCGCGCTTTACATGTTGCAAGGGTATTTCCGTGGTCTGCCAGCCGAGTTGGAGGAAGCGGGATTGATGGATGGCCTAACCCGCATGGGCGTCATCCTCAAGATAACGCTGCCGCTTTCGCTTCCCGCGCTCGCCTCCGTCGCGCTCTATGTCTTTATGATTGCATGGAACGAGTTCCTCTTCGCCTTCATGTTCCTCGACAATATTGAGATTTTCACGCTCTCAAGAGGCGTCGTTTCGCTGAATTCGTCCGAAGTTCCGCGACAACATTTGATGGCCGGCGCGGTCATCGCGACGGTCCCTGTGCTTGCGATTTTTCTCTGGTTTGAGCGATTCCTCGTGTCGGGCCTAACCGCCGGTAGCGTGAAAGGCTAAGAGATGGCGCACCGCATTGATGAAGCCTACGCGATTATGCAGGCCAATGACCGTGGCGGCTATACGATCCCCACAAGCCGACTTTACCCCTATCAATGGAACTGGGATTCGGCGTTTGCTGCGCTTGGCTTTGCCGCCTTTGATCGCGATCGCGCATGGAGAGAACTGGAGACGTTGTTCGATGCGCAATGGCCGAACGGTATGGTCCCGCACATTGTCTTTCGGCGGGATGATCCGGACTATTTTCCGGGCCCTAGCGTTTGGCAGTCGAACACCACACCG
This sequence comes from Pseudomonadota bacterium, assembly GCA_039026395.1. GTDB lineage: Bacteria > Pseudomonadota > Alphaproteobacteria > Rhizobiales > JAKSCL01 > JBCCMK01. The sequence goes on along the minus strand of JBCCMK010000024.1, from coordinate 15,588 downwards.
CCATCGTCTGGACACTCGCAACCGCCCGTCGCGACATCCGTTGCGAAGTGGCTGATCGACAGTGGTGGCCCGGACGATATTGAGCGGGCACGAAATCTGTTCCCGGCCATAATGCGCTATCATCAATGGTTCCACGCGGCGCGCGACCCGCACGAAACTGGACTGATTGCCATCACGCACCCATGGGAGTCCGGGCGAGACAATTGTGGCGATTGGGACGCTGCCATGGCCAGAGTTCCAGTTGACCACGGTCTTGGGGACTATAAGCGACGCGATGTCAGCCACGTGGACGCCTCAGAGAGGCCAACGCAGGCACAATATGACCGTTATTTGTCGCTTGTCGCTTTCGGGCAGCGGACCGGGTGGGATCACCTCGAGATATACAAGACGGGCCCGTTTTTGATGGTCGATCCAGGCGTGCATTTCATCCTGATGCAGGCTGATCAGGACCTTCTGGACATGGCTGATACTCTCGGCTTCAGCGGTGATATGAAGGCAATCAAGAGCTGGATCACAAGATATGCAAATGCCGATATTCAGCTTTGGAACTCTGAAATAGGCACTTTCACGGCGATGGATTTGAAGTCACGGGAGCAAGTCCCAGCGATTACAAATGCGTCTTTTCTATCGCTTTATGCCGGTGCAGGAACAACCGACCAAACTCGTCAAACGGTCGAGCATTTGCGAGCCATACAAGCCAATTGCAAGGTTGGCGTTCCGAGTTGGGATCCACGGCATCAGGACTACGAACCGCAGCGCTATTGGCGCGGTCCGGTCTGGGCCATGATCAATTATTTGATCGTTCTCGGTCTTGAGCGTTGCGGAGAGCCCGAACTCGCATCGGAGCTCCAAGCCGAAACTCTCAAAATGATCGAGGACGCCGGCTTTTACGAGTATTTCAACTCAAAAACCGGCGAAGGCAGCGGCGGTCCAGATTTCACCTGGACTGCCGCAATCTACCTCGCCTGGACAGTGGGTCTCGAAGCGCAAAACGCGGACAGAAAAGCAAGCTAGCGGAGCGCAACCGAAAAACGGGCACCGGTTTTCGGACATATCGCGCGAAATGAGGAAACATGGGCTCAATTCGACTTGAAAATGTCGAGAAGTGGTTCGGCGACGTCCAGGTCATCAAGGGAGTCAGCCTTGATATTAAGGACGGCGAATTCGTTATTTTCGTCGGGCCATCCGGATGTGGGAAGTCGACGCTCCTGCGCATGATCTCGGGTCTCGAAGAAACGAGCCGCGGCGGGATTTACCTAGATGATGTCGATGTGACCGCAAAAATGCCGTCGGAGCGCCAGCTCTCAATGGTTTTCCAGTCTTACGCGCTTTATCCGCATATGAGCGTGCGCGAGAATATGGGATTTGGCCTCAAAACAGCCGGTGAAAAGTCCGCTGCAATCGCAGAAAAGGTTGGGAAAGCCGCGGAAGTCCTCAAGCTCGACGACTATCTCGACCGTCGCCCAAAGGCGCTTTCGGGCGGCCAGCGTCAACGCGTTGCCATTGGTCGAGCAATCGTCCGCGAACCAAAGGGCTTTTTGTTCGACGAGCCACTGTCCAATCTCGATGCGGCACTACGCGTTCAAATGCGGTTCGAAATCGCAAAGCTCCACGAAACGCTGAAGACGACCATGATCTACGTGACCCACGATCAGGTCGAGGCGATGACGCTCGCCGATAAGATCGTGGTGCTTAAAGATGGGAACGTCATGCAAGTTGGGACACCGCGAGAACTCTACGAGCGTCCCGACAATCTCTTTGTCGCCGAGTTTATCGGCTCTCCGAAAATGAACATCCTCGATTGCGAGACAAAAAGCGGGCGCTATCAACTCGCTGGCGAAGACGCGGGCGATGCGCCAACTGCCGAAGGCCATCCAATTACAAAGATCGGTATCAGGCCTGAGCACATCAGATTGTCTAGCGCCGAAGATGCCTCGTGCACGGGCACAATCGAGGTCTCCGAATACCTCGGGTCTGATGTGTTTCTCTACATCGATTGCGGCGACGTCGGTCGGCTCGTCGTGCGGGCACCTGGCGAGACCGACTTACCAATCGGATCGACTACGGGGCTGAGTTTCCCGGCAGAGAGGACCTACTTCTTCGATCGCGAGGGCCTAGCGGTGCGCTGATGTTCAGCCGAGAGTGTCCAACACTTGGATAACGGCAGGGCCGAGAATGACCACGAACAGGACCGGCAGGAAGAACAGGATCATCGGAACCGTCAGCTTCGGCGGCAGGGCTGCGGCTTTCTTCTCGACCTCGGCCATCCGGATATCGCGATTTTCCTGAGCCATGACACGGAGAGCCGTGCCAAGCGGTGTTCCGTAACGCTCGGCCTGGATCAGGCTCGTCATCACGGCCCGGACACCCTCAAGTCCCGTGCGTCTGCCTAGATTTTCATAAGCCTGGCGACGGTCTTCAAGGTATGCCAATTCCGCAGTCGTTAGAGCCATCTCTTCTGCGAGCGGAACGGATTGAAGGCCGATCTCTTGCGTGACGCGACGAAAGGCATGTTCGATTGATTGGCCAGATTCGACGCAGATGAGCAGGAGATCCAGCGCATCCGGCCAGGCACGTTTGACCGACTGCTGCCGCTTCTGGATCGCGTTCGTTAAAATGATGTTCGGGGCATAGAAGCCGATGTAAGCCACGGCGAACACCGTGATGATCTTGATCGGTGTCGGCATCGGCACGACTTGCACGACGAAAAGGTAAAAGATGCCAAGCAGAAAGAACACGATTGGCATCACAATGCGGAAAAAGAGAAACGTTGTCATGGATGACGGTTTGCGCCATCCCGCCATCTTCAGTTTCCACGCCAGACCATCATCGGCCAAATTCTTGCGGAGATTTAAGAGTTCGACGGTCCAATCAGCGAGCGAACTCGCCTTTTTCTTATCCCGCAAACTTCCGCGCTCGCCTTCTGACGCGAGGCGCGCGCGCTCACGTTTGCGGAGTTCCTCGCGCTCGTCAGAAACATATTTCATCCGCGTCGCGAAGACATTCCCCTGAATGTAGGGCATGCCGATCGTGATCACTGTCGCTGCCACCGCGAGGGCTGCCAAAAAACCAATGGCGAAATCTGCCTGAAGGAAATTGCCGAGAAGGTCGAGCATAACGCAGTCCGATCAGAAATCGAAATTGATCATCTTACGCATCACGAGGACACCCAAGAGCATCCAAACACCGCTTGCGACCATGAGAATTTGACCAAGACTGTCGGTCCAAAGAAGGCTCATATAGTCTTCCGTGAAGATGGTCAGGAGCAGCATTACTGCGAATGGCAAAGAGCCAATGATCATCGCGGATGCCTTCGCCTCTTGGCTGAGCGAGATCACCTTCTGCTTCATCTTCTTGCGATCGCGCAGCACCTTCGAAAGGTTAGAGAGAGCCTCAGAGAGGTTGCCGCCCGACTGCTGTTGGATGGCGATGGTGATGGCAAAAAAGTTAACCTCCGCGACCGGAACGCGATCATAAACACGTGCAATCGCATCTGCCGGGGACATGCCCACAGCCTGACTTTCGACAACATCGCGGATTTCGCCGCGGACCGGCTCCTCGGACTCTCGTGCAATGATGCGCAGGCAATCGTTAAGAGGCAGACCTGCCTTCACGCCACGCACAATAACGTCGATCGCATTGGGCAGGATGTGAAGAAACTTCTTCTGCCGACGTTTCGTAAGGAAACCGAGTAACCAGCGCGGGAACCCAAGGCCCGCAGCCACGAGGACGGCGATAGCTATGAGCGCGTTTTGAGCGATCAAGAACGAAAGGAGAGCAACAATTACGCCGAATATAGCTGAGAAAATATAATACTGCTGAGGTGATATCTTCAGACCGGCCCGGGTCAGCCGCAGGCGCAGTGTCGGTCTTGTCTTGTCACCTTTGGACTTGTCTTCAATCTCTTTGAGTGTTTCAGCGACCTTACGTGTTCTGTTGGAACGCACGACCGCTTCGTCGCGCTTTTTTCGGACATTGACACGGCTCTCTGAGCTCCGAACGGCCTGGATACGTTTCTCGCCCCGTCTTTCACCCGACAAAACCGGATACAGAAATACCCAAGCGACGCCGCCGACGGCAATCATGACCATCGCAGCCAGGGCAAACGTCGAGAGTGGGCCCTCAAGCAAATCCGCCTCCGGTCGATTGTTCTTCGAGGTCGCTTACTTCCGCCGCATCGAGTGCATCAGCGAGGTTTTTCTCTTCACCGTAGTAGCGCGCACGGTCCCAGAACCGCGGACGCGCGATACCCGTCGAGCGGTGGCGGCCGATAATCTTGCCGTTCGCATCCTCCGACATGATGTCGTAGACGAAGACATCCTGCGTGATGATCACGTCGCCTTCCATCCCCATCACTTCGGTGACGTGCGTGATCCGGCGGGAACCATCGCGGAGACGTGCAGCCTGCACGATCACATCGATTGACGACACAATCATCTCGCGAATGGCACGAGACGGGAGCGTGTAGCCCCCCATTGTGATCATCGACTCCATGCGCGACATGGCCTCTCGCGGCGAGTTGGCGTGGAGGGTACCCATGGAGCCGTCGTGGCCCGTGTTCATCGCTTGAAGGAGGTCAAAGGCTTCAGGACCACGCACCTCGCCGACGATGATCCGCTCAGGACGCATACGAAGGCAGTTTTTCACGAGGTCACGCATAGTGATCTCGCCCTCACCCTCAATGTTCGGAGGACGAGTTTCCAACCGGACAACGTGGGGCTGCTGAAGCTGAAGCTCGGCGGAGTCCTCGCACGTAATGATGCGCTCATCCGACTCGATATAACGAGTGAGACAATTGAGGAGTGTCGTCTTACCCGATCCCGTACCGCCGGAAACCAGAACGTTACAGCGTGACTTGCCGATGATCTGCAAAATGCGGGAACCCTCCGGCGAAATCGAGCCAAAATTCACCAGTTGGTCGAGTGTAAGCTTGTCTTTTTTGAACTTACGAATGGTGAGCGTCGGCCCGTCGATCGCGAGCGGTGGTGCGATCACATTCACACGCGAACCATCAAGAAGACGGGCGTCGCAGATCGGAGAGGCCTCGTCGACACGTCGACCAACCTGACTCACAATCCGCTGGCAGATGTTCATGAGCTGGGCGTTGTCGCGGAACCGTACGCCAGTCCTCTGAATCTTACCGGCGACCTCGATGTATGTCGTGTCAGCCCCGTTCACCATGATATCGGCAATGTCGTCGCGCGCCAGAAGCGGCTCAAGCGGCCCGTAACCCAGGACGTCATTGCAGATATCGTCGAGCAGTTCTTCCTGCTCTGCGATTGACATGACGACTTGCTTTATCGCGATGATTTCTGAGACGATGTCGCGGACTTCTTCACGAGCCGCGTCAGGATCAAGATTTCCAAGCTGCGTCAGATCGATCGCGTCAATGAGCGCCGAGAAAATCTGCGTTTTGAGGTCGTAATACTGCTCGGATTTCTCTTGAGACACCTCCGGCACGGACGGCGGGATTGGTGCCGCCGGGGCCGCTGCGGGTTTCTCCGCGACCGGCTTTTCCTCAACGTTCTGTGGAACGGTTGGCGATCCGCCGGTAATCGAGCCGCGCTTACCAAACATGATCTATTTCGCTCCGCCCTTGCCACCCTTACGGGTCAATTTGGCAAGCAGATTGTCTATCGTTGAACCCTTCGCCTTCTTGGCCTCACCTCGCCCGGTAACAACCTTCGCCAGATCCAGAAAGGCGTCGGCCAGTTTCGAATTCTGGCTCATTTCTGCGATCATCTGGCCGTTGTTAGCGGCAGTGCCGAAGAGCTGCGGATCAAAATTGATCACTGCCGAAGGCTCGATGCCAAGCGCGTCGGAAAAATCGCTGGCGGCAATTTCGGGACGTTTTGGAACGCCCACCTGGTTGAGCACAATCCTCGGCGGTGCGTCGTGCTTTCGTCGCGCCGAGAGGCTCTCGACCAAGTTCTTGCAGTTTCGAAGGCTGGCGAGATCGGGCGTCGCCACGATCACGACCTCATCAGAGCCCCAAAGGGTATTCTGCGTCCAACCATTCCAGCAGTGCGGAACGTCTAGCACCGCGCACGGAACGGTCTTGCGCATCACTTCAAGGACAGGTTCGTAGGCAGATGCATCAATATCATAGTCGCGTTCGAGCGTGGACGGCGCCGCGTAAATTCCAAGCTTGTCGGTGCACTTAAAGAGCAGGCGCTCCATCAATTGTTCATCGACGCGGTCGCCTTCAAAGACGGCGTTCGCAAGTCCCTGGATCGGATCTTGATTGAAGTCCAAACCAGCTGTGCCGAATGCGAGATCCATGTCGGCAATGACGACATTCGTTTCGAGATCGTTGGCAATCGACCAGCTCACATTGTGAGCGAGCGTTGATGCTCCAACACCACCGCGCGCCCCAACAAATGACACGACACGACCGAGAGGTTCAGCATCTGGCGCGGTGAAGATCTCCGAAATGACGCGAATGACGTGCATCGGCGTGGTTGGAGCGACCACGTATTCAGAGACGCCGCGCCGGACGAGGTCCCGATAGAGAAGGACATCGTTGACATGTCCGATGACAACGACCCGCGTCCCAGCATCACAGACCTCAGCGAGGCGGTCGAGCATGTGGACGAGAGAGTCTGACCGCTCGGTCGTCTCGACCATGATAAGGTTCGGCGTCGGCGAATGACCGAACACATCCACCGCTGCGGCGAGTCCACCCATCTGCACGGTCTTGTGGGCCTTTGACATCCGGCGATCAGCAAAAGCGTCCTGCATTGTCGCTTGAACCGCAGGTGTTTCGCAAAACACTTGAACGGAAATGCGCGGCACGTGATGGAGTTCATCATTGTGACGAAGGCTCTCGGCGTAACCTTCATCGTCGTGCGTCATTGAAAGCGCTGGTTCACTCATTGTCTGATCTCACACAGTCAAATTATGGGATGCCTGGTAAACACGGGTCAGAGACCTACTGACCGACATCTGCCAATTGCCCGGAATCGTCGGCCTGCTGCGTCTCGGTGGGTTCACCCGCACGGTAGGCATCGAAAACGGTGTCGCGGCGGCCGCTATCACGCGGTGCGGAACCTCGTGGACCACGCAAATCGTTTGGATTGGAAACCATGGCGCCGAGGTTTCGCTGCGAAGAGCAGCCAAAATCCTCATGCGGGAGGTTTTGCAAATCAAAGGCGATATTGTCGCCGTGGTGGCCGCATTTCGGCAGCACGAGATGGGCCGTTTGGTACTTCAGGACCACCGGAAAGCCGAACTTTCCTTCAGACGGGACGTAACCATCGACGACTAAAATGTCCTCGGAAATACCCATGTGGTACATCACGGTGCGAATTTGAGCGACCATGTGGGCCGCTGCGCCCTCATTACGGGTCTCGACCGGCTGACTGAGGGTCAACGGACCTCCGCCATTCTTGCGATAGCCAACGAGAAAGACCTCGAGATCGATCTTTTCCTTGCGCGTAAGCTTGCGCGGCTTCTCGGAGAGTGGGAGGGCGAACCGCATTGGCTCGCCTGCGAGCTTGACCGGATGGCGCTCCTGAACAGACGCGGATGGGATTGAGTACACGTACCCCTTGTCTGCGGGACCGCAGGCTGCAAGGAGGACACCGACCGTCAAAGCGCAAGCCGATACTCTCGCATGGGTCCAATTGGTCGTGCGGGCTGCCACGGTACTTTTGTGTTGATTGGTCATCGCGAAGGATCCCGTCACTTAGTCAATGATGAAGCCGTGGTGGCCCGTGAGGCGACCGGTCGGGCGAGTACCGCCATTTGCTGAGTAGATGCGATTGAGGCGACCGAGAAAGATCGTCTCAGGATCTGAGGGCGCAAGGAGCCCGTCCGTCGGCCGAGCCAGTTGCTGGCTCGATGTCGGCCGCACCGTATACGGCGTAACAATGATAACGAGTTCGGTCTCAGACTTCTGGAAATCTCGGCTTCGGAAGAGCGTACCCAGTACCGGCACATCCATGAGACCCGGAACGCCGTTGATGTTTTGGCGGATGTCTTCCTGGAGCAGCCCCGCCATTGCGAGAGACCCGCCAGATGGCAATTCGATGGTGCTCGAGGCGCGGCGAACCTTCAGCGCAGGAATTGTCAGGTCGGCAACAGTCGTGCCGTTGTCAGCGACACCGCCACGAAGGGTAAATGCGCCTTCACTTGTCAGTTCTGACACCTCGGTCCGGACATTCAGGCTGATACGCCCCTCGGACAACACAACAGGTGTAAAGGACAAAGCGACGCCGAAAGGCTTGTAGTCAACAGTGACATTGCCATCCTGGTCGCGGGCAACAGGCACCGGAAATTCTCCACCCGCGAGGAATTCCGCCTTTTCACCGGAAATCGCTGTCAGTGTAGGCTCGGCAAGGGTCCGAAGAAGACCGCGCTGCTCCAAGGCCTGAATAGTTCCAGAAACACCGTTTTCTCCCGGTCGCGGACCAAGTCTGCCAAACGTATTTGCGATCGGTTGACCTTCGAGACTGAACGGGTTTTGGGTCAGTGCTGAGAACGCCAGATTTCCTCCCTCTGCCACTGCGGAGAGGTTAATCCCAAGCTGCTTAATGGTGGAGCGTTCAACCTCGGCGACCGCGACCTTAAGCAGGATTTGCTCCTCACCTTCCACGTCGAGCATGTTCACGACGCCCTCCGGGTTGCCAACAAAGCGGCCGGCAATGTCTGAAGCGGTTTTGGCATCGGCTGGCGTGCGGACCGAGCCCGTCAAGATGACATTGTCATTGACCGAATCAACCGCAATGTGTGAGCCAGGCAGCAGGTTCTTGATGGTCCTTGCCAGAGCGCCCATGTCGCGCTGAACATGAACGTCGAGCGCCAAAATTTGTTCGCCATTTCCGTCAAAGAAGAAGATGTTGGTCCGACCAACCTCGCGGCCGATGACGTACGCCCGGCGTGCAGACCGGACGACAGCATCGGCTGTTTCTGGGTCAGAGACGAGAACATCTTTGGCGTTCCGCGGTAGCTCAACAATTACCGATTTCGAAAGCCCAAGATTGATCCGCTTGGTTACGGGGCCGGAAACTGAACCGGTCACGGTCGTCGATTGCGCGCTGACAGGGGTGGACGCGACCATGTTTATCGTCGATGCGGCACCGAAGAGGGCTCCGGCCAAAGCGAGGCATCCGAAGACCTTCGCGGAACGCCCAAGAAGGGTCCCACCAGAATTCGCCCGGTCAAAAGACATCTTTGAAATCCTTTTACTGTCGGAACGAACGCCGATCATTGCGTAGAGACCTGTTGGCTACGGCCAAACTTCATCATGATCACCCGGCCCTGAGAGTTTCCGCCTGCTATCTGCGGACCACCATCATCGGGGCTTGAGTCTTCAAGGCTGCGGAGGGCAAGAGCCAATTCGCCCAACTGCTCAGCGAGAGCCAGGACCTCGGCCTGCTCTGGCTGGAGTTCGAGAGTAGCCGTACGACCCACCACGACTTTTTCGCCGTCCTGATCCTCAACGGTCTGATCAATCGCCAGCACACGGACGTTCGTCAGGATGGTTTCACTCAGGAAGGGGTCAGCAGCGCCTGCGTCTTCTGCAGCGGTGTCTCGTTTCGTCAAAATGACGTCGACGCGGTCATTCGGAAGAATGAACCCTCCCGCTCCGGTCTCGGGCGAAATCTCAGTCGATATTGCGCGCATTCCCTTGGGAAGAATGGCAGACATGAAGCCACGATCGGATTGGACTAGCTTCACCGTATTGATAGGTTCGCCCGCGATGAATGGCTGCCGAGCAATCGATCCGACGACATCATCCATGTTGCCGCCCGATCCAGTTCTCGTAAGATATCGACCGTCTACAAGATCACTGGGCCATGCTTGCCAACGCACATCAGCGGTCGAGAGCTGGCGACCCATGGAGATGTCACCGTCAGCGACAAGTATTTCAGTCGTGTCGTTTGACGTTTCATCCGCGACAATTACTGGCTCTGGCTCAGAGCGCGAGCCCGCCAGAATTGCGGCAAGGCCACCCGCTCCGACCGCGATGGCGAGGACGATGATTCGTGCTGCGTTCATGACGAAAACTTTCCACTAAAGGGCGGCTCTGCACGCCGATAACGTGCCCGCACTTTGCGACCGGATTCGTCAAATTATGGTTAATGGGAAATGAGCAAGTTTATTTGCTTTGAACCAGAGAAACTGGTGATTGGGAAAATGACAGCAATTACCGGTCCAAATATTAATCTGAATTAATATTTGGAGCGATTTCTCGTACTGCTGGCAATTAAACTACCGCAGCGAACCAAATCGTCGATGGGTAAACGATCAGACCACCGGCAGCCAACGCAACACCGTAAGGAATGTCTCCCTTGGGCTGGTGCAACCGATCAATCCAACCGTGGTTCATTAAAAACAACGGTAGTGGCTGATTTCGCCACACGAGAATAATGACCGTCCAAAGCCCACCGATCATCGAGAGTACGATCATGTAGGTGAGCAGATTTTCCCATCCAATCCAGAGGGCAGTCGCTGCGAAAAATTTTGCATCGCCACCACCGACGAACCGGCAGCAAAAAAGTGTGAAACCGAGGATGAGCATCACCAGCCCGGCGAGAAGATGCATTCCAATATCGCCGAGAGGCAAGCCAACAAGAAGCGCTGCCACCGCAAACCCAGCGATGAGTGCAAGCGACAGCTTGTTGGAGATGGTCATCGTCAAAACATCCATAGATGCCGCAATCGCCATGAGAGCGGGAAAAACGATGAGAATGACCAATTCAGCCAGCATATGATGTGTCTCAACAGTAGCTACGAACTTCAGACGCCTGCTCGGGGCATGACAATCGAAGGAGTAGCGCCAAAGTGTAAATTCTTTGACGATAGAAATGGCCCCAAAAACGAAAAAAGGCGGCTCGAAGGCCGCCTTTTCCCGATATTTAAGCGATCATCAAACCGGTGCAGCAGCATCGATGCGGGTGTTGATGTCGTCGAAAAGGCCGCTGATGGTGCCACCGAGCGTGAAGACAATCACTGAGATCGCCACACCAATGCCAGCTGCGATCAATCCATACTCGATGGCCGTCGCACCGCTTTCGTCACTAATAAAACGCTTGACCATGTTCATCATATTTACTCCTCACAGGGTCTGAGTTCTGACTGTGCAGTCATTCAGTTTTGTCAGGGTGCGTCGACCCGTTGAAAACCTGAGTGGAGACTATGCGGGAGATGTTGCGCACCGGTTAATTTATTGCTCGACATGGCAGTCGCCTGAAATGCAGTAAACGAAGGGTAAGACAATTAGGTGCGATTTCACGCAATCTGATTTGCTGACACTGCGAAACAGTCGGCAATTGCTTGCTTTTCAAAGATTTAGGCACTTCAGGAGAATACCCGCAACGCTCGCTGCGCTGTCACGGTCATTCCGCGAATATTAAAGAAACAGCTCAGGCACACCCGGTCGTTTGGATTTCGTTCACCATTTCGGGGCAATAGTTTGGTGGATGATCAGTTAACGAAGGCAAAGAGCATGCGTGCTTTATTAAGAATGTGCGTCGCGTCGACGGCGGTAGTCGCTGCAACTCTAGCCACGCCTTTGTTCGCGCCAACCGAAGCCTCGGCGAATGAAATGGTGCTCGTCGAACTCGATTTGGCGAAAATCGTCACTCTTACCGAGCCGGCGGCAACGATCGTTCTTGGCAATCCAGCGATTGCCGACGCTTCAATCTTCGACGCCGAGCGCATCGTTATCACTGGAAAGAGCTACGGCACGACCAACCTCATCGCTCTCGGCCCCGATGGCGAAGAGCTTTATAATACGCTCGTAACGGTTCGAGCGCCGGAGCAGACACTTATTACCGTCCATCGCGGTGGCGCACGCTCGTCTTACAGCTGCGCACCGACTTGCCAGCCGTCACTCGTGGTCGGCGATGCGACCGAAAACTTTGATTCGGTCAACTCGCAAGTCTCTGCCCGGACAGAAAACGCAGTGGCGGGCGCGACCGAGTAAGTTGTGAGGTTGTTGGGAGTAGAGTGGTAACGTTCGATTAACTAGCTCAACAAGCTGACGTCCGATTTCAGGGCTTAAGGCCAAAAGCACCGACGCTGATTCAATAAATGAGAAAGAAATATGTGTCCCAATAAGGGCAGCTAAGTTGCGGCCAAGGGACATAACCATGAAATACAATGGCTCACGCCGACAGCGCGTCTTCGGTCCGACGCAACTTCTCCTCCGTCGCTTCGGACGTAACAAAGACGGCGCAGCGGCAGTGGAATTTGCGCTGATCGCAATTCCCTTCTTTGCACTTCTCTTTGCAATCCTTGAAACCGCGCTTTCATTCTTTGCCGGTCAGCTGCTTGAAACAGGCGTTTTTAATGCTTCCCGGCTGATTCGTACGGGTCAGGCGCAAGAAGCAGGTTTTTCGGCTAACCAGTTTCGCGACGCGGTGTGCGATGAAGTCTTTGGCTTGTTGGACTGCCAAAATGACATCGTCGTCGATGTCCGCACCTATGTCGACTTTAACGATGCGGCAAACCTGGACGAGCCGGTTCAAAACGGCGAGTTCAATTTTCAGCCTCAGTTCGACCCGGGCGATCGCGAAGAAATCGTTGTTGTACGCGCGTTCATCCAATGGCCAACGATTGTGCCAAAGCTCGGAAACGACATGAGCAATCTTTCAAACGGAAACCGCCTGCTCGCATCGGCAGTCACATTCCGTAACGAACCTTTTTAGAGGCTGACATGCTCCGACAGATCCGCTCCACGTTTCGTACACTATCGCGCTTCAACTCCGACTCACGCGGGACCTCAGGCATCGAGTTCGCGATGATCCTGCCGGTCATGGTGATCCTTTATGTTGGTTGCGTCGAAGTCAGCGACTCTGTTTCGAACAACCGGAAAGTCGCCGCAGTCGCGAGTGCTGTTGGTGATCTCGCGGCACAGTCAGCTAACCTCTCTGACGGTGAAATCAACGACATCTTCGACGCGGCAACCGCGATCATTGCACCATATTCTGCAGCACCTCTAGAGATGGTTTTGACTGGAGTTGCGGTTGACAATAACGGTAACGCCCGCGTGGCATGGTCTGAGGCTCGGGGACGAACAGAATACTCTGAAAACTCGACGTTCCCGCTACCAAACCGCTTGGCGCAGCCTAACACATTTCATGTTGTGTCGGAGGTCGATTACAAGTACACGCCGCTGCTTCAGTCGTTCATCGGCGGACCTATTACCCTAAGTGAAACATTCTATCTGCGGCCTCGGCGGTCAACCCAAATTTCCCGGAGCAGTTGATCGCGTCGTTCACTTGAAGCCACTCTTCTCAGTGTCGGTTTAGATAAAACCAACAACCAGTGAGGCCACTCATAAGGCCGCTTTCGCTTTACGCGGGAGCGGCATCTCTATATTAGGCTAGAGCATACTTACAGCAAAAGCCGACATCACGACCCATGGCAGTCGATCGCGTGACTTATCAGAGGCGTGGCCTCGCCTTCTTGCACGACTTGGCGATGACCGCCCTGGCGATCGTTGTTTGCTTCGCCATTCGCTTTGACCCGATAGCATTTGCCGCATGGCAAAACCAAATGCTTTCGCTGATTGCCCTGACGCTCCCAATTTCAGGTTTGGTTTATTGGAAACTCGGGCTTTATCGAGGTGTCTGGCGGTTTGCATCGCTTCCAGATGTGATCAATATCATGAAGGCCGTGGCAATCATGACGGCAGTCGTGATCAGCTTCGACTTTGTGACCCGACAGACCATTGTAGTTCCGCGCGGCGTTGCCTTTGCATTTCCGTTTATCCTTTTTTCCGCGCTTTGCGCGTTGCGGTTTGCTTATCGTGCTTTCCGCTCGGAGCGCGCTGAACGCAGAAAGCGACGTCGCAAACTCGGCATCCCGATCCTCATCGTTGGTACGGGAGACGAAGCCGAGGCACTTATTCGCAGCTTGGAAGCATCACCTGGTGCCTCTTACGTACCAGTTGGATTGGTGGCAACAACTGGCGCGCACAAGGGACAGGTCATCCGAAATGTACCTGTTGTTGGAACTGACGCTGGTTTTGAGCACGTTCTCACGGACCCTACTGTAAGAACCGAGCAACCAAAGAGGCTGGTCGTAACCGACGAGGCATTGCGGAAATCGCCGCACGTCAATGCTGTTATGAATGCAGCGGAAGCTGCCGGCATGATCGCATCGAAGCTTGCTCGACCAATCGGTCAGGAGAACGATGCTAGCGTTCCTCAACCCACGCTCACGCCCATTGAAATTGAAGATCTTCTTGGTCGAACGCACCGTCGTGTGGACTTTTCGCCCATTCGCAAACTCTTTCAAGGAAAGCGCGTACTGGTCACCGGTGGTGGCGGATCGATCGGTCAGGAGTTATGCAGACAAACGGCTGACCTCGATCTTGATCGCCTCATGATCATCGATAATTCAGAATTCAACCTGTACACCGTAATGACGATTTTGGAAACAGAATGCCCGCGCGCCGCGTTCGAGGGCCGGCTCTGCGATGTCAGGGACAAAAACGCTCTTGAGGACATCTTCGATGAGTTCAAACCTGACATCGTTCTGCACGCCGCCGCTTTGAAACATGTTCCAATGCTGGAACGGGAAATTAGTCAAGCCATCTCAACAAACGTATTTGGTACTCGGAACGTCATCGATCTCGCGGCCGAACACAAGGTTGAAGTCACTGTCATGGTGTCCACTGACAAGGTCGTTAGGCCGACGTCCGTGATGGGTGCAACCAAGCGTATTGGTGAAATGATATGCCAACTACGGGACGCGGAAATCCAACGGTCAAATTTACGCGGCCAGCGGATCGTCTGCGTCCGTTTTGGCAATGTCCTCGGGTCCAGTGGTTCTGTCGTTCCGCGCTTCTGGGATCAAATCAGAAGAGGCGGACCGATTACGGTAACGCATCCGGACATGGTTCGCTATTTCATGACGGTTGGCGAGGCGGTAGCTCTCATCCTTCGGGCAGCATCAGACGCTTTTGATAATAGGAGCGAAGCAATCACCGTCTATGCGCTTGATATGGGGGAACCCCAGCGGATCGTAGACCTTGCGGAACGCATGATATCTCTCGCGGGCTATAGACCAGGCGAAGATATCGCGATCGAATTCACTGGCCCACGTCCAGGAGAGAAGCTTTTCGAAGAGCTCTATGATAGCAATGAGAACATTGTAGCGACCGATATCGAAGGGCTTCTCGCTGCTAAGGTTGAAACCGTTGATCCATTGAACTTTTCCGACCAATTGGAAGCGCTTAACGAACTTGGAAAATCGGGTACTCGGTCAGAGCTTCGTAATCAGATTAAGAAAATGGTTTCTAGCTACACGGCCTAGAGCCCAGTTTTAGAACCAGTAGCAGACGATAGCTGCGATAAGTGGCTTTCTGATTTCATTTGAGCACGGGCACGAAGCATTTCTTCCTTCTCCGGTTGGCCTTTGGAGGAATGTTCGACATTGCTCCTGACCTGAGACCCTTTTCTCCTTCATTTTTGGGTAGAATCCGTCTCCAACTGAAGCGCTCCCCAACGTGCCCTCGGTTGGGCGTTGAGCTTTCTGGACCAAATCAGGAACACGGGCTGGATGCGTGTTCTGATTTTATGAGGTCGATCGTGACCTTGCTGCCGATTGCCCCGTGGGGGCGATGTTCATTGT